>CAZVOD010000001.1:0-156420 GCA_964628385.1 uncultured Saprospiraceae bacterium
AATACCTCAACACTTTTTTTGCACTCTTTTTCTTCCTAGATGCCCTTCCGTTCAAGAGCGAGGCAAAGATAATTTTTGAGCAAATAAATAACAAGAGGGAAATATATTTTTTCACCATAATTTGTCGCTTTGACATTTTGGTGAAAAAATGGAAGTTTATAATGAAGAAAGTATCGGCTTAGGCCAGAAGCAGAGATCATCAAGGTCATAAATCGTACCCTTGAATACATTGTAATCAACAAAGCCATCAATGCCATCTACTTGACCTTCATCACCATATTGCCAAAATTGCCATTTCTTACCATCTCTTAGAATTGGGTAACTGGAGCTGTATCTGGCGATCCAGATATGGTATTCCTCAAAATGGCCGGCCAGATAATTATTGTAAAACTTCTGGTTGGTATAGATAATCGGCCTTATATCGTAATGTAGCTCTATCATATATAGCCACGTTCGCATCCGGCTGATTAGATGAACTTTAGAGACTTCATCCAGAACTTCGACATCCAGCACAGGTGGCAAGTCACCGTATTCTATTTCTACCATATCCATAAAATTAACAGCCTGTTGTTCAGCAGGTGTTTGAGGCCTAAAAAAGTGATAAGCCCCTCTTTTTATTCCTACACGCTTCATCTCTTTCCAGTTTGTATCAAACTGGCTATCCTGATGTGTGGCACCTTCCGTGGCTTTTACAAAGGCAAAGTTTATCTCTTCGTTGGAGACAGAATCCCATGCAATCTTATTTTGATGATGAGAAACGTCAATTCCGTGAACTTCATAGCCTTCCAGCCTTACAGTCTTATATTCACAAGATTGAATCAGTGCCAGCAACAACAATAGTTTGAATAGTGATTTCATTACTATTAAATTACTGGTGAAAAAGGGATAGGCGCTCCATTTGGTTTATTTCCCAACAATACCTAAAAAAACAGATAGTTTGAAACAGCCCCGTTTATTTTAATGTTTCCATAGCATCGAAATTGGATGATATTGTTTGGTAAAATCTAGATACAACAAAAACCCAGATAAGTTTAATATCCTTGCACCTTCTTATTTTACTTTTACGCTATCAAGAGACAAAAGATATAGAGCATTGGAAAATATAAAAACATTGAGCCAAAGACAGCTTTTTTTGCAGCGAATTGCCCAGACAAGTCCAGAACCGCTAGGGCTAGAAATAGCTAAAGCATCGGGAATGTACTTATTTTCTACTGATGGAAAACGGTATATGGATCTAATTGCGGGTATTAGTGTAAGTTGTCTGGGACATAGGCATCCTGCTGTAGAAAAAGCTATCAAAAAGCAGCTCGGAAAATACTGGCATACGCTAGTTTACGGAGAATACATACTCTCCCCACAAGTTCAGTTAGCAGAGTTACTGACACAGCAGCTGCCTAGGCAACTCGATAATATTTATTTTGTAAACTCTGGTTCTGAAGCTACCGAGGGAGCTATGAAACTAGCTAAACGTGCTACGGGCCGGGCGGAAATTATTGCCTGCAAAAAGGCCTATCACGGCAGTACGCAGGGTTCGGCCAGCCTGATGTCGCCCACGGAATTTACGCAAGCTTACTACCCACTGTTGCCAGGTATTAAGCATATTGATTTTAACTGTGAATTTTGTCTTCAAAAGATTACGCACCGTACGGCTGCCGTCATTATTGAGCCCGTACAGGCAGAATGGGGTGTGCGTTCACCCATTAATAACTACCTGCACAAGTTGAGAGAAAAATGCAACCAGACTGGTACGCTACTAATATTTGATGAGATACAAACCGGATACGGCCGGACGGGCGCTTTATTTGCTTTTAAGAAATACGGGGTAGTTCCTGATATAGTTTTGATGGCTAAGGGAATGGGGGGTGGTATGCCCATTGGAGCTTTTGTTTCCAGTAAGGCATTGATGAGCAATCTGGCGCAGGATCCTATATTAGGACATATTACTACATTCGGCGGACATCCCGTCACTTGTGCAGCAGCACATGCAACACTCCACACGCTTCTGAACACGCCCTACATTGAAGCGGTACGAAAGAAAGAACAGCTATTCAGAAGTTTACTTCAACATCCAAAAATTATTGAAGTAAGAAGTGATGGCCTCCTTATGGCTGTAGAGTTGGGTAGCTTTGACTACTTGCAGCGAGTGATTAAATATTGCCTTGATAAAGGCATTATTACTGATTGGTTTTTATTCAATAGCAATTCTATGCGAATAGCGCCGCCGTTGATCATATCAGAAGAAGAAATACGAGAAGCCTGCCGGGTTATAATAGAAGCATTAGACCAGGTAGATTAGGCGGCTTATTTACCAAAAGGAAAGTCAAAATCAAGCGTGACTTTCAGATTTTGCTGAAGGGTTTGGACTTTTTGATGGGAAAGCTCACCGATTTTATTGCGCAATCGCTTCAAGCCTAAAACGGTAATTTTATCGATCATGACGGCACTGTTTTTTTCAAGACCTGCTTCGCCTGCTTCCAGGTTGAGTCTTATGACGCTGGGCCTGAGCTTAACCTTAGAGGTTAGCGGGCACACCACCACTGATGGCTGAGTATCCGCCAGTATATTACTCTGTAGGATGACTACCGGTCTTATTTTTTGGGTATCATTACCGGTTCTGGAACTCAAATCTGCAATCCAGACTTCGTAGGGTTCCACCTTCATTATTATAATTCTTTTCTCAGGCGGGCCACCGGAATATTAAGCTGCTCCCGATATTTAGCTACTGTCCGGCGTGCAATATTGTAGCCCTTAGCTTTGAGGTGTTGTTTTAACTTTTCATCAGACAAAGGCTTACGCTTATTTTCCTCCTCAATAATTTCTGAAAGGATTTTCTTAATCTGTAGTGTAGATACCGATTCTCCTTCCTGGTTTTGCATAGCCTCAGAAAAGAATTCTTTAAGCCGCTTGGTGCCAAACTCCGTTTGTACAAATTTGCTGTTGGCGACTCTGGAAATAGTCGAGATATCCAGGCCGGTAATCTCAGCAATGTCTTTCAGAATCATCGGGCGCAGTTTACGCTGATCTCCAGTGAGGAAATAATCGTATTGATACTGCAAAATAGCGTACATCGTCTTAAACATAGTCTGCTGACGCTGACGGATAGCATCAATAAACCAACGAGCAGAGTCAATTTTCTGTTTGATAAACTTAACTGCTTCTTTTTGTTGCTTATTCTTTTTTCCGGCCCGGGAACTGGATTGATAAGATTGCAGCATATCTTTGTACTGATCGTTGATCTTAAGATCCGGTGCATTGCGAGCGTTCAAAGTAAGCTCCAGTTCTCCTTCCCGATTTATAATAATAAAGTCCGGGACAACATACTGGCTAGCCCTAGAGCCAGAGCTATTGTAACCGCTGGCTGGTTTAGGATTGAGCTTTAAAATTACATCGATTGCTTCTTTGAGCTCCTCCTCGGCAATGTCCAGATTCCGGATAAGCTTATCGTAATGCTTTTTAGTGAATTCAGAAAAATAATTGTCGATAATTTTTTTGGCAACCTGCATGATCTCCATAGGAAAGTCAGCAGTACAATCTTCCTCTTCCTCCTGTTCCATTTTTTGGCTCAGTTGAATGCTCAGGCATTCCTGAAGATCTTTTGCTCCAACTCCGGCGGGTTCAAAACGCTGTATCAGCGCCAAAATATCCAGCACTTCGCTTTCCGTAACATATATATTTTTGGCAAACATCAGATCATCAATAATAGCGGAGGGTTCTCTCCTCAGATAACCATCTTCATCAATACTACCAATAATTTGTAGCGCAATAGCCTCTTCTTTTTCACTACCTATTTCCAACAAACCCAACTGCTGCTCCAGATAGTCATGAAAGGTATTTTCTACAGCCAGCGGCGCTTGCTTTTCTTCTTCATCACCACCAATACTATTGTCTTTTAGTTTATAAGAGGAGGGATCATCCTCAATATATTCGGCAAGATAATCATCCAGTTCAAAAGCTTCTTCACCGTATTCTTCTCCTTCAGCTGCCTCTCCTTCCTCAGCATTGTATTCATTTTGATCCTCAGCTCTATCTCCTTCTTCCAGGGCCGGATTGGCTTCGAGTTCTTCTTCTATGCGCTGCTCAAGAGTAGCAGTGGGAATCTGTAGCAGCTTCATCAATTGAATCTGCTGTGGAGATAGCTTCTGGAGCATTTTCTGCTCAATGCGTAAATTTTGCATTACTAGCCATTTTTGTAAGGTAACACAATATATTCTTCCATATTGTGTGTAACGGGAACCATCCTTATCACACACATTTACCGTTTAAGATGTATCTTCAAAAAAGCAAGTATTTCGCTGCTTTACGACGGTAACCATCCAATTCCTTAGCTTTATCAGATGACTTTATGTTAATCTGCCAAAATAATAGCATTTGTACACAGCCTGATATGGTTATTTTTTGAATATAATTAAAAAGCTAATGACTGTTGATCTACTTTTTTTTGAAAATACATCCATCGTTTAATAGGTGTTTAAGTCAATTTTTTCTCTACAACTCAATAGTTTTAATTGGGCGGAATCCTTATAAAAAAAATTCCTGTTTACTAATTTGTAATAGAATTCAATAGGATTTGGGTTTTCCTTTATTTTAGCTATAATTTAGTAAAAATAGCAGATCATCACAATTATTGTTACAAAAAACATGCCAAAAAAGATTGGGTTGTAAGAAAACCTAAGATTTATCAAAATCTTTTCAAAAAACTATCTACTTCCAATGTCAACTACCCTTCCCATCAATAAAAGATTAGCTTCATTGAGAGGCATCATGAAAAGAGAACAATTAGCAGCCTACATTATACCCAGCTTTGACCCTCATCAGAGCGAATATGTTCATCCCTACTGGAAAGCCAGAGAATGGCTCAGCCAATTTACCGGTTCGGCGGGTACCCTTCTGGTTACTCAGGATATGGCTGTACTTTGGACAGATTCGCGGTACTACACGCAGGCTGCACTCGAATTACAAACCAGCGATATCAAACTCTACACAGAAATAACAGAGGCCTCAAAAGGATATCTCGAGTGGCTAACGGAAACACTAAAGGAAGGAGAAACCGTAGGCGTTGACAGCAGCTTGTTTTCCGTCAGTCAATTCAGAAGAGCAATCAAGGCCCTCAAGCAGCAAAGTATACAACTCCGAGGCACAAAAGACCTGATCGCCGAAATCTGGCAAGACCGACCAGAATTGACCAGAAGCCCTGTTTTTGAATATGATGCTATGTATAGCGGAAAAAGCAGGACAGAAAAAATTGCGCTCATTCGTCAGAAAATGAAGGAACGTGGAGCAGCAGTTCTTTTTCTATCTGATCTGGCAGACATTGCCTGGGCACTCAACCTCAGGGGAGCTGATGTAGCATGCAATCCTGTATTTATAAGCTACCTTTGGATAGCAAAAGACCAAATTCTGCTCTTCTCGGATAGCCGTCAATTTGATGAGCAGTTACGCAGAAAGCTTAAATCAGATGGTATAAGATTGAAAGCCTACGAAGAGGTAGAGAATTTCCTTAGTTTTAGCGAGCCATCCGATATCATTTGGATTGACCCCAGTACAATGAACCACCGCTTTCATCAAATTCTTGAACTTCGCGAGCATGGATTTGTATACGACAAGACGCCCCCCACTATTCTTAAAGCCCAAAAAAATACGACAGAAGTAAAGTTTATTAAGAAAGCTATGCTCAAGGACGGAGTGGCTTTACTGAAGCTTTTTATGTGGCTGGAGGGTATTCTTGACCGGGTATTGGTTACAGAATATGAGGTATCCCGGCAGCTCAACCGATTCCGGCAGGCACAAGGCAATTATTTTGGCGAAAGCTTCAGTGCAATCGTCGGTTACAAGGCCAATGGAGCCATCGCTCACTATAAGCCCGGAGCTACTTCCAGCCAACCCATGCGCCCAGATGGTTTGCTCTTACTCGATTCCGGCGGACAATACCTGGAAGGCACTACTGATATTACCAGGACAGTGCACCTGGGCGGCGAAATTACAAGCCAACAAAGACAACACTATACCCTTGTGCTCAAAGGACATATCGCTTTGGCTAATGCCATCTTCCCGGAAGGAACTTCCGGCGTACAACTGGACACATTTGCCAGACAATTCCTATGGCAGCAAGGTCTAAATTATGGACATGGTACAGGTCATGGCGTTGGCTTTTTCCTCAATGTCCATGAAGGTCCGCAAAGCATCAGCCCCGTTCCAAGGTCTGAAAAAGCGGCTACCCCTATCCGTCCAGGTATGCTGATGTCCAACGAACCGGGTCTTTATATCGAGGGGGAATACGGCATCAGAATCGAAAATCTTATTCTTTGTGTAGAAAAAAAGGCAATCTCCAATGGCCAGGACACTTACCTTGGCTTTGAAACGCTATCTCTTTACCCCTATGATAGTAATTTGATAGATAGTGAATTGCTCTCAAAGGAAGAAGTGAGCTGGATTAATGGTTATCACCAGCACGTTTTTGAAGCGTTGTCTCCGTTCCTAAATCCGGAAGAACTAAATTGGTTAGAAAAGAAATGTGAACCTTTGCGTTAAAACTCGCATTGATCGAATCAACTATTGTAATTTCTTTGATGTTTTGATTTATTATGGTAAATGAATACGATATGAAGGAAGATATAAGAAAGCTATCGAAACAAGAACTGGAAGAACGTCTCCAAGTTATGGGAGAAGCTCGTTTCCGGGCGAAGCAAGTGTATGAATGGTTGTGGAAAAAAGGAGCCCATGACTTTGAGGAGATGACTAATTTATCTAAGGTTTTGAGGCAAAAACTGGAATTGCATTTTACCATTAATGCCATCACAGAAGATAAGGTACAGTTCAGTAGCGATGGTACGATAAAAACAAGGTTTCGCTTATTTGACGGTCACCTCATTGAATCAGTATTGATTCCTGTTCCTTCCGATGATCGCTATACAGTATGTGTCTCTTCTCAGGTGGGTTGTAGTTTGACCTGTACTTTTTGTGCCACAGGGAAGATGAAACGGGTTCGCAACCTTGATGCATCCGAGATATATGATCAGGTCTTGCTTGTCAATAAACAGGCTATGGCCCATTTTGATCATCCGCTCACCAATATTGTATACATGGGCATGGGCGAGCCTCTGCTAGCTTACAAAAACGTAATGGAAAGTATTGATAAAATCAATGCGGAAGAAGGCCTGAATATGTCTGCCAAACGAATTACCATCAGTACGGCCGGCATAGCCAAGATGATCAAGAAAATGGCTGATGACAACACTAAGGTCAACCTGGCTTTGTCTCTACATGCTGCTGACGATGAAAAGCGCAATACCATTATGCCGATCAATGAGCAGAACAATTTGGCAGTCTTAATGGAAGCTATGAGTTATTACTATCAACAGACCAGAAACAGGATCAGTTATGAATATATCGCTTTTCAGGGTTTTAATGATCAAATTGAAGACGCTAAAAGGCTTGTAAAGCTCTGCAAACAATTTCCCGTTAGGGTTAACATCATTGAGTATAATCCGGTAGCCGGTGTTAACTTTACAAAATCATCGGAAGATCAGATCAACGATTTTGCTAAATACCTGCGGGATCAGGATGTCATGGTTACGCTCAGAAGAAGCCGTGGAAAAGATATAGATGCAGCTTGTGGCCAATTGGCCAACAAAGATTAACAGGAAATAAGCGCCACGACTCAGCACGGTCAGTCAGAAGGATTTAAAGTGTCCTTGGCCAGTGCCGCTGAGCTGTGACACTGCTCCTGGTTTATGACAATTGAGCGTCAAAATTAACCAACTCCACAAAGCGTTTGATGCGGTCTGAAATATCTTTTTCCGTCAAACCCTTTAACCTTTCTATACTAAACTTCTCCACACAAAAAGAAGCCATCGCAGAACCATAAATAATCGCTCTTTTCATGTTTTCAAAAGAAGTATCCTTCGTTTTGGCAAGGTATCCCATAAAACCACCGGCAAAAGTATCGCCGGCCCCCGTAGGATCAACAACTTCATTTAATGGCAAAGCCGGAGCAAAAAACACATGGTCATCCTGAAACAGTAGGGCGCCATGTTCTCCTTTTTTAACAACAAGGGTACGAGGGCCCATGTCACGAATAATCTTGGCTGCTTTTACCAATGAGTACTCACCAGAAAGCTGTCTGGCCTCTTCATCATTTATCAATAAAACATCAATTTTTCCTATCACTTCTTTGAGGTTATCCAGAGCTGAATCCATCCAGAAATTCATAGTATCCATTCCGATAAGCTTTGGCCGCTTATTCATTTGCTCTATAACGCGCATCTGTACAGAGGGGGTGAGATTACCCAGCATCACATATTCAGCATCTTTATACGCATCAGGTAGTATAGGATCGAAATCAGCCAATACATTTAATTGCGTATCCAGCGTATCCCGGCCATTCATATCATCGTGGTATTTACCGGCCCAAAAGAAAGATTTTTGCCCTTCTTTGACTTGTAAGCCCCCTAAATCAACTCCTTGCGCTTCCAGATGTGATAAAGTCTCTTTGGGGAAATCATCGCCCACCACAGAGACCAATTGTACAGCGTTCGTAAAATAAGCTGCCGAAAGAGCAATATAGGTTGCCGCGCCACCAATGGCTCTTTCCGCTCTGCCCAAAGGCGTTTCAATATCGTCAAAGGCTACTGTTCCAACTGTAAGTAAATTCATGTACTAAATTTTTTTTTTTTTAATTACAAATATTGCATTTTCTGAGCGGATATCATACATTTGCATTCGCAAAAGCGAAAAAACAAATGCCTCTTTAGCTCAGTTGGTTAGAGCACCGGACTGTTAATCCGTAGGTCCTTGGTTCGAGTCCAAGAAGGGGCGCAAAAATAAAAGCCGTTCAGATTCTTCTGTATGGCTTTTTTTATAGGCTCCTAGCTATTTTATAACCGTTTCCAATTTGAAGTAAATCGCCCGTATTCTTCTGGGCTATAAGTTCTGCCACTTCCGTCGTGGATATACATCATTCCATTGGAGTTATCAAGCACCTCAATGGCTACTGTGCGGTCAGAAAGGTAAAGCTTACCTTGGTAAGGGGCCAAATTAGTGTATCCTTCGTAGGTAAATGTGTAAGAATAGCCTTTAATGATAATTTGACCTTTAAACTTCTTATAGTCGCCGGTCTGGTCCCAAGCACCATAAGAAGTGTAGTTCATATTGCCGGAGAAGGAAGCCTGGAAATTGCTAAATTGTCCCTGGCCACTCAGCTGATATTTGATGATCTGCTGGCTGTATGCAAGGCTACAAAACATACAACCTAGGAAAAAGAGCAAGATTTGCTTTTTCATAGTCGGTAATTTTGGGTTATAGATATTAGATTCTTTTCATTTTTATAGTGTAAAAACCAAAAGAATAGTACCGACTACGCTATGAATTTTTTGGAAAAAAAAAGCCTTTCGGAGCACAAAGGAATAGTATACTACTCAATAACAGCGGATAAGCCCCTGTCTACCAATGCGTCTTTCTTTGGTTTTAATACAGGCCTTGGAGCTGTTTTAACCGTTGCTTTACCCTTGAAATGAATAAGCATGGCCAATTGTTCCGCTTGTTGATGAGAATGGCTTAAAATATCCATGAAGCAATCAATAACCCATTCAAAGGTATTATGATCATCATTGTAAACAACCAGTTGTGAATCCTCACCGATATCTTCATCGGTAACTTCTTCTTCCACCAGCACTTCTTCTTCTACTAGTAATTCTTCTTCCGCGGCCTCAATTAAGTTAAAACGCAACATTAATAACTGATTTGATTTTTTAAATTCCTGGAAATTTGCCGAAAAGGCTAACTCATCAGAGTAAGATATTATAATATTTCTCTAGGACGACATAAGCCTAGGCACAAATCCTATACTAAAACAAGGGTAACTATAGGATGTTTTTGTAATTGACACCCTATGGCCTCCGATTAGATTAATAGACTTGTTTCGCAAGTATTAAAATAGGTTAAAACTGATTTTTGGCTAACCCAAGCGCTGCCGCATTCCTTGGCTTGAAGGCCCACAGGGCATTCACCTTTCAGGATCGCTCAGTCGTCTACTACACTGTGCTTTTTTTCAGTTGCTTAGCGCGTCTAAAGCTTACAAAGAAGACCTGCCCTTCTGAGCGAAAAAGCTTTTGTGTGGTAAAAAAATAATTCACTTTTCACTATTCTACCCCTACAAAACAAGCCTAATGCCTATCATATCTGTAGGTCTGACAGTATAGGAGCAAGCAGAATTGGTGATTCCACTTTTTTTAAGCTCTAATACTGTATCCGTACTTTTACAAATAAAACCTGTGGATATATTTTCTAAATTGTTATTATAAATATACGAACTAATTCAGAGAAGATAAAGTTTCTTTCACAGCTTCAAAGTTCGGTAATTCTCCGGCATTTTCTAAAACTTCTTGGTGCCGAATAACGCCATCTTTATCGATAACAAATACTGAACGTTTGGATACCCCTTTCAGTCCAAAAACGAAATCCTCGTAGAGGGCACCATAATTGGAAGAGACTTCTTTGTTAAAGTCAGAAAGGACCGGAAAGTTCAGCTGTTGCTCCTTCTTAAATTTCTCCAGAGTGAACGGAGAATCAACAGAAACAGCCAGTATCTGGGCGTTTAACCCTTCGTAATCAGCAATATTATCTCTCATAGTACAGAGTTCTTCTGTACAAACACTAGTGAATGCAAAAGGAAAAAACAAGAGGACTACATTTTGTCCTTTGTAATTTTTTAGAGAAACTTCTTTTTTGTCTGAGTCAACAAGGATAAAACCCGGAGCCGGAGAGCCAACTTCAACTGCCATAATTGATGTTTTTTAGTTTAGATAATTATTGATTATTGATTTAGTGAAATACATTGTAGCCTTTTGGAGTATACTTCAAAAGCAAGTTAAATACAATGACAGTTACCAAATGACATAAAGCTTATAAAGTTCATGAATCAGATACAAAAAGCTTATCTACAACTGCACATAGCCGTTTTATTGTATGGTTTCACCGCAATACTAGGGGATCTTATCCAACTGAATGCCCTAATGTTGGTATGGTGGCGGGTTTTTATTACCAGCTTGAGTTTGGCTATTTTATTCAGGCTCAGAAACAGATTAAGCCAGATACCGCGACTAACCGTACTGAAATATATGGGGATAGGCGTACTCATTGCGCTACACTGGGTAGGTTTCTATGGATCTATTAAGCTGGCTAATGCATCCACAGCACTGATAGCTATGGCTACTACTTCCTTCTTTTCAGCACTGATAGAACCATTTGTAATTAAGCGTTCTGTATATAAGTATGAATTGGCACTGGGCCTCCTGATAATACCGGGGATGATCCTCATTGTAAATGGCTCTGACTTTGATTTGATTTATGGACTGCTCGTTGGTTTGGTCGCCGCATTCTTAGCAGCACTGTTCACTAGTCTGAATAAAAAACTGATCATCGAAGCTGACGAAATGAGCATTACTTTTTTGGAGTTGGGTAGCGCCTGGTTATTTTTAAGTGTGGTAATCCCAATTTATGCCCTCGCCACTCCGGGGCGAACTCTAAAATTCTGGCCAGACTCGCAGGACTTGTTCTATCTCTTACTTTTATCTCTACTCTGTACTACTTTTGCCTATGTGATTTCTCTAAAAGCCCTCAGGCATCTTTCCGCATATGCTTCTACGCTAACTATAAATCTAGAACCTGTATATGGTATAATCCTGGCCTGGGTTATCCTAAAAGAATACCAAGAACGCTCTACAGGCTTTTACCTGGGGGGGGGGATTATCCTACTGGCGGTTTTTTCTTATCCCCTATTAAAAAAAAGATTTCAAACTAAGAAATGAGAAAAAAATAACTCATCATTTTTGACGGGGGCTTTTGCCCCAATACTTCGTTAGAAAGCCTCGCCGACTTCAGAAAGGGGCCCCTTTTATCCCCTTTCTTCGTGTTGCATTGCCTACGCCTTCCAGCCGGCAGGTTTTCTGCCTTGTCTTGGAACAAAATCTCCTCGGTCAAAAAGCGCGATCTATTTATTGCTCATTCCTAAGGAAAACTAAAAAGCGCTTTGGGAAACCTATTCCCAAAACGCTTTTTTATTTTACAGTAATAAACCCTAATTAATTATTAGGAAACCTTGTTATTACTTGGCTCTCCAGTTTCTTCGTGCATGCCATTGTCCTTAGCATTACCTTTCATATC
This sequence comes from uncultured Saprospiraceae bacterium, assembly GCA_964628385.1. Taxonomy (GTDB): domain Bacteria; phylum Bacteroidota; class Bacteroidia; order Chitinophagales; family Saprospiraceae; genus JANQPA01. Next base: position 12,160 of record CAZVOD010000001.1, read on the forward strand.
TGATAGGGGCTGTCCAATCAACCTTTCCACATCAGATTTGAGGAGTACCTCTTTTTCTAGTAATGCGTTAGCCAACTTCTCCAACTCTTCTCTGCGCTCACTCAGTAATTCTTTGGCTCTACTAAATTGAGACTCAACCAGCTTTCTAACTTCCTCATCGATCATTGATGCTGTGACATCAGAGTAGGGCTTATTAAATTGTTCGCTTTGCATACCATAGAAAGATACCTGACCTACTTTTTCATTCATACCAAAGATAGATATCATGGAGTAGGCCATCTTTGTTACCTGATCTAGGTCATTTTGAGCACCAGTGGATACTTTGCCAAACACGATAGACTCAGCAGCACGACCGCCAAAGGTCATACACATGCGGTCCAGCAATTGCTCCGTTCTGGTAATGTATTCTTCCTTGGGAAGATATTGCGCATACCCCAGTGTTCCTATGCCTCTAGGCACAATAGTTACTTTTACGAGAGGAGAGGCATGCTCTAGATACCAGCCACAAATAGCGTGACCAGCTTCGTGGTATGCAATGATCTTTTTTTCTTCGGGTGAAATCAGCTTATTTTTCTTCTCCAAACCTCCAATCACTCTATCCAGAGCGTAGTTAAAGTCATCCATATCGATGGCCTTTTTGTTACGCCGAGCAGCAACCAAAGCTGCTTCGTTACAAATGTTGGCGATATCTGCCCCAGCAAATCCCGGTGTCATTTCTGCTAAGCTAACGGGATCAACTTCTGATGAGGTCACTACTTGCTTGAGGTGTACTCTGAATATAGCTTCACGCCCTTTCAAATCCGGACGGTCAATCCCAATCTGGCGGTCAAAACGGCCCGGGCGCAATAAAGCGCGATCCAGTACATCGGGGCGATTTGTGGCAGCCATCAAGATTACCCCTTTATCAGTGGAGAAACCATCCATTTCTACCAGCAACTGATTCAAAGTGTTTTCTCTTTCATCATTGCCGCCCTGGAAATTAGACTTTCCTCTTGCTCTACCGATGGCATCGATTTCATCTATAAAGACTATACAAGGGGCCTTTTCCCGCGCTTGCTTAAAAAGATCTCTTACTCTCGAGGCACCTACACCGACGAACATTTCGACAAAGTCTGATCCAGATATGGAGAAGAATGGTACACCCGCTTCTCCGGCTACTGCTTTTGCCAGTAGTGTTTTACCTGTACCGGGAGGGCCTACCAGCAATACGCCTTTAGGTATTTTACCACCCAGTGCTGTATACTTTTTTGGATGCTTCAGAAAGTCTACCACTTCCATTACTTCTTCCTTCGCTTCATCCAACCCTGCGACATCCTTAAATGTGACAGATACTTTTGCATTGTTGTCAAAAAGCGTGGCTTTTGACTTACCGATATTGAAAATTTGAGCACCAGGACCTCCTGCACCACCACTAACACGACGCATGATGAAGATCCAAATTAAAACAATGATCAACAAAGGCAGCACCCACTGAAGCAAAGGCCCAAGCCAGCTTTGTTTGGTCTTAGGGGTGGGATATATCTGCTCATCCTTAGAAATACCGGCTTCTTCCTGAACTTTCAATATACGGTTATAAAAGAGCTCTGTTGGTCCTATTTCCAGCCAATAGTGGTGACGAGAATTGCCAAAATTACTTTCAGTAGCAGTTTTATACTTTTTCTTAGATAAAGAATCTTCTTTTATGAAAATATATGCGTATTGTTCATTTATCACATGAATTTTCTCAACATCTCCGTCGGCCACTATACCCTCCAACCATTGTAAATCCTTCTCAGGCTGGCTGGCTTGCGAGATGCTGTAAATCTGAACCCCTAGTAAGGCAAGGGCTATTACACCGTAAATCCAAAAATTAAATTTGGAATTTCCAGGTTTGTTATTTCTTCTATTTTCCATTTTCCTCTTTTACGTTAGCTTTTTGAGCCTTTAAAAAACGACACCACTACAACTGATCATTTCTCTAAAGGTTTGAAAGCGAAAAGTTAAGATTTCGTATGCTTCCAACACATTGGAATCCCTGTTCATTAAGAATTCTGAAAGTGCCCAGGTGAAGTGGAATCAGCTATTATGGATTCCGAAAAAACGGACTTTCACGTTTCTACAAGCGCTTCTGCGGCAGTGTAGATTATTTTTTCTATATGAACGCTTCAATCAACGTTTCGTTGCCGCTAATCGACTAATTTTACTTTTTGACCTACAAACTTTCATATTCTGTAAAAGTCGCATCCCCCCACAAGTCTTCCAACTCATAAAAATGACGTGTTTCCTTGTAAAAAATATGGACAACCGTAGTGAAGTAGTCTACACAAATCCATAAAGAATTCTTGGTCCCTTCCACATGAGAAGGCATCAAAGAAGCTTCTGACTTGAGTCGTTTGGTAATATTTTCTGAAATGGCTTTCACTTGAGTGTTAGAATCCCCCTCACAAATGACAAAGAATTCTGCCGGAGCATCTTCGAGGTGTCTTAAATCCAGCTTAACAATATTTTTCCCTTTGATATCCTGGATACTGTCAATGATTAAATCGTTCAATTCTTCATTGGAGAGCTTTTGTTTTGTGAGCTTTACTTGTGAATTCAAATTAAGTTTTTATTAGTTTTGCAAAAATGTTTAGCTTTAAAATTTTTATAAAAGTACTTAAAATATTACTTCTTGCCCACAAAAAAAGTTCAATTTGTTGGAAAGGTTTTACAAGAACTTCCACAATGCACATCAACTAACGACTTTGCTTTTGATCAGCTAAAAGACCATTCGGTGAAAGAAGGAACGGTGTATTATACATTTTGCCAAACAAAAGGTCGTGGGCAATCTAACAATAGGTGGCTGAGCGAGCCTTATAGGAATATTGCTTTCAGTACAGTTCTTTTTCCGACTTTTCTCAAGCCCAAAGAACAAACTTACTTGAGCCAGGCAGTAGCTCTGGCTGCCCGTCAGCTCTTTACAATGTACACTAAAAAGAGGGTTAATGTCAAGTGGCCCAACGATATATATATTGACGAAAAGAAAGTAGGCGGTATTTTGATACAAAATGTACTTACTTCTAATCAAATTAATTGTTCTGTTGTTGGAATAGGCCTGAACATTAACCAAAGAGTTTTTCCCGATGCCCTCGCAAACGCTTCATCACTGGCTGCCATGGAGGAACAAGACTACAACCTCCAGGAACTATGCCTTGATTTGTGTGTTTGCCTGGATAAATTTTATTTGCAACTGCAGCGGCGCAGGTTCGCTGAAATTTATCAACAATACAAAAAGCACCTCTACAACAGAGACGTTTCTAGATGGTTTGAGGATACCTCGGGGAATCGCTTTAAGGGTACAATCACAGCTGTTGATGAAGCAGGTCGGTTGATTGTAGCAACAAACGGAGCAATAAAAACTTTCAATTTGAAAGAAATAAGAATGATTTAACATGAAAGTAAATATACTAACCATTGGTGATGAGATTCTTATCGGCCAAACTATAGATACAAACTCAGCCTGGATGGGCCAGCAGCTCAACCTCATTGGAGCACACGTAAAATCAGTACTTTCTGTTGCTGATGAGTTGGAAGATATAAAAAGAGGACTCACCCTAAGCCTCGAAACAGCAGATGTAGTGCTCATGACAGGTGGCCTGGGCCCCACAAAAGACGATGTCACCAAAAAGGCAGTAGCTGAGTTTTTTGATGTTGAATTGACTTTCCACCAGGCTACTTACGACAAGATACTTAAGCTTTTTGAAAAATGGGGCCGCAAGAGTACAGATGCGCATCGCTTACAGTGCTTTATGCCTTCAAATGCACAGTTATTGACCAATAAGATGGGTACAGCTCCAGGTATGTGGTTTGATTACAAAGGTAAGGTACTGGTATCGATGCCTGGTGTACCCTATGAAATGAAATACCTGATAGAACATGAGATTATCCCTCGTCTTACCAGTCAATTTAAAGGGCAGCCCATATTTCACAGAGTGATCAGAACGGTAGGAGAAGGAGAATCTCGTCTGGCTTTAAAGATCGAAGATATCGAGGACAATCTGCCTGAGCATGTGAAACTGGCCTATTTGCCGAATTTAGGAGCAGTAAAGATAAGACTCACAGCTACAGGCGCTGAAGAAGCTATACTTCAGCAGTCGCTCAACGAAGTGGAAGCGGCAGTTGTGGAACGGCTAAAAGAATATATCTATGGCTTTGGGGAGATCAATCTCGAAGTGGCTATAGGCCAAATGCTAAAGTCTAAGCAACTCACAGTGGGTACCGCCGAAAGCTGTACAGGGGGCTACATTGCTCATTTACTGACCTCCGTTGCAGGATCATCTTCTTACTATTCGGGAAGCATTATTGCTTATTCCAATGAAATGAAAATAAAACATTTAGATGTTTCGCAAGCCAGCCTAAAGCAACACGGAGCGGTTAGTGAAGCGACAGTAATTGAAATGGTTAACGGAGGGCTCAAAGCACTGGGTACTGACCTGGTCTTATCTATTTCCGGCATTGCAGGCCCGGGAGGAGGAAGCCCCGAAAAACCAGTAGGAACAGTTTGGATGGCCGTAGGAGACGGTCAAAATATCAAGACAAGGTTGCTCAAATCAGGCAAAGACAGAATTAAGAACATCCAATATTCAAGTACTTATGCCCTCAACCTGATAAGAGAATTTTTGCTGGAGCACTATGATATGCAAGAGGATATCTTGAAAATATCTGCCCCAGCCACATAGATGATCGAAAGATTGAGCTACCGAAATTATAAGTGGCTAAAAATCATTGGCATAAGCATAAAAATTGTCCGCACTATTCTATCCTGGTTACTTGTTTTAGCAACTGAATTACTCTAATTTTGGGACGAAAAAATTAACTCAACCAAATAATGGCGGCGAGCTTAGAAAATTAAATTTTTTCAAAGGGTATTTCGAACCACTCTAGCCAAATAATCTTCTTTGTTTATGAGGCTAGAGATAAAAAGTTGGCCGTTCTGCTTTTAGCCTGCTGGGAGTAATCAGGAAGGTATAAAAGCAGATATAATTTAACCAAATTACAACGCACGGTATATGGCACAAGTAGAACTAATAATGCCCAAAATGGGTGAAAGTATCATGGAGGCGACCATTCTTAACTGGGCCAAGAATGTGGGAGATAGTGTAGAAGAAGATGAAACCATTCTGGAAATTGCAACTGACAAAGTAGACTCTGAAGTGCCCTCTCCCACAAGTGGAATCATTTCAGAGATTTTATACCAGGAAAATGACGTGGTCGAAATCGGAAAAGTAATCGCTATTATTACTACCGAAGGGGAAGAAGCAGTTCCTAAAGATAGCCCGGCTACTGGGGAAAATAAACAATCAGAGCACTCTTCTAATGCTAATGGTCAGGCGGAACCTGTAGTAGAAAAGCGCGAGCCAGTTTTGGCCGGAGCTGAGCAGGAAAGTTCTGATTATTCACAAAGCACTCGCTTCTACTCTCCACTTGTTAAGAATATTGCTAAAGAAGAGAATATATCGCTTAGTGAACTCGAAAACATAACGGGTACGGGCAGCCAGGGCAGAGTGACCAAACATGATATCATGGCTTATCTTGAGCATCGCCAAGCACCACAATCAACGCCATATCAACAACCAGTACAACCCACTCCGCCCAAACCAACTACCCAACAAGCTCCTACAGCGCCGTCCGTACAGCCCACTGCTGCTACTAGCAGTACAATGAATGGTGGTGCTACAGAGATTATAGAGATGGATCGTATGAGGAAGCTCATTGCTGAGCATATGGTAAAATCGGTTCAGACCTCTCCCCACGTAACTTCTTTTGTGGAAGCAGATGTCACCAATATTGTGAATTGGCGAAATAAAATTAAAAAGTCATTCCAGGAGAAGTATGGAGAAAAGATAACATTTACACCGATCTTCGCGGAGGCTGTCGTAAAGGCAATCAAAGACTTCCCCATGATTAATATCTCTTTGGAAGGTAATAATATCATCCAAAAGAAATTCATCAATATCGGTATGGCAGCGGCCCTACCGTCTGGCAACCTCATCGTTCCAGTCATTAAAAATGCAGATCACCTCAACTTATTAGGATTGACTAAAGCCGTTAATGATCTGGCCAGAAGAGCCCGCGAAAACAAGCTGAAAGCTGAAGAGATCCAGGATGGTACTTACACGATTACCAATGTTGGCACATTTGGTAATGTAATGGGTACTCCAATTATCAATCAACCACAGGTGGCTATTCTAGCTACGGGGGCTATTCAGAAAAAACCCGCTGTAGTAGAAACAGAACACGGCGACCTCATCGCAGTAAGGCATAAGATGTTCCTTTCGCATTCCTACGACCACAGGGTTGTAGATGGAGCACTTGGCGGTTCTTTTGTACGCCGTGTAGCCGATTACCTGGAACAATTTGATATAAACAGAGCTATTTAATACGCTATTGATTCCCCGCCAATCAATCCATGGCGGGGAGTTATTTCCCCTTCCCACTTCCCGGTTATTGGAATGGCTCTTGATAAAGCCTACCTTTATTAATATATTTGAATCGTATTTAAGGCTTCCCGCACGTCAAATAAATTTTGGCATTTATCCACTGACTTAGAGCGTGCTTGGATTTTACCCTTTGGCCTGCAAATACATTTAGAATAATGCTTCCCGCTTTCAGCGGGACAAGATATTTCAGCTTTTTTTCGATCCATAGCCCTGCTATGAAACTCAAAAATAGCTTCATTTTCATCAGCCCAAATGTATTTTCGCCATCAAAAGCAAATTCCAAAAACGCTCTTAATAATCGTAATCTACGTAGTATTCATTGATACCCAATGCATATTGCATTTCATCATTGTAGTATAACTTTTACCTGATATAAAATCATAACCCAAAATGATGCGAAGTACATTTACACTCCTGCTAATCATAGGCTTAAGCCTTCTGGCTTACCACCCATCAGCTCAGGCTCAGAATGACTGGCCTCAAATTAAAAGACAAGTAAAACAACTTTGCCTGGCCGGTAATTATCGATACGCTCTGGACTTACTGGAATCCAGGCCTCTGGATTTGAGGCGGGACGAAGAAGGCGCGTTCCTGTCCGGCTTATGCCTTTATCAGCTCAATAAGCTTGAAGAAGCAGAAAGCCGCTTTCAATCTCTGCTTCAGGGAGACAAGACACCTATTTCAGAGGTGTTATTTTATTTGGGGAAAGTATACCATGCCAGCCATCAATTCAATAAAGCCGTTGATTTTTATAAGTCCTACCTCAAGTCGGTAGCGCAAAACCACCCGCATCGAGACCTTATAATGGAAGATATCAAGCGTTGCGCCAATGGCCTGCGTTTACAATTCGGACAATCCGGGGCCTTTATCGAAAACCTGGGAGAACTCATCAACACCCCTGATGACGAATTTGGACCAATTCCCAGTCCGAACTACGAAAACAAACTGTACTTCAGCTCTTCACGACGGGGCAATAACGGTGGCTCCAGAAATAAATACGGGCAACCGGACGATTTGTACGGTAACTTCAGTTCGGATATCTATTATTGCCTCAATAAATTGGGAAAATGGCAGTTTCCCACCGCCCTTCACTATCAAATTAATACCAACCTCAACGAGGTAATTATCAGCGTCAGCCCAAGTGGTCAAAAAATGTACTACTACCAGGGATATAACAAAAGTGGTGGTCGAATCATGGTAGATACTTTCCAACAAAGTGACAGCAGGATCATGAGTACTATCCCTTTTTTGGGGCCGGTAGAAGCCACAGCTGATCATACGATCCCACACTTTTACAACGAGAATGTGGTGGTATTTTCGAGCAACACAATGGGAGGATATGGAGGAATGGACTTATTTATTTCTATGCGCAAAAACGGGCAATGGTCTATCCCCAAAAATCTTGGCCCCCAGGTTAATTCTCCCTACGACGAAGTAACGCCGTTTTTGGCTAACGGAGGCCGGGAGTTGTATTTTAGTACTAACAATCCGGAGAAGAGCATTGGAGGACTGGATATCTTAAAAGCCTTCTACGATACAGAAAGAAACCGCTGGCTTCCCGGTATCAATCTTGGCTTACCTTTAAATTCAGCGGCTAACGACGCCTACTTCAAGTTTGGTAACGATGGTTATAGTGCCTTTTTTTCCTCATCGCGAAAAGATGGTTATGGCAAAAGAGACATTTACATTGCCTACTTTAATGATGAGCTGATCACTAATGAGGCTCCGGCCAGTTACCTTGCTGACAACCGGCCCAATGGCCGCAGTAATTACGCTAATCGGCCTGCTGCTCGCAGTACAGTGGCAGAAAATTACAGTAACACGCCTCCCCGGCCGGTCAGAGGTGATCGCCAGGGGTTCGAGTTTCCGCGTGGTGGCGTGATAGACCTGCCAAAGATGTCATTCAGCAATATAGATGAAGTGCTCAAAGGTGAGAACCAGCAGCAGCTGAATTTGATAAAAGAGCTACTCAAAAGATACCCACAGCTAAAAGTCCTGGTTTCTGTTTATTCCAATATGGGCAGCAGCACCAGCGACCGCCTCTACAGTGCTATTCTGCAGGCCGAGAGAGTAGCAACTTACCTGGAGCGCAATGATGTAGATGCTTCCAGCATTATGCTCAGGGGCTTTGAAGCTGACCTGGTTGACGAGCTTAAAAGACAACCCTTTGCTATTGATTTTAATATTTTGGAAAAAAACGGTGTGCCGTTGAGGTTCCAGTATAAACCACTGAGTAAAGTGCAGGTCCAGGAAAATGAACTGGTATTCAAAATTCTTTTTGAACGCTCTAATACCAGTTTTGAGGATAAATTATTTGAAAAATGCGACTATCAGATGATAGAAAAAGCCACCAATAACTATCTATACTTTGTTGGGGAATTTAGAAGTTACGAAACAGCTTACGAATACTGGAAAAAGCTCAAAAAAAGAAAAGATACCGTTGGAAAAATTACGCCGTTCATCGATGGCCGGCAGGTAACCGTTGAAGAATATCCCAATTTCATTAAGGATTATCCGGAGCTCAAACGACTGAACTCCCGGTAGCGAATAACCTGGCTTTTTACGGGACGCTTACAGTAATTGGCTGGTTTTATAAAATGATATTTCCTAAATTAACGGGAAAAAGTCAATAAAATGAGTCAAGTAAGATTTTCTTTACTACTTCTACTGTTCATTATCGCAGTAGTAGCCTGTTCTAATGAGACCAACCCGGAAGAAAAGGCAAATAACAAGGCCACTATCATTGAAAGTGATTATACAGCTGGGCTTCCTCTGGATAAGATCAAATTACCTGAAGGATTCAAAATCTCTGTTTTTGCTGATAGTGTAGAAAATGCCCGCTCTATGGATTTATCTCCCAACGGTACCTTGTTTGTAGGTACTCGAGGGAAAGGCAGTGTTTATGCTATTCGTGATGAAAATGGAGATATGCTGGCGGATACAATATTTGTTCTGGCTACCGGATTAAAAATGCCCAATGGGGTAGCATTCAGAAATGGTGATTTGTATGTAGCGGAAGTCAGCAGAATTCTGAAGTTTAGGGATATTGAAAATAACCTGGCGAACCCACCACAACCCGAAGTCATCTATGCGGACTATCCGACAGAGACACATCACGGATGGAAATTCATAGCTTTCGGTCCGGATGATAAACTTTATGTTCCGGTAGGAGCCCCCTGCAATATTTGTAACCCGGATGATCCCATTTTCTGTTCTATCACCAGGATGGACCCTGACGGTAGCAACCTGGAAATTGTACAAAAAGGTATCAGGAATACCGTCGGCTTTACCTGGCACCCCGAAAATAAAGAACTTTGGTTTACGGATAATGGAAGAGACTGGCTTGGTGATGATATACCAGCTTGTGAGCTTAACCGTGCCCCTAGGGATGACATGCACTTTGGATATCCATTTTGCCATCAGGGTGACTTGCCGGATGAAGAATTTGGCCATCTGGCAGAATGCTCCGAATTTACAGCTCCCGTACAAAAGCTTGGGCCGCATACAGCGCCACTAGGGGTTGAGTTTTATACCGCCGGTCAGTTTCCCGAAGAATATGTAGGACAAATATTACTGGCAGAACACGGTTCCTGGAACAGGAGTAAAAAAATCGGTTATCAGGTTTCTTTAGTATCACTCGATGAAAATCAAAAGGCAAACGCTTATGAAGCTTTTGCGGAAGGATGGTTGGATGAACAGGCAGATGAGGCCTGGGGTAGACCTGTAGATATTGAATTTTTACCGGATGGTTCTATGCTGGTATCAGACGACTATGCCAACGTGATATACCGCATCTACTACGCGGGTTAACGGAATAAGAGCGTGTTTGGAATTCAATAGACTTGTTTCGCAGGCCAGAGGGTAAACTCCAAACACGCGCTTAAGACCAGCCGCTGTTGTATTTATAATAACCTACACTTCCAGCGCTTTTACGGCATCAGAAAGTACCTGTAGGAATTCTTTCTGGGTGCTTTTTCCCTTATCCGTATTATACCACTTTTGTAAAACGACATTAAAGACATCATACAGCGCTTTTTTCTTTTCCGAATCATTCTCCTTTTCACGCTCTGCCTTATTTTCCATCGCCATATTTTGCAATTCACTCGGGCGTGGTCCCCAGGTACCGATAACCTCTCGGTTGCGTTCGTTCACAATAATAACTTTTGGAATAGAGCGAGCTCCATTAGTAAGAAAAGCATCCATTAATTCCGGATTCTCGTCTCTCATTAGCAGCCTCAGTGTCGCGTTGGGCATATGCATGGCCATCTTGTTGAGTGTCGGTAATACCTGAGCTGCGTCACCACACCATGACTCAGTAAGTACAAGGATAGCCACCGGTTCTTCTATTTCGCTTAGAAGCTTAATGGTTTCTTCCTGAAGCTTTATGGTTCTGTTCAGGCGATTCATACGCTTAGCATTCAGGGCTGTAAAGTTGATTAAAGCCCCTGTTTGTTTTTCGCCCGTTGTTTTATTTTCTTCCGTTAATTGTTGCATCAACTCCATGTAGGCATCGTAACTAATGCCTTTTTCCATGGTTTTAGGATCAATGTTAGTCATTGCTGTTATTTTTTGTTTCTAGAATGTTTATTGTCGTACTAAAGTTTGCTTATTCTTCCAGTAGCTTGAGCAGTTGTCCGGCCTGGGACCTATTGAAAGGCGTATTGATTTCCTCCTCAATCATTTTCTTTTCCTGGGCAGTCAGGTGAAAGGAAATAGAAGCCTTTATCTTATCATCTTCACCCGGATCAAATGTAAATTGAACGAAGTTAAAGTTTTCTTCTCCCAATAAATCATAAATGAACCCCAGGCTATTATCCTGCTCGTATTCCTGTAAACTAAATATCTGCCCGGCAATACCTATAGGATTGAATATCGTTTCTATCGCCCCCTTGTTTTCGCTGGGAGCAATATCAGTATACTGAGAGGAACTCGTAATCTGTAGAAAAATAATTCCTCCTGTGTTTTCTTCAATCCAGCCCCTAAATACCTGAATAAACCTTGCAGCCGAAAGTAACCCATAATTATCCAAAAAACCAGCATCAACGGCCTCTATTTCCGGCTGGGAAGGTAAGTGTACATTGGGTAAAATATAGGGGAAGGTAGCACTCATCCTCAATGCAGAAGTAAACAACAGACTGTCAGCTTCCTGCTCTTCAAATAACCAACCAAAATCCACAGCATCCACCTCTACCAGATCAGGATATTCAATGCCAAGAGGGGCTATCATCATGTAGGATACCGGTTGAGCAGAGATAATCAGCCGCCGTGCATCATTAACAATGGACGGCGTCAAAAACATCATGGGTATCATCCCTTCCCGTTCCGCTTCCCGATAAGCAGATATGGGTTTGTCCAGAATGTTATCTGTATTTTCATTGAACTGCTGCTCGAGAATATACCCCCGGTCTTTGCGATACAAATGCTCCCCAACTTTGAATTGGGTAAGCGGCAAAAAAAGATCGTTAGATACCATGGTAAAAGCCAAAGAGTTGAGCAAGTCTGTAGATATATTTTCGAAATGCTCGTCCGAATAGAAATCTACACGCTGCTTGAGTTGCCTTCTCAAGTGAAGCTCTCGCATGTAAGAAAGGCCCAGCATGCCCCCGGAAGCGCCCGTCATCAAGACTGTTTGGTCCAGCAGTTGTCCTTGCGTCAGACTGTCGAGGTGCTGCATGACTTTTACCGTCCAGCTCGCTGAGCGCAGGCCCCCGCCGGTCACTCCGATAAATATCATTTTAGGCCTGGTGGTAGCATTGCCTGTATTTTTTTCCTTCCATTTTTCTAATATTTCAATAGTTGCTTCTTTGTCTTTTTCTATGCGATTGGATGCACAAAACGCCTTAAGTTTCTCATAATTGTACGCTGCAGCTTCAGTTGTATAATTCAGACCGTAGGCTTTATTAGTGTGATTCAGCGTTTTGAAGCTGGTAAAAAAATTGATGGCGATCAAAATGAGAATATTAACGCTGTTTCTCCATTCATCAAACCAATAAGTAATAGCCCCCACGATAGCCGTAATGACACTCACAAATATGAAAAGACTAGCTCCGGCTGGAATCCGGAAAAGAGCAAAATCCATCAAAGACCCCAGCGTGAAGAGCACAAAAATAGTAATTAGCTGAATGACCAATGCATTGAGGTGGTTTTGGCGAAAAATTCTCTTCATCATACTCACATCATAATGCGCAACACTTCTCACCCGCCTGGCTCTTAGGGATTCTGCAAAATAATAATCAACCCTTTGCCGGTTAGCATCCATCTTGATGTATTCCAGGTCAACCTTGCGCCTTCCCGGACTGATAATATTCTGTTCCTCTAGTTCTTCCGGTTCTTCTTTATCCTCAAAAGAGCTGATATCCTGGTTGGTGTAGTAAAAATACAGGAAATAGAAAATCAGCAAACTGAGCATTCCTGTGATCAGCCCAATCGTGTGGTAAAAGATATTTTCCAGCGTCCAGTAGTCGTAAGAAAACTGAAAACGTATAATATCCACCAGATAAAATATCAGAAAGGTAATGGGTATGATAAGATTATTGAGACAAAATTTGGTAAAGGGATGATGAAGACTAGCCAGAAAAGGAAAATAATGAGCACAAAGTAAATAAGTAGTGAGGTTCCAGGTCATCAAAAAGCCTCCGAAAGCCAGGCCAACCACAAAGAAACTCCAGAAATTTACTTCATTTAAATATTCTGGCTCCAAAAACAAATACAAAAAACCCAACTCCCTGCCCAGGGCTCCCGATATTAATAAAACCAGAAATATCCAAAGCGTAATAAGCAGCAGGTTACTTCTGAAATGGAGAATGAGCAATCTGACCGGAAAAGAAAAAGCAATATTTGTTAACCATTTGGGCATCGATAAAGCGAGTAATTGAATCTTACATATTGATGAACAAAATAGTTGCTTTTTAGATTTCGTTGGTTGTTTATTTGGGAGCGATATTAGTTATTCCGTTTACTTGAAAATATGCCGCTTAGCCTATAAATATGGGATTTTTTTAGGCCATGCATACACTAACAGTTTTTGAGTAATATTATTACTAATTTTGTTCTCACAATTTCAACAAAACCTAAAAACTAAAAGATTATGGACATAGCTGTAGTTGGTACTGGATATGTAGGCTTAGTTACTGGTACTTGTTTTTCTGAAACAGGAAATAATGTTACCTGTGTAGATATCGATGCCAGAAAAGTGGAGCGTATGAAAAATGGAGAAATCCCGATTTACGAACCCGGCCTCGACATATTGTTTGAAAGAAATACCAGAGCGGGTCGCTTACACTTTACGACCAGCCTGGAAGAAGGTATAAAAGATGCAGAAGTTATATTTCTTGCATTGCCCACTCCTCCGGGAGGAGATGGCTCTGCTGATTTATCTTACATTCTTGGGGTAGCCGAACAGCTTTCCCACATGATAACCGACTATAAAGTAATTGTTGATAAAAGTACGGTCCCGGTAGGTACGGCCGAGAAGGTACATGCCATACTAGCACAAAACCTCAGCGAAGACTTGTTTGATGTGGTATCTAACCCAGAGTTTTTACGCGAAGGAGTGGCGGTGGATGATTTTCTAAAGCCAGACAGGGTCGTTATTGGTACTACTGCTGAAAGAGCCCGCAAGATTATGCGGCTGTTGTACGAGCCTTTCGTTCGTCAGGGTAACCCCATCTACTTTATGGACGAGCGCTCAGCGGAAATGACTAAATATGCAGCCAACTCTTACCTGGCTACCAGGATTACCTTTATGAATGAAATCGCCAACTTGTGTGAAAAAGTTGGAGCAAACGTAGATATGGTCCGCATGGGCATGGGCAGCGATAGTAGAATCGGCAAGAGGTTTCTCTTCCCGGGAATAGGATTTGGAGGTAGCTGCTTCCCTAAAGATGTGCAGGCCCTGGCCAAAACAGCGGAAGAGAGCGAGTATGATTTTAAAATACTTAAGTCCGTTCTAAATGTTAATCACACCCAGCGCACTAAGTTGGTTCAAAAAATTAAGGAGCAGTTCGGTAATGACCTGACCGGTAAAACCATTGCCCTTTGGGGACTGGCGTTCAAGCCTAATACCGATGATATCAGGGAGGCACCTGCCCTGTATATGATCGATGAGCTGCTGGAAGCCGGTGCCCAGATCAAGGCCTTCGATCCGGAAGCGATGAACAATGTAAAGGCGGTATACGGAGATCGGGTTCAACTAGTGGAAGATCAGTACGAAGCCATTATCGAGGCAGATGCTCTGGCTATTGCCACGGAGTGGAGTGTCTTCCGCACGCCAAGTTTTAAAGTTCTCAAACAATTGCTTAAGAATCCAATTATCTTTGATGGTCGCAACCTTTATGATCTTGACTTTATGAAAGACCAGGGTTTTGTGTACGAAAGTATTGGTAGAAATAAGGTGGCTCAAAGCAGAGAAACCGTGTAGTTATTTACACAAACCCGTAGAAACGATTTAACTCTTCCGGCTTTTACCAGAGCCCGGAAGAGTTAGAAAACTGATAAATATGAAACTGATTGCTAAGCTGATCCCGATTCAGGCTCTTTTTCTTTGTCTGGCTATTAATGCAAGTGCCCAATTTGGAGGTGAGTTTTTGTTTAAATTTGTTAACCTCCCTGCTTCTGCCCGCCTGGCAGCACTGGGTGGCAATCAGATTACTGTAGTAGACGATGATATTAATCTGGCCTACGGAAACCCGGCTTTATTGAATCAGGCTATGCACCAAAAAATAGCCTTTAATCACAGTTTTCATTTTGAAGGTATTCAGCATGGCTTTGCTACTTACGGACATTATGCTGAAAAGCTTCAAACGACCTTTTATGCCGGTTTTCAATATATCAACTATGGGGAAATGCAGCTTACAGATGAGTTCTTTAACGTTCTGGGTACTTTTCAGCCGCAGGAAGTTGCCGCAACTATCGGTGCCGGCAGAATGATCGATGAGCGGGTCAGACTAGGCGCTAACCTAAAGTACATGTCCTCCCAGTTTGAAGCCTATAATGCCAGCGCTATTGCTGCTGATGTGGGCCTGACTTATCAGGATACAGCCAGTCGATTCACCGCCTCTATCGTTTTTAAAAATATGGGTACGGTTTTATCTACTTTTACCGAAACGCCCAACAATACCGAGTTGCTACCTTTTGAAATCCAAATTGGAGTTTCTAAACGACTACGCTACTTGCCATTTCGGTTTTCCATCATCTATCATAATCTACAGCGCTGGAATCTACTTTTTGATGATCCCAACCTGGAAGAAAGTACTATTTTTATTAGCGATGGTTCAAGCAGTGGTAATAATTCGGTTTTTCTCCAAAACCTTTTTCGCCATTTTATCTTCAACGGGGAGTTGTTAATCGGAAAACAGGAAAACTTCCGACTGCGGTTTGGATATAATAACTTTTTACGTCAGGATTTGATAGTACAAGAGTTTGGTGGCCTGGCGGGCTTTACTTTTGGCGTTGGCTTTAAAGTGAACCGCTTCAGAATCAGCTATGGCCACATGATTTATCATATTGCCGGAGGCGTTAATCACCTAAGTATCTCTACCAGCCTACAGGAATTTAAATAGGCCGGCATTTCCACCAAAAACCGCCCCAAATTCACTAAGCTTCTTACCCAACCCCTGATTGGCGTTTATACGTCTTACCTTTTAGAATTGAAACAGACCTGTCTTTTTTCATGTCATGTAATAACCCAAAGTAAAGGTCTGATATTTAGGGAAATACCTACAAACCTCGTTTTAATTGATCAAAACCATTTGAAAATGAAAAATGTAATCTATTTGTGCCTGGCCATATTGGGGCTATGGCTATCGGCTTGTGAATCAGATTCTGATACCACAATTAGAACTCCCGAAAACCCCAGCCTTTGCAACGAGGAAAAAAGCCTGTGTGACCTCAATCTTTCTACCAACGAAATGGGCTGGTCTCTCCTTAAAAAACTGGAAGAAGATCAACAGGAGGAGAACATTATCATCTCCCCCGTCAGTATTAGCATGGCTGTAGCTATAACTACTAACGGTGCGCAGGATGACACCTACCAGGAAATGAAGGCAACGATGAACCTTGAAGACTGGACTACCGAACAAATGAATGCTGCCCAGCAGTCATACTTACAAAATGTACCTAATCTGGATCCTCAGGATATTACTTTCAATATTGCCAACTCCATTTGGTATCGTCAAGGCTACAATATAAAGGATGAATTTATTAGCACTAATCAAACCTTCTACGACAGTGAGGTCCGAGAAATAGACTTTCTCAGTCCAGAAGCCAAAGACATGATCAATGGCTGGGTAGATAACCAGACTAATGGCTTGATAGAAGAGATTGTTGATCAGATACCAGCCAATGCTGTTATGTACCTTATTAATGCATTATATTTCAAAGGAGCGTGGCAACAACCCTTTAATCCGGAGCAGACATTTGCTCAGACATTTTTCAAAGAAGATGGAAGTACGGTGAATACAGATTTCATGTCTCATGGAAAAATTACCCTGCCATACTTAAATGGAGAGAATTTCCAAGCTGTAGACTTGGCCTACGGTGATTCTATTTTTTCTATGACTGTCATTTTACCGGATGAACAGGTTAGTATGAATGAGTTGATCAATAGTATTCCCAGTAGTTCTACCGATTGGATTGAGGACTTCCGGCTGGATACTACTCCAATATTTTTTGGCATGCCCAAATTTAAGTTAGACTATAAAGTTAAACTTAATGACGCTTTATCTGATCTTGGAATGCCAAAGGCGTTTATGCCGGGTATTGCCAGTTTCAGAAATATAGCAGAAGCTGAGCTTAGTATTGATGAAGCCATTCACAAGACATTCATTGAAGTCAATGAAGAAGGAACGGAAGGTGCTGCTGTTACCTCAATCAGCATAATAGAAACTTCTGTGCCAACTATACCATTTGTTGTCCTGGACCGACCATTTCTGTTTTTAATTAGGGAAAATCAAACTGGCAGTATTTTATTCATCGGAAAAGTAATGAATCCGGCAGAAAAGTAACATGCCGAAGTAAAGACCTTACTTTTTGGAAACAAGTCTGACATTTCAGGGGGCTATTTTTCAAGAAATAGCCTCCTGAAAAAGTCGGAATGGATAAATCTTACCATTGATGGGCCTACCTTTTCATTTACATACTACTCTTAGCTCGCGGTAGCCTCTACTGGCTCCGCTCTTTCCCTGATCTCCTGCAATAGATTTTTAGCCATTCTGAGTCCCTTCACACCAGATTTGATCATAATGAAGTGCTTGTGAGATTTTTTAAAGCTCAACCCTTTTTCTTCTCCGTTTGCGTTGACGTACTGAACAATTTTCATGAACAATTCACTCTCATAAAAGGGCGATTGTGGATTCTCCACAAAGTAGCAACGCAACTTCCTGTTTTTCAGGATTAATCGCTCAAAGCCAAGTGCTTTGCATTGCCAGCGCAAACGCAAGCCCTCGAATAGTTCGATAACTTCTCTGGGAATTTTTCCAAAACGGTCCCGAAGAAGGTTTTGAAAATGCTCGATTTCTTCTTCATTTTCCAGTTTATCCAATTGCGTATACAAGCTGAGTCGTTCTTGTATGCTACTCACATATTCATTGGGAATCAGCATTTCTACATCAGTATCAATTTGAACTTCCCGGACATAGTTGCGATTTTTTTCTAATTCTTCTTTAAACAACTCCTTAAAGTCACCTTCCTTGAGTTCGTGAACGGCCTCCTCAAGGATCTTCTGATAAGTTTCGTATCCAATATCTGCAATAAACCCACTTTGCTCAGCGCCCAGCAAATTCCCCGCTCCACGAATATCCAGATCTTTCATAGCAATATTGAAGCCACTGCCAAGATCAGAAAACTCTTCAAGCGTCTTTAGCCGCTTACGCGCCTCGGCAGTCAACACAGTAGGCGGCGGACTGAACAAGTAGCAGTAGGCTTTTTTGTTGGAACGTCCTACTCTTCCTCTGAGCTGGTGGAGATCACTCATCCCGTACTGATGGGCATTGTTAATGATCATCGTGTTGGCACTTGGAATATCCAGTCCTGTCTCAATAATATTGGTACAAACCAGCACGTCAAATTTTCTGTCAATAAAATCCAGAAGTGTTTGCTCCAGCTTTTTGGGCTCCATTTGCCCATGCGCTATAGCTACATCCACATCGGGGCAGAGGCGCCTGATCATGGCCGCAATATCCAGCAGATTTTTTACTCTGTTGTGCACAAAAAAAACCTGCCCTCCTCTATTGATTTCGAAATAAATAGCTTCTTTTACCAGCTCATCATTGAACGTGCGAACTTCCGTGTGTATGGGCTGACGGTTGGGAGGCGGCGTGCGCATAATGGATAAATCGCGGGCGGCCATGAGAGAGAACTGAAGCGTTCTGGGTATGGGAGTTGCAGTAAGCGTAAGGGTATCCACGTTGACTTTCAGGTTACGAAGCTTCTCCTTGGCTGCTACCCCAAACTTTTGTTCCTCATCGATCACCAACAAACCCAGGTCTTTGAATCCGACTTGCTTATTGAGTAAGCTATGTGTACCAATGATTACATCAATTTCTCCTGCTTTCAGCTTTTCATAAACCTCTCGCTTTTCTTTTGCTGTACGGAAACGATTGACGTAGTCAACGGTCACGCTAAAAGGCCCCAAACGACTCTTAAAACTATTGTAATGTTGCAAGGCCAATATAGTTGTAGGTACCAAAATAGCTACCTGCTTACCCCCTACGACCGACTTGAAAGCGGCCCGGATGGCGATTTCTGTTTTTCCAAACCCTACATCCCCACAAATCAACCTGTCCATAGGATAAGATTTCATCATATCCTCCTTTACGTTGTTGGTGGCTTTTAGCTGATCCGGCGTATCTTCATAAATGAAAGAAGCTTCCAGCTCGTTCTGAAGATAACCATCTTCAGGAAAAGCAAACCCTTCAGAAGCTCTTCGCTTTGCATAAAGTTTGATCAGCTCCGATGCTATGTCCTTAACTTTTTTCTTGGTCTTATTTTTGAGCGTTTTCCAGGCATCAGAGCCCAACTTGCTCAGCTTAGGTTCTTTAACTGCATCTTTTCCTACGTACTTCGATATCTTGTGCAGGGAGTTAATACTGACGTACAAGATGTCATTGTTTTTGTATCGCAATCGCACCGATTCCTGTACGTGACCGTTAATTTCAATTTTTTCCAGACCGGAATATTTTCCAATACCATGGTCGATATGCGTCACAAAATCGCCGGGCTGCAATTCTCTTAACAATCGTACATTGAGTGCCTGATTCTTGTTGAAGCCTTGCTTGAGCTTGTAGCGGTGGAATCGCTCAAATATCTGGTGGTCAGTATAACAAGCGTGCTTGAGATCCAAATCTATAAACCCTTTGTGAATAGACCTGGCGATGGGATGGAACTTAATATCCGCATTCAAATCTTCAAAAATGGAATAAAAGCGCTCTATCTGTCGCGTATTATCCGTGAAGATGTAGTTTTCAAGTTTGTTCTTCTGATTTTCTTTTAAATCCTCTATCAATAATTCGAAATTCTTATTAAAACTGGGTTGAGGCTTAATATTAAAATTGATCTTTTTATCGAACTCAGGATCATGGTTGGACTTCGACAAGCAAACCATCGGAAATAACTCTGCTGACCTTATTACCTCCCGGGGATAAACGAAAGATTTTTCCTTGAAGAAGGCAGCCAGTTCGCTCTCATCTAAAACGGAAATAGAAGCAGCAAAATCATCTGCCTTTTCAAAGCAGTTCTGCAGGCTTTCAATCAAGGTTTCTATGTTTTGAATCCACACCATTGATTGCTCCGGAATGACTTCAAAAAGCGATACCTTATCGCTGGAATCAAACTCCGTCTGTATATTGGGAATAATTGTAACTGACTCTATGTTGCGGATAGAAAGCTGTGTCGCCGGATTAAAGATTCGAATGCTCTCTACCTCATCGTCAAAGAGTTCTATACGATAAGGATACTCGTTTCCGTAGGAAAAAATGTCAATGATTCCTCCGCGTATTGAAAACTGACCCGGCTCAAAAACGAATTCTTCCCTTTTGAATCCAAAATCAGCAAGGATACTGATCATGGACTTTACATCTACTGATTCTCCTTTGACGATGGGAATTTTATTTTCGTTCAGTAGCCTTGGTGCCACTACTTTCTCGAAGAGCGCCTCCGGATAGGTGACCACAATTTCTCCCTTGGCTTTTGAATTACTAATTTTACTTATTGTTCTGGTTCGCTCCAGAACATTAGAGCTATTGAGTTTCTCAAAGTTAGTGGGGCGTTTAAATGAATCGGGAAAGAAGTGTACCGATTTTTTTTCCAGTAAATTATCTATACTGTTCTGTAGGTATGCAGCTTCTTCTTTGTCATTACAAATGACCAGATGGCTTTTGTTGTTTAGCCTGTAAAAGGCAGAAATGATAAAAGCATCCACTCCTCCCAGGACGCCTGATAGCAGTACTCTTCCTTTGGGACGGTGCTCGTATACAGCGCTCAGCTCTTTCACCCTTTTGTCACTACAGTATATGTCGAGTAGATTTTCTAGATTCTTCACAGTATTTTTTCTAATGTAGAACCCGTTACAGCCTAACAAAAATGGTGTGTTACTTTTGTCACTCTACATCGGGTATCTATCAGACTTGTTTCGCGGGTAATAAAATTTGGTTACAATTGGCTCTTTTCAAGCCCAGCTGCTTTTGCATACCTTTTATGAGTTGCTTTGCAACTCTGAAGCGCAGTAAGGTTTTTTGTCTTTCGAGCTAAAAGTTTTCTGATTCTGTAAAGGACGATCTAATTTCCCACGTCTCTATCCCGGCGAAACAAGTCTATTTTTTAAAATATTTTAACGCTATAATTTAGAAGCTGTTAAAATTTAATGCTTCTGTTAATATGAGCCTCTTTTCCAGCCATATTTCGTTACCAAAATCCTCATTTAGCGCTGCTAAACTCCGGTTTTGGCGCCTCATCTGGCAGAGAAACAGCCTTCATATTATTCAAAAAACTAAATTTTAACAGCTTCTTACTTTCTGGAATTCTTAGCTTTTGCTGTATTTTTGTAAAAAAAATAGCAAGGAACACGAACCATAATAAGGACTACACATCAGCAGTCTCTGCTATGGATTAATTAACGAAGTTGTTTAAAAATGTTGTTTAATAGCCTTGTTTGCAGACAAAACATTGTGCAGCAAATACTTCAGCTTTTTTTCTTTCCGTAGCTTTGACTACGCAAAGAAAAAAGGGCTTTGCCTTCAACTAAAACCCACATTCTTAAACAACTTCAACGATAATAAAATCATTCACAACTATAAATGAAAAAAGATGAAAAGAGTTTTATCCCTCTCCTTCTTCGTTATTTGCTTAGGCGCAGCTAGTTGTCAGCAAGGCGATAACCAATTGTCTGACCAACCCACTCCAAGTGATAGCAGTACCGTCACACTGATAACACCGCAAGAGCTGAGTGAGAAGCTGGAAGCAGAGCAGGTGACACAGCTTAATTGACGTAAAAACGCCGGCAGAGTTTCAGCAGGGAACCATTAAAGGCGTTCAGAATATCGACTTCAAAAATAACAAGTTCACTGTTCAGTTTGAGTAAGCAGTTGATAAGAATAAAGCCGGTATATATATTTTGTCGCTCCGGGCGCAGAAGTGCAGCTGCGGCACAACAACTCAGGGCACTTGCATACACTCAGGTTTATGACTTAAAGAGAGGCTATTTTAATTGGTAAAAAAACAATGACAAAAGTTGCTCAGTCTTGGATTCATACCAACAATTCTATTTTTATATAAACAAAAGCTTTTAAAGCACGTTTTGAGACAAGTTAATAACGAAATGTTAATAAAAATTGGCTAAAAAAATAATAGTTGTAGGCTCTGGCTTCGCAGGTTTATCTGCTGCCACTTATCTTGCTAACGCGGGATGTAATGTTACTATTTTAGAAAAAAACGCGGTTCCCGGTGGTCGGGCCAGGAAATTCGAGGCAGAGGGTTTTATGTTTGATATGGGGCCAAGCTGGTACTGGATGCCTGATGTTTTTGAAAAATATTTTGCAGACTTTGGCAAGAAAGTTTCTGACTACTACGACTTAGTTAGGTTAGATCCATCTTACTCCATATTCTTTGGAAAGGACCAGGTGATGGAAGTTCCTGCCAACATGAAGGAGCTGGAAGCCATGTTTGAGCGTTACGAACCCGGTAGCGCCCCAAAGCTTCGAAAATTTCTAAAAGAGGCGGCTTACAAATATGAAGTGGGCATGAATGAGTTTGTGCAGAAGCCAGGCAATAATATCTGGGAATTTGCTGATTTCAGGGTATTGAAAAGCTTATTCCGCCTTCAGATGCTCACCAGCATGTCCACATATGTACGTCGGCTTTTCAAAAATGAACAACTCATACAACTTTTGGAATTCCCGGTGCTTTTCCTGGGAGCAACACCAGAAAACACACCGGCGCTATACAGCATGATGAACTACGCTGATATGAGCCTCGGTACCTGGTATCCCAAAGGAGGTATGCATAAGATCATTGAAGGGATGGTCGCCCTGGCAAAAGAAAAAGGCGTAACGATAAAGTTGTCAGAAGAGGTTAAGCAAATTTATGTTCCTAATGGACATGCTTCCAAAGTAATCACCGAAAAAGGCGAATACAGTGCGGATGTAGTTATTGGCGCTGCTGATTATCAGCATGTAGAGCAGAAGCTACTGGAAGCTTCTAAGAGGACTTATTCCGCTGATTATTGGGAAAAGCGTGTCATGGCGCCTTCTTCACTATTATTTTATTTGGGGATCGATAAAAAACTGGTGAACCTACATCACCATAATTTGTTTTTTGATCGTGATTTTGGAAAACACGCTATTGAGATTTACGAAAGTCCTCAATGGCCTACTGATCCACTATTTTATGCTTGCATACCCTCAATAACTGATCCGAGTGTAGCTCCGGCAGGCCAAGAGAATGTCTTTATTCTAATCCCAACAGCGCCGGGCCTGGAAGATACTGAAGAGATAAGAAATAAATATTTTGATATTGTAATGGATCGCTTGGAAGATCTTACGAACCAGAAAATACGTAGTTCTATTATATACAAGAGAACTTTTGCACACAGCGATTTCGTCAGTGATTATCATGCTTTTAAAGGAAATGCCTACGGCCTTGCAAATACTTTGCTGCAAACAGCATTTCTTAAACCTAAATTAAGAAGTAAAAAAGTTAAGAATCTCTTTTATACCGGGCAGTTAACAACTCCCGGGCCTGGTGTTCCGCCATCCCTTATTTCGGGTCAGGTGGTTGCCGGAGAAGTTCTTAAAACGATTAACTCCTGATCAGTGCCTGGTTTTAAAAGTGTACCGGAGTACTGAAAATAAAATGTATATCAAATGCTCGATTTGTACAACGAAACATGCCAGGAGTGCAGTAAACTGATTACCAATCGCTACAGCACCTCCTTTTCACTGGGCATTCGCGTTTTTGACAAGCGTTATCGAGGGCCAATTTACGCTATTTATGGCTTTGTCAGATTTGCCGATGAGATTGTAGATACTTTTCACGACTATCCAAAAGCTGAATTGCTGAGGCGCTTCTGGAAAGATACCTATCTGGCATTAGAAGAAAAGATTAGCCTGAATCCAGTACTGAACGCTTTCCAGGAAGTTGTTCATGAATACAAAATAGAAACGGAACTGATAGATGCTTTTCTCAAAAGCATGGAAATGGATTTGCATTTCAATAAATACGATCCCAGTAGGTACGAGGAATATATCTATGGCTCTGCCGAAGTTGTTGGCCTTATGTGCCTAAGGGTATTTTGTGAAGGAGATGAAGAGATGTATCAACGCCTCAAAAGTCCGGCCAGAAGCCTGGGCTCTGCATTCCAAAAGATTAATTTCCTCAGAGATATGGCCAGTGATTTCGACGATCGCGGACGGGTATATTTTCCGGGAGTGGACTTCAGCAACTTTACTGCCGAAGATAAGATCGATATCGAGAAGGATATTAAAAAAGATTTTGATGATGCCCTAGTGGGTATTACCCAACTTCCCAAAGGCGTACGCTTTGGCGTTTATCTGGCCTACGTTTATTACACCAATCTCTTTCAGAAGATAAAGCAGGCGCCCGCTCATCGGGTGAAAGAAGAGCGGATCAGAGTCAGAGATAGTAAAAAAATGTATCTCTTGTTCAGCTCGGCAGTAAGAGATAGATTCAATATTCTTTAATGCTGGAGCAACAAAAAATGACAAGTAACGCGAGCCGGTATGTTTTACTTTTTGCTGGTTTGCTCTTTATTCTTCTCCAATGGTCATTAGATACGGTGGAGAAGAACAACCTTCTCGTAGCTGTTCCAAAGGTAATGTCACTCGATTTTTTGGAATCCAGATACAGCTATTTTTTTCTCCATCTTTTCACCTTCGTCCCCGTGTTTACTCTTTCTTTTGATAAAAATATACACTACTACAGAAAATGGAAATTTCTCATACCAGCCATTTTGCCAGTAGCAGTTTTTTTCATCTTGTGGGATGTATTTTTCACCTACAAACAAGTCTGGGGCTTTAACGAAGATTACCTTTCCGGTGCATTTTTTTTATTTCTTCCCATTGAAGAATGGCTTTTCTTTTTTACTGTGCCCTTTGCCTGTATTTTCATTTACGAATGTCTGAATTTTTATATTAAACCGGATTTGCTGAAAGTAGCGGAGCCATTTATTACTCCTGCACTTATCCTATTGTTTCTGGCGCTTGGTTGTTGGAAAATCTGGAATATGTATACCGCCACAACCTTTATCCTGAGTGGTCTCTTCCTTTTATATCACTACTTATTTGAAAATGGAGCTTACAGATCCAGATTCTACCTGGCCTATCTGGTTACATGGATTCCCTTTTTGATGGTTAATGGCGTATTGACAGGAGGGTATACCCGTGAGCCAATTGTAATTTATAACCCCGAAGAGTATCTGGGTTTGAGAATAACCTCAGTGCCTTTTGATGATTCTATTTACAATTTTCTTTTGCTGCTTATGGTTGTAACCCTCTTTGAGAGAAAAAGAAAAAAACATCAAACCTCAACTACTTAAAGTAACTGATCCCTTAGCATCCTCTACGGAATAAAATAGTGGTAGAATTTAGGGCTTTCTTTACAAAAAACTGTTGCTTTAGCAAGCTCAACCATTTGATGCATGAACTAAGAATCCTTAATTTTATTTACATGTTTATTATAGCAATGAAAGCCAGTATAATAAACAGTAGTGGAAAAGATGGAAGAACAAAGACCAATAACGGATTGGCTCCCGATGACTCGCAAGGATCTGGAAGCAAGCGGATGGGATGAGTTGGATGTTATCATCATCTCTGGAGATGCTTATGTAGATCATCCGGCCTTTGGAGCGGCAGTAGTCGGCAGGATTACTGAGAGCGAAGGTTACCGGGTAAAGACCTTATTGATAAGCTGATTGCCGATAAGAAAAAAGCCCTGAAAAAGGAGTATGTCAAGCAACGCAGTCGAAATAAGCGCCGAGCTAAGCGGAGAAGTTAAGAAGGAGCCGAAGCTCCTTCTCAATTGTCAACGAATTCTACAAAAAGTCCATGGGATTAAAATCTTTTCCTAAAACGGCTGGTGTATCTGCTTCCAGCCATTTGTCAAGTATAGTCGCGTACACATTTCTAAAGTCAACATCGTATATCAAATCACCTTTGTCTAGTTGGCTAAGATTGGGGCCTTCGTTGTAAAACCCAAACCTATTGAGCTGCTCTCCAACAATGTACAGGTTATTAGCCGTACCATGGTCGGTCCCATTGCTGGCATTCTGGCTAACTCGACGGCCAAATTCTGAGAATGTCATAATCAAGGTATCTTTCATCAGATCATTTTGCTTCAAATCTTTTACAAAAGCTCTCATACCCTCGGCGTATTGTTTCAACAGGCGCTCTTGCTGATTTTTTTGATTAGCATGCGTGTCAAAACCCGTCAGGCTTAAATAATAAACTCTGGTATCCGTATCCGCTGTGATTAGCTCAGCAGTTTGTTTGAGGTCTCTGCCAAAAGGCGTACCCGGATATTCTACACTAGAGCTATAAACCTGTGACTTTTGATGGAGATAGTTGGCTGAGGATTGAGTTTCAATCAATACTTTGTAAAGATAAGCCACATCTTCGTGGTCGTGGTCGTGGTCGTGGTGCGAAGCGGCAATTCCCTCCAGCAGTCGGTTGCTGGTCAATCGCTTAAGCTGATTGGGATTACTCATGGCAAAACCCGACTTTATTTTTCCTTTTAAGGCTAAACTCAGGCTATCGTCGAGTTCGAGTGCATGATAAGGATCTGCACAGCCCGTGCAGTTGCTGTCCAGATATCTACCCAGCCAACCACTGCTCAGGTACTCATGGCTGTCGCTGGCCGTATGCCATATATCCATAGAGCGAAAATGAGAACGGTCAGGGTTGGGATAGCCTACGTTATTGATTATGGCAAGTAAGCCATCATCGTAAAGTTCCCGCATCGCTGACATGGCAGGGTTCAAGCCAAGCTGATCATTGAGCTTTAAAACCTCGTTTTTGGCAATGCCCAGGGTAGGACGATTTTTATAATAAAGATCATCCTCAAAAGGCACCACGGTATTCAAACCATCATTGCCCCCGGAAAGCTGAACGACTACCAGTATTTTTCCGGCTCGACTGCTGTGTTGTACCCTCCTGTTCATGTTTGTCAGGAAAGAAGGCACCATGAATGCTGTTGAAGCGAGAGTAGTATGCTTTAAAAAATCTCTTCTTTTCATTTTAAACTATTTTTTGAAGTGGCTAACAAACCTGATACTCAGGTAATGAGGTAAAGAAAATTAGTGCTCGCTGCAGGCGTTCAGTTTCAGAGCTAACACCACTAATAACTTTTTTGAAGGCTTGATCCTGAATTTTACTATTGGGCACAATCATGAAATTGCGTAGAAAGTCAAAAAGCTCCCGGTCAGACATGGAGCGGCTTTGTTTTTCCAGATCACTCAACTCAAGCCTGGCTTTTAGTTTCCTGGCATTTCTGTTCATTGCCATGGTTTCTGGCTCTTCCTTAACTTTGAATTGCACCTCGGCATTTGTCATTAGGTAAGCTCCAATATTCAAACGCAGCATCAATGTAGAATTATCGATCCAGCTTCGTCCGCCCGGCCAACCTGCTACATTGGGTGGGTTGAAAAGAATCTGGCCTAGTGAGCGCTGAAGGAAGATCATAGACTGGGGAAGTTCAAACTCTACTTTCAGTTTTTTCTTTAATCCAGCAAGGTATTCTACCGGCGACTTAATTTTGTGCCCTCTGTTTTTTTCTTCATAAAACCAATCACTCAAAAACAAATGGCGCATTAGTTTTCCGATATCGTAGCCGGAGTCGTAGAAAAGATCTGCTAATTCTCTCACTCTGGCGGGCTCTATTCTTTCATTTACAAAATATTTGAAGATTTTTTCGGCGATGAAACTGGCTGTTTCTTTTCGTTCCAGAAGTATATCTATGATATCTGCTCCATCAAAGTTGCCGGTTTTTCCCATGAAAGTCTTTGTGCCATAATCGTGCTGAAAAGTCCTGAAGATATATTCATCCTGAAAATTACTGGACCAGCCGGTAAAAGCTCTGGCTGCTTCTTTTACGTCATTTTCGGTGTAATTACCCCGGCCAATAGTAAAAAGCTCCATCAGTTCACGGGCAAAGTTTTCGTTGGGCTGTTTCTTTTTATTTTGCTGATTATTTAAAAAGCGGATCATCGCAGGATCCTGAGCCATGGCCAAGACCAGGTCGCGGAAATTACCCAGTGCATGTTTTCTAATGGCATTCAACTGTAAATCTACCAGGCGCCCTGATCTTATCTGGCAAGCAAAGTGGCCGTGCCAAAAAAGAGACATCCGTTCCAAAAGAGCACTCTGATTATCATCAGCCATACGCTCTATCCAGGAAATATTTCGTAAAATAGCATCCTGGCGAGCCTGCTTTCTTAATTCTGCGAATTTCGATTTTTCCATGGCTCGCGGATTACCCTGAAAAGGGGCCGCTACCGGCAAAGGTTGAGCCCGGGAGGCCTTTTGGAAAAGTTCTTCTACGGCCTCTTTCCTGGTTTGCCCTTGTTTTTGCATCCATTCTTGTGGACTGAGGCCAAAACCGGCCCTCCAGTAAAGATGATGTATGTTTTGCATGGCGATTTGAATTTTGACCTTTGGACGGAAAAAAATCAGGAGGGTTTAATTAGGAATGAGAATTGTTAATTTTATTATAAGATATTGTTTGAGTCAAAAAAGAATTTTGCATGCCCTGCCGGGATGGTTATTTTTGTATGGCAATGTTAGAATTTGAAATTAAAAAATATACAAGATGCGAGAGATGATTTTTAGTGTACTGGCTCTGATTGTTTTCAGCCTTACAACACAAGGACAGGGAATAGAATTCTTCAAAGGCTCCTGGGAGGAAGCTGTAGCCATGGCCAAAAAGGAAGAAAAAGTAATTTTTGTAGATGCTTATGCTACCTGGTGTGGCCCCTGTAAGAGAATGGCCAAAAATGTATTTACTGATAATAAAGTAGGAGATTTTTACAACAAAAACTTCATCAATGTAAAGTTGGATATGGAAAAAGGCGATGGACTGAAGTTCCGCCAAAAGTATCCGGTATCGGCCTTTCCAACCCTTTACTATATTGACTATACCGGCGATGTAGTACAAAAGATAAAAGGAGCTCTCAGAGTAGATGACTTTATTAATGCCGGAAAAAATGCCTTGAAAGGAATAGATCGTAGTGCTGAATTTGAAGCGGCTTACAATGAGGGAGATAGAAGCCCCGAGTTGGTTCATGATTACATCAAGGCACTTAACCAGGCGGGCCGTTCCAGTCTTAAAGTAACCAATGAATACCTCAGAGATCAAGAGAACCTTAATGCCGAAGAAAACCTCAGGGTTATTTACGAAGGTACAGTGGAAGCGGATTCCCGTATTTTCAAGCTTCTTACAGAGCGGAGAGAAGCCATTGAGCTACTATATTCCAAAAGGGAGGTAGCAGAAAAGATTTTTGATGCCTGTAATGCTACTGTTGACAAGGCAGTGGAGTACAGGAGTGAAACGCTCCTGGAAGAATCGGTTAAAAAGGCTCAAAAATACGTACCAAAAATGGCGGACGCTTTTGAAGCAGAAGCGAAGATCAAATATTATCTGGACAAAGAGGATGCCAAAGCGTATTTGAAAGCCTGCACACAGTTGTCTAAAACATTTGATTCGGACGACCGCAAGGCCTACCATGATCTGGCTAACAGTATTATGCAAAATTTCCCGCAAAATAGTAAGGCTGGAAAAATGGCCGAAAAAATGGCTCGGGAGGCTGCTGAAGGGGGTGATAA
Source organism: uncultured Saprospiraceae bacterium (assembly GCA_964628385.1). Classification (GTDB taxonomy): domain Bacteria; phylum Bacteroidota; class Bacteroidia; order Chitinophagales; family Saprospiraceae; genus JANQPA01. The sequence continues at coordinate 41,942 of CAZVOD010000001.1, forward strand.
TCTTGGGTATTTTCTAACCTATTCCAGTATTTTACTGCATAATGGTAAAGAGGATAAAGCGCTTGATGCCGCTATGAAAGCAAAAACACTAGCTGAACAATCTGAGAATCGATCTGTAAAGTTAATGATCGATGAATTTATACAAAAGTTATCTAAATAACCAACGTCACCGTATTACCCGGTGATTGGTACCAAATATAGTATGCCAGAAAAAAAATCACAAAATAAACGTACAGACGTCAATAAGCTCGGAGAATTTGGCCTGATTGACCATTTGACCCGCAAGGCTGTCCCCAATAGTAGCTCCACGATCAAAGGTGTAGGCGACGATGCCGCAGTAATTAATAACAGCGACTTTCTGACTGTCGTTTCTACAGATTCCCTGGTAGAGGGCATCCATTTTGATTTAATATATACGCCTTTAAAGCATTTGGGGTATAAAGCAGTGGTAGTAAACCTGTCGGATATCTATGCGATGAATGCACATCCGCGTCAAATTACTGTTTCTATTGCTGTTTCCAACAGGTTTTCAGTAGAAGCCTTGGAAGAGCTATACGAAGGGATATACGCGGCTTGCCGAAAATATAACGTCGACCTGGTAGGGGGCGATACCACTTCTTCTCTTAAAGGACTATTTATTAATGTCACGGCTATCGGACAGGGTGAAAAAGACAAAATTGCCTATCGCAATACCGCTCAGGTAGGAGATTTGATTTGTATTACCGGGAATGTGGGTTCAGCCTATCTGGGGCTTCAGCTGCTTGAAAGAGAAAAGCAGCTCTTCCTGGATAATCCAGAAGTAAAGCCTGACCTGGAAGAACAAAACTATCTCATAGGCAGACAATTAAAACCGGAAGCCAGGAAGGATATGATAGAGTTATTTTCCAAAAACAATCTTATCCCTACCTCCATGATAGATATTTCGGATGGCGTGGCATCTGAGATATATCACATTTGTAAGCAATCAGGTGTGGGAGCATTACTGGAAGAAAGTGGCATTCCCATACATCCGGACGCTCAAATGATGGCTATCAAATTCAATATGGATCCGGCAACAGTAGCCCTCAGTGGAGGAGAAGACTATGAGCTGTTGTTTACCATCAGGCCCGATGAAGTCGATAAAATTAAATTTCTTCCTGACATATACATTGCAGGGGAGATACTCCCCAAAGAAGAGGGAATAAAACTGAGTACTAAAGGGGGTAAGCTCCATGATCTACCCGCTCAGGGCTGGGTTCACTTTAATCCAAATCAAAAATGACATCAATGAAATTGCTGCAAATAAATAAATGGTCGGCTTTTTTGCTGATACTGTTGCTATCACTTGTTTCTGCCTGCCAGGGAGATAGTGACACTTCCGGGCAAGAATCAGCGGATGTACCCGAAACAAAACCTGTCCCGGTACCGAAGTTTGAAAGAGATTCTGCCTATAGCTATGTAGCTAAGCAGGTGAGTTTTGGCCCTCGAGTGCCTAATACAGAAGCTCATCGAGAGTGTAAGGAATGGTTAGTAGGAAAATTAAAATCTTTCGGTGCCGATGTTATTGAGCAGGATTTTCAGGCGGAAGCATATACCGGTACTGTTCTAAATGGTACTAATATCATTGCCCAGTTTAATCCGGAGGCCACTAAGAGAGTGCTACTGGCGGCTCACTGGGACACTCGCCATATAGCGGATTCTCCGCTTAGCACAGAGCGGAAGGATGAGCCTATTTTGGGGGCAGATGATGGAGGTAGTGGTGTAGGAGTATTGCTGGAAATAGCCAGAAATCTCCAGAAAAATCCAATAGAGATGGGAGTAGATATTGTATTTTTTGATGCCGAAGACCACGGTAGAGATCGACCGAATGATGCCCCCGCACGTACACAAGCACAGGCGGTAGCCGATCAGGCAACCTGGTGTTTGGGTGCTCAACATTGGGCCCGCAACCTGCACAAACCCGGTTATAACCCTAAATACGGTATCTTGCTGGATATGGTAGGAACGGAAGATGCTAAATTCACAAAAGAGGGCGTATCTATGGCATTTGCTCCCGGCCTGATGAATAAAGTCTGGAAGCTAGCCAACCAGATGGGTTACGGCAATTATCTCCTCGATCAAAGAAGCGGAGAAATAACCGATGATCATTATTTTGTCAATCGCATTGCCAAGATTCCTATGATAGACATTATCAATAAATCAGATGACCGCCCGACTGGTTTTGGACAACACTGGCACACGCACAATGACAATATGAATATTATTAGCAAAAGAACACTAAGGGCAGTTGGCCAACTAACGCTAGCCGTGGTATACAGAGAAAATAACGGGACTTTTTAAATCATAAGCCTCCTAACTCATGCAGATTGAAAAATATGTAAAAAATTACATTGATGGTAATTTTTCTCCGGCATCTACCAGCGACTACCTCGAGAGTATCAACCCGGCCAATGGCCGGCTGTTAACTTCCTTTCCTGATTCTGCAGAGGAAGATATTCAAAGAGCTGTGGAGGCAGCAGAGCGGGCTCAGCCAGCCTGGTCAGCTATGGATCAACAAAAGCGTTTCCGCATTCTGATGCGCATCGCTGATATTATCGAACAATTTAATGATGCCTTTGCCCGTGCAGAAACATTGGACAGTGGTAAGCCCTACACCATGGCCCACAGTGTGGACATACCCGGGGCTTTTCAACATTTCCGCTTCTTTGCTACCTCTGTGCTGCACTATTCCAGTAAAAACTTTAGCATTCAAAATGAAGCTAACAACTACACTCGTCGCCAACCCATAGGCATTGTAGGCTGCATTGTGTCCTGGCATATGCCTCTACACGAGCTCACCTGGAAAGTTGCTCCAGCTCTGGCCACGGGCAATTGTGTCGTTGTAAAGGTTTCAGAGCATACCCCGGCTACTGCTCATTTGTTTTGTAAGGCCTGCAATGAGGCCAAGCTTCCTCCGGGAGTACTGAATATTGTTTTTGGTAAAGACGAAACTATCAATCCCATTATAGCTGCCCATCCCAAAATTTACGCGCTAACCTTTACCGGACAGTTCGAACAGGGCCAAAAGATTATAGAAGCCAGTATGCCGCAAGTCAAGAAGTTGAATCTGGTTCTGGGCGGCAAGAGTCCTAATATTATTTTTGAGGATTGTGATTTTGACCAGATGATGATCAATACCCTGCGCTCTTCTTTTTCTAATAATGGTCAGCATCCTTATGCATGCTCCAGGATATATGTAGAGGAGACTCTTTACGAAAAGTTCAAAGCTGAGCTTATCAAAAGAACCTCTTTTCTGAAGATAGGTGACCCTTTTTCAACAATAACAGACCTGGGCGCGATCATATCCAACGATCAACTTGAAAAACTGCAAGGTTATGTAGAGCTGGCTCAACAAGACGGTGGAGAGATTCTGTACGGTGGTAAAGTAATTGAAATGCAAGGAGACCTGTCAGGTGGTTTCTTTTTCCGTCCGGCGATTATAGAAGGGCTGCCGCTGGCCTGCCAGATCAACCAGGAAGAGCTTTTTGGCCCCATAGTAACAGTCGCTCCTTTCAAAAATGAAGCAGAGGCCATAAAATTGGCCAACGGTACTGACTTTGGAATGGCCGCCAGCGTATGGTCACAGAATACCTCTAAAGCATCCAGACTGGCTCATCAATTAAAAGCCGGAGTGGTCTGGATCAATGGCTGGATGATACAAGACCTAAGAGCTCCTTTCGGAGGCTTAAAGGCTTCAGGATTATCCCAAAGTGGCGGAGAGGCTTCCCTTGACTTTTTTACCGAGACTCAAAATATTTGTATCAAATATTAGCCTTTGCGACATCTAATACCATATTCTTTTTCAACCCTCATAATTTCCCGGTCAAAGATATTCTCATTAGGTAAGCAGTATAGTTCTTTCAATTTAGGAGGTAGATTGAGTTGCTTTATCTGGGTGGCCTGGCAATAAAGCTTTCTTAGTTTTTTAAGGCTGGAAATAGGATCAAGGCTCTGTACCATGGTATCCTGAACGTACAATTCTGTCATTTCCCTCAGTTTTTCCATACCTTCCAGAATTCTAATATTATTGTTGTTGAGAAAAACTGATTTCAGTTGACTCAGCTTTTTTAAAGGGAGAACATCTCTGATCTGGTGATGAGTAATAACCAATATTTCGAGATTATCCAGTTTCTGTACCCCATTCAAATTAGTAAGCTGCAGGCTACAATTGGGATGAGGAGCACCCGGGCCGACAATTCTCAGCACAGTGGTCTCATATAATTCTCTTAATTCTTTCTCTTCCGGCAAATGGTCTACTGGTCCTTTATTGAAAAAACATTCATTAAAGGCTTTTTTCCATTGTGTTTCTAATTCTTCCCACCATTCTCGCGTAAGCTTACTATTTGTAGATAAAGACATAGAAGATCTGGTTATTTAAGGCTACCTTCTAACTCAGTTGCTAAAAAGATAGCCTTGATTTTATTCCGAAAAGAATTTTTTAATTAACTCCTTGACGGAAATACTCCTTGTAATGCAATAATAAAATTAACTACCTGAAAAGGCTGCACAATATTAAAAGCCTCACCGTTACCCGTATTACCTACCTGGACTGAGAGCCCCTCTAAATTTTGATTCCCAGCAGTAGTTGCTCCGATCGGAACAGCAGTCGTACCAGCAAGAAAATTATTATCCAGTGTAGTAGTAACAGCTGTTCCTCCCAGATTAAAGCTTGCATTCGCAACGTGTGTGTGGCTTGGCATTTGCGATGCACTCAAAGTGTGGGTTTCTGAACCTGCCCTTTGGCCTAGCCTCCTACTGGTCAGCCCAGGCCCATTACCCGCATGCATAGGTACTCGTCCTCTTAAGTCAGGTAAAGCAAATGTAGTACGACCATCTCCCCCATAAGTCGTTCCAAGAATGGAAAAGAGTGCTGTATTCTGTGAAATAGGTAAAAGCTGGCCGCTGCATAATGCCCAGCCTCTAGGTGCGAAATTGCCACCAAACATTACAATCATACCAATAAATGGATCCACAGTTTTAAGTGTTTAATGATTAGAAAATATCTATTTGTAATGTACCGTGGAAGTGAAGAGAACAATCATCAGCTTTATTCTACTACAGGAGTAAAATCCCAAAGCTTTAGTAAGTCTCCCTGTATATACTCGTCCACCACCTGTACTCGTAATTCCTTTCTATTGGGCTTCCATTCTTTTATTTCGAGGTAAAAATCCGCTCCATTCAAGCGATAGCAAGATTGTAGTCGATAATAATTAGGATTGATAGGATCAGGAATAATTTGCCATTCTTTTTGCCTTTCATGAAATATTGCCTCATCTCTGTATTTGGGCAGTACATTCATTTTATCAAAATCCATGTCGGTGTTGATGGCTACCCGGATCAAACGACTGGAATCTTTTCTTGATATTATCTTCCATACCGGATCAAGTCCTCGCCAATCGGAAATACTCATAATCCATCTCCTATCCAACGGCACTCGATCATTTATTTGAGTTAGCCGAATATGGTTACTGTTTCTGTTGCGTAAAAGCATACTACTGTCCTTTTTGGAGCGAATAGCATATTCAAACCCTGGATCAATAAAACTTTTTAAAGCAATTAGCGCATTGTCTTTTGGCAAACTTCCACAGCAAATCAGAGTATCCGTCGCATTAGAATCCGAAGGAGGCCGCAGGCACTTTTCACTCGCCACAGCAAATAGATGATAGCTTCCCTGATCCGACCTGACGATTTTCCATTCATTTTCCGGATCGATACTGATATCCGGCAAAAAGGTCAGCCCTGTAGAGTCTGTTGATAAACGAATATTTTGAAAATAATGGTTGAAATAAAAAATACCTGGATATTTTTGTTCTATTTTCCAATAAAATGCAGCGGGATTATTGCGGAGTAAGCTTGTGGAGCCCCATTGTAGCTGCCCTGCTTCCAGGTATAGTCCCAAAGAGGAATCGGCATTCAATATTAAATAGACAAGAGCGTCACTTAAATTGGTAGAGCTTTCCTGTAAAAAAGTAAAATCACAGCCAGCAGACGTATGATCAGTTGTATTATCGGTAAGGTTATCATCCGGTACATTTTCCAGCCGAAAGAAAAAGAAAAGCAGAATAAGAAGCAATAAGGCGGGGATACCCACAATCAAAAAATTTTGTTGATGGCTTTGAGCTTTTGCACTTTTGCTTATGGCGGGTTCTTTTGTCTCAAGGAAATCACGCTCCTCCAGGTCAGCAATGAAGTCAATCAATGATTGTCTCAACTTATTTCTTCTCAAAGCTAGGCTATCTTCAGATATAGTGCCTCTTAGTTCCTGGCGCTCCAACTCTTTTAGCTGACTTTCGAAAAGAATAATACCCTCATACTTTTCCGTATGCTCGGGAAGCTGTTCTTTGATTCGATTAATGGATAGGTCAATGCCTTCAGTGAGTAAATCTCTTAGCTCTCTTTTAAAGGATTTCAAGTCGATCATACATACAGGTGCTACTTAAGGTGCAAAGTATTTTTCACTACCCGCAAAAGATACTACTTAAGTTGCAAAATAGAATATTCTACACAACATTATTTCGCCAGAAGAAAATTAATTGAATTCTAAGGGTGTCTAGAGTAATGCTTTCGGCGCAATACTAGAGCGTAATAAGCCTTCGAAAAGCCATGTGGGTGACGCCAAATAAAAAAGCATCAATGTTCAAATTGATGCTTTTAGAGAAAGTGGGCGATAATGGACTCGAACCATTGACCCCCTGCTTGTAAGGCAGGTGCTCTGAACCAACTGAGCTAATCGCCCCTATTTTTTGCTGAATCGATCCATTGAACCTCCCGATATAATCGGGATGCGCTGAACCAACTGAGCTAATCGCCCCTATTTTTTGCTGAATCGATCCATTGAACCTCCCGATATAATCGGGATGCGCTGAACCAACTGAGCTAATCGCCCATTTAATGAGTATAATATTTTTACTTGTGTGGCTTTAATATCCCTCCTTCTGCTGTTGCGAGTGCAAATATAGTGGACGAAAATATAATGTACAAGTATTTTTGAAAAATAATTTAAAAAAATCTTTCCGGGTTTATACTTGTTCTATGTAAGATTCATTAATTTATCATTTAATACCTATGGTTAGGGAAGGCGCTCATCAAAATGTACATTTGCAAGTATTACAAATCGAAATTGAAGAGCACAGTATTCCACTTTTGGGGGGGTTATAGCTGATGTAGCATCTTAGCCGTATTTTCAAATGAAACCATTATGAAAAAGTTTTTAAGAAGATTAGCACGATTTCTGATTATTATAGTTGTTCTGGGCGTCATTGGAGGTATTGCCGTAACGGTCATATTCAGAAACCAGGTGGGTAGCCGTATGGTCAAAGCTATAAATGAGCAAATCAGCTCTGAACTTAGTTTTGATGCAATTACAGTGGGCTTCTTATCAACCTTTCCGATTGCCGAGGCGGAGTTGGAGGGCGTATTACTAAAAGGACTCAACGGTGACTCCCTGGCTTTCGCGAAGTCAGTTACCTTCGATGTGCAGTTGATGGATCTCATGCGCTCCAAATACATCATTGAAGATATTTTAGTACAGGACGGCTTCGTCAAACTACGCACAGATGGCAATGGCCTGAGTAATTTTGATATTTTCAAAAAAAATAATGCCTCCTCTTCTGTAGAAATCAGCAAAGGAAATCTGGAAAATATCTCCCTAAGCTATGAAAATGTTCAAAATGAGTACAGCATGCTCCTCGATGCCGAAAAGATGTTTTTGGAAGGGGGAGTCTACGGTAAGGAATTAAACCTGTCTATCGTTTCAAAGCTCATCTCCCGGTATATAAAAGTTAAGAATACCCGATTTTTGCAGGATCAAACCATTTCTTTTGAGGCCCCTGTGGAAATAAATCCATACGACGATTTAATGGAGTTCAAAAACAGTACAGTTCTAATTGATGGTAACCAATTCAGGGTGAATGGTGACTTTCAGGGGTGGGAAAAAGGAAACTACATGGATATCTATATCGCCACCCAGAATAGTGATCTAGAGGGTGTTCTCAAATTACTTCCCAAAAGCTATTTACAAAAAATAGGTGACATTGAAAGTGATGGCTCTGTCAATTTCAATGCTTACATCAAAGGTCTGGTAGGCAAAACAGACGCTCCGGAGGTAAAGGCAGAAGTGCGCCTGAAAGACAATAACCTGCGTTTTACAAAGTTTAACCAATCCATGGATAGCGTATCAATGTCCGTTGCGTTTAGCAACGGCGAACTGAGAAGTATGGAAAGCTCCAGTATAGAAATTAAGGATTTCTCTGGTCTTGTTGATAAACAAAAAGTGGATATACAGCTAAATATCAGAAATTTCGATAATCCAAATCTGGACCTTGAACTAGATGGTAAAATTCCTTTTCCGGTAATTTACTCTTTTTTCAAAAATACTGCATTCAAACCTATCTCTGGTATTGTAGGCTTTGAGCAATTCAAACTGAAAGGACGCTACGAAAATATGATTGACCCTTCTCTTATTGCTTTGGTAGAATCAGGGGGAAGAATAAATATTCAGAATGTTGCCGTTTATAACCGTCTCGATTCCATTACGATTCCCAGGGGAAGGTTTGATATTGAAAATAATAGAGTGGATGTGAGGGACTTATCCATAAACGGCTTTAATAGTCAAATGGAAATCCAGGCCACAGCATTCAATTCTTTACCTGTATTACTAGCAGATTCCAGGAACAGCGAGCTTGCAGAAATGGAATTTGATATGGAACTGAAAGCACCTGTGCTCGATGTGGATCAATTGCTTACCACTCTGGAGTTAAAAGCTCCGGCCAAACCCGATAGCCTGCCTGCTCTCTCAAATAATGGCAACTCAAAATACAGTAGCCGAAGAAAAGTAATGAGTAGTTTTTTGAAGGGAAATATCAAAGCAGAAGTTGATAGCTTTAGCTTTGGCAATATCAATGGCAAAAATTTTAATGGCCTTATTGAATTTGTAAATAATGAGGTACGAATTAGCGGTACTTCTCAGGCCCTCGGCGGAGAAGTAGCGCTGAAGAGCAGCCTGAAAGTAGAGGAACAACTTCAGCTAGAAGCTCAGCTAAACCTGCAAAAAATGGAAATGGCCTCGTTTCTGAAACAAACCAACGAGCTGGAGCAAGATTACATAGGGCCTAAAAATGTAAGTGGCTCCTTTGATTCAAAAGTAATAATCCAGGCTTTTTGGGATAGAAACGGGCGCCTTGATAAAAAAAGAATGCGCCTGAAAGCAGAATTGAACTTTGACCAGGGCGAGGTTCGAAATTTTCCAATGCTTAATGAGCTAGGAGAATTTCTGAGAATCGAAAACCTCGAAAAAGTAGCATTTACTGAATGGAAATCGTACCTCGAAATGAGGAGGGGTCGCTTCTATGTCCCTGTAACCTTCCTGAGAACACCGGATTATGATATCGTTGCCAGTACTGAAAACAGAAAATCAGGAAAGTTTCGCTATAACGTTCAGGTACATGCCGGAGCTAACCTGGCTAGCGATATTGTCAGAGAAAATCCCAACTTAAGGCCGCAACTTTCTCAACAAGATGATTACTACAATTTCTACTTTTCTATCTTTGGCCAGGATACTTCCAAAATGGAGATCAGAAGTACGCCACGTATTGTAAAGGCAGAGTTTGACCGTAGTATGATCAGAAGCCGTGAAATCAGTAGGGTACTAAGCCAATCCTTTGATAATATGGTCTATTCTAGCTACCCGGATCAATGGAAAGATAAGCCGATGATTCCTGAACAAGTGTTGATACCAACTAATACGCTACCATTTCAGGATTCCTTAAGCCAACGACAAGACACGACGAATAGCAATGCTGTAAATATTCCGCTCAATAAAGCTGACTCCACAAATAGAAGCAGGACGGATACTACAAAAACACTCAACAACTGATCCATTACATGACAATAGGCTTTATAATTACGTCAACTCTTCTGTTTTTTAGCTTTCCCTTAAAGGTGGAGTTGTCATAGATGGGGTTTTCCTCTCCAAAGTCTTCGATGGTTATCTGTTCTCGAAGTATGTCTTTGTTGAGGAGCTTCAATAAAGCAGCCTCACAGCGATACCGGGAGAGCATCCTGTTGTATTGCATAGAACCAATATTATCGGTGTGGCCATGAATAGATATTTCCTGATTCTCAAGCTCCGGAATTTCATCCAGCCATTTATAGAGCTCTTGTTCCTGATCCTTGTCTATGTAATAGCTGCCACCGCCAAAATAAATACTAAATATCCTGTAGTTAGGTCCGGTGTTGCTGTCATCTTGTCCAATCAGCCAGGTAGGCAAAACTAATAGGAAAATTATCCGGATCATTGTCTGTTTCATGCTCTCTCTATTTATGAAGTAAAAAGTAGGGGCTATCAATGGAAAGACAAAATAGATGAAAGCGATGTTGACACGTTGACGAATAAAATTGTTAAAAAATGACTTTGAAGGATAGCTTTCTTTTCTATCCATTCTAGTTCACTGGAAATAAGCTTATTATTGATTACAAAAAATGGAAGATTGATATAGCTCCCTCCACCATGTTGGTTGTATACATGACAAAACAACCGATGGGCTCCTGCATAAGAGGGAGTTATAAACGCTAACACTTCCGAATCAGGGTTTTTAACCAACCAAACTCGTTCTGCTGCCATTTTCCATAAACAAACTAAACCAGGTGTGGGTCCGTTCCTACTTTTGTCCCCAATAAAATACAAGCCCACCAAGACATTGATCTGAATCTCCGATTCTACATTCTTCGTACCCTGCTTTTAGCGTGGCGATTTTATCAGGCAGTGCTTGTTCCATTGGCGCAAACCAGTCAGCCAAATTTGTTTCCCAGTACCCTTCTGGACCAAACTCGGAAACAATATAAGGCCGATCGGGATTCCAACGAGCATCTATTTCCTGGAGCTGTTTCAGATCCTGGTGGTAGTAGGCATTTACGGCTACATCTTCGCTAAACTCCAGTGCACTTAAAATGACTCTGCTGTTGTCAATCTGCCTGATGTCTCGTGCCAGTGCTTCGATCATATCTATGTATGCTTTCCTGACTTTAGTAAGGTAGGGTTTATGAAAATGATGCTTAGAGATGCTATGTTAGCATCCAAATAGTTCTCGTATTTAAAAAACCACAGTAGGAAATGTAGCGTAGACAACAAGCCAATTCCTACCAGCAGTCTTATGCGAACCATGTCACGCTTTGTCGGTACAAGCGCACGATTAATCCTTGAGTTCACAATTTTGACTTTCCTAATATGTTTTACTTAAAGCACTTACAAATTCATACTATTTATAATACAAGACTAAAGTGCTTTTTTTAAGAAATAAGGTCGCAAGATTTTTTCCGTAAAAAATCAGTATAGGTTAAGTGGACAGCCCGATAAATCTTAGGGACATTACTTAGAAGATGAGGATTCTGTAAGCGATCAGTTGAGCGGCAAAACCGATGAGGTACCCTCCGTATACATCTTGCTGATCATGAGCATTTAGCAAAAGGCGAGCTGTTCCGACCATTCCGGAAAGGAAAATAGTAGATAAAAACAGGGCGAAGAGGCTGATCTGATAACGACCCAAGAAGGGAAGATCAACAACGAAAGTCTGATAGTCAAAATAAGTCATCCAGGTTATGAGCACCATAGCAAGCAGACCGCCCATTCCGACTGTGTGCACACTGATTTTGGAAAAAATATTTATAAAAAAAGCTACAAAAAGAGCAATGGTTGCCCCCAGCAAAAAGCTGGCGTATATCGTAGGTATTTGAGAACTACTGAGGAAGTTTTTAAACATCCATAAATAAAAAATTCCGGTAATGATATACGGACCTATTCGCTCATCTTGGTCTTTTAGCTCTATGGATTTGACGAGTCCCAAAAACCGGAGCATCATTACTGCAAATACCGGTATAAAAAAGGTAGAAAGAAATAAACGAATCAACAACAAACGACTGCTCATATCTCCTATGCTACTTACACTAAATGCAAAAGGATTGACAAGCATCAGTATAATCAGCATATAGGTAGGTACCATTAAAGGATGTAACACAAAAGAAATAAGCTGAGCCGACGTTTTTAACATGAATTAAAATTTATTTTCAAAAGTAAGGTTAAATAGATGAAAGACCAATTACAGTTGTTTTGAATTTTGCCCGGCAAATTACTCTAATGATGCGCTATCAACACCCAAAACACTCTTTTAAACAAAACAACATTATTGTAGCATACGAGGCTTGTTTCGCAGGTATTAAAATAGGTTATTAATTCATGCGCTGCCGCGTTCCTTCCCTTGAATGCCCACGGGACATTCACCTTGCAGAATCGTTCAGTCATCTCCCACGCGGCACCTTTTGTCAATCGCTTAGCGCGTCTGAAGCTCATAAGGGAACCTTGCCCTTCTGCGCGAAAAAGCCTTCGCGTGGTAAAAAATTAGTTCAATTTTACCACTATTCTACCCCTTCGAGACAAGTCTAGTATAAAAACAGCAGGAAACGACTTTATTTCAACGACGTGAAAATATTTACACAATGCTGTTTATCACATTTTTCTATCAGATAATTTTTTATTTTTGAAAAAGAACTTATAGTGCTGTATCGAAGAATGTATGATTTGAAATAATCCTGTTTGGTGAAATAGCCGACGTACCGTTAGATACGTAATTTGACTGATTATCGCACTTAGGTATCAAAGAGGCGTCAGGTTCTTTTCGCTTCCCGTGCTACCTACATGTTACTCCTACCGGGGTAAAACTGGTTATTTTTCCAGTTATACATTTTGCACAATACCGCTACTGATTCTATTACAACATGAACATTATCAATTGATGCATGGAACTACAAAATTTCCTGGAAGAAATAATATTCTCATTCGGCCCTTTTAGCATTACCCTGGGTAATATTGTCGGCTTCGGGCTATCGGTATTCGCTGTTATCTTTCTTCAGCGAATTTCCATGCAAAAGCTATTGCCTATATTACTTGATAATCAAGACCTCGACAGGCCTTTAAGGCGAAAAATCTTCCGTCTGGTCAATTACGTTTTTCTCTTTGGCGCTATTTCTGTTGGAGTCATCACCCTGAATATTGACTACGAGTATCGAGAGTTTAAGTTTTCCTACATTCCTCAGGGAATACTCATCTGGCAGCTTGCCCGGCTGGTAGATACCTTGCTATCCAAAATTCTTATTCCCTATTTACTCAAGCGCAATGGCAACAAGGAAAGTGCCCTTTCCCAAACTTATAAACAACGCGAAACAATTAGCGATCGCAACCTCCAATACATTGTCTATGTGCTGGCAGCGATGCTTTTTGTCAATGTATTCAACCTGAATTATGTGCTGACTAATATACAGATTGGCGGAGGAGGGGAAGATGGATCTCAGATAGGTGACGTGTCTGTAAGTGTTATTAATATACTTAAAGCTATACTCATTTTCCTCGTGGCCCGATTCCTCTATTGGTTGTCTACTAAAGTATTTCTCGATGCTTTTTATAGCCAAAGAAAAATCAATATAGGATCACAATATGCTTTTAACCAGCTCCTTTCGTACGTTATTTATACCATAGCGATACTATATATTTTGGAGAACTTAGGGTTTAAGCTTACCGTCATCTGGGGAGGTGCCGCTGCTCTTTTGATTGGTGTAGGTTTTGGTTTACAGCAAACTTTCAACGACCTTTTCTCTGGCATTCTGCTACTATTTGAAAGGACGGTGGAACTAGGCGATGTGGTGGAACTCAGCAATGGCTTGACCGGAACAGTGATCAAGATCGGATTAAGAGCCAGCTTTGTACAAACCTTTGATAACAGAACGGTCATTGTACCGAATTCCGAATTGGTCATCAAAGACGTTACCAATTGGGGCCATAAAGATGAAATTGCTAGGTTCTATGTGTCGGTGGGGGTAGCTTATGGCTCAGATACGGCGAAAGTGAAAGAGATATTATATGAAACAGCCAGCGCCCACGAAAAAATCCTTACTTATCCTGTGCCGTTTGTTAGGTTTATTGACTTCGGAGACTCTTCTCTGGATTTTGAAATCCATTTTTGGTCTAAAGAATTTATTAAAATGGAAGACATTAAAAGCGACCTCAGGTTCAAGATTGACCAGACATTCAGAGAGAATGGTGTCCAGATACCATTCCCCCAAAGAGATGTATGGATCAAACAAACCGGCCCCAAAAGCACAAACGGACAAATCAAGGATAATATAAGCCAGCAAAGTGACCGATAACAGGAAGCCTTATCTGAGTGCTGACAAGACTTCCCTGGATATCTTTTCTTATATGAGTCTTTTCATCCGCTCGTATCTTTCCTGAAATGTTTTGCCATTGGTACAGCCCATTTCTCTGGCTCTGGATTCAATGGCGTTGACCCGGTCGCCGGGATTGGGGTGCGTACTCAAAAACTCAGGAGGAGTCTCCCGCCCTTCCATCTTTTTAAAAAATCCGGCAGCGCCGGCAGCGTTGTATTCTGTATCGCATAAATAAATAACTGACATAGCGTCCGCGTCATTCTCATGAGAGCGACTAAAGCTTAAGCTTACAATACTAAGCCCGATCTGCTCCAACATTCCGGGACTGGCATTGCCCGTAAGTAATGAACTAAGTGCAGAAATGCCATAAATTTTTGTCATCTGGCTGGTAGAATGGCGGCGAGCAGCGTGGGCAATCTCATGCCCCATAACACCCGCAAGCTGATCTTCTGAGTCCAGAAATTTAATCAATCCTGTATAAACGTAAATATATCCGCCCGGCGCAGCAAAAGCATTAAGCACTTCATCCTGATCTATTATTTTTACTCTCCATTCAAATTCATTGGCATATTCTACCTTGCCAGTTGCCAGGATTCTATTGGTGATATCCCGAATATATTGGTAAATTTCTTCGTTTCCACGTTCTGGTAGTACAGGAAACTCCTGTGGACTATTCTGTATTTGCTCTACAGTTTGCTGCCCTAGCTGAACATCTTGCTCAACCGAAAATAGGTTGATGCCTGCACCACCGCCGCCAACACTGTCACAAGAAGAGAGGGACACTAGCGTTGACATTGAAATTATTGCAATTAAGGTTCTGATTTTCATTGTGATTGTTTTTATAGTAACGAAAATATATTTTCTGATGATAAAAAACGAAAAGGCTACCCCCCCCTTCTTATGCTAACACTTTATGTAGCTTTCAAACACATAGAAGTACGATAGCGACTTCGTAATTTAATAACTGCCAGCTCACAGACAAGTTTTTGGTTGCTCTGACACAATGAATTTCCCAATAACCCTTAAAGTATCGTTAAATTGAGGTTAATACAAGTATCTAACTCTCAATAGCTTCGTCATAAAATCGTTACCTTAGCGGAAATAGAAAAATGATTCAACCAGCTTTTATTTCGGGTATTGGAACAGGTCAAAATTGACTCTTTGCTCTAGGTGCCGCTAAACTTTAGAAAAAGCGCCTGCCTTTCTTCGCGAAAAAGCTCTTGCGCAGAAAAAAATAGTTCAATTTTTTCTTATTCTAGCCCCGCGAAAAAAGTCTAATAACTATTTTTGACAAAAAATTACTCAGCATATGAAATTTAATCGGATCAATTTAGTCAGAATACCTCTTGTTGCTTTTGCTCTTTTTCTTTTTGTAGCCAACACAGCGACTGCCCAGCGTATTGCCGTAGTTGATGTAGCCAAGATACTCGAAAGTATGCCGGCCTATGAAGCCAGCCAACAAGAAATTGATCAGCTGGCCTCGAGGTGGAGGCAAGAAATTGCTCAGCAATACGATGCTATAAAAAGTATGTACAACAAATACCAGGCGGAACAAGTCCTTTTGAGTGAAGAGGAAAAAACAAAAAGAGAAGAAGAAATACTGGCTAAAGAAAGAGCGGTAAGAGATTTACAAAAGTCGAGATTTGGTCCTGAAGGAGCACTCTTTCAGCAGCGACAATCACTTGTAAAGCCATTGCAAGACAAGGTATACAAAGCTATAGAAGACTATGCCAACTCCAAAGGATATGACCTGATCATTGATAAGGGAGGCGTTAATAGTATACTTTTCACAAAGGAAGCATTTGACAAGACAGAAGACCTTATCAAGGAGGTTAACAAGAATTAAAGGTATATATAGATTGTAAATAAAAAAAGCTGTAATTTTGCAGCCAAAAAACTTAATTGTTGATTATAATTAGATGAAAATGAAAACTGTAATTAAAAATTTCCTGATTATACTAGTATTTATGTGTGCTGTTGCCGGCACCTCTCACGCACAAAAGTTCGGTTATGTGAACAGTGCTGCCATCCTTGAAGGTTTGGCGGATGTAAAGCAAGCGGATTCTAACCTGGAGTCGTTACAAAAAGTGCTCCAGAAGAAATACCAGGTAGCTGTTGAAGATTTTCAGCAGAAAGTAGCTGCTTTTCAGCAAGCAGTACAGAATGGTGAAAAGTCACCACTCCAACAAGAGCAGGAAGGCAAGAAGCTCAAGGATGAAGAGTTGGAAATAACTAAGCAAAGACAAGATATGGCTCAGCAGTTGGAAGCCAAGCGCCAGGAACTCCTGGGCCCAATTTACGAGAAGGTAAACAAGGCCATCAAGGAAGTTTCTGAAGAGAACGGATATCAATTTATCTTTGAGCAGGGCGTTCTACTCTACGCTGATGAGGCACAAAATATTACCGAGCTGGTAAAAGCAAAGCTAGGAAGCTAAAATTAATGTTGAATAACGCTTCCCAGCAACCTATAGGTATCTTTGACTCTGGTATTGGTGGCCTGACTGTTACCAATGCCATTGTCAAGCACCTTCCGAATGAAGAGATTATTTATTTTGGAGATACCTTTCACGTACCCTACGGCGAGAAGTCTCCCGATGCTATACGATACTACTGCCTGAGAATTGCCAAATTCCTCATAGAGCAGGGTTGTAAGATGATTGTAGTAGCTTGTAATTCAGCCGCTTCAGTAGCTTATGAAGTTCTGACCGATTTTTTCAAAGGTCAGGTACTTTTCATTAATGTAGTTGACCCGCTGGTTCAGAGGGCAGTTCAAATGAATTATAAAAGAGTTGGACTTATAGCTACCAAAGCCACTATCATTTCCAAAATATACCCCCAAAAGTTAAAAGCACTAAGCTCGTCCATGGAAGTATATGACCTGGCCACGCCCCTTTTAGCTCCAATGATAGAAGAAGGATTTGTAAAAAATAAAGTCAGCAACGCGGTATTGGAGAATTACCTCAGCGATCCCAGGTTTGAAAATATCGAAGCTATTCTGCTGGCCTGTACACACTATCCACTGGTTAAAAAAGCTATTGAATCCTTCTTTGATCATCGGGTAGAAGTGCTTGACTCTACAGATGTCGTAGCACTTGCCGTACGGCGGGCTCTGGAAGAAAATCAACTACTCAATAATAAGAGAATCAACGGACATCATTTTTTCGTATCAGATTATACGCCTTCTTTTGAACAAACAACTCGCTTGTTTTACGGTGAAGCTGTCAACCTGCAGCACTATCCCCTTTGGCCTCAATGAATGGTAAAGCGAATGTATTTTATGGTTTTTCCCTTCTCAAGATGCATCTTCTCGTAGTAAGTTTTGGTAGATAATTCGGGAAAGACCAAATCTTTGGAATAGATATCTTCTTCCTGGTAAAGTATACTTATCTGTTCATCCCGACGCAATACTTCTATTGTAAATTCATATAACTGTACTTCGTCCGTTTTTAAATGTACGATACCACCTTTTTTCAAAATCTTCCTGTAAGCTTCCAGGAAATTAGGCGCTGTTAGCCGACGATTAACTTTGCTTTTTGATAAAAAGGGATCAGGAAAAGTAATCCATATTTCATCTACTTCTTCCGGTGCAAAGAACAGGTCAATTTGCTCAATTCTAGTACGCAAAAAAGCGACATTATCCAGCTTTTCTTCCAGTGCGATCTTCGCTCCTTTCCAGATTCTGGCTCCTTTAACATCCACACCAATAAAATTCTTTTCCGGATATCTTCTTCCTAAATCAAGACTGTACTCTCCTCGCCCACAAGCCAACTCCAGGGTCAGACTATTATTATTATTGAAATGCAACGCTCTCCACTTTCCCTTTCTCTCAACTATTTCACTATTCACCCATATCAAAGCAGGTTCCTTAGGATTGTAGTTTTCGTAGACATTAGGAAAACTAAGTATTTCCATGAACTTTTGTAGCTTATTTCGCCGTCTCATGTCCCAGAGTTATTTGCTTTTTAAAATGTTTGCAAAAAAACTTAAAATAATCAACTTAAGCAAGCTACCCCCTAATACTACTGCTACCTTCTTGCAGTCATTTATCTTACAGAAAGTTGAAAAGAGCTAAAAGCTTCTTATAATTATATCCGTAAAAACAGTCAAAATCCCCTATTTTTTGTTATAATTTGTATACTACTCCCCATAGTGGCTATAAAGTTATTTAGAGTTTCCTGCTGGAAGCAAAGAAACAGGATTTTAGGTTCAGTTGAGGCTTTTTTTGAGTTTCATAGCAGCGCTATGAAGCGATAAAAAAACGAAAAATGGGCATAAAAGACGTTTTTGCAGCCCAGTGAGGAAACTTTAAACAACTTATTTATGAGTATTGGAGTGATCCCACTCAGAAAGCCAATACATAAGACTCTTTAATGCAAAAATGCTATGAAAAAATATTTTATTTATCTCATCCTTTTCTTCCCAGCCATTGCCGGCGCCCAGACAGTTTCTTTAACAGAAGAAATTCAACTACGCAATGAAATAAGCTATGATGTCATAGGTGAATTTAGAGGCAATACGCTCCTTTTTAGAAACAGAAATAACGAGGTGGAAGTACAGGCCTTCAATGAAGGTATGAAAGAAGTATGGTCTAAAAAACTAAAGCTGGATAGGAGGAATTCAGAAATCCTGGGAGTTGCCGGTCAAAATGATTATTTCGTCCTCATCTATCGATATCGCCAAAAAGGCGAGCATATTGTGAAGGCGCATAAGTATGACCCCGGTGCTAACCTGATCGACTCCACGGTGGTAAAGAACTACGGAAGCCGATTTATTACTCCTAACTTTGAAATAGTGATTTCAGAAGATAAAACCAAGTTCTTGTTGTATTACTTTGAGAAGTCTGATCAAATCAATGCCCTCGTCTTTGATGCCGCTACCATGAAAGCCACCTGGCAGCGTATGTTTGACCTTGAAGACTACAGTCAAAATAGAGATGACCTCTATTTCCTCACCAATAATCAGGGGCACTTTGTATTTATCATTGAAAAAAATAATGCTTTTATCAGGAAAGAAAATCACCACTTTCAGGTCTATATTTACGACAGCGCGGTATCCAACGAATACAAAAAATACCTGATTCCGATGCCGAATGTATTAAATTTTGATATCGAGCTTCGCTACGATGATATGAATGATGCTTTGGTGGCTATAGGGTTTTACTCTGAAAAAAATATACAAAGAACACTGGGATATTTCAGTTTATTTATCCCCAGAGACCTGAACAAGCAATACAGCATGACCATCAAAAAGTTTGAAGATGAATTCATCAGTAATTTGATGGGTAAAGATATCGAAGATAACCGGGGGCTCATGGATTGTAGCATTCAGAATATGGTACTAAGAAGCGATGGCGGCGTGCTGCTGATTGCAGAGATGAACAGGCAATTTGAAAGACGTCTGGCCGGTACCGGTAGAGTGATCATGGATAATTACAACCGATTTATTGTTGATTATTACTACGATGATGTATTTGTGATGTCTATTAACCCCAACGGAAAAATCCACTGGACAGAAATTTTGTACAAAAAACAATATTCTCAGGACGATAGTGCTATCTTTTCCTCGTTTTTCCTTTTCAGAACACCAAATGCATTAAGGTTTTTGTTTAATGATGAAATAAAACCGGAAAATACAGTAAGCGAGTATGTGGTGGCTGCAACGGGAAATGTCAATCGGCGAAGTATTCTTAATACTCAGAATTTAAAGTTGCGATTGAGATTCAGAGATGCCGTACAAGTGGATTTTGATGAGGTAGTGGTGCCTAGTGAAAGGCGAAATCGTCTTCGTTTGGTGAAAATTGAGTACTAGGCTTATTGGGTGCCGCTTTCCGCATTCAAAGTCTACTGTTTTACATACATCGCAATCTGCTGATAATGGTTTTAATTGATGCTTCACAGCTGGAAAAGCACCTGAGCTTTCAGGTGCTCGTCAACTTGTTGAAAGAAGCCTTTCAAAGTACAGTGACTGCTCCTCTCCGCCATCATCATGATTTTCATGGTGGGCGGGGCTCTGATCTATCTACATTGTTGTTAATGCCCGCTTGGGAATCTGGGAAATACCTGGGTATTAAAATTGTGGTGATTTCTCCATTGAATACTCAGATAAACTTACCAACCATACAAGGTCAATATTTGCTTTTTGATGCTCAGACTGGTGCTCTTCTCGCTCAGATGGACGCTAGGATGCTGACAAACCTCAGAACAGCTGCTGCCTCAGCCCTGGCATCAACCTTTTTATCCAGAAAATCTTCCCACTCATTATTATTACTGGGCACCGGTGCCCTTGCTCCATATTTGATCAAAGCCCATACATCCGTGAGGCCCATTCAGAAAGTATGGGTATGGGGAAGACGCTTTAGTAGGGCAAGTAAAATAGCACAACAATTTGCTAACTCCCCAGTAGAAGTAGAGCCAGTCCAGGATTTTCATCCCTTTATTCATCAAGCTGATATTATCTCTACAGCTACTTTGAGTACTCAGCCTCTTATCTGGGGCAAAGATCTGACATCCGGGCAGCACCTTGACCTGGTCGGGGCTTTCAAGCCAAACTTGCGGGAATGCGATAGTGAATGCCTGCAAAAAGCCAGTGTTTTTGTAGATACCCTAGAAGGGGCTCCCAGTGAAAGTGGTGACCTGGCACAGCCTATTGCTGCCGGTCATTTTGATATCGACCGCATCAAAGGTGACCTTTTTGACTTGTGCAGAAAAAATATCAGCGGCAGAACCCACGAAAAAGAGATTACATTATTTGAGTCGGTAGGGCATGCACTAGAAGACCTTGCCGCAGCGGTAGGCGCTTATGAAAAATTAGCGTAAAAACCCTGCGATATTTGGCTATTCTTTGCGCTACAGTCTCCTGCTTATCTAAAAAAACCTATTTTTGCGCCGTAAAAAACAAAACAGATGGAAGCGTCAAAGACAGTAATCGAACAGGCATGGGAAGACAGAAGTCTTCTGGAAAAGGCAGAAACACAGGAAGCCATCCGCGAAGTCATCGAATATTTGGACAAAGGCCAACTTCGAGTTGCCGAACCCCTGCAGGATGGCAGTTGGCAAGTCAATGAATGGGTAAAAAAGGGCGTTGTTCTCTATTTTCCCATCCAAAAAATGAAGACTATAGAAGTGCCGCCTTTTGAATTTCATGACAAAATACCTCTTAAAAGTGACTTTGCTGGGCAAGGTGTCAGAGTGGTACCTCACGCCATTGCAAGACATGGCTCCTACCTAGAAAAAGGCGTTATTATGATGCCTAGCTATGTCAATATAGGTGCTTGGGTCGGTTCCGGAACTATGGTAGACACCTGGGCTACGGTGGGCTCCTGTGCACAAATAGGCAGAAATGTACACTTGAGCGGTGGTGTAGGTATAGGAGGCGTGCTAGAACCCCTACAAGCTACTCCTACTATCATCGAAGACAATTGCTTTATCGGTTCGCGTTGTATCGTTGTAGAAGGTGTCCGGGTAGAAAAAGAAGCCGTTTTGGGAGCCAATGTTGTACTCACACAGTCTACAAGAATTATCGATGTGACATCAGAGGAGCCCAGGACCATAAAAGGCTATATTCCCAGCAGATCCGTTGTGATCCCGGGAACATACACAAAAAAGTTTCCGGCCGGAGAATATCAGGTAGCCTGTGCCCTCATTATCGGAAAACGCAAGGAAAGTACGGACAAAAAGGTGTCTTTAAATGATGCCTTAAGAGATTTTGATGTAGCTACTTGATTATAGTTAGCGCCTATAAAACAATGGATCAATGAACTGGCTCTCCAGACTCTTTGGAAAAGAAGCTACAGAACCTGAAGATACAACCATGAAGTACTTAATTGTTGGCCTGGGAAATATTGGGGAGGAATATGCTCGCACGCGCCATAATGTCGGCTTTGAGGTGGTTGATAAACTAGCCGAAGCTTTTGATACCGATTTTAAGACAGACCAATTAGGTGACCTGACAGAATTTAGGCATAAAGGCAGGACGTTTACCTTGCTAAAGCCTTCTACTTACATGAATAGAAGCGGAAAAGCAGTAAAATTCTGGCTTCAAAAAAAGAAGATCGCTCAGGAAAACTTGCTGGTAATTGTCGATGACCTCAACCTTCCTTTCGGCAAGCAACGTCTCAAGGGAAAGGGTAGCGACGGAGGTCACAATGGCCTGAAAGATATTGACAAACAGTTGGGTACCAATAAGTATGCCCGCCTGAGAATTGGAATTGGAAGTGATTACCACAAGGGACAGCAAGTTGATTTTGTTTTGGGAAAATGGGATAATGAGGAACGGGAAAAATTACCGGAGATCATAGACTATGCAGTAGACATTTGCAAGAGTTTCGGTGCAATTGGCCTCAACCACACGATGAATCAGTATAATAAAAAATAGAAAATGGACTTGTTTCGACTTTTGAAACAAGTTTATTTTATCTTCTCTATAAAACCATCCAATATTTGATGCAGGCTATCCAGTGAAAAATCGAATGTACCGAACCCTTTAGAGGCCATGGCATCCCGAATCCCCCGCTTCAGGTCCAGTTCACCTTGAGACTGTACCACGCTGATTTTTTGATCCATGTAATATCGAGCCAGGTACTCTTGCTCTGTTTGGCCGGGAGTGGGTACCAGCAGGGCTTTCTTACCCAGAGCGACCAGATCCATTATTGTAGAGTAACCAGAGCGACAAACCACCAGTTTACTTTCTGCAATAGCTTTATTCAACTCACTAGCTTTCATGTAAGAATGGATCTCTACATTCCCTTTATGAGAACATTCATATTTTTCAGGCTTTCCCTGTATGAGTAGCATTTTATGAGTTAGCTTCATTGCTTGCTCCATGATCTTTCGTTCAAATCGCGTACGCTGTGGCTCTGGCCCGGAAAGTACGAAAGCTATATCATAGGAGGTTTCTGAATAAAGTGGCTTTATACGAGTAATCGGCCCAAGGTATTGGGTTTTGGTAAATGGAGAAGGGTGAGAAAGCTGCCCCGACAAGTTAGGCTTTCCTTCAAAGTCAGGCACCCAGCATTCATCAAACTTTTTGATATAATAATGATTAAAGGAGTTGGCCCACTTTTCGAGATATTCGTATCCTGCAATCAGATTAAGCTGGTGGGAAAGAAATATATTGGGAATACCCGGGTAGTGACAGCCAAAGCGATTATCAGAAATGATAGCGTCAATTTCATAATCTTCTACCATTTGGGCTACTTGCTGATGCTCACGCCAGATAGCTCTCAGCAGTTTGTAGGATTGCAATACAATATTGAGGTGGATGCTATTGGAATAATACCGGATATCGTAGGAGGATAGGCGATTAATTACTAAGTTAGGGTATTCGATCTTGAGCAAGTCATAGGGACGCCCATTAGTTGCCAGGATTACATCAATCTTTTTTTCCAATAAATAATTGATGATGGGCATACTGCGTGTAGCATGGCCAAGTCCCCAATCTAGCGGAGCAACCAATACGCGTTTATGATCTTTCACTTAAATAAAAATTATAGATTTTAATACTTATGCTTACATTTAAAAAAGTAATTAACTTTCTTTTCGTACTGATGGTACTCACTATGCTTTTTTCGGGTTGTACCACACTCAAATGTGGCTGCCCCATGTATTAGTATCAGTGTGTTGAATTGAAATAAATAATTTATTTTAAAAACTCCTAATTAAAAATCAGAAGACGCCTAGAAAGACTCATGCTCTCTAGGCGCCCTTTTTTCGACTGATCACTTACAGATCAGTCCATACTTTAACCTGAGGAGATACTTTTAAATCATTCGGGGGAAGAAACGGATAATTCTGGTTTATGTTATTGAAGTAGGCGATAGGTTCTTTTACTATCCTTTTTTAATATTCAGGTTTTATGGTGTCCATACAGCTAGCTAGTCCAGCCTGATTTCATCATCATTACTATCGTAGAATTTATACTTAGAGAGGTGGAAATCGCTGTCTGGCACTATTTTCACCCACTTAAAATGCTCTCTAAACCAATTCACCCGCCTACTCATAAAGCCTTTTGTCAGGTAAGCTTCAATATAGGGGTGAACTTTCAATTTCAGCCTTTTAGGTCTTGATTGCATAATGAAGTTAAGATCTCTCTCGATGTCGTCTACAATAAGAATTGAAGCACTCACTTTGCCTGTACCATTACAGGTATTACACACCTCTGCAGTATTGATCTTCACTTCTGGCCGCACGCGTTCTCTGGTAATTTGCATCAATCCAAACTTACTCAGCGGCAGTATGGTATGTTGTGCTCTATCCTTTTTCATAAACTGCTTAACAGCCTTGAGCAATTCGCGCTTATGATCGGGCTTTTTCATATCGATAAAATCAACGATAATGATACCGCCTATATCTCTGAGGCGAAGTTGCCTGGCTATTTCTTTGGCAGCCTCCATATTCACACGTAGTACAGCTTCTTCCTGATTACTGCTGGCCATTTTGTGGCCACTGTTTACGTCAATAACGTGCATAGCTTCTGTATGCTCTATAACCAGATAAGCGCCACTACCCATGGTAGAGGTTTTACCGAAAGAAGATTTTATTTGCTTAGTTACCCCATATGCATCAAATATATGTTTATTAGATTTATAATGATTGACAATTTTAACCTGATCAGGGGCAATGCTTGACAGGTAACCTTTTATGTTATTATAAAGCTCCTTATCATTGACGACGATCCGGTTAAAAGAATCACTGAGTACATCTCTGAGAATGCTGGAAGTCTTATCAAGCTCGCTCAATAATTTTGCCGGAGCCTTAGCTCCTTTCATCTGCAAAAAAGTACTCTGCCATTTTCCCAACATCAGGGTAAGCTCCTCATGAAGATCAGCTACCTTTCTTCCTTCGGCAGCCGTTCGAACAATCACACCAAAATTCTTGGGTCGGATACTCTCTACAAGTAATTGTAGTCGCTTGCGTTCTTCTGAATTAGATATCTTTTTGGATACCGCCACTACATCCGAAAATGGAGTAAGCACCAGATACCTCCCTGGAATTGTAATTTCACAACTCAGCCGGGGGCCTTTGGTTGATATCGGTTCTTTAAGAATCTGAACCAGGATGGGCTGTTTTTTGTCCAAAACCTGGTCAATCTTTCCCGTTTTTACTATCTCCGGTTCAAGCTTGAAATGATCCAGCTTTGAATTTGCCATTTTACCAGAAACTGTACCATTGGTATATTTTATTAATGATCGCAACTTTGGCCCCAGATCCGTATAGTGTAAAAAGGCATCTTTTTTATGGCCGATATCTACGAATGCAGCGTTAAGTCCGGGCATCAGCCGTTTTATCTTTCCGAGAAAAACATCACCGACTGAAAAGTTAGAATTAGTTTTTTGGTTGTGTAGTTCGACTAATTTGGAATCTTCAAGTAGAGCTATCTCAACCTCAGTAGGTGTTGAGTTTATTATCAGTTCTTTTTCCACAAGAGAATCCTGATTTAATTGGGGGTGTTCTAGAGTGGAATTCATATAATTCTATAATTTTTCAAATTACCCCAGTAAGAACTGCACATTTACCAATTGATTTGTTGTCATTAGAACTAAAAATACACTTATAATTACGTATTCCTGTACACAGCTTTACAAAGTCAAGTATTTGGATACTGCAACATTTCAATTAATAAAATATACAGAAACTGGAAATTTTTTTTACTTCTCAAAGAAAGTAAGCATTTCGCTCCTGAAAACGCCCGATTGCTAAAAGATTACTTATCTATTTTTTCTTCTTATGTCTGTTTTTACGAAGCCTCTTTTTACGCTTGTGCGTAGAGATTTTATGTCTTTTTCTTTTTTTTCCACAAGGCATATACCAGATATTTTTATTTAAAAAATTAATTTTCTTCCCTATTTTCAAATAGTCTACTGCACTTTTTGGAAAACGCTGTCGCTAGTGCAGCATCGCCGATCGACTCATAGGCATTAGCCAGTAAGCAGACGGTCGTTGTGTTTGACGGCTCATACTTTAGTGCTTCCTCTAGTCTTTCTATCGCTTTGCCGTACTGACCGGTTTTGATAGCCAACCTACCCAAAGTATTAAGAACAGGAACAGACTGCGGATAGTTTTGGTTTAATGTCCTCAACATCAACACGCCCTTCATCGGATCATCTTGTAAAGGATACTCCGTATAGCACGATGCCAGATTCACTCGGTTCTTAATATTATCCGGATTGATGGAAACAGCATTTTCAAAACAGGTTACGGCCCTGTTCCTACAATAAGTTCTTTTGCGGTCGTCACTAAGGCGTCTGATTGCAAGTATGTAAGTCGTACCAGCAATCGACCAGCTTTCTTCCGTATTCTCCAACTCAGCAGCTTGCTGGGCGTAATATCCTGCCACAGCCGGAAAGCCCAGTTGAAACCACTCCGAAGACAGCTCTTTATTCAGAGAGATGCGGGAAGTGTCTGACACTTCTTTTTTATTTAGCTCTGCTTCCAGCAAAAGCACTTTACTCATCTGAGCGTCTGTCAGTGCCTTCCTGGCATCCTGGAGCAACCTATCAATATTGGTTTGCTCGACCATCAAAGATCTGGTCTTTTCCAGATTCTGTATCTCAGATGACTTTGTATTACAACCGAAATACAAAACGAATAGTAACCCTACTGCCGTCAATAAAATTGCAATTTGCAATTTTGTCATCGCATTCCGTTTTTTAAGTGTGCAAAGATACAACACTTTTTGAATAGTTTTAGCCTAATCGTCTTTATCGTCGTCACCTTCATCCTTAGGAAGAGAGGTTACGCTACTTTTTACTTGCTCTACAAATACTTTTGCGGGCTTGAAGGCCGGGATGTAGTGCTCGGGAATTTCGATAGCGATATTCTTCTTAATATGACGACCAATCTTTTTTGCTCTCTTCTTGATCACAAAGCTTCCAAATCCTCTAATGTAAACGTTTTCTCCAGAAGAGAGTGCAGATTTGACTTCACTAAAGAAGGTTTCCAGAGTGACAAGAACATCGACTTTCGGTACCCCTGTTTTCTCTGAAATAGCCGCAACAAGATCAGCTTTTCTCATGGTTATGAAATTGGTTTATAGATAGTTATAAATTGTTGTCCCTTTAAGCAAACGAGGGACAAATCTCGCAATTTTATTCATCATTAGGAAATAATGAGAAGTGATTTTTCATTTTTCTCATCTAATATTCAATAAATTATACTTTGCTATAATATCCATCTATCAAAAGCTTATTTGCTTTTTCGAATCATTAAGCGGCTATTCCTGCCAATACCCAATGATAATTCGGCAATTCATTGAACTTCTATCTTTAAATTAAGCGTAAGAGCGTGTCTGGAATTTGCTTTTGATGCCGAAAATACATTTGGGATGATGAAAAAAAGCTGAAATTAGCAATATTCTAAATGTACTTGCAGGCCAAAGGGTAAAATCCAAGCACGCTCTAAGGCCCTCCAGAAAAAGTGGCTGCCGGGCTATCAAAGGATACGCTAAACAGTAAGATTATTTTTAAAAGAGCTCTTTGGTATATGGAATACATTCTTTGATTATATTTGTCACTTTGATCAACTATTTATGAATTAATACCATCCTATGTTGCTTTCAATGACAGGATATGGAAGGACGACCCTCCGCTTCGGTGATAAAACCATCACCGTAGAGATTCGCTCCCTCAATAGTAAGTTTACCGACTTGAGAATTAAGTTGCCTCAGGACTACAGAGAAAAAGAACCCGATTTGCGCAAGCTCATTACAGATCGGGTGGAGCGTGGCAAAATAGACTTTACGATCGAAGTAATTTCTGTACATGGTGAAGAGAACCACACGCTTAATACGCCTCTTTTCAAAAAATATCACACCGAGCTAAAAAAGCTGATTACAGCATTCGATATCAAAGAAGGGGACCTTGTGCAGTCTATTTTACGTTTACCTAATGTGGTAACGACCGAAGCCAGCACTTTAGATGAAGAAGAATGGTCTTATGTATTGAAAGCATTTGATGAGGCATTTAAAAAATTTGAACAATACCGACTGGCGGAGGGAAAGGCAATGGAAACGGACCTTCGCCTTCGTGTAAAAAATATCGAAGAGCTTTTCAGTCATCTCGGAGAGTTTGAATCAGAGCGAATTGAAAAGTTACGTCAACGGCTTTACCAAAACCTAGAGGAATATCTTAACAAGGAAAAGATTGATGAAAACAGATTTGAGCAAGAGATCATGTACTACCTGGAAAAGATAGATATTACCGAAGAGAAGGTACGGCTTATACAGCACTGCAAATATTTCGTTGAAGAATTGGACAAGGACGAGACGCTAAAGGGCAGAAAGCTCAGCTTTATTAGCCAGGAAATTGGCCGCGAGATCAATACGATGGGCGCCAAGGCTTATTCTCACGGTATACAACGCATTGTAGTTAACATGAAAGACGAACTGGAAAAGATCAAAGAGCAGGTGGCTAATTCTATGTGACGTTATTTTTAATATAAAAACTGATATTCTCCAATATGAGTAAGCTTATCCTTTTTACTGCTCCCTCGGGAGCAGGCAAAACGACTATAGTCAGACACTTATTGGACAAGATGACATCACTGGCTTTTTCCGTTTCGGCTACTACCCGCTCACCAAGGTCTCATGAGATACATGGTAAAGATTACTATTTCTTATCGGTAGAGGAGTTTAAGCAACTTATTGAAGAGGAAGCATTTATTGAATGGGAGGAAGTTTATACCAATCAATTTTATGGTACCCTCAAAAAAGAAATTCAACGGCTCTGGAGCCAGAATTTCCATATCATTTTTGATATTGATGTGTTTGGAGCTACCAGCATAAAACAATATTACCCAGAACAGACTTTGGCTATCTTTGTGAAGCCCCCTACAAAAGAAATTCTTTTTGAACGACTTAGAGGCCGAAAGACGGAAAGCCATGCCAATTTGCTAAAAAGATTTAAGCGGGCCGAAGAGGAATTGCAGTCTGAAAACAATTTCGATCTGATTTTAGTTAATGATGTGTTGTCAGAGACACTGGCAGAAGCAGAAAGAATTGTGTCAAACTTTATCAACAATTAAAATCATGGCCACTTTAACAACTAATGGCATCAAAGTTTCGATTACCACTCATTATCAATCGGAGTATTCAAAACCTGTAGACGCCAAATATATCTTTGCCTATAAAGTAATTATAGAAAACTTGTCCCTTACACCTATCCAAATTTTGCGCCGCCAATGGACTATCGTTGATTCCGATGGGTTGGTACGTGTGATAGAAGGAGAAGGCGTAATTGGTAAGCAGCCAATAATCCCTCCTGGTGAAAGCCATCAATACGTTTCCTGGAGTAACCTGCACACCGGCCTGGGAAAAATGCTCGGTAAATTTACAGTAAAAGACCTTGATGATCGACAACTGTTTGATGTCGATATACCTACTTTTCAATTGGTGGCTCCAGCTGTTTTGAACTAACAGCCACGGCCATTCAGCTGACCCACTACTTCCTCACTGTACAATACTGCTCTTAGAGATGCTATGTTAGCATCTCTAGGTACCTAACTATTCTCACTACGAAAAACAGCCAAACTAAATCAATAGAGCCATCTCAGATAAGTATCAGAAATGGCCCCATAGATTTTTAAATATAGGCTGTAAATAATAATCTTAGTTGTTGTTACCATTCTGCATTACAGGTGCCAAATCAGGATTTGGCGCTACAGCAGTTCTTCTGTTAGCAGCTTTACCATCAGCAGAATCGTTTGACTCGACAGGCTGAGTTTCACCGTAAGTAACAGCAGCTACCTGACTAGGATTAGCTCCGTTAGCGATTAAGTATTTTACTACTTCCTTGGCACGCAAATAACCCAATTCCCAGTTGTCTGCGTAAGAAGCACTTGCCTTGACGCCATCGTCGTCAGTGTGACCTTCTACCAGAATCTTAACTTCAGGGTTGTTGCTTAATGCTTCTGCCAATTCAGAAAGAGCATCTCTTTCATCACTTGACAATCTGTAAGAACCACTTCTGTAGTTCACTGGTACCTTTGTCATGATCATAAGCTTACCATCTCTTTCTTCCATCGTCAATCCGCTTTCTTC
This sequence comes from uncultured Saprospiraceae bacterium, assembly GCA_964628385.1. GTDB lineage: Bacteria > Bacteroidota > Bacteroidia > Chitinophagales > Saprospiraceae > JANQPA01. The sequence goes on from CAZVOD010000001.1 coordinate 72,206, forward strand.
GTAAGCAGAGAAGATACCATTGATCTGGTTTTTAAGATCAGTTAATTCCTTTTCTGTCATGTTCAACTTTGATTCCATCTGAGAAACCTGACTCTTTGTTTCATCAAGGTCAGTACGGATGCTTGACATCTCGCTGTTCATCTTTCCCTTTTCAGATTCAAAATCAGCTTCTAGCTGAGCTTTTTCTTCTTTAAGAGATTCAAGATCTTCTTTTGTTTCTGCAAGTGCAGCATCAGTAGCTTCCTTTTGCTTGGTAAGGTCATCGAATTTCTTCTTTGACACACAAGACTGAAAAGAACCGATTACAAGGCAGATGATTAGTAGGTTGAGTACTAGACGCATGTTCTTTCAAATTTAATTATAAAATCAGATACTTATTCCTTTTTACAAATGCCTGATCGGCATTTAAGTATGAGTTGGCAATACGTGTCCTAAACTCATTACCTTTGCAAATCAATAGATATTTTTTGAATAAAACAAAGATAACCTTAACTTTATTCAACGTGTTTAATCTACCTAAGGTCAAATAAGGTTTGCCTTTAATATAAAAGGCAGCTTATTTCATCAATGCCGAACAATCCTTCTGGGTTTTGTTTTTTAACTGTATAAACACTCCCATTCTGTAATGGGCATTCATTTTAACATGAACAGCAATATTCCCTGAAGTTGTTCGATTAGCACCAAAAATCGATACACCATCCATGCCGGTGATTACTTACATTGTTTCTCATTCGCCGATTATCTGTCATTGACAGAATAATTGCGCAATATTGTATTAGAAGAAAGCTTAAAAAAAGCTATTTTTGCAAGCCGGGTAAAAATTTAATTAAATTCAGGCTAAAGCAGGAGAAGCCAATAGAAGAAATAAAACTCCTTTTTGGATGCTTTACTAACCGATAACAGTTACGACAACACTTAATTGGATCATAAAACAAGCAGTTCATTTTCTAAAATACAATAGATGAAGTACGAAATTAAGGTAGAAGGTAGATTTAAATATATTGAAACTCAGGGTGGTGAAGAAAACCTGCTTCTTCTCCACGGTCTTTTTGGAGCACTTAGCAATTTTGAGGGAATACTCGACCATTTTTCCGAAAATTATAACGTTGTAGTTCCTATACTTCCAATCTTTGAACTTCCTATACGAAAAGTTTCTGTAACGGGGTTAGTGAATTACGTAGCAGATTTTGTAGATCATAAAGGCTACGAAGACGTACATGTGTTGGGTAATTCATTGGGCGGACATATTTCACTACTTTATGTACTTGCCAGGCCCGAAAAGGTAAAATCCGTGGTGTTAACGGGTAGCTCTGGCCTGTTTGAAAGCTCTATGGGGACTTCTTTCCCCAAGCGGGGAGATTATAAATTTATTAAAGAAAAAACGGAAGGTACGTTCTACAATCCAGAAGTTGCTACCCCCGAGCTTATCAATGAAGTATATGATATTGTAAATGACAGAAATAAAGCGATCAAAATAATCGCTACTGCCAAATCAGCCGTTCGCCACAACCTGGCCGATAAGCTGCATCAAGTTAGTGTACCTACTCTACTAGTTTGGGGAAAAGAGGATCAAATCACTCCGGCTTTCGTTGGTGAAAAATTTGCAGAGCTTATAGAGAATTCCAAATTAATATTTATTGATAAATGTGGCCACGCTCCAATGATGGAACACATAGAAGAATTCAATGGGTACCTCGAAGACTTTTTGGAAGAAGTGGCAGCCAAACAATTAAGTGAATAATCAACAGCTGCTACATCCAGCTTTATTTTTTTATCAAATTAACTCTTATGACTAAGCATCTATGGCTATGTCTGATAGCCGTGTTATTCGTTAGCTGCTCTGCTACCAAAAAAGCGAATACCCCTACACCCCGGGAATCCGAAGAAGAACTTTCCGATATTATGGTGGAAGAACGCCAGTTGGATACCATGGTGGTCACTCCCGAACCCGAAGAGTTGCCTGAAGAATCTGAATTTGAGCTTTTTGATACCAATACTACTTTTGAGCTTACAGCCTACAACCCCTCGTATACTCGTACGAATGATCTTATCCATACCAGGCTTGACCTCAGATTTGATTGGGAAAAAGAAGAGGTTATAGGAAAAGCCGAACTGGAGCTAAAGCCCTATTTTTATCCAGTAGAAACGGTAATACTGGATGCCAAGGGCTTTGAAATAAAAGAGATTAAGCTGATACCCGGCGATAAAACGCTCAACTACAATTATAACGATACCTTGATTACTATCTTTTTGGATAAAGAATATACTACCGATGCATCCTACACGCTCTCCATTGATTATGTAGCCAGGCCCTCTGAATCAGGCGGTTCTGCAGCTATTACTTCTAATAAAGGGCTCTTTTTTATCAATCCCCGAGGGGAAGAAGAAAATAAGCCCCGACAAATATGGACACAGGGAGAAACGGAATGGAACTCCCGCTGGTTTCCAACTATTGACAAGCCCAATGAACGTTGTACCCAGGAGATGTATATTACCGTTGATAAACAGTACGTTACCCTTTCTAACGGACTTTTAGAGTCTTCTACTGATAATGAGGATGGCACCAGAACAGATTACTGGAAGATGAATCAGCCTCATGCGCCCTACTTATTTATGCTGACCGTTGGTGAGTTCGCGGTAGTGAAAGATCAATGGGAAGATATTCCTTTATCTTACTATGTTGAGCCCGAGTTTGAAGCAGATGCGCCTTACATATTTCCTCACACACCTGAAATGCTGGGTTTCTTTTCCAAAAAACTGGATTTCAAATACCCATGGGATAAATATGCTCAAATAGTAGTGAGAGACTATGTATCAGGTGCTATGGAAAATACCACAGCCGTTGTTTTTGGTGAATTTATGCAAAGAAAGAAAAACGAGCTGATAGATGAGCTTTACAATGAAAAAGTAGTCGCACACGAAATGTTTCACCATTGGTTTGGCGACTATGTCACTTGTGAAAGTTGGGCTAATTTGACCATGAATGAAGGGTTCGCCAACTATTCAGAGTTCCTTTGGCTGGAGCACAAGTACGGTAGAGACGAAGCGGATGCACATATGCTTCAGGAGTGGCAGGGTTATATTGGTTCTGCTCAGGATGGTGGCCATCCTTTGATTCACTACAGCTACGAAGATAAAGAAGACATGTTTGATGCCCACAGTTACAATAAGGGCGGTTCGGTTCTACATATGCTTCGGGAATATGTCGGCGACCGGGCCTTCTGGGCAGCTTTGAACAAATACCTGAAAGACAATGCCTACGAAGCCGTGGAAGTACACGACCTCAGGCTCGCTTTTGAGGCGGTAACCGGACGGGACCTTAACTGGTTCTGGGATCAGTGGTACTTCAGCCAGGGACATCCCATATTCGACCTGGTTTACGATTATGAAGTGGAAGATAACCTCGCCAGCCTGACCGTTCAACAGGTGCAAGACCCTGCCAATATGCGCGCTATTTTTGAGATTCCTTCTAGGGTAAGAACCTTTTATGCAGACGGTAGTTTTGTTGACGAGCCCATAACTATCAATCAAAGAACTCAAACCTTTGAATTTGTAGTGAAAGAAAGACCAGCCTTGATGGTTTTTGATCCTGACAGGGTGCTTCTTTGTGAAATAGAAAATGATAATACACCTGTAGATGCTTTGCCCTTTGCTTACAAGAATGTAAAAGCTCTTTATCATAGATTAATAGGCCTTCAGGGGGCTATGGAAACACAGTCACCTGAGGCCAGAACATTACTTTCCATGGCGTTAAAGGATCCCTACTGGGGTATTAGAGGCCTGGCCATGAGTATGATTCAGGATCCTACAAATGAAGAACTACAAACTATCCGAAAAATAGCGGGCGCCGATCCACATTCTTCAGCGAGAGCGGCCGCTTTCGAGTCACTTGCTCAAAATGGAGATAAACAAGCCGCGAGTGTAGCCATTCAGGCCATGGAAAGGGATTCGTCAGAAGCAGTTATATCTGCTGCTTTGAATTGTCTGATCAAAGTAGACTCCAACAAAGCCATCGACTATGTGGAGAAGTTTAAAAATTCTGAAAGCTTATTCATGGTTACTACCGTAGCAGAGCTTTATGCCAACAGCGGAGACACCAAATACCTGAGTTTCTTCGAGGAAAAACTTCAGGATGATATGATGGAAGGCTTCACCACAGTTACTTTTTACGACCTTTACCAATCGCTGTTAGTCAAAGCTGATAAAGAAAAAATCGAGAATAGTATTGAGAAGCTTTATTCTATCGCTACCAGTACGGATAATCCTCCTTTGAGAAGAGCGGCGGGAACTATCGCACTTTACAGAATGCGAGTAGACTTTGAAAAAGGCACAACAGCACTTCAGCCTGAAGTAAAAGCCATTAAGTCTACTTTAGTCAATGAGATTAATCAAAAGATCAGGGAAATTAAAGAGAAAGAAGAGGATGATTATTTGATATCTATCTATCTGAATATCCGGGAATAAACCCGATTTTTATCTAAGAAGCTGTTTTTGAGTTGTGTAGCAGGGCTATGGAGCGAAAAAAGCTGAAATATCTTGTTTGCAGGCCGAAGAGTAAAATCCAAGCCCGCTCTAAAATTATAAGAAGAGGAAGGCGCTGAAAAGTTGCCTTCCTTTTTAGTTTATATGTATTTTGTTGTCTAACATCCGAAAAAAGCATTTCAATAAAATTCATCTACACATAAAACGCTATGATTACTTTAACAAATGTCTACTTGACAATATAATTAATCTTAGCTATTTTTCCAATTCCCATGCAAATCCACACCGATCCCCAAACCCGAAAGCCAGCAATCCATATAACTTACTGATAAAAAAGGAGTAAGCTTAAACCATTTGGCCGCTTATTCTTTTTAACTATATATTTTTTATTTCTAAACTTTTTAGATTGCCTTTAAACATGGAGCGAAAAGATAACTACACGTTATTGATTGAAAAGCTAGATCAGTTTATAAGGAAGTACTATCTCAACCAGCTCATTCGCGGAGCTTTGTATAGTATAAGTTTACTCCTTGTATTGTTCTTGGTCGTCAATATCCTTGAATACTTTTATTATTTTGATACAACTGGCCGTAAGGCTCTTTTCTATTCTTTCCTCGCCATTAGCTTTTCTGCCCTGGCCTTTTGGGTGATCCGCCCGATCATGAGTTTCTTCAAACTGGGCACGATCATTTCTCATCGGCAGGCGGCACAAATTATTGGTAATCACTTCGAAAATGTTAAAGACAAACTGCTGAATATTCTTCAGTTGAGAGATCAGGCAGAAGGCCTGAATGATAAGCCACTTATTATGGCCAGTGTTAATCAAAAAACTGAAGACATTAAATTGGTGCCTTTCAAATCAGCAATCAACCTAAATCAAAACAGGAGGTATTTTGTACTTTATGCATTGCCTCCTTTTTTGGTTTTTATCGGTGTGTTGCTAACTGCTCCTAACATTATCAAGGAAGGAACTAATCGACTGATTAACAACAATATAGAGTTTGAAAAACCTGCACCGTTTTCATTTGTAGTTGATCAGGAGAATTTGAAAGTTCCACAATATGATGATTTCAAGCTGAATGTGGAGGTAAACGGAGATCAATATCCCGATGAGGTATTTATATATCTGGAGGATGTTTCATTTCGCTTGAAAAAAGAGGCCAATAATAAGTTTTCGTACGAATTTAAAACAGTACAAAAACCCACTGATTTCTATTTGGCTTCCGGTCCTGTAGAATCAAAGGATTATAAGCTGGATGTATTGCCAAAGCCTAATATTCTAGGCTTTGAAGTGAAGTTAAATTATCCAAACTACACCGATAGAAAGGATGAAACGCTAGATAATATTGGGGATCTAGTCATTCCTGAGGGTACCACCATTGATTGGATATTCAATGCGGAGAATACAGACGATATTAACATCAGATTCTCCACTATGGATAGCATGCAGACCGTAAAGCGTTTTTCTAACGATCTATTCACATTCAAGAAGACAGCATTTAAAGACGATATATATAAGCTATTCATTTCCAACAACCTATTGCCAAAGGCAGATTCTGTAAGTTATGCACTTTCTGTAATTCCAGATTTATATCCTACTATTTCTACTGAAAAATTCCAGGACAGTCTCGATAATAAGCTGCTCTATTTTGCGGGTAATGCCTCGGATGATTATGGCTTATCATTACTTACTTTTAACTACAGAAGAAAAAATGAGGAAGGAGTGGATGGAAAATTGAAAACGCTTCCACTCAGTCGTCCTAATAGTAAAGGCACGGAGTTTGACTATGCTTTCGACCTGAATGAACTGGCATTAAACCCGGGAGAGCAAGTGAGTTACTACTTTGAGGTATTTGACAATGATGGTGTCAATGGAGTAAAATCAGCCAGGACGAATATGATGGTATACTCTATGCCAACCCTTGAAGAGTTCGAGAAAATGGCAGAGGAGAATGATGAAAAAATCAAGGATGATCTTCAAAAGGCACTGCGAGAGTCAAAGAAGATTCAGGAAGATATGAAGAAGATGCGCGAGAAGCTTTTGCAGCAAAAAGAACTGGACTGGCAGGATCGCAAGGAGTTGGAGAAGATGCTGGAAAGACAGAAAGAACTGGAAAAACAAATCCAGGATGCGAAGAAGGCATTTGAAGAAAACCGAAAAAACCAGCAAGAATACTCTCAACCAGACCAAGAGATGATGGAGAAGCAGGATCGGCTGGAGCAGATGTTTGATGAAGTGATGAGTGAAGAGATGCAACAGTTGATGGAGCAAATCGAAAAGATGCTTCAAGAGTTGGAAAAGGATCAAGCATTGGAGATGATGCAGGAGTCAGAATTCAATAATGAAGAAATAGAAAAAGACCTGGATCGCCTGCTGGAATTATTCAAGCAACTGGAATTAGAGCAGGAGACAAAAGAAGCTATTGATAAATTGGAAAAGCTGGCCGAAGAACAGGATGAACTCCGTAAAGAAACGGAAGAGATGGATAAGCAGCAGGATGGAGAGCAAAACGAGGAAGAAGGAGAAAATAAGAAGGAAAACGAAGGAAACCAGGAAGAGAATAAAGAAGCCGGGGAAGAAAAAGAAAATAAAGAAGGAGAGCAAAAAGAGAACAAGCAAGGCGAAGAAAACAAGAATCAGGAAGGAGAGCAAAAAGAAAATAACCAAGAAAAGCAAGATAAAGACCAGGAAGGGCAACAAAACAAAAGCCAGGAAGAGAAGCAAGGAGAGCTGGAAAAAAAGCAGGAAGATATCAACAAGAAGTTTGAAGATATTCAGAAGCAAATGGAAGATATAGAAAAGAAAAACCAGGAGCTTCAGAATAGTATGCCCATGCAAGATAAGGAGCAGGAGATGCAAGATATCCAGCAGGAGCTTGAAAAGAGTCAGCAGCAACTTCAGCAACAGCAAAACAAGAAAGCGAGCAAGTCGCAAAAAAATGCGTCACAGAAGATGCAGCAAATGGCTCAGGCTATGCAGCAGCAAATGCAATCTAATCAAATGCAGCAGATGCAGGAAGATATGAAAGCATTGAGGCAGTTATTGGAAAACCTTGTAGGATTATCTTTTGATCAGGAGCAGCTCGTTGATGATATTTCCAAAACATCTACCACTACACCTAAGTATGTGGAATTAGTTCAGGAGCAATTCAAACTAAAAGATGATTTTAAACTTATCGAAGATAGTCTGCAGGAGTTGAGCAAGCGCGTTATGCAAATAGAATCTTTTGTTACGGAGAAAGTTACAGAGATCAATAGCAATATGTCTTCCAGTATAAAGGAGTTGGAAGAGCGTCAAAAAGTTCAGGCCAGTGACAATCAGCAGCGGGTCATGAAAAATGTAAATGATCTGGCTCTGATGCTCAGTGAAGTGATGAATCAGATGCAACAACAAATGGCCTCTATGATGAAGGACTCACAGATGTGTAATAATCCAAATGGCAATGCGCCACAGGATAAGATCAGCGAGGGTCAAAAGAAGCTTAATGAGCAGATGCAGCAAATGAAAAAAGGTATGAAAGATGGCGGAGGTATTTCAAGCGAAGAATTTGCCAAAATGGCCGCCAGACAAGCTGCCCTGCGTAAGGCACTAGAAGAACAACAAAAAAAGCTTAGAGAACAGGGACAGGGTAAAAAAGAATTGCAACAAATGATTGATCAAATGGACAAAGTAGAGAAAGATTTGGTTAATAAAAGATTGGAAAACGAAACACTTGAAAGACAACAAGAAATTCTTACCAGATTGCTGAAGCACGAAGATGCTGAAAGGCAGAGAGAGTTTGATAATAAAAGAAAATCCGAAACTGCGGAACCTCAACAAAAGCGCTTACCTCCGGCTTTAGAGGAATACATCAAAAAGAGAAACTCAGAGATAGAGCTGTATCGTACCATTTCTCCATCTTTGAAACCTTACTACAAATTCCTTGTAGAAGAGTACTTCAAATCTCTCAAAAGTAAATAGCGTTATTAACCAGTCCAGTGAGAGACGATAGGAAAGTCCTGTCGTCTCTTTTTGGGTGCAATACCTACAGCCTTGAAAGCACGCAAAGGGAATCCTGAGGTTTTAACTAAAACGAACGGAAAACAAATCATGCTAAAACTCAACTCGAATCCTCGCAATATTTCGGTGGTAGAGACATTTGTGGAGAAAATAGCTCAATCCTACAAAGTAAATGGGGAAATTTATGGTAATATTCTCATAAGTCTCACTGAAGCAGTCAACAATGCTATCATTCATGGGAACCAAAGTGATGAAAGTAAAAAAGTACACGTACAACTCAGAAAAGGCTCTGACCGATTAACCTTCAAAATTACAGATGAAGGAAAAGGATTTGACCACAAAAAAGTGCCCGATCCTACCTCTCCGGAAAATATTATGAAATGCGGTGGTCGCGGCGTATTCCTTATGAAACAACTTGCTGATTCCGTTCGCTTTAGCAATAATGGCAGCACGGTCGTGATTGAATTCAAAATATGAGCCCGATGGAGTATGACTCATCTGAAGCTATCTCTTTTTTTTTTGAGCAAGTAGATGTTGAGCTCAATCAACGGACTAAACTAAAAAAATGGTTACTACAACTAGCAAACAGGGAGCATTGCCAGCTTCTCGAACTCAATTATATTTTTTGCAGTGATGATTATCTTTATAATATCAACAGAATCTACTTGCATCATGACACCTACACCGACGTTATTGCTTTCCCCTATCAAAATCCTCCCAATATCAAAGGCGATATTTTTATCAGCATAGACCGAATCCAAGAGAACGCCAGCCATTTCAGTAATAATACCGACACTGAACTCAAGCGGGTGATGGCCCATGGTCTTTTGCATCTTTGTGGCTACGGAGATAAAACCGCCTCCGAAAAAAAATTAATGACTCAAAAGGAAAACGAAGCACTTGCCTTGTTAGAGGGAGTTGTTTGAAAATAGCCTTTCCGGCTTACGGCAGTATATTATAGCTCACATATTATTTTTTTCCACTATCTTTATAGCGAATTTCTTGCCCTAACCAGCAGACCCGTCTCTTGGTTGCACGATAAATTAAATTCATTCTAATTTTATCGCTATACTCATACCAGGAAACAGGTCTGGTTCTTTGGTTCAATCTTTTTTAGTTTCTTTGTTGCCGTGACCATCAGCGGGCTACACGCGGGTAATATCATATTCAGCCCATTTCCGTAGAAGGATCCAAAATTAAAACAATATGAAGGTATTAAAATTCGGAGGCTCATCTGTGGCCACTCCGGAGCGTATTAAAAGAATTATTGGTATTTTGAAAGGATATTACTCTGAAGGAGAAAAGTTTACTATTGTCTTTTCAGCTTTTGGAGGCATTACTGATCAACTCATTGAAATGAGTAGCCTGGCGGCAAGAGGAGACGAGAAATACATGGAATCGTTCAAGTCGTTCAGTCAAAGACATATACAGGCCGTGCGAACCCTCATAGACCCCCAGATGCAGGAGCAGGTAATCACAGAGATGAAAAGTAACCATGATGTGCTTAAAAACTTGCTGTATGGTATTTTCCTTGTCAGGGAAGCTTCTCCAAGAACAATGGATTATGTATTGAGCTTTGGAGAGCGAAACTCAGCTCGTCTTATTGCTATTGCTTTACGCCAAAACGGAGTTAATGCCAAATACCTTGATGCCAGAAAAATCATCAAAACGGATAAGCAGTTTGGTTCTGCCAACGTGGATATGAAAAAGACATTCAGGATGATAGCAGAATACTATGCAGAAAACCCTGAAATTCATGTCGTCACTGGTTTTATTGCATCAGCCAAGGGGGGCCTAACCACTACCCTTGGTAGAGGAGGCTCCGACTATACAGCTTCTCTGTTAGCCTCTGGTCTTGAAGCTCAGATCATTGAAATTTGGACGGATGTAAATGGTGTGCTCACTTCTGATCCTGGCAAGGTCAAAAATGCTTTCACCATCCCCAGGATGACCTACGCTGAAGCTATGGAGATGGCGCATTTTGGTGCAAAAGTTATTTATCCGCCTACCATCATGCCTGCCATGAGAAAAAATATTCCTCTGACGATCAAGAATACTTTTAATCCTTCCTTTGCAGGCACCCTTATATCCAGCAAAAGAGATCCGGAAGGTAAGGCTGTAAAAGGGATTTCATCTATTAGCAACATTGCTTTACTAACGCTTCAGGGTAGTGGGCTTTTCGGTACCCCGGGCACTGCTGCCAGGCTATTTAGTGCTATGGCCGCCGAAGGAATTAACCTTATTCTCATTACTCAGGGGTCCTCTGAATATTCTATCAGTTTTGCTATACAACCACACCTTGCATTACATGCCAAAAATGTAGTAGATAATACTTTCCAGCATGAAATAGAACAGGGCCGCATAGAACCCGTAAAAATCGAAAATGATCTTTGCGTAGTGGCCATCATTGGAGAAAACATGAGATACCAGCCGGGCATTGCCGGCCGGCTCTTTCAGGCTTTAGGTAAAAATGGTATTAATATTGTTGCTATTGCCCAAGGTTCTTCGGAGTTAAATATCTCGGTGATTATCGACCGATCAAATGAAACCAAAGCCCTCAATGTGCTACATGATGCATTTTTCCTTTCGGAAATTAAGCGCCTGAATATCTTTATTGTAGGGGTAGGGCTAATCGGTAGTACTTTACTGAATCAAATAAAGGAGCATAAGGAGTATCTGCGTAAAGAGAGATCTATGGAAATAAAAGTCGTCGCCCTGGCTAATAGTAAAAAAATGTACTTCAACATGCAGGGTATTGACCTGGACAACTGGAGGGCAGAAATACAGGAAGGCGCGGACATGGATATGAACTCATTTGTGCACAGGATGAAAGAGCTGAATCTATCTAATTCCATTTTTGTTGATAATACCGCTAATGATATTATCACCGACTATTATGAAACCATCCTGGATGCTTCTATATCCATATCTACGCCCAATAAGATTGCTACATCTTCTTCTTATCTCCACTACAAAAGGTTGAAGAATATTGCTGCCAAACGCGGTGTACAATTTTTGTATGAGACCAATGTAGGAGCCGGCCTACCTGTTATTTCTACCCTAAACGACCTCATAGTAAGTGGAGACCAAATACTGAAGATAGAAGGTGTGTTATCCGGCTCTTTATCCTTTATTTTTAACAACTTCAAAGCTGGTATATCTTTTAGTGAGATCATTAAGCAGGCCGGAGAGTTGGGTTATACCGAGCCAGACCCCAGGGTAGATCTAAATGGTGTAGACGTTAAAAGAAAAATTATTATCCTGGCTCGCGAGATGGGACTTTTATTAGAAGCCAGAGATGTAAAGGTGGAGAATATTTTACCTCAAGCCTGTCAGGATGCTACCACTGTTACTGATTTTCTTAAGGAGGTAGAAAAAGCAAATAATTATTTTGATGGGCTCAGGAAAGAAGCAGAAGCGGAAGGCAAGGTATTGAGGTTTATTGCAAAAATTGAAGGCGGAGAAGCCAGTGTAGGACTAGAAAGAGTAGATGCTTCCAATCCGTTCTTTTCGCTGGATGGCAGTGATAATATGATTGTATTTACAACGGATCGGTATAAGTCTCGACCTTTAGTAGTTAGAGGGCCGGGTGCAGGCGGAGAGGTAACTGCTGCAGGCGTATTTGCAGAGATTCTTAAAATTGGAAATTTCTTGATTTAGCAATGAATTCAGTAGAAATAAAAGTGTTTGCCCCTGCATCGGTAGCCAACGTTGCAGTAGGTTTTGACATACTTGGCTTTGCTCTTGATCGCCCGGGTGATGAGATTACTGCTAAATTCTCAGATCAACCGGGTTTTAGAATAAAAGCGATCAAAGGGGCAAAAGATAAGCTGCCACTTGATGTACACAAAAACACGGCCGGTTTGGCTGCCTATAAGCTGTTGGAGCATTTAGGGGAACTCGAGCGAGGTATAGAAATCGAGATTCACAAAAAAATGCCTTTTGGTAGTGGCCTAGGCTCTAGTGCTGCAAGCGCTGCCGCTGGAGTTATGGCCATCAATGAACTTTTGGAGAGGCCACTAAGTAAGCGAGAGCTTTTGCCCTTTGCGGTTCTCGGTGAGCAGGTCGCGGATGGTGCCTACCACGCTGACAATGTAGCGCCATCGCTCCTTGGAGGGATGCTACTGATAAGAAGCAATGAAGAGCTGGATGTCCATCAACTGCCCGTACCAGCTGGCCTCTGTGCCACTGTTATCTATCCCTACGTAAAAATCCTGACCAAAGATGCCAGAGACGTACTTAAGCCGACGGTTCTGCTATCAGATGCTATTCAGCAGAATGGCAACCTTGGTGGCTTCATCATAGGCCTGTACAACGCTGACTTTAAGTTGATCAGCCGCTCTCTCAATGACCTCCTGATAGAACCTCAAAGAGCAAAACTCATTCCTCATTTTTATGAGGTAAAAGAAAGTGTTCTAAAAGCGGGAGCTTTGGGGTGCAGTATTTCAGGAGCTGGCCCCTCAATCTTTGCATTGAGCCAAAATGGTCAAATTGCTGAGCAGGTAGGTGAAGCCATGAAAAGGGTATTTTCAGATAAGAAAATCGCTTACGAATTATTTATCTCTCCTATCAATCAGGAAGGAGCCATTAAATTATAGCTATAAAACATGCGCTATGAAATTATACAGTACCAAGAATAACTCTCATCTGGTGGAGTTGAAGGAAGCCGTACTAAAAGGTCTTCCTCCGGATAATGGGCTTTATATGCCAGTAAATATACCCCGGCTACCCGATTCATTTTTTAGCGATATTGAAAAGTACTCTTTTCAGGATATTGCTTATCAGGTTTGTCATGCCCTTTTTGATGGATATATTCCGGATGAAAAAACAAGCGAGATCGTTCGTCATGCTGTTAATTTTCCGGCTCCCCTGGTGAAGCTAAACGAAGATATTCAGGTGTTGGAGCTTTTTCATGGCCCTTCGCTGGCCTTCAAAGATTTTGGCGCTCGCTTCATGGCCCAATTGATGAGTTATTTCAACGAAAAAGAAGATCAGGAATTAATTATTCTGGTTGCTACATCTGGTGATACCGGTGGTGCAGTGGCAGCAGGTTTTTACGATACCCCCGGTATACAGGTAGTCATTCTATATCCATCTGGAAAAGTCAGCACCCTACAGGAAAAACAACTTACCACACTCGGTAAAAATATTACGGCACTGGAAGTGGATGGAACCTTTGACGACTGCCAGGCGCTGGTTAAGAAAGCCTTTTTGGATAAAGATTTGAATCAGCAGCTTCGCTTAAGCTCTGCTAATTCTATAAATATTTCAAGGCTCATTCCTCAATCCTTCTACTATTTTGAGGCATACAAGCAAGCTCCCAGAGATAGAGAAATAGCTTTTTGTATTCCTAGTGGTAATTTCGGCAATTTGACGGCAGGGCTGATAGCCCGCGAAATGGGTCTCCCTGTTTCAGCTTTCCTGGCGGCCACTAATGCTAATGACGTCGTACCGGAATATTTGCAGAAGGGGCAGTTCAACCCAAGGCCTTCCGTGCGGACTTTATCTAATGCCATGGATGTAGGAAACCCCTCCAATTTTGCAAGAATGCAGGATATATTTAAGGGGCAGGATGCTTTAAATACCTGGGAAAGGATGAAGAAGAAGGTTTGGGGCTTTGCATTTGATGATAAATCCACTCAAAGCGCCATCCTGGATATTAAGAATCAGTATGATTACGTCATAGACCCTCACGGAGCGGTTGGATATCTAGCCATTAAAGAATTTCAAAAGCAGCACGCTAATTTTTTCCATATCCTTTTAGAGACAGCACACCCTGCAAAATTTATGGACGATATGGAACGCATTCTTCAATTTAAAATCGAGCTACCAAAGCAATTAAGTAAGCTCATAGACAAGCCTAAAACAGCGACCCAAATGAAAGTGGACTATGAGCAGTTTCGGCAGTGGCTAAGAAATAACTATTAGTAGACTTGTTTCGAAGGTATTAAAACAGGCTAAAATCGTTTCTCTTATTGCCGGTGCTATTTTCTACACCTTACTGTTTCACGTGAAACACTGTTTCTCCCCCCCTCATTGAAAGTTTCACGTGAAACACCACCCTTCCCTTTTTCACTCAAATAATTACACCAAAAAGCTTTTTCAAAACTTGCAACTATTATCTTTGCCCTGAATTCATTTGACATACAACTTTATGAACAAAGACCTCTTAAAGCCGGTATCATTACCTACAACAACAGCTAATACAGTGTACGACAGTATAGGATGGACTTGCCCTTCGAATATTGCCATTGTAAAGTACTGGGGCAAAAAGCCGGTGCAAATTCCAGCCAATCCATCTATTTCCATTACACTAGACAACGCACATACGTCTACCAGTATAAAATTTCATCCTAAAAAGAAATCTGAGCAGTTGGTAAGCTTTTTCCTGGACAGGGCGGAGAAGCCCGATTTCCTGCCAAAGATCAATAAACTTATAAAACGCATCACTGACGTATATCCTTTTCTGCAAGACCTGGACCTGGAAATTCATTCCACTAACTCTTTCCCACACTCAGCAGGTATTGCCTCATCTGCTTCAGGAATGAGTGCCTTAGCCATGTGTTTTGTTTCTATGGAAGAACAGATCACAAAGCAGCCGATGACGCGGGAAGGCTTCCTTCAAAAAGCCTCTTATTTATCCAGGCTAGGTTCAGGAAGTGCTTGTAGGTCAGTGTATCCTTACTGTGCTGTATGGGGTCAGCACCCGGAATACCCCGACTCGAATAACGACTATGCCATTCCGTACGAAGCGCAGCTTCACCCTGACTTTAAGACATTACACGATGATATCCTTATTATCAGTAGCAAAGAAAAAGCGGTGTCCAGTACGCTTGGCCATCAGCTAATGGATAGCAATATTTTTGCAACTACCCGATTTGAGCAGGCCAACAAAAACATGTCTAAGTTAGTCTCAGCTTTAAAGCAGGGTGACCTTCAGGCTTTTGGTGAAATAGCAGAAGAAGAAGCCTTAACTTTGCATGCTCTGATGATGACTTCCAGGCCTTCTTTCATTTTGATGCAGCCTAATACGCTGGTTGCAATAGAAAGAATACGCCAGTTCAGAAACCAAACAAAGCTACCGGTGTATTTCACCCTGGATGCTGGCCCGAATATACATTTGCTTTATCCAGACTCAACAAAAGACAAAGTGAAGACGTTCATTGCCGAACAATTGGCAGCGCTTTGCAATAATAAGACGATAATACAAGATAAAGCCGGGCCTGGCCCGCAAAAATTAAAAACAAGTTAGAATGGTCATAAAAAAATTACAATTCTTATTGCTATTCCTTCCTATTTTTGGCTGTGCTCAGCACAAGGCGGTAGAGACAGGCCTGGTAGAAGATAGAGAATTTGATAAAAAGGTAA
Source organism: uncultured Saprospiraceae bacterium (assembly GCA_964628385.1). Taxonomy (GTDB): domain Bacteria; phylum Bacteroidota; class Bacteroidia; order Chitinophagales; family Saprospiraceae; genus JANQPA01. The sequence continues at coordinate 88,056 of CAZVOD010000001.1, forward strand.
ATTCTTACCTCAGAGGTTCTGTGCCATTTATTGGAGTAACAGAATTGAGAGAAATTCAAAAGGAAGTTACTATCTTTGACACGAGGAAGCTAGAAGAATATAAAGTAAGCCATATAGAAAATGCTATACATCTGGGCTACAGGAATTTTGACAAACAACAGCTGAAAGATGTACAGAAAGATCAAAAAATAATACTATATTGCTCTATAGGTTATAGAAGTGAGAAAATTGGAGAAAAGCTTCAAAAGCTCGGTTATAAAGCTGTTTATAACCTTTACGGAAGTATATTTGAGTGGGTTAATCAAGGCTACACTATCGTTGATGACAATGGCCAACCTACTGAAAAAATACACACCTATAACTCCAATTGGAGCAAGTGGATAAAAAATGACACCTTTAAAAAAGTGTGGTAATATTAACGTAATATCAAAACTGTTATCCTATGGTAGATTTATTTGAAAAATTTGAAGCAGACCGCGGACCACTAGGACAATATGCACACCTGGCGCACGGGTATTATGCATTCCCAAAACTCACCGGAGAGTTAGGTAGTAGAATGACTTTCAACGGAAAAGAAATGATCATCTGGAGTCTCAATAGTTATCTTGGCCTCGCTAATCATCCTGAAATAAGAAAAGTGGATGAGCAGGCAGCCAGAGACTGGGGGCTCGCGTATCCTATGGGGGCGAGAATAATGTCTGGTGAAACTAAGTATCACGAACAGCTGGAAAGTGACCTTTCTGCATTCGTTCAAAAAGAAGCCAGCCTTCTTTTGAATTTCGGTTTTCAGGGAATTCTTTCTATCGTTGATACCCTATTGAGTAGACATGATGTTGTGGTTTATGATAAAGATTGCCACGCTTGTATTTACGATGGTCTTCGACTTCACATGGGTAAAAGATTACCTTTTGAACATAATGACTTCGAAAGTTTCTCTCAGCAAATGGAAAAAGCAGAGAAATTCGCTGAGAAGTCTAACGGAGGCATTCTGGTAGTTACTGAAGGAGTATTCGGAATGAGAGGTGAGCAGGGTATCCTAAAAGAAATTGCTAGCCTCAAAGAGAGATATGGATTTAGATTACTGGTAGATGATGCGCATGGTTTTGGTACCATGGGAGCTACTGGTGCTGGTGCTGGCGAAGAGCAGGGCGTTCAGGATCAAATCGATCTATACTTTAGTACTTTTGCAAAATCCATGGCTAGTATCGGTGCATTTGTATCCGGAGATAAAGATGTGATCAATTACCTAAGATACAACTTACGCTCTCAGCTGTTTGCCAAGTCTTTGCCTATGGCTTATGTAGTAGGAAATATCAAGCGCCTGGAAATGCTTAAAAATATGCCGGAACTGAGAGAAAAGCTATGGCACAATGTCAATAAGCTACAGGTTGGTTTAAGAAAAGCAGGCTTTGATCTGGGTAACGCCAATAGCTGCGTGAGTCCCGTATTTATGCATGGTACTCCATTCGAAGCGGCCAACCTGGTAAACGACATCAGAGAAACTTATAATATATTCTGTTCAATGGTAGTCTACCCAATGATTCCAAAGGGTATGATCTTACTAAGACTTATACCAAGTGCGGCTCACACGAATGAAGATATCGAACAAACAATTGATGCCTTCAATGCCGTATCTGCCAAACTGAAAAATGGTGAGTACCAGGGCGAATTGAAGTTTGCAGTATCTCATCAACAAGTTTAAGAGAAGCAATACGCTATTTAATAGGATAAAGCCCTCTTATCTTCTTGATAAGAGGGCTTTTATTTTTTTATTATTCTTAACAACTTTACCCAAAAAAATTATAAATTGGAGAAAATACCAGAGCAATGAAAGTTTTAGAATTAGAAGGTTCCTTTGATAAAAATGGAGTACTAACCTTTGCTGAATATCCTGAGCTTTTTAATAAAGAGGTTAAGATCATTATCATGGTTCCTGAAGACGACCAAAAAAAAGATTTATCCTGGGTAAAACAACTATCTCTCGATGATGCCCTGGACTTTATGGAGCTGGAAGATTCCGAAGAAGATTTCTCCTTCACAGAAGAAGGAGAAGCAGTATCCGATCAATAGCTTTCCTATATACCCCTTCAAAGAAAAAATAGCAGGTAGCTCATTTCATGGCATGCTATTTTGTCATAAAACCTCAGAAGTAAGTGACAAAAAAGCAGTTCTCTCCGTTTGGCACCGAAGTTGATCTTACATAAGCGTCAATGAAAATCCATTAACTTAAATTTAAAAACTATGACGCTTGTAAGAAGAAATTCAATAAGACCAACATCTTTTGATAGATTATTCAACGATTTGGCTAAAGATTTTTTTGCTCCCACTGTAGTAGCTACAAACACCAGCAATACTACCCGTCCATCTGTAAATATTATTGAAGATGAACACAACTATGTACTGGAAGTAGCTGCCCCAGGTCTTAAAAAGGAGCACTTCGAATTGAAAGTAGATAAAAATATACTTACGATCAAAGGAGAAAAGAAAGTGGAGGAAACAGCATCTACGGAAAAGTTCTTGCGCAGAGAGTTTGGCCACCAATCTTTTGAAAGAAGCTTTACACTTGCTGAAGATAAAGTAGAAGCCCAGGATATCCACGCGACTTATTCTGAAGGAGTGCTAAAGGTTACGCTTCCTAAAAAAGCAGAAGTAAAATCAGAAGAGCCAAAACTAATTGAAGTAGCGTAAAGCAATAATGTAAGAAAATCCGGAAGATTCTGATTCAAGATAAATAAAGCCGATTAGTCTATACTGATCGGCTTTTTTCTTTTTACAAAAATATTCCAGGCTACCCACAACAGAATCAGTGCAGATAAAGCCAGATTGATAGAGTAAAGCGTATTGCTAATAGTTTCATCAAAAAGCCCCAACCGCTGGATAGCTTTCATTAAATTATTAATCCCCAAAAAACTACAAATAAAAAGTACCAGTAGCATGAGTATATTAATCAGTGGCCCATTAAGGTATTTTTTAGGTAACAATTCACTATCGTTCATTGTCAGGATCAGGAAAATGGCAACCACCGGTAAAAGAATACCGTTAAGAGCCTGCGCAGCTATAATAGCAGGAATAGCTTGTATACTAGTCAAACTAAATACAACTCCCACTGCCAGGATACTTCCCCAGACTGCTCTAAAATTCAGGGATTGGTTATTCCAGCTGGCTCGATCAGCACCAAAGAGGCTTTGCGCTGTTGCGGCAGCTGCCAAAGGTGCTGTAATGGAAGAAGTGAGGCCGGCGGCAAAGAGGCCGTAGGAAAATATACCGGCAGCCCATCCGCCAAGTCTTGTAGACAGGGCCATAGATAATGTCTCAAAGCTAAAAGTTCCTGTTATTTCGGCTCCCACGATTAGAATGGCCATGGAGATCATACCACCAATCAGAATGGCCAGGATCAGGCCGATTCTCATCTCCTTTAGGTCTTGTCCTTTGCTGATTCCGCTGGCCAGGAAAAGATTATAAGGTACAATAGTAGTTCCAATTAATCCAATGACCAGTAAGCTGGCATCGGGATTCCACCTAGGAAAAAAAGTGGCCCGGGCGATATCTGCTGTGGTATAATCCAGGGAGAATGCCACATAAAGGAAGGTAGCTCCCATAAGAGCAACAACAATACCCATAAAATTGGCTATTTGTCTGTATTTCCCCAACCACAACAAAGAAACGGCGAACGCGGCAATCAAAGTGATAATGATCCATTTCTCTATATTTCCCAACAGCAAAATTCCTGAAACAGCCCCCAGAATATTTCCCGCTTCGTAGGCAGCGCAGCCTAGCGCAACAGCAATGAACAGCAGCCATTTTAGCCATTGGGCACTGCCTTGCCCATATTTTTGGGCAATCAGAGCTCCCAGACTTTTACCCGATCCTATAGTAATTCTTGCCGCTGCTTCCTGCAATAAAATGGTAGCTAGAATAGAAAAGACGAGTGCCCACAGTAAATCAAGTTGGAATGCAGCACCAGATTTGGCAGCGGTGGTTACCGTACCCGGGCCAATAAAGGCCGCAGCTATTATAGACCAGAACAACAAACTACTCAGCCCCGACTTTAAACTTAATCGTTTTGCCATCTTAATCAACTATTTCCAGCTCCCCCTAGGATACTGCAATTTTTTCACCTCTTTTTACTCTTCGCACTTTATAAGGCCGCTTATTTTGCGACTCGAAATAAGTACGCATCTGAATTTCCACTATTATTCCTATAGTAATAAACTGAATCCCCATCATGATCAATAATACACCAAGCGTGAGTAAGGGTCGATCACCTATGTCCTGGCCACTAATAAACTTGTAGGCCACCAGATAAAGGTTGATCAAAACACCCAGAACAAGTGTAAACACCCCGATATTACCAAAAAGGTGCATGGGTTTCTGCATATATTTTTTGAAAAAGAGCATCAATAATAAATCACTGATTACTTTAAAAGTACGGTTGATGCCGTATTTGGAAGTACCAGAAGACCTGGGGTGATGCTTGACATCGACCTGTGTGATTTTGGCGCCCTCCACACTGGCCAATACCGGAATGAAGCGATGAAGCTCTCCATAAATGCCCAGATCTTTAGCCAGGTCACTTTTAAAGACTTTTAGTGCGCAACCATAATCTTTGAGGCGAACTTCTGTAACATTTCTGATGATATAATTAGCAATTTTGCTAGGTATTTTTCTGAGGAAAACCCCGTCTTTGCGATTGGCTCGGTTGCCCGCTACCATATCCCAGCCTCCTTCCTCTGCCAGAGTTAGCATAGCAGGAATATCTGAGGGGTCATTTTGCAAATCCCCGTCCATAGTAGCGATATAATCACCATCGGAATATTCTATTCCTGCCATTAGGGCGAGGCTTTGACCATAATTTTTCTTAAATTCCACTACCTTTAACCGATCATGCTCAATGCTATAAAGCTCCTTTAGAGTGTTATCGGTAGAACCATCGTCTACATATACAATCTCATATTCTTTGCCGTCCAGTGCAGAGGTAATTCGCTCGATCAGTGGCCGGATATTATCCTCTTCATTAAATACGGTTACAACAACTGATATTTTTGGTTTCATCGCTTATTGAGATAATGGTAAATAAAGCAACAAAAGTAAATAAATTTGTTAAAACGAAAAGAATACATTCATGACTACACTTGCATATAGCCTGATATTATTGCTGGGCTGTCTTTCGGCCGTCAATGACTCTGGTGCTCCGACAGCGGTAGCTGAGCCACAAGTATTATCCGATACTAGTGGATGGGTAAATATAGGAAAAACCTATCCGGGCATATTGATTGATTTGAAATACGCCACAACGGACAATTTTGTAGAAGAAAAAATGTACGAATGCGGCCAGTGTTATGTACGCTGGGAAGCTGCCTTGGCGATAGGGAAGATATATGAAGAACTTCAACAGGAAGAGCTTTCTCTAAAAATGTTTGATTGCTATCGCCCCCGGCCAATTCAATGGAAGCTTTGGGAAAAAGTACCTGATCCTCGTTATGTTGCCGATCCACGGAAAGGTTCGATGCACAACCGGGGAGCGGCAGTAGACCTCACGCTGGTAGATGCGGAAGGTAATGAACTGGAAATGGGTACTGGTTTTGATTATTTTGGTCCAAAGGCTTATCACACGTATACCCAACATTCCAAAACCATTCAACAAAATAGAACCAAGCTCAAGTCTATAATGGAAAAACATGGATTTGGCGCTATACGTACAGAGTGGTGGCACTACTCTTACCGCCAGCAATCTTACCCCATTGCAGATTGGGTTTGGAGCTGTGAATAGCATTGGTTTTTTTCCTGTAACAGGAAATACAAAACTATTGCGATCCTTAACTTTTTCTTAGTATAATATTACAAACAAAGGGAATGATATCAACGTTTTTTGATTTGTTTTTAGTTACATTTACTTCCCGTTTTAAAAGAACTGCAAAATATAATACTTCCACATGTCCAATACAGAATTTAAATCAGACGTAGAATCAGTAGATGCATTAGCCCAGTCTTATAAAGATTTAACTGACGAAATAGGAAAAGTAATTGTTGGTCAAAGAGAAGTTGTCAAAGCTGTTATTATTTCCCTTTTCAGTAATGGCCACAGTCTTCTTGTAGGCGTACCCGGTTTGGCCAAAACACTCCTTATCAGCACTATTGCCGATGTACTGGATCTCGAATTCAAGCGTATTCAGTTTACTCCGGATTTGATGCCTTCTGATATCACCGGTTCAGAAATACTGGATGAAGATCGTCACTTCCGTTTCGCAAAGGGTCCGCTTTTTGCCAACATTGTTTTAGCCGATGAGATTAACCGTACACCTCCCAAGACACAGGCCGCACTATTGGAGGCCATGCAGGAAAGGTCGGTAACCGTAGCGGGTGTCAAGCACAACCTGGAAAAGCCATTTTTTGTTTTGGCTACCCAAAACCCCATAGAACAGGAAGGTACTTACCCTCTACCAGAAGCACAGCTCGACCGATTCATGTTCAATATTCCACTGGATTATCCAAGCTTCGACGAGGAGATTGAGGTAGTAAAAGGAACGACTACCATAAGGGATTTAGAATTGAGAAATATTATCAGCGGAGAGCAAATTATGTTCTTCCAACAATTGATCAGAAAAATTCCTATCGCTGATAACGTGTTGGAATATGCTGTTACGCTGGCTACTCAAACCAGGCCAAACACCCAAAAGGCTACAGATATGGTAAATAACTATATCTCCTGGGGTGCAGGACCGAGAGCCTCCCAATACCTTGTACTCGGGGCAAAATGCAACGCTGCCATCAACGGTAAATATTCTCCGGATATCGAAGATGTTCAGGCTATTGCAAAATATGTATTGAGACACCGTATCGTACGTAACTACAAAGCAGAAGCAGAAGGCATTTCTGAGGAGAATGTCATCGAAAGCTTGTTCTAAAATATAAAATACGTTTGTTGACACATCCGCCAGTTGAAAAAAGCAGAAAATATTTTCTGCTTTTTTCATTAATAGACTTTTTTTTTGCGGATAACCAGTAACCGGTATCAGAAAAACAGTATTTCTTAAACGCTGTCCTCTGCATGGATATTTGCCTATTTTGCTTCTCACCTACTGAACTATTTTTATTTAAAAAACGCTGAATTGATAAGGGACGGTCACTTCCACCAAAAGGGAAATCCGTTGCATCTTTGTCATAAAAATGGTTAAAATAATAGTACATTTTCTTACTCTAACTATATATCCACCATTTTGAATAACTTCGTTAACAAAATTTTATTTTTATAGAAAAAAATTGGTTGATGATAAAAATTAAAAATATAGCAACAATGCTCCTGGTGCTTTTCTCACTAACACATTGTAATGAGGAAACACAAAAAACCATGGGACTGAAGGCCATACCCAATGCTTTTGGTGACATCAACGAACTGGTTATTGTAGCAGATAAGGATACTTGGGACGGCCCGATGGGAGATACTATCAGATTTTATTATTCTTCCGCTTATCCAATTCTTCCACAACCTGAGCCTATTCTTGACTTGAGATTCTTTACACCAGAACAACTCAACGGTGCTCCTGATAGAAAGGAGCTCAGAAACTACCTGATTGTAGCCAACCTAAAGGACGGAAATTCTTCTACCACCCAATTGGTTGCCGGTGATATTGGCCAGGAAAAAATCAGGCAAGCCAGAGAAAACTCAAAGTTCAACACTGTAGTTGGAAGAGATAAATGGGCGAAAGGACAGTTGATTATCTATCAATTTGGAAGATCTTATAATGAATTGATGGAAAATGTTAAAACTAATTTTCCTGCCATCCTCAAGAGAATTAATAAAGCAGATAGAGATAGACTGGATGCTACTGTCTATTTTAAAGGACAGAGTTACAAGTTGATGCAGGAGTTGAAAAATACACTCGGTGTTCAACTGCGAATTCCGGAAGACTACTTCCTGGCCATGAATAAAGAGGGCGTAATGTGGATGCGTAAGGAAACTCAGAAGGTAAGTAGTAACATCATGATTACCAAGATGCCATTCAAAGACAAAGAACAACTCTCAAAGTCTTACATCAAATCAGTAAGAGATAGCCTGGGGAAATACGTTTCTACTGCTATCAACAATACCTATATGAAAATCAACGATAAGGACCTTCCTATGCTTTCTAAGCCAATCAAGCTGGCCAATCAATATACAGTAGAAGCCCGTGGAATATGGGAAATTCAAAACGATTATATGGGAGGTGCTTTCGTAAGCTTTCTTATTCACGATCCCAACAATGACGAGTTAGTTTTCATTGATGGCTTCGTTCACGCTCCTGGCGAAGATAAGAGAGACCTGATGATGCAGCTGGAGCATATTCTAAAGACCGTAAAATTGTAGTGACATAAAGAAGGAATTGCAATGAGGCTCAATTCCTTCTTTTTATCTCTATCATTCTTCCATACCTTCCTTCATTTTTTCGGCATTTTCAGCCACTCTTAATGATTCTATGACCTCTTGCAGGTCGCCTTCCACTATTTTATCCAGATTGTATAGGGTCAGGTTGATCCGATGGTCCGTCACTCGATTTTGAGGATAATTATAGGTCCGGATTTTATCTGAGCGGTCTCCTGAGCCGACCAGCGACTTTCTCTGAGCAGCTTGCTGAGACTCGTGTTCTTTTTTCTGTATTTCAGATATTTTTTGATACAGGCGTTGAAGCGCAATTTCTCTGTTTTTGATCTGAGATCGGCCATCCTGACTTTCTGCCACTATACCCGTGGGCAGGTGCGTAAAGCGTACCCCAGATTCTGTCTTGTTAACGTGCTGACCACCGGCCCCGCTTGAGCGGAAAGTATCCACTTTGAGGTCTGCTTTGTTAATATCCACATCTTCCATTTCCAGCTTTGGAATAACAGCTACGGTAGCTGCTGAAGTGTGAACACGGCCTTGTGATTCCGTTTTGGGTACTCGCTGAACGCGATGTGCTCCTGACTCGAATTTTATTTTTCCAAAAACATCTTCCCCCTTAACTTCCAGGATGATCTTACTGTATCCTCCGGCAGTCCCTTCCTGAGCCTCGACCGTTTCGACGGTCCATCCCTGAGTTTCAAAAAACTTGATATACATTTTATACAAATCACCGGCAAAAATGCTGGCTTCATCTCCTCCGGTACCCGCTCTAATCTCGAAAATAACATCTTTAGAGTCTTCCCGGTCTTTGGGAATAAGTAGATATTTTATCTTTTCCTCCAGTTCTTCCTGCTGGGGTTTGAGCTCTTCCAGTTCCATCTCGGCCATTTCGCGATACTCCGGATCATTTTCCTTCATCATCTCCCGGGCTGTTTTAATATTGCCCAGCACCTCTTTATACACATTATAAACCTCTACTATTTCTTTTAGGTCTTTATATTCTTTACTTACCTTTTTATATCTATCCATATCAGAGATTACCTCGGGATCGGCCATCTGTTCTTCCAGATAAAAATATCTATCTTGTATTGCTTCTAGCTTCTCTATCATTTTTTATCTATTTAATGCTTTCTCAGGAAAAGCGACTACAAAAGTAACACATATCCGGCCATCCTTTCAAGTAGATTTATAAATTTTTGTTTTGAAAGAAAAAAGCCAGATAAATAAGCAGTAAGACCAATTATTCATTATTTTTATAAAAACATAAACGAGAGGGGTTGGAGAGTGGCTTACAAGGGAACGACTGGCTTTGTTTTAATAGAATGGCCAATCATTAATTCTAAGGTAGCCAACTGATATCTTTTCAGAGAAATCGCATGATAAACATACTTAATATAGAGACGGCTACAGATATTTGTTCTATCGCAATTTCAGCAAATGGAAAGCAGCTTAGCTTGGCTGAGAGTACGGAAGCTTATCAACATGCGGCACAGATCACCCTTCTGATCGATAAATGCCTGCAACAGTCCGGATTATCCATGTCTCATATCGATGGCGTAGCAGTCAGTAGCGGCCCGGGTTCTTACACCGCTCTGCGAGTAGGTACCAGCGTTGCTAAAGGAATTTGTTATGCCCTCGACAAGCCTCTGGTGGTGGTAGATACTTTGGAGGCTTTGGCCGGGGAGGCCGCCAGGCATGAAGGTAGGCCTAATACTTTATACTGCCCAATGATAGATGCGCGCAGGATGGAAGTTTATACGGCAGTTTTTGACCATAACCTCAAATGCATACAGCCGGTAGCATCGCTAATACTTATGGAAGATTCCTTTAAAAGCCAATTAGAAAATGGCTTTAGAGTAGTTTGCTGTGGCAATGGAGCCCGCAAAATAACGAATGTACTCCACCATGAACGCATCAAAATAATGGTTACTCAGAATAGCGCCAGTTATATGGTAAAGATAGCTCACGAGCGCTTTGAGCACCAACTTTTTGAAAATCTTGCCCGGTATAGTCCCAATTATTTTAAAAATCCATACATCACAACACCAAAGAAAATTTTATAATACAAGACAATTTAAAATATTTCTAATTTGATGTTTTTTTTTGTACTTTTGTCTATATGCCAATCGCTTTGCAGTTAAAAAAATTTACATGTAACTAATACTGGTATAGTATTTGAACTATATGTAGAGGACGTTAACGCTATTTAAAAGAACATTTTTATGAGAAAGCAAAAAAATGAGACCGTAACATTAAAGAAGGGAGAAGGCGAAATTTTTCTAGATTATGCCGAATTAAGGAAAGCGGTTCTTGTACTCAGAGCTGTGAATCACAAACTAAGACAAAGAATCATTGATCTTCTTGAAGAAAATGACAGCATGACCGTAACTGATATTTACATCAAGCTACGTCTTGAGCAGTCTGTTGCTTCGCAGCATCTTGCCATTTTAAGAAGGGCAGGAGTTGTTGATACAGAACGACAGGGTAAGTTCATAAACTACTCTTTAAATAAAGATAGGCTGGCACAAATTTCTCGTTTAGTAGAGGAATTGACCACCTAAAACAACCTTCTCGTACACGGTAATTCGTACATTTTTCTCCCATTTCTTCGGCAGAAAATGCTGTAAATCAATTAGATTCACAGCATTTTTTTATTTATAATTTTGAAAAAAAAAATAAAAACTGCATCTTTGCTGCAAATTGGTTACCATAAAAATTTTAAACGTCTATGAGAAGCGCTAAGGTTAGCATTAACAACGAAAAACTACAAATCTCTTCCGAAATCCTTCGGGCCCTAGCTCACCCCTTAAGGATGAAAATTCTAGAATTTATCGATTCGAGCGACACCATTAACGTGAATAAGATCTACAACACATTGAAATTAGAGCAATCTATCACCTCGCAACATTTAAGAATTTTGAGGCTAGCAGGCCTGGTTAATACAGAAAGGGATGGAAAGTTTATTCACTATAGCATTGACTATAGCAAGATCAACTCTACAGTTGAAGCAGTAAACAGGTTTATACAGGAAACTGAACAAGAAGAAGAAGCATAAATTAAACATATCACTTTAGGAAGGGAAATGTGGTAATCCAAAGCTTAGGTTGAAAAATCTAAGCTTTGTTATTTATTGGAATCATTAATCTCTAGCGGGTCACTAATTTGGGTATCTGAGTTTTCTGCCTTTTCATTCTCAGTAGCGGCCTGTTCCTCCTCATGACTTTTGCCGGTAAAAAAAGAACGCTGGAAAAATAAAATATTAATAACGCCAAGCGTGATCGCTACATCAGCGATGTTAAATACCGGTTTGAAGAACATGTATTTTTTACCCCCTATCAATGGTATCCATTCGGGGAAATAACCATTCCAGACCGGAAAGTATAGCATATCAACTACCTTTCCGTAGAGCAAAGGAGCATACCCACCCTCTTCAGGAAGTAACACAGCTATGCCACCGTGATAATATGATTCTGAAAAGATGATGCCATAGAAAGCACTGTCAATGATATTGCCAATGGCGCCAGCCATGATTAATGCGAAACTCGCCAATACACTCCAATTGGCTTTCGTTTGTAACAAAAAGCGAATATATACAAAGAGCAAAACCACGGCAATAATACGAAAGATACTCAACGCCAGCTTACCGAGATAATTATCTGTCAGAGTTATGCCGAAGGCCATACCAGGGTTCTCCACAAAGTGAATGAGTGCCCAGTCCAGGCCGAAAATTTGAATTTCATCGCCGTATTGCATATGGGTTTTCACCCAGATTTTCAAAGATTGATCTATGAGTAAAACGAAGAGTATCAATAAAGTTAGCCAGACAATCTTTCTCAAGGTAGTTGGTATTTTACAGCTTGGAGCATCTTTAATCTTAAAATAATCAACCCACATGCACGGTGATGTGCGCTCGTTTTGATCAATTTCAAACAAATAAACGTCACTTTCGGGGTTTTAGTTGTCAGAGATGCTGGAGAAAAGTGTATTAGGGAGAATAACAGGGCAGCCCAATCACTCTTGACAAGGCATCCTTCTGCTTTGCTCATTCTCCAGACACGTAGCTGTACAAATAGATATAAGCAGAAGGATGCACAACACTAGCAGGAGGATACTAGCGTTTCTTTTGCTTCTTGGCATCAATACTTAAGGTAGCATGAGGAACGGCTTTTAATCTTTGCTTTGAGATCAATTTGCCAGTAACTCTGCAAATGCCATATGCTTTATTTTCGATTCTGATCAATGCATTCTCTAGGTGGTTAATCAACTTAAGCTGGCGGGATGCCATTGTTGATATTCTTTCATTCTCAGCTGTGCCTATACCATCATCCAAACCTTTTATTTTAGAGTCTTCATTATCGGCCATTTCAGAAAGCTGCTTGGCAAAGTAATCATACTCTTCCCGGGCACGATCCAGCTTCTTTAGGACAATCGCTTTGAATTCTTCCAGTTCCTGATCTGTGTAACGCGTTTTATGTGCCTTGTGATCCATAGCTTTTATTGTTTATAATTTACAAATTAGAGTGCGAGATGATAAACTGTAGTTTTCTGCTGCGAAGATAATAATTACCTGAAATGAAATAAAGGAATAAATAATTATTTGCCTTAATAAGTACACCGAAAAAGGATAATTGGTCGTTACTTTACAATATCTTTACTGGTTACCTAATAAATTCAAATACCGATTCATCTCTCAGAACTCATTTTATCGGCTTATCAAACGCTAGCACTCCAACCCTTATTGGCTATAGTTCCTTTTGTTCGTCAGAATCTTCTGTTGATTCCTCTGAATGATCCTCTTCATTTGTTACCTCTTCTTCTATATCTTCTACATCGTCAGCTTCTTCCACATCTTCATCTTCATCGTCTTTAACCAGTGCATTTTCTCTCATCTCAAAATAATCTTTTCTGCTACGAGCGATATCAAGAGCTGAAAACAGTGCTCTTTGGAACGAAAAATGTTCCGCTTCGTTTTTACCAGCTATATCGTAGGCCGTACCATGATCGGGTGAGGTTCTGACTGCACTAAGGCCCGCAGTGAAGTTAACCCCGCTACCAAAGGACAGTAGCTTGAAAGGAACAAGCCCTTGATCGTGATACATGGCCAAAATACCATCAAACTTTTTGTAATTAAAAGAACCGAAGAAACCATCCGCTGCAAAGGGCCCAACTACAAGCAAGCCCTTCTTTTTGGCTTCAATAATAGCCGGACGGATGTACTGCTCTTCCTGCTGACCGATCACTCCATTATCGCTGGCGTGAGGATTGAGGCCTAGTACGGCGATAGCAGGCCGCTCAATACCAAAGTCCATGCGAAGTGTCTTATCCATAATCTCAATCTTTTCACTCACTTTTTCTTTGGTGATACTCATGGCTACATCCTCCAAAGGCAAATGATTGGTTACCAGGCCTATTCTGAGCTCATCGTGGATCATAAACATAAGACTCTCCATACCTCCAAGCTGTTGAGACAAAAACTCAGTATGACCCGGGTGCGGAAAATCAGCCATCTTCATAGCCTCTTTATTGATAGGTGCCGTAACTAATGCATCAATTATACCACCTTTCAAATCATTAACAGCAGCATCCAAAGCCAGATAAGCGTATCTTCCCCCTTGCTCTGTAGCTTTACCCAGGGTAATATTTACATTTTCCTGCCAACAGTTTACAATATTTACCTTATCCAGTGTAAAACGACCTGGCTCTTTGACAACCTGATACTGAACATCAACGTCAACTATATTCTTATGATATGAAATAACCTTACTAGATCCATAAATAACAGGCGTACAGAAATCACAAATCTTTTTATTGGAAAGCGTCTTCAAAATAATTTCAAGACCAATTCCATTAATATCACCAACACTAATGCCTATTTTAATTTTATTCATTCATCTAGGTTTTTATTTTTGTTTAAAATAACAAAGGACACAATATCTAATTTTTTTCCAAAATTTGCCTTTGTATCCACAACAGTTTCAACAATTTGAAAGCAAAAAAGTCATTTGGCCAGCACTTCCTCAACAGCGACAGGATCGCAGAACAGATCGTCAATAGCCTTTTGCTGACAGACGAAACGTCTCAGGTTTTGGAGATCGGCCCGGGCCGTGGTATGCTGACTCGTTTTTTGATAGAAAAACCAGCCAGGCTGCTGGTCGTAGAAGCAGATCAGGAAATGGTATTATATCTGAACAAATATTTTCCACAATTAAAAAATCAAATTGTCAATGCAGATTTTTTGAAAGTACCCCTCGATAAAGTTATGGATGGAAAACCATTTAGCCTGATCGGTAATTTTCCATACAACATTTCTTCTCAAATAGTATTCAAAATGCTTGAATACCGGGAATTAATTCCCGAAATGGTAGGTATGTTTCAAAGAGAAGTAGCCGAGCGTATTATTGCGCCACCTGGCGACAAGGTGTATGGCATTATCAGTGTGTTGACTCAAGCTCACTACACGGGAAAATACCTTTTTACGGTGGATAAGAGTAAATTCAATCCGCCTCCCAGGGTACAATCAGCAGTGATTCGGCTACAAAGGCGTGAAAAAAGCCTGATAGAACCATTGTATGAGCCGCTATTCTCCAAAATCGTCAAACAGGCTTTTGGCCAGCGCCGTAAAATGATGCGCAACACTATGAAAAGCTTCCTGAAAGATGATCCTATCCTGCAGGAAGAATCCTTTAAAAAACGACCGGAGCAACTTTCAGTAGAAGACTTTGTAGAACTCACTCATATCATTTACAAAAAGATTAATACATAATTTAAACTTTTATGCAATGCGTTTAGAAGACAAAATCAAAGAAGACTTGAAAGCGGCTATGAAAGCCAAGGATAAGCAAGCACTAAGAGGTATCAGAGCAATTAAAGCAGCAATATTACTGGCAAAAACCGATGGCACCAAAGGTGAACTGGACGAAGAGAAAGAGATTAAGCTTTTGCAAAAGCTCGTCAAGCAACGGCGAGACTCCATAGAAATCTATGAAAAGGAAGGGCGAGAGGAACTGGCGGAAACAGAAAAGGAGGAAATAGAAATTATAGAAAAATACTTGCCGGAGCAGCTTTCTGAAGAAGAACTTAAGGCTGAAGTAAAAAAGATTATCGAAGAGACCGCCGCCAGCTCCATGAAAGACATGGGTAAAGTTATGGGTCAGGCCACTAAGAAGCTCCAGGGAAAAGCAGATGGTAAGGCCATCTCGGCAGCGGTAAAAGAATTACTGAAGTAGAAAGTATCAGGCGGTGGCATTTTTTAACTAAAAGAAACCAAATATATCTTATGGATACTGGCTTTTTAAATCAATTAGGCTTGCAAGCCGTCAATAATGGCTCCTCTACAGGAACAAGTGACTTTGGCGATGGTCCGGTCATTGAATCTTATTCTCCTGTTGATGGAAAACTAATAGCTAAAGTTACAACCACCACCCGGGAGGAATATCAAAAGGTCATCACTACAGCAAGAGTGGCCTTTAAGTCCTGGCGAAAAATGCCGGCTCCCCGACGAGGAGAGATTATCCGTCAGTATGGACAAGCGTTGCGCGAAAATAAAGAAGCTTTGGGTAAACTTGTTTCCTATGAAATGGGAAAAAGTTTGCAGGAAGGCTACGGCGAAGTTCAGGAAATGATCGATATATGTGATTTTGCGGTGGGCTTGTCCCGCCAGCTTTATGGCCTTACGATGCACTCCGAACGCCCCAACCACCGCATGTATGAACAATGGCATCCACTGGGCGTTGTTGGCATCATCTCTGCTTTCAACTTCCCGGTGGCAGTCTGGTCCTGGAATACCATGATTGCTCTGGCTTGCGGTAATGTTTGTGTATGGAAACCCTCTGAAAAAACGCCGCTTTGTGCTATCGCCTGCCAGAATATCTTCAAAAAGATATTAGCAGACAATCAGCTACCGGAAGGAGTTTCCAACGTTGTTATTGGTGATTATCAAGTGGGCGAATATATGACTACTGATCCCAATATTGCCCTGGTATCAGCTACCGGAAGCACCAGAATGGGTAAGCAAGTAGCAGCTACTGTTGCCGCTCGCCTGGGTAAAACCATTTTGGAATTGGGAGGTAATAACGCTGTGATTGTTACTCCTAGTGCAGACCTGCAAATTGTACTGACGGGTGCGGTGTTTGGTGCCGTAGGAACCGCTGGCCAAAGATGTACCACTACCCGACGACTAATTGTCCATGAGCAGGTGTTTGATGAAGTAAAAGAAAAACTAGCCGCTGCTTATCCGCAGCTAAGAATAGGTAACCCTCTGGATGAAAGTAACCATGTAGGGCCTCTGATCGACAAAGATGCCGTAAAAAACTATATGAATGCGCTGGAGGCTATACAAAAACAGGGAGGCAAATTTATTGTGAAAGGCGGGCAATTGCAGGGAGATGCCTACAGCAGCGGATGCTATGTCAAACCTTGTATTGCAGAAGTCAGTAATGATATGACAATCGTCCAAAGCGAAACTTTTGCTCCCATTTTGTATCTGATCAAGTACACTACCATAGAAGAAGCTATACATCTTCAAAATGATGTACCTCAGGGCCTAAGCTCCGCTATTATGACAAATAACTTACGGGAGGCTGAATTATTCCTGTCGGTAAGAGGCTCTGATTGCGGAATCGCTAATGTCAATATTGGCACCAGCGGAGCCGAAATTGGAGGCGCTTTTGGAGGAGAAAAAGAAACAGGCGGCGGAAGAGAAAGTGGCTCTGATGCCTGGAAGGCCTACATGAGGCGTCAGACGAATACTATTAATTACGGAACAGATGTTCCGCTGGCACAGGGTATAAAATTTGATTTTTAAAATATTCTATTAACAGAAGAGGCTGACTTTTGATGTCGTCAGCCTCTTCTGTTTTATCCTATCTAGCCCCAGAGGCCGTCGGCAGGGTACTTATCCTGTTCGACCAACTTTTTGAAAGCTTTTTCCACGATTGGTTTGTCTTCTTTGTAGGTAACGCCATACCACTGATCACCGCTAGATTGTACCAAAATTTTGGCAGTGCCTTCGTCTATTAGTTTTTTGGCTACCAACGGGATAAAAAACTCTGCTTTAGGCTGGTCTTTGTTGGCCTCAACAAATACAATAAAGTCCTTTCTTATAATTTCAAAAACATTGGGATGGAAGCCCCAAAAATTCATTGAAACCAAAGAATCTAAAGATAGGGCATGTAGCTCTCCGTCTTCTCCCAGAAATGCAGCTCCTTCCTCAGTTTTTCTGATTTTCAGGCGCTCTACCACATTAGTCAGATAATTATCACCATCCATTTCACAGACACCGCGATTAACAGTACCGTGATCCGAAAGTGTGTTTTTTAGTTCATACCCGATCATGTTATACAAAGTTGGGGTGCATTGTTCTGACAAAAACTCCGCCATGGTATAAAAGGCAGAGATGCCGTAGTAATCATCTGCGTTAATTACAGCGAAAGGCTCATTGATCTTGTCTTTGGCGACCAACACGGCATGGGCTGTCCCCCATGGTTTTTCACGGTGAGGAAATTCATCAATGCCCTCTACGGGTGTTTCAAATTCCTGAAAAGCGTATTCTACCTGAATCTTATCGTCAAATTTATTAGCGAATTTAGCCTTAAAGACATCCTCGATACTTTCTCGGATCACAAAGACGACTTTGCCAAATCCAGCTCTGATGGCATCGTAAATAGAAAATTCAATCAAAGCTTCTCCTTTGGGTCCAATAGGGTCAATTTGTTTTAAGCCTCCATAACGACTTCCCATGCCTGCAGCAAGGATGAGTAATGTTGGTTTCATAAAGTTTTTAATTTATTTAATAGAATTTCAGCTAGCCGCTGAAAAGAAATTATATGAATTAACGCGTTCAAGGGCACATTCAGAGCGTGTTTGGATTTTACCCTTTGGCCTGCAAGTACATTTAGAATACTGCTTCCCGCTTTCAGCGGGACAAGATATTTCAGCTTTATTTTCATCATCCTAAATGCATTTTCGGCATCAAAAGCAAGTTTCAAACACGCTTTTAAACCTACCCTGAGTTTTCAAAACAGAGGTATAGCCTAAAAAAGGAAGGCGTTCAAAACACTACCTTTTTCTTTGGTTACCTTCAAGGTTTGGGCCAATTTCCGGCCTGAAAACCGGAAAGACACAATATCAAAGTATTTTATTTATCCAGCCTTATTTTCTATTGAGATTTGGCTGCCTTGATATCTGATACAAACTTATTTACTGACTTTTCTACTATCAATCTGTGGAGCAGGTCGCCTCCTAACAAGATCATCAACCCCAGAACGAACATAAATATCCTGGAGTTTTCTACAATAGGCGCGTACATTCTGTAGAAAGGACGTATCAACAGGACTTCCATGCAAATGAGGAAAGCGGTCAACAAGAATAGGAAAATACTAGTGGCCCGGGAGATGGCCACTAGCCTGGAACCTTTCTTTCTCAAGCATTTCTTCAAAAAAGAAGATACCTCTTTGTTTTCAGGATTCATTTTCAACAATTCCCTTAGCACGTATTCAGACTCATCGTATTGTAACAAACAATAATAAGAAGCTGCTTTTTTGAAGAGCATAGAAAAGAAGATATCTTCTCCTCTGTAAAGTTGAATATTTTGGGTAATAGATTGCTCTATGACCAAATCTACCATGAGTAGGTGCTTCTGGTTTTGTCCTACTTCAAAGAGGGAATCCACATAACATACTAATAATTCAAAATATTCCTCGAAGTCTAATCGACCAATCGATTCTTCTCTTTTTTCAAAAAAGCGAATGATCTGCCGATAGGCAGTGCTATCGATTTCTTTGAAATCTTTGTAAGTTTTGGAATGATATGTGGATTGGTACAATGACATTTTAAGTATTAAATTATCCTTTATTTAAAAGGAACGATAATCAAAAAGTTCATCGTTTCTGTGGTTAGCAGCACAAAATCTCAAATTATTTTATCAGTGGTTTCTAGAGTCAACTCCCCATGCCAATTTATTTCTAATCGTTTCCATAAAGCCTATTTCAGGAGGTTGAACGAGTACAGCCGTAAAATCATTTCTTCTGACAGCCAACTGATGAGCCGAGGTTATCGTCTCAAACCTGGAGTCCAGGGTACAAAGAAAATTTTCTGAGCGCCCCTCGATTTCAAAAGACACCACTGAGTCATCAGAAATCACTACCGGCCTGATGTTTAGATTGTGCGGAGCCACAGGAGTAATCACAAAATTACCTGATCGAGGAAAAATAATAGGCCCTCCACAGCTCAGCGAATATCCAGTAGATCCCGTGGGGGTAGCTACAATAATGCCATCAGCCCAATAGGAATTCAAGTATCCTCCATTAACAAAAGTATGAATGGTGATCATGGAAGAGGTATCTCTTTTATGTATCGTAAAATCATTCAGTGCGAACCTGTTATCTCCAAATAACGGCAAATTTGATTCAAGGTAAAGTAGTCTTCTTTCATCTAGCTGGAAGCGCCCTTGCTTTAAAGCCACGATGGCTTCTTTTGTATATTTTTTCTCGATACTGGCCAAGAAACCCAGCCTTCCTAGGTTGATTCCCAGGATTGGTACACCGTATTCTCTGATGTGCGTAAGTGCATTGAGTATGGTACCATCTCCTCCCAGAGTGATAAAGAAATTGAATTTTTTCAGAGAGAAATCCACATGCCCCTCAAATATACCAACGTCTTTTTTGAAGTTAATCTTTTCTTTGAGTTGTTCAAAATAAGGCGCATAAACATACACAGTTATCCCTTCGTCACTCAGCGTGTCGAATAACTGCTGGACGTAAGGTATATCTTTTTCTTTGAGTATAGTGCTATATACGATTACCTGCATTAAATATTAAGATTGAGGTGTAAAAATATCCCACTCTCATTTAAATGATTAAAACTGTACTCTATACTAATTACCTTATCATTAAAGAAAACAAAATCCAAACCTACCCCTTTTCCCCATAAGAGCCGGTCGTTGAGTGGATTACCCTCTCTCGTAAAAGGGCCATTAACGTAACCTAAATCACTATTAAAGGCAAAATATATTTTCAATGGCATGTACCTGAAAGCTTCAATAGGGATTAATGTGCCGAAGGTTATAGCCCGGTTAACTAATTCATACCTAAGGCTCCATTTTGTCAGCGCCATATCCAGGCCATCTACGATGTATAGCTCATATCCTCTAACGGCATTATTATGAAAACCTATTGCCCTGTTCAGATTGTAGGGCTGCCGTTCCCTTATGATAGATACTTTTGCCTTATTATGGAAAGATAAGCTGAACTTTTTATTTAAAGAATAAAATTTGTCATACCGCAGGTTTAATTCCAAACCATTTACATCTCCTGTAATCCCTAATCCTAACTTTTCTAACTCGGCTTCAAAATAATAACCATTTAGTGGATAATACCTCAAATCTCTGTAATCGTAAGAATATCGATACCTTAAAGAAAAATATTGCTGGAAATTTCTTCCATTAAGAAAAAAGTCTGGGTTGAGATCATCGGCGACCGCGTCGGAAAGTCGGTTTTGCTGGTATTTACCCTCAAAATAATGATTGCCCCTAATCCGGGGTCGATAGTTGAGCCCCGTCAATAAACGAAACCGCTGATATACAAAACCTTCTTCTTCGTTGTAAAAGAGCTGTTTGTTCTCGTCCGTACCATAGTTGACTTCTCTGTTTTGGAAATAAGCAACATCAAAAACAATCCCCAGCTTTTTATTGGCTGTTAAGTAAGGAAGGTCATATTTGACAGAAAACTTTCTGGTATATCCAAATTTAGCAGTTAGCTCCAGCTTATCGCGCCGACCTGTCATATTGGCGTAATAAAGAGCTGCTCCGTAATTGATTCGCTCCAGTGATCTATTTTGCTCTACCCACCAGACATTGAAATTTCTATCCGCTAACTCAAATATAGGAACCGGATATATATACCATGCTTCTCTGACAGTAATATTAATATCCACCTCGTTGGTCTCTCCAACCCAGTCGTCAAAAAATATTTTTACCGATACAAATAGTCCGGTACTTAATAATAAAAGCTCACTTTCTTTAAGTGTAGCACTCAAGCTTTCCTTAGGAATTGCTTCACCTTTGCCGAAAGTGATTTCTCTGAGTATAGTTCCGCTTCTGGTCTTAGAGTTTCCATCTATGGTAATAGACCTTACTGTCACCGCCTCCGATTGAGCAGTTATCAATACGGGATAACTGAACAACAATAATAGTATAAAAGTCCGCATAGCCTTTAGGATGAATCTCGAAATTAATAAATCTAAAGACAACTGTCGACTTTTACACACAGAAAGTTACTGGTATAAAATAGTGGAGGTATAAAAAAGTGTAAAACAGCAAAGACCTGACAAACCTCTGAACTTACCTGAATCTTTGTAAAAAAAGGGCTTTTGGAGCAACCCTTCATTTACCACACCCAGCTAGCTTATCACGAAAACTAGCTGTTAGCGGTAATTTTTACACATTCAGATAAGACATCAAGGAATCGAATCGCTCTTTCAGCGTATCGAAGTAGTCCATTTCGTTGAAAGAAGCTTTGATAAGATAATCAAACCGCTGGAATGTAGCCACCAGAGGTTGTATATTTTGGGTATTTACCTTGAGCGTAACTTCCATTTGAGTGGAATCCGGATTGGAAGTCACAAAAATACTTAGCACGTGGGCATTTTCCGACTCTACTATCCTGGCAATTTCAGACATACTATAATCGCGTTTGTTGATTTCCAGCACCAGGATACTTCCCGATTCAGCAAATGAAGTAGTTGCAGCAAAATATTTGAGAAGATCTTCCTGAGTGATTACTCCAAGATAATTGTGATCGTTATCCACTACAGGAATCAGAGTCAATTCATGCTGTGCTAACTGACGCATTACTTCGTAAATATGATCTTCCCCATTGACGTAAGGCTTCGTCAATGAAAGCCGATAAGAACCAACAGCTTCATTGGGGTCAAAATCCAGTATATCTTCTTCAGATATCAATCCCAGCAATTGAGTATTGTTTACGATAGGTAAATGCCTTACATAAAACTCTTCCATCATTTTGAGTGCCTCTTCCCCGAAGTCTGAAGTACGAAGTGGAATGATTGTATTTGAAATCAAGGACTCTGCGATCATGTCTAACTTTTTTGAAACTATTTTTTCGTAACTTACTGTATGCCGTGCGAGCTATAGCCTAACCAATCTGGTTGTCTATCCCAACCTTCCTTTTCCGCCATAACTTTCTATTCGGAATACTTTCGAAATTCATCCTAACTTAAGAGAATTGAAAATCTTCTTACATTATTATAAACGCATTTTAACAGCCTAAAAGTTTTGGATAAATGATTTCTTTTTTGTCATCTGTATGAAGCTTAGCAAATGCTTCTTTATCTAGGATTACCCCAGGAGTTTTCTCTTTTGTGTAGCAAACTCTTCGTCTGTGAGTAGTCCTTTTTCCCTCAATTCTCCAAGCTTTTGTAACTGCTGTAATAGATCACCGGAAGCCAAATTCTCCTCTTCCAACTCATCCATAGTATCTGAAGAATTTTCATTCGGTATTTCCGGCGTCTTTTCAGTTTCTTCTCTTTTGGGTTTACTTATTCTATATCCATTACTTTTGAATTTATCAAACTCATCTTGTATTCGAAGATAAGCTAGCGCATCATGCTCCTGAATCTTTTTAAAGTCATTAAATCCAAGTGCTACAGCTTTATCAAGATGATAAAACGACATATCCGCTTTCTCATTCAAAGAATAAGCGCAAGCTATATTAAAATGAACGGCAATATCTTTTGGATTTATTTCCAATGCTTGTTTGAAATCTTCAATAGCCCCATCATAATCGTAATCCTTATATTTTCTTATACCACTGGACTTATAGGGCTCGTTGGATACTTTTGGCTTTGGCTGCGTTTTCTGAACAGGGACCTGCTCTCTTCTCTGCTGGCGATAATCGGGATTAACCGCAGGCCTTCTGGGGTTTTCTACAATTTCTTCGCGCCTGCGAGACCTATCGTCATAACGCTCCCGCTGTCTTTCTCTACGCCTTTCGTAGCGATCAAAATCAGTTTCTTTTCTTCTGTAATGGTAAGAACGATTTCGAGACGATAAATTTTTCCCATTATATCTATAGTTGAAAACTTCATCATCCATAGAGAAAAATATAATAGCGTCAACTAATCCTAATATAAAAGGAATGAATGTCCAGCAAAAAACAGCGGATAAGATACCAAGCCCTACATCACCGAGATAAAATCGGTGGATGCCAAAAAAGCCCATTAACAAAGCAAGAATTCCCGCTACATTTTTATCTCTCATATATGTCAATACTGAATTTTTTTATTTTCTTGTATAGTCTTAAGGCCAGCAAAATAGCCTTGAAACACTTTAAAATGCTTCCCTTCAAAATGATCTGAAAAGTGCTTCCGGGGGAGCAATCCTAAACTCTATCTTAACATCGTAAGACTTTCTTTAAATATCAACAGTTAAATTAGAAAAACTTGACTTTCCGACCATATAATATCGATATAAACCGATAATTGTTGGATGTTCTAAAGTAAGACTGGCAAAAGTGCTCTGATACTATATAGTACTGATGCATTCAGGATAAATCTGTTAGATATATTCTGCAAGTATTAAAATAGGTCAAAATTACTTTTTCCCGTTTTCCATCGCTTCGAAACAAGTCTATTCAAAAATGCGACAGGTAAGTAGTGTTATATCATCAGGGTAGGGACTTTCTCCCCTATATTCATCAATAGCTTCTACCAATTTTTCATTGAATAATTTGGCTGAAAGCCTGTAATTGGCTTTTGCAAAATCATAAATACTTTGTTCCTCAATAAAGGTCCCCTTACTGTCTGTGATATCTATTAGACCATCCGTATAGGCAAAGATCATGGACTCCCAAAGTACATCCATTGAACCTATTTCCACTTCCGGCAAATCCTGAAAAGAACCGAGAATAGTACATCCTTTGGTGAGGAAGTGCACTTCATTTTGCATGATCAAAACAGGTGGGTTGTGCCCTGCGTTGACATATTTCAACCTTCTGGTCCTAGTGTTATATTCTGCGATGAAAAAAGTAATAAAGCGCTCGCCTTTGGTAATCAGATTGACGGACGTATTCAGCGCTCTTACAAAGACGTCCAGATCCGTCCGCTGGTTGATCAAAGTATGAAAATTGGCCTGGAAATTGGCCATAAGTAGTGCTGCTGCTATGCCTTTTCCAGAAATATCGCCCACGCAAAAAACTATTTTCCCATCATCAAACTCTATGAAATCAAAATAGTCTCCTCCTACTCCCCAATGAGGAATATATAAGCTGGACAGCTCGTAGTTACTTTTAATGGGCAGCGTACCTGGTATGAGCATCTTTTGAACCTCACTGGCCAGTTCTACCTCTTTTTTAAGCCGCTCCTGTTCCAACTGTCTTTTGAACAAACGCTTATTTTCAATCGCTACCGCTATAATATTGGTGATGGTAGTGATAAACTGTATTTTATTGTACATGTCTTCATCTTCACTAAAACCACCGATGAAAACATATGCCAGGGCCTGACTTTTATGATTGACAGGTATAACGACATCAAAGAGGCTAATGAGTGGATGTTCATTAAAATCCTCCAGATTTCTCATTCGCTCAAACTTACCGAAGCAATCACTGATATCTTCTTTTAGGAGCTCTTTGGATATGCCGATAGAACTGGTACAATTCCATTCTTTTTCCTCCCGAATATACAAAGCCATCTTCTTCACTCCGATCTCCCAACTGAGAAAAGAATTATACATTTCGTACAGTCCCTGAGCGGAGACATTATTATTGATCGCTTGAGTAATATTTAAAAGGCGATTGACCTGAAGCTGCTTCAAGTTGAGTTTCCTCTCCAGAGACTCTATATTGGACAATCCTTTTTTAAGATCAGATAAATTTGACATTACCGTTGGGTACAGATTTTTTTAATTTAAATCCATGTGACCTTACTATACTAAAAAATAAGCGCTGCACAAGCCGTTCTTTTTACTCTTTTTGGTCAATATGGTTTCCTTCAATAATCAACTAAGCTAAAGATATAAAAATCTTACTGGTCATTACTTTTAAAATCTCTTCTTAGCAACTCTTTAACAAGCTTTACTATTTAGTAATGATCAGGTTTGTTTTGTGGGAAATTGGAAATGCCTGACAGATGTAAAACGGTAAGCTTGATTTTTTAATTATTAAACTTGTTTCGCAGTTACTATTACCGATAATTATAAGATAAAATCCTATTTTAAACGCAAGTTAGAAGAATTTTCACATCAGTAAATTATGCAATCATTCACTTACAATGGCGAAAAGATAGCCTGCAAAGTAAAAGGTAGTGGTTTTCCTTTGGTCTTTTTACATGGATTTTGTGAAGATCAAACCATTTGGTCGTACTTTGAAGAAAGAACCGATCTTTCCAGGTATCAATTTATCAGTATTGATTTCCCTGGATTTGGTCAAACTCCGGCAATAGCGGATTTCAGTATTGAAAATATGGCTAATTTGCTAAAAGAACTTTTTACGCATTTGCGCCTTAATAAGGCGATTATTTATGGACACTCCATGGGAGGATATGTTGCGCTTGCTTTTCTGGAAGCTTATCCGGAAAGTGTAGCGGGTATTGCGCTTGTACATTCCCATCCCTACGAAGATAATTTGGAAGGGAAGCAGGCCAGAACCAGGGCTATTGAATTCATCCGGCAGTATGGTCATCAAAAATTTGTATCCGACTTGATCCCGAGGCTTTTTCCGCAAGACTTCAGAGCTGATCATCCATCTGTGGTTAAGCCGTTGGTAGAAAGTGCCAGGCATTATCCTGAAGCTGGGATCATCAATGCACTTAAGGCCATGAGAGAGCGTCCTGATCGCAGGACGCTGTTGGCTGATACGCCTAAGCCTGTGCTGTTTCTTATAGGCCGAAAAGACCATTTGCTACCTCAGGATATTTTACTGCAACAAACCACTTTACCCGATGTCGCAGTAATACATATATTAGATAATGTAGGTCATATGGGTATTTTTGAACAACCTGAGGATATACACAATAAAATGACTGCTTTTGCTACTTTTTGTTTGAGTAATTGAAATGCTGATGAATATACTGCTAATACTGGCAGCCACTCTTCCAGGGATTCTTGTAATAGTACTGATCTATTACATGGATAAATATGAGAAGGAAGAAAAGCTCCCAATTATTATTTGTTTTACGCTGGGCGTTCTTTGCACATTACCTGTTATCGAGCTAAACAAGACCGGCCTGAGCGAATTATTTAACAATCCAAAGGAGCTTCTTCCTACCCTTTTTTATGCCTTCATTTACATTGCCGTAGTTGAAGAGTTGATCAAGCTATTAGTATTGCTGCTTTATCCTTACCGCCAGGCTTTTTTTAATGAACCTTTTGATGGTATAATATACGCTGTTGCAATAGCGATGGGGTTTGCCACTCTTGAAAACTTTCTTTATGCGAGTACCCAAAAGCTGGATTTAATCGTTCTCAGAGCTTTTACAGCGGTGCCGGCCCACGCTTCTTTTGCTGTAATGCAGGGGTATTTTGTAGGCAAAGCAAAGTTTAAACCCAAAAAACAAGTGCAGCTCATTGGATTTGGACTGCTAGTATCGGTAATCACTCATGGCTTGTATGACTTTTTTATCATACAGGAAGCATTTGAAGGACTGATTATCGCCGCTATCTTTACACTGAGCATATGTATTTTTATGGCTCTTCGATTAATAGCAGCACATCAAAAGGACTCACCGTTCAACCTATCTGATCCTCCCCAAAAAAATGATACCTGATGTTATCTACGAAACAAGTCTAATGCTTTACCCGCGAGTAGTAAAGTGTATCTCCAAACAACTGCTACTTAAGCTTATCATTGCCGGCATGCCGCTCGGCATCCCTTTTCGTTTTCTTATCCAGGTTTTTCTGTAATGCGTCAGTGAGATCTATTCCCGTCTGATTAGCCAAACAGATCAATACAAAAAAGACATCAGCCATTTCATCAGCCAGATCTTCTCTGGCTGTAAGCTCCTGCTCTTTTTTCTTAAAGGATTGCTCTCCGTAAAGTCGAGCCATCAGACGGGCCATTTCTCCTACCTCTTCCATCAAAATGGCTGTATTGGTCAATTCGTTGTAATAACGTATTCCGATAGTATTAATCCATTGATCAACCGCTGCCTGAGCCGTTTTAATATCCATTATTCTTTATTTTTGGTATCAATAAAAATGGTAACCGGCCCGTCATTAAGCAAACGCACCTTCATGTCGGCTCCAAAAATTCCCGTCTTGACAGTTTTACCCGTGAATACTTCCATCGCCTGAATAAATTTTTCATAAATGGGAATAGCCACATCCGGTTTGGAAGCATTTAAGTAAGAAGGGCGATTTCCTTTCTTGGTGCTGGCATGGAGCGTAAATTGGCTGACGACCAGCACTTCTCCGTCAACGTCTTTTATAGAAAAGTTCATTACGCCTTCCTCATCATTAAATATTCTCAAATTGGCAATTTTCCTGGCCAGCCACTCGATATCCTCTTTCTCATCCTCATCTTCAATACCAATGAGTACCAACAAACCGGATTCGATTGCCCCCGTAATTTCATTGTCTACTGTTACCGATGCCTCACTCACACGTTGTAATACTGCACGCATATCATTGATTTTAGCTTGTAATTTAGTTGAGCCTCTCTATTCAGATTATTCCAATGCATCGCCCGGATGATTGTTTAGTCAAACAGGGTTTTATCTCTGTTTTCATTTACTGGCAGGTGCAGCTCCGGGCCATTATTTCGGACGGAACCAACTTCCTTTCCTATTTCATAATAGGTAAGAATATCATCATCAGGAGTTTTCAACATTTCCAGTACCTCCGGTAGCGGAAGTTCTTCATCAAGCCAGGTGGTCCACTGGTCAGAATAGGGAAATATAACAGGCATCCTATTGTGAATAGGCTCCATTTCTTTGTTAGGAGATGTGGTAATGATAGAAAAACTCCGTACCGGAGAAACTCCCTTTGACCATACTTCCCATATACCTGCCATTACCATCAATTGATCACTATCGAGCAAAATTCGATACGGCATTTTACGATTTCCTTGCTTTTTCCACTCATAAAAACTATCAGCAATAACCAAACAGCGCCTCCTCCGCACCGGAGCTCTAAAGGAGGGCTTATCCTCAATCCCTTCACTCCTGGCATTGATCATCCGACTACCTATCTTTTCATCCTTTGCCCAATAAGGAATCAGCCCCCATTTGTAAAATTGCAACAACTCCGGGTGCTCATCTGTGATGACTACCGAATGCTGAGTGGGCGCCATATTATAGTTGGCAGGAATATTATCTTCCACCCTTACATTATCAAATTGCGCACTTATTTGTTGAGGATCTGTTGACAAAGAGTATCTCCCACACATACTATTCTGTTTTTCTCTGATTTATTTATCCACATCCCAAAAAAATTATTTGCGGAAATGTAGCGTAATCAAGCTATTATATTTTTGGGTTTCAACATTAATATATTGGGAACTTGTCAGTAACCGGGGATGTTTTCAAGATAGACTAAGAATTTGGAAAGCTATATATATTAAAAAGTATTATAAAAGCGATTTTTCGTTAGTATCTTACAGTTTTTACACATCTACTTCACCAATTAGTTGTTTTTTGGTAAAAATCATCCACACTCGGTGAATAAGTCTATAAATAGCTGATATTAGAGTATCTATCTTGTTAACCTGCTGTTAATAACACAACATTACTACTTAACAATTAAGTAACAAAAAGAAAACATACACCTAAACTAACATACTAACACAGCTGATGATGATAAGGCTTTTTTAAAAAATTATAATAAATATTAATAGAGACACAACAGGAAAGAAAAAAGCGTATTAAAAAATTTGTAGTTAACTTTAATTTTGTTTTGAAAATACAGGAAAAGATGAGTACACAAACTGCGGAAAAGACAAGCAATATAGCATTAGAAGAGACCGACAAAAAGCAACAGCCACAAAAAGGCTACTCCAATTGGGTGAAAATCTGGCTGGGGATAGGCCTGTTTATGATATTTGTTCAGGTAGTCGTAGGTGGAATTACAAGGCTTACCGGTTCCGGGCTATCCATTACCAAATGGGAAATCGTTACGGGGACATTGCCTCCCGTGAATGCTGCACAGTGGCAAGAAGCCTTTGATTTGTATAAGGCTACTCCACAGTATGAAAAGATCAATCAGGGTATGTCTATGCCTGAATTTAAGTTTATTTATTTTTGGGAATACATTCACCGACTGTGGGCCAGATTAATGGGCTTTGTTTTCATTATTCCTTTTGGGATTTTTCTTAGCAGGAAAATGGTTGACAGGCCTTTATTAAAACGCTTGGGGATGGTCTTTCTGCTGGCGGCTACTGTGGCATCATTTGGCTGGATTATGGTGGCCAGTGGTTTAGTTGAGCGCCCGTGGGTAGATGCTTACAAGCTAACCATGCACTTGTCTTTGGCATTTATTTTGTATTCTTATCTATTGTGGACCACTTTCAAGGTGAGTATTCCCCGGTCAAAAGTTTTCCACAATAATACTGTTAAAAAGTGGATGATTGGATTGACTGTTCTTACAGCTGTACAGATTATCCTGGGAGGAGTGATGAGTGGTACAAAGGCCGGATTATACTTTCCAACATGGCCGGATATGAACGGCGTGATGGTACCGGCTATCCTTATGGATGGAAGTCAATGGAATGTGGAAAACCTCGTAGAATACGATCGGGGGAGCTTTGCTGTTGCCTTCATTCAATTCGTTCATAGATCTACTGCTTATCTGCTGTTTTTCAGTGCCTTATACTTTGTCATCCGCTTCTTTAGAAGGGTGGAAAGTAGTTGGTTTAAAAGCGGAATGGGACTGTTAATAACTATGTTAGTAATTCAAATGGTATTGGGTGTTTCTACGCTTCTCTACAGCGTTGGATCCATTCCGGTAGGACTAGGAGTTATGCATCAGGCTGGAGCCTTAATACTACTGTCAATCAACTTTTTCTTGCTGTTTCTGGTGGCTGGAAGAAGTTGGAGGGATTAGTGTGGAAAACCATGTGGAAAACAATTTTATCAATTTCCAACTATAATTAGATTTGTCATTGACTCCCAGATAAAATAGGAATAATTTTTACGGGTTAAGAATAATAAAAAAATATAGGCGCCGGTTGAGCCATAGCTCTCCGGCGTTTTTAGCGGGTTTACAAATTTTGTCAGTGTAATGGCCATATATTTACTTTCTGAGGGTGAGCTTACTTTTCCAAATCCGCGAATGGCTACCAGCCAGGGGATTTTGGCATTGGGTGGGGACTTATCTCCGGAACGCCTAATTTTGGCTTACCAACACGGAATTTTCCCCTGGTTTAATCCTGATGAGCCCATCCTGTGGTGGTCTCCTGATCCCAGGTTTGTTTTGTTTCCGGAAGAGCTAAAAGTGTCGAAAAGTATGCGTCCTTATTTTAATCAAAGGAAATTTGACGTAACATTTGATCGTCATTTTGAAGAGATAATGCGCAATTGTCAAAATGCTAGCCGTAAAGGTCAAATGGGAGAGACCTGGATCACAGAAGATATGATAGAGGCTTATGTACGGCTATATGATATGGGCCTGGCCCATTCCGTCGAAGTATGGAAGGGGGATGAAATAGTTGGTGGTCTATATGGGATAGCTCTGGGAAAATGTTTTTTTGGAGAATCAATGTTTACCAAAGTTAGCAATGCCTCTAAGTTTGGTTTTATATCGATGGTAAGGAAGCTCAGGGAAAAATCCTATTGGCTAGTTGATTGTCAACAACAAACCAGGCACCTGGCAAGCATGGGAGCCCGGTCTATACTTCGGGAAGAGTTTTTGACTATCCTTGACAAAAATCTAGTACAGCCTACCCAAAAAGGCCACTGGATCAATTGGGCACATGGCTAAAACTTAATCTTTATTCACCGGAGAACCTAAATTTCTAAAAAATCGTATTTATTTTAGAGAATAAAAGCTGAGGCTCAACCTTACAGACTTTTAGGGAAACACCTCGTTATTAACTACCGCTAAGTCTATTATTCAATCAACTCTTTTAAATGAATTATTGAAAATGGTGAAATTTAGATGGCTCCCTCTCGGTATTATCTTCGTACTTTGTATCAGTTCTTCTTCCTTCGAAGAAAAGCGCTACCCACAGGACTACTTCCGCGCGCCGGTGAATATCCCCCTTCGCTTGTCGGGTACTTTCGGAGAATTGCGTTCCAACCATTTTCATGCCGGCATTGATATCAAGGGAGGTATCGGTCTGCCACTATATGCTATTGCTGAGGGGTATGTTTCAAGAATTAAGGTACAGGCTGGAGGCTACGGGAAGGTAATTTATATAGATCATCCTAATGGCTACACTTCTGTATACGCTCATATGAATAGATTCAGTAAACAGCTGGAACAGTATATCAAAGACAAGCAACATAAAACGACCTCCTTTGAACAAGATTTATACCCACCCAAAGATTCTTTCTATTTTGAGCAAGGTGAAAAAATCGGTGAGATGGGAACTACCGGATACTCTTTTGGTCCTCACCTCCATTTTGAAATTAGAGATACCCGGACAGAGAAAATTATCAACCCCCTTCTTTTTGGGTTTAAAGTACCAGATAATAAAGCTCCCCGACTGCATCAATTACGCGTGTACGAGCTCAATGAGAAAAATGAAACGGCCGATGCCTCCTCTATAAACCTAAGATGGGACAGAGGAGGCTATTCGGTTGGTCAGGATACTTTGATGATAGATGCCAAACGGATTGGCCTGGCTCTCAAAGCTTATGATCACATGGATTATGTGAGTAACTGGAATGGTATTTTCCAAATGAATACTTTTGTAGATGATTCCTTACACTATCAATTCAAGATGGAGACGTACGGTTTCGACGAAACCCGCTATCTCAATGCACATATAGACTACGAGGAGAAAGTGACTAAAAACAGTTGGTTCAACCGCTGCTTTAAATTGCCGGGCAACCAGTTGTCGACTTATTCCGGAGGGGATGGTATCATCGAAATCGATACTCTAAAAGCCAAAAAAATAAGAATAGTTACCAGCGATGTAGTCGGCAATGCATCCGAGCTGGAATTTTGGGTAAAACGAGAAAAGCCATTGACAAATACGGATGATTCAAAGCCGAGAATTTTTAATTACGTTTTACCTTACAACGAAGAGAGCATAATTAATAATTATCCACTGTATTTATATTTTCCAAGGGGCACTTTTTATGAAAATTTATACCTTGATTATCAGGTTTCTTACGAGAAGTCTCACAATATCTATTCTTCCATACACACCATACACGATTATAAAACACCTGTGCACCAGTATTTTGAGATAGGAATTATTGGTGATGCCGTACCCGATTCATTAAAATCTAAAGCTTTCATTGCTTATTGTGATGAAGATCAGGACATTATTAATTGTGGAGGATACTGGGAGGATGGATACCTCAAAACGGAAACACGTGATTTGGGGGATTATTGCATCATGCTGGATGAGAAGGCGCCAAATATTCGCCCAATTTATTTTAGAAGTGACATGAGGCGTAGCAGCAGGATGACTTTTAAAATAAGTGATAACCTTCTCACTAGTGGCCGCGCCAAAGACCTTCGCTACAAAGGAACTATCGACGGGAAATGGGTGCTTATGGGATTTGATGCCAAGAACGATCTGCTAACGCACAATCTAGACAAGGGCTTAGAAAGCGGAGAGCATATTTTCCGTTTGGAGGTGAGAGATGACAGAGAGAATGTTACTGTTTTTGAAAAAAAGTTTATCCGATAAATAGGGCTTTTGATCGTTCGGGGTATTGAACCAGCGATAATATTTCTTGTTTCAATTCCAAAAAAATATGACGCATTTAAAAGAAGGCGATAAGGCGCCGGAATTCCAGGGTTTAAATGAGAAAGGAGAAGAAATATCTCTAGGGCAATATGCCGGTAAAAAGCTGATTCTTTTCTTTTATCCAAAAGATAATACACCGGGTTGTTCTGCTGAGGTTTGCAGTTTGAGGGATAGCTATACTCAACTGAACGAGCAGGGCTTTGAGCTGCTAGGAGTAAGTCCTGATAGTGCCCGCAAGCATCAGAATTTTATCAAAAAGTTTGACTTACCTTTTCCGCTATTAGCAGATACAGAGCAGGAAGTACTCAAAATGTACGGTGTTTGGGGAGAAAAGAAAATGTACGGAAAAACTTACGAAGGGGTATTCAGAACTACATTTATCATAAACGAAGATGGTAATATTGAAAAGGTATTTACTAAAGTAAAAACCAAGGAACACGCTGAGCAAATATTAGAAGAATATGCTTAGCAACGCTGCTACGTTAGTCTGATATCATCCTGGCTTTCTTTGGTTTTGTTCGTTCAAAACCGGAAAGACCAGGATAGCATTAAATATCGTTTCGCTTAGGTTCTCGGAACACTGTGCAGGATACAGATAAAGGTCATAGCAATTTTGGTGGCCAAATTTATATCTTCACTCAGTTCATCAATTACTATCCATTTCTGAAAATCTCCCTGCCACTCTGTGTAAAGTCCAAAATAGCCCCGACGCTCATCGGGAGTGGACCAAGATTCCATTGAATCTCCGTAAACTGTTTGTATAGAAATTCGAGTTTGGTTTTGAAGGATTCGCCAGGCGCTGACCTGACCCAGCCATGTAGCTTCCATATCAACGATAATTCCATTGGGAAGCTTTAACTCCCAGATATTAGGATTGTTGGGATACTTGAGCTTCAACCTGCCATAAAGCCCTTCGTATTCGACAGTCCAATCCGTCCAGTCTGCTTCCATGGGAAACCGCATGTTAATCTCACCGATCTGATCATTTCCATACGTGAATTGCCAGGAGGTGAAATCATTATTCCACTCCGATTCAAAGTTTACCAACTGCTGTGAACTGGCAATTGTCAGCGTAGAAAAGATCAGAGTGATGTGTATGGTCAACGTTCTCAATAGTTTGTAATATTTTAAACTTACTCTTAAAATGGCAAATCATCATCTGCTTTCATAGGTGGTTCATCAGAAGTAGAAGGGAAAGAATCTTCCTGACTTTGAGTAACAGCGGGTTGGGCATCGTTCTCCTCCAGCTTGTCTACTCGCCAGGCATTTAAGTTAGTAAAATATTTACCATTCCATTCTCTACCCCTCAAATCAAAATAGACCTTTATTCCTTCTCCTTCTGTGTAGGCGTCCATAATACTACATCTGTCTTGAACCAATTGGAATTTGATCATTTGTGGATAATTGCCATTAGTAGTCTCAATGACAAAATCCCTTGCCTGAAAGTTGGAGGTTTTGGTTTCTGTAGGAAAAACTTTATGTAGCTTACCAGTTACTTCAAAAGACATGTTGTTCACAATTTTATTTTTAATAAGAGACTTATCGAGAGGAAATGGAAATACAAATTTCACATTTTCACAAAATAAGCCTATACTTAAATTCAAGATACGAGTGTGTATTTAGAATGCCAAAACAAAGCTTCTGGTTTTTTTGGAAAAGAGTAAAATACTAACAGGATTGTTTTGTTGGTAAAAAATTGGTTCTCAGCCCCTTGATAGGGTTTAAATTTGAACGTAGACCAGTGCTTTTTCTTCAAAAAAAGGTCGATCAAAAAATTCAGTAAGAGGGATAATCTCTGCTTCAAATCCTTTTGGTAGTTCCTTAATCTCGGATTTGAGATTTCCTCCTTTGAGGCTGATCAAACCATTAGGCCACGAGTGCTGCTGCCTGGTGGCAATAAGTTTTTCACTCCACATCAATAGTTTGTCGAGGCTGGCTACCGCTCTGCAAATCACAAAATCAAATTTCTGTTTTAGTTCTTCAGCCCTCTTGTGCATGGCGGTAACGTTTTGAAGGCCTAAAGCAGAAGCTATTTCTTTGACGACCAATATTTTCTTACCGGTGCCATCAACTAAAGTAAAATGAGTTTTGGGAAATAAGATAGCCAGTGGAATTCCGGGAAGTCCTCCACCGGTGCCCAAATCCAGAATCTGAGCGCTTTCTTTGAAGCTTAACAGCTTTGCTATGGCTAGAGAATGAAGAATATGATGCTCATACAAATTATCAATATCTTTTCTGGAAATGACGTTTATCTTCTGGTTCCATTCTCTGTATAATGGCTCCAGTTGCTGAAATTGACTGATTTGTTGTTCTGACAGATTTTCAAAGTATTCAAGTATACTTTCCATTAAGTTGTATTGATAGAATGTGAATTAGAGCGTGTTTGGAATTTATTTTTGATGCTGAAAATACATTTGGGATGACGAAAATAAAGCTGTTTTTGAGTTTCATAGCAGGGCTATGGAGCGAAAAAAAGCTGAAATATCTTGTCCCGCTGAAAGCGGGAAGCAGTATTCTAAATGTATTTGGATGCTAACATAGCATCTCTTAGATAATAGCTTTGACCAGGTTCCAGAGTACTTCATCTGGCAAAGGAGCTTCAATATCGATTGTTTCTTTCGAAACAGGATGCTCAAACCTCATTTTCCAGGCGTGAAGGTGTATGCTTCTGTCTTTATTGCCTCTTCTAAATCCATATTTTACATCACCTTTTATCGGGCAATCAATAGCAGCTAGCTGTGCCCTGATCTGGTGATGCCTTCCGGTTACGAGTTTTATTTTTAAAAAATTATAAACCTCACTACTGCCAATTACTTCATAGTCCAAAATCGCCTCTTTAGCCTCTTTATCGTTTTCGTCACTCACAAATGATTTGTTGAGGTGCTGTACTTGCTTGAGGTGATGCTTCAAAGTGCCGGCGGAGTGGGGTGGAGCATTCTTGGTAATGGCCAGGTAGTACTTTTCAACCGTTCTATTTTTGAATTGCTCACTGAGAACAGTCTGTGCTTTTGAAGACCGTGCAATAACAGTAAGTCCACTAGCTGGCCTATCCAGTCGATGTACTACAAATACCGGTGCTTTGGCATAAATTTCGGCTAGGTTTTTCAGGGCTTTTTCTTCTGATTTGCCCCCTTGAACTTCCAGGCCATTAGGTTTATTAAAAACTAAAAATTGATTGTTTTTTAACAGTACCAAATCACTAATGGCAGGCTCTTGTTTCTTATTCAACTTCTTCATAATCTATATATTCCCCATCGTGATCACTGCTCCTGGAAGAAGATGGCGGTACATTGTTTGAATAATCTTCTTTGTGGTGGTTGTCCGGGCCCTTTTTCAAGGAAGGCTTTTTTATTAACTGATAATAAAGGAAATATAAAGCCAAGCCGGTGACTATTAATTTAAGCATATCTATTTTTTTCTTCACGCAGCATTTCAGGGAAAGCCGCATCTATTAAATTGTAAATCTTGTCAATGATCAAAATTTCAAAATAAGATTTATGTACTTGAATTGCATCTTTAAAAGTAAAGCATTTAAAACGTCAGCGCGTGTATTTTGTACATAAATATTTTTAGCTTTGTGATTCTCAAAAGGATAGGCCTTAAAATTAAACTGAAATTACCGTCTACAAAACGAATACTCAAAATTTACAATAACAAACCATGAAAGGAAACAGAAGTTTAGGCAACTTGACCGGATGGCTGGTTTTTGCAATAGCTACTACAGTATACTATTTCTCAGTTGAACGAACGGGCAGTCTTTGGGATTGTGGAGAATTTATTCTTGGTGCATACAAGCTTCAGGTGGTTCACCCTCCTGGCGCTCCTTTATTTTTGTTGGTCGGTCGTGTATTTACGTGGTTTGCGGAGGTTTTTTCTAATGACCCTGCCGATATAGCTTTTGCGGTAAATATGTTATCTGGCATTTGTACAGCATTTGCAGCTGCTTTTGTATGCTGGATTACGGTTTGCCTGGGTAAGTTAGCATTAGTTGGCAGAGATCAGGAAATGGATTTTGGACAGCAGCTGGCTACTTCTGGTGCAGGCCTGTTAGCTGGTCTGGCTACTGCCTTCTGTTCTTCTATCTGGTTTTCAGCTGTAGAGGGTGAAGTCTACGCCATGTCTACTTTTTTTACAGCGCTGACTCTATGGGCTGTTATTAAATGGTATTCGCTGCCTGACGATGCACAAAATGATAGATGGTTAATTTTTTCTGTATACGCTGCCGGTCTATCAACTGGCGTTCACTTGCTGAGTTTATTAACTTTTCCGGCTCTGGCTCTTTTCTACTATTTCAAAAGATATAAGCAAACAACCCTGTTGGGAATGGCTGCTGCTGTGGGGGTTGGCCTGGCTGCTATCATAGGTATTCAGGTTTTTATCATCATAGGTATACCAAAGTTGTGGTCTGTTTTTGAATTACTTATGGTAAACAGCTTTGGTCTTCCCTTTCATTCAGGACTTATCCCTACTACTTTAGTGGTAGCTGGTGTAATATTTCTGGGATTACGCTACGCTCATAACAAGCAAAATGCTTTGTTGCAATATATTTTTGTTGCGGCGTCTTTGGTTATAGTAGCCTTTTCAACTATCGGCATGGTTGTCATCAGAGCCAACGCGAATACGCCGATCAATATGAATGTGCCGAGTGATGCTATGAGGCTGATTCCTTACCTAAACCGCGAGCAATACGGAGAGCGCCCTCTTTTGAAAGGACCGCATTTTGGTGCAGAAGCTTACAAATCAGAGCGTAAAGACAGATACGGCCGGGTAGGAGATCGCTATGAAATTGTAGATCGCAAGATATCGCTAGAATACAGAGAGAAAGATAAGGTGCTGTTTCCAAGGATGTCTGACAATACTCAGGGGCGTCCTACACTGTATAAAGAATGGATGGGTTTAAACCCGAGGGCTCCTCTCCCCAGTGGGCGACCTAATCAAGGCGATAATATCAGTTTCCTGATCAATTATCAGTTCGGCTGGATGTATTGGCGCTATTTTATGTGGAATTTTTCGGGGAGGCAAAATGGAGAACAAGGCTTTGAACCATGGGATAAATCAAAAGGCCACTGGATAACGGGTATCAATGCCATAGACCAGATGCGACTTTACGATTTTTCACAGGCCACTGATACCATGAAGGCCCATAAGGCCCGGAATGTATATTTTGCTATTCCATTTTTATTTGGTTTGATCGGTATGTTCTTTCACGCCAAGAGACGGCAAAATGAATTTCTGGGGTTGCTGGCTATGTTTATCATCACAGGTCTTGGTATTATTATTTATTCCAATCAGCCGCCCAGAGAACCCAGAGAACGTGATTATGTATTAGTAGGCTCTTTCTTCACCTACTGTATTTGGATAGGTATGGCTGCGTTAGCATTATTCAACTTATTGTTAACCAGAGTAAAGTTAAATAGTACTGTTGCGGCGGTAGCTGCTACTGCTGTGGTTCTTGTTGCACCGATATTGATGGGTACCCAAAACTACGATGATCACAGTCGTAGATTAACCACAGGAGCTCGGGACTATGCTGTTAATTTCCTTGAATCCTGTGAGCCCAATGCCATAATATTTACCTACGGTGATAATGATACTTATCCGCTATGGTACGCCCAGGAGGTCGAAGGGATTCGGACGGACGTCCGCGTAGTAAATTTGAGCCTTATCGCTGTTGACTGGTATATAGACTTACTAAGGAGAAAAATAAATGACTCTCCAGCCTTGAAGTTTACCATTTCTTCCGAGGCGATGAGGGGACGTAAACGGGTTCAGGTGCTTTATCCGGGGCAGGATAGAGTGGCAAAGCTTGATTTGAAAAGCTTTATCAAATTTATAGGAGAAGAGCATCCACTACCGCTTCAGGATGGCTCAAAGACAGAAAGTTACATGCCTACGCGCAATGTCTTTATTCCTGTTGACAAGCAGGAAGTTTTGGAAAGTGGAATTTTGGGAATAGAAGATACCGCTAATATTGTATCAGAAATTCCACTCAATCTGTCAAACAAGAGTTACATATTTAAGGATGATCTGGCAGTAATGGATATTATTGCTTCTAACATTTGGGAGCGGCCTATTTATTTCGCCGTGACGGTTAGGCCGGAGAAATTTATGGGAATGCAGGACTACACCCAGTTGGAAGGCCTGGCTCTAAAATTGATCCCTGTAAAATCCAGCAGTGATCCTAGCTATTCCATTGTAGGATACGGGCGTGTAGACGCTGAAAAGATATACGACTTATCTATTAATAATTTCCGGTGGGGTAATTTTGATAAATATGATCTTTTCGTTGATGATAGTTATGCCCCCAGTGTCCAAAGTCTTTGGTTGATGATGCGCAGGGCAGCCATGCAGTTGTTGCAGGACGGCCAAAAGGATAAAGCAGTGGAACTGGCCAGCCGGTATTTCGAGGTCTTTCCGCATATGAATTTCCCCTACGATTATCGCTCGATGTATATGATACAGATATTTTTGCAAGCCGAAGAATTTGAGCTGGCAAAAGAGCACCTGCGGATACTGGCAGGAGAGACAGAACAGCGACTGAACTTCTATACGTCAATTGATGAAAGTAGGTTACAGGCAAGCTTTAAGAATGATTTTGACTTTGCTATGCGCAATCGCTCTGACATTATGAGGGCGGCTCAGCAAATGGCAGACGAAAGTTTTACGCAAGAAATGGAAAGCTTGCTAGGGGCTTATGAAATGCGCCCAACAGAAAATACACAGTAAAAGAATTGATGCTCTTTCCGGGAGTATCTAGAGCTAAAAGTAGAAATGGTGTTCCGGAATAAGTTTTCGGAACACCATTTTTTTATCGTTAAATGAGGCGTGGGGCCAGCTCTACCCCCCGATGAGCTGAACACCCCCACCTCCTGATGGCTATAAGCCAATCAGTTTTTTATACACATGCGATGATGCATTTCAACTAACAGGTTGAACCATCATTCTGGAAAATTACCTTTTTCAAGTCAGCTCTATAGCGTAACTGTACCAAAAACAAATACGCAGGTTTCAGGCATTTGTTACAATGGCTGTTAGTAAAGGAAAGAAATTGTTGGAATGCTAATTTATGTGGTAGTTTTCTCATCTTTCTGTATGCCAATTTTTTTCAAATAACTAAGATCTTTAATATAAATTAAGGTTAATTCTTCCTCTTGTCAATATGCTTTACGCCAAATTGTCAGTTTTTCCTGGATGGCATAAGGTTTGTCATACAACTTAATAAAGTTTAAAATTCAGACATATGCAAAAAGGAAGTATATCTGTACAGACGGAGAACATCTTTCCCATTATCAAACAATTCCTGTATTCTGATCAGGAAATTTTTCTCAGAGAATTGATTTCTAACGCTGTCGATGCGACCAATAAGCTGAAGGCCATGGCGGCAAAAGGGGAATACACTGAAGAGCTAGGTGACCTCACCATCGAGGTTCTTCTGGACAAAGAAAACAAAAAGCTTACCATAAGAGATAAGGGAATAGGAATGACAGAAGAGGAGGTAAAAAAATACCTCAACCAGGTTGCTTTTTCGAGTGCTTCTGAGTTTTTGGAAAAGTACAAAGATGAGGCAAACATCATCGGACACTTCGGTCTGGGTTTTTATTCTGCATTCATGGTAGCTGACAGGGTTGAGGCCATTACTCGCTCACATCAGGCTGACGCAAAGGGGGTGACCTGGGCCTGCGAGGGAGAGCCAGAGTATACCATAGAGGAGAATGATAAAGATTTCAGAGGAACCGATATGGTACTTTATATCAACGAAGAGAGCAATGAGTTTCTTGAAGAGAGCCGTATTGAAGAATTACTGAATAAATACTGCAAGTTTCTTTCTGTGCCGATACAATTCGGTACTAAAACAGAAACCACCTACGAAGGGGAAGGAGAAGAGCAGAAAGAGATCAAAAATGAAGTTCCCAACATCATCAACGATGTAGCACCAGCCTGGAAAGAAAAGCCGGCTGATTTAGATGATGAAACTTACAAGAGTTTCTACAAAACCCTTTACCCGTTCAGTGCTGATCCATTATTTTGGATTCATCTTAATATTGATTATCCCTTCAACCTTACTGGTATTCTTTACTTTCCAAAGTTGGGTAACTCGATAGAAGTACAGAAAAACAAAATTCAGCTTTACAGTAACCAGGTATACGTAACTGACGACGTTAAAGAGATTGTACCTGAATTCCTTACGCTATTGCACGGGGTAATAGATTCTCCTGATATTCCTTTAAATGTTTCGAGAAGTTACCTACAGAGTGACAGGAATGTTAAAAAAATTACTGGCTATATCACCAAAAAGGTAGCTGAAAAGCTCAATGAGCTCTACAAATCAGACCGTAAAGCTTTTGAAGAGAAGTGGCCTGATTTGAATGTATTCATTAAATACGGAATGATCTCAGAGGAGAAATTCCACGACAAAGCAGTCAAATTTGCTTTGCTTCAAAATACGGAAGGAGCGTTTTTCACTATTGATGAATACAAAGAGAAAATAAAAGGTAATCAGACCGATAAGTACGAAAAGATCGTTTTGCTTTACACCAATAATAAGGTTGAGCATGATATATTCATTAACTCAGCTACGAACAATGGCTATGACGTATTGGTGTTCGACACTGTTATTGACAATCATTTTATGCAGCACCTGGAATATAAGTTGGGAGATGTAACATTTGTAAGGGTTGATTCAGATACGGTAGATAACCTGGTACAGAAAGATGAAGAGAAAGAGTCTGTGCTGTCTGAAGAAGAACAAAATAACATCAAATCTATATTTGAGGATATGGTAGGCTTAGGAGGTACAGTAGTACCAAAGGCCATGTCTCCTGATGATCAACCAGTGTTGATCACCAAACCAGAGTTTATGCGTCGTATGAAGGAAATGCAAGCATTACAGGGGAATGCTGGTATGGATTTTCCCGACAGCTTTAATTTGGTAGTAAATACTAATCACCCTTTAGTTGCCGGAAAATTAAAAGAGGAGCAGGATGAGACCAAACGGAAAGAGTTAGCTCAATATCTTTACAATTTGGCACAATTGAACCAGAACATGCTAAGGGGATCAGACTTGACTAATTTTGTTAATAAGACCCTTTCCTTTTTAGAAAAGTAGAATGGACATAAAATATCCCGGGTTCTCAATAAATTTGAAACCCCGGGATACCAGACTTTCGCAGGCATTAAAATAGGCTATTAATTAAAGTGCTCAGTTATCTCTCACACTGTGCCTCTTCTCAATCGCTTAGCGCTGCCGTGCTCAAAAGGAATCCCTGCCCTTCTTCGCGAAAAGCCTTCGTGTGATAAAAAAATAGTTCAATTTTACCACCATTCTACCCCTGTGGAACGAGTCTATTGAATCTACAGTCCGAATCCAGCGTTTGTTGAAGCACTGAAAAGCAATTGAATAAGTACCATACTCCTGTCAAGTCAGCCATAGATAAAAAAGTTAAGACCTTCTACTGGCCTTTAGGCATTGTTAGATTCACTACTAGCTTTCTTTTTGGAGCTTCCGGAAGACTTGGCCTGGCCACCAGTAGCATCCTTTGAGGGTTGCGGTTCTGGTTCAATACCTAGGATTTTATGCTTGATCTTGGCTTCTATTTCCAAAGCTACTTCAGGATTATCTTCAAGGAACTGCTTGGCGGATTCTCTACCCTGAGCTATTTTGGCATTATCATAGCTGTACCAGGAACCACTTTTCTGAATGATATCGTGGTCTACTCCAAGGTCAACGATTTCACCTACTTTGGAAATTCCCTTACCATACATAATATCAAAGGTAGCTATACGGAAAGGTGGAGCTACTTTATTTTTCTTTACGGTAACTTTTACGTGATTACCAATTACATTACCCTCTTTATCCTTGATAGCAGAGCCTGTTTTACGGATATCGCAACGAACAGAGGCGTAGAATTTTAATGCATTACCACCGGTAGTAGTTTCGGGATTACCGAACATTACGCCGATCTTTTCTCTTAGCTGGTTGATAAAGATACAACAAGCCCCTGTTTTACCGATAGTGGCGGTAAGTTTTCTCATAGCCTGAGACATCAACCTAGCTTGGAGTCCCATTTTGGAATCTCCCATTTCACCTTCTATTTCACTTCTAGGTACGAGTGCTGCTACGGAGTCAACAACGATTATATCGATAGCTCCGGATCGGATCAGGTTTTCGGCAATTTCAAGTGCCTGTTCTCCATTATCAGGCTGAGAAATCAGGAGGTTTTCAGTATCTACACCCAATGCTTTGGCATAGAAGCGGTCAAAAGCGTGCTCGGCATCTATAAAAGCAGCAATGCCTCCTTTCTTCTGGCATTCTGCAATCGCGTGTACAGCGAGTGTCGTTTTACCAGAGGATTCCGGACCGTATATTTCTACTACTCTACCCTTTGGAAACCCATTAACTCCAAGGGCTACATCCAAGCTCAAAGAACCTGTCGGAATGATTTCTACACTTACTACATTATCGTCGCCCAAACGCATGATAGTGCCCTGACCATAGGTCTTTTCGATTCTGTCAACTGTGAGTTGCAGCGCTTTTAATTTTGCTTCTTTATCTTGTGCCATTAGATTAGACTCTATTTAAAACAGATTATTAAAGTATGACTCAAATATAAACACTTTGTTTGACAAAACAAAGTTTTAGCATATCCCTTTTGCGGGAGTATTCAAAACAAGCTTGTTTGTTAAGGCTGGAGGAAGAAAAAAATCCAGAAAGAAAAAACGAAGTTTTAGACTTTCTGGATTTTGGTAAGGCGCTGTTGGCCTTATTTATCAGGTGGTATTCAGCTGATATCGTTATGCACAGTTTTCTGTGGCATTTTCCTTGCTGTACTTCAGAATACTTTGTAAAGTAGATTTTCTTGCATTGAATTTGACCTTTGGTAATTGCTGATAAGAAGCGCGTAGTTGCTCATAGTTCTTTCTGAGTTCTTTTGAATTACGAAGTGCCTTCCTTATAGCGATGGTTTCTGAAGTGGTAGTTTCCTGATAGATGAATTTAATGAGAAGATCGTTTGTAAAGGTATGCTTCATACAATTTGATTTGTTTATAAAAATTGGTTGTTTGACAAGTTCAAAGAAGAGTTGTAAATCCACAACTCTGGTAGCGGTTTTGTGCATAACTTAGCATAATTTTTTCCCTTAAAAAGTTGTTTAAATAACTATTTTAACGGGTGAATTATTGCACAGATTAAACAAATTTATAACGCTTTATAA
Source organism: uncultured Saprospiraceae bacterium (assembly GCA_964628385.1). Classification (GTDB taxonomy): domain Bacteria; phylum Bacteroidota; class Bacteroidia; order Chitinophagales; family Saprospiraceae; genus JANQPA01. The sequence continues at coordinate 132,492 of CAZVOD010000001.1, forward strand.
CAACTCTTTGGGTATCTACCTGCTCACCAGCTTCCACTCCTGAGTTCTGTAGATACCAGTCCAGTGTATTCCTCTTACTTTCAACACATTAGCGTCATCCTCGTCTACCCATATCTTGCAATTGTATGTATTGCCACTTTCCGGATCGAGAATCTTCCCATCTTCCCATCTATCGCCTTTCCACTCTAAATTCTCCACAACTATCATTCCCACTAATGGCTTATCTTTCTTCTTTCCTTTACATTCCTCACATGTAGCATCTTGCTCTGCTTCTAGTAGTTTGGTTATTTTCCCAAAAAGCTTATTATCTTTTTTATAAAGTTCTATGTATGACTTTGCGTCACCTGTTTTATCATCTATTGTTTTCCAGGTACCAAAAACGCTATCCTGGGGATAAGCATTCAGGAATATAGCACAAAATAAAATAAAAGTCAAAATGCCTTTTTTCATAATAAAATACTTTGATTGATCAGTAAGTAAATAATTCTAACAAGTATCCAGTTCGGCAGGGTGCCAGAACAACTTCTTAAAATCAAGAACTTTATTATCTACAATCTTGACGCCTTCTTGTTCGAGCATTTCTTCCATCATTGTGGGGGATGGAAAGTGATTTCTACCGCTCAGCTCTCCCTTTCTATTGACAACCCTATGAGCAGGGACTTCTGCACTGGTAAAGCTTTTATTCAAGGCCCAACCTACCATCCTTGCTGATCCCAAAGCTAGGTAATCAGCAATAGCGCCGTAAGTAGAAACTCTGCCGAAAGGAATCTGACGAGTCACTTCAAATACTTTTTCATAATAAGACTGATCAGGCATCACCGATTCGTTGTTAAAAGAAGGTGTATTAGAACTGTCTTATGCGGGGTGATAAACTACATATTACAACTTATTTTTCCCCCGCCAGACATGTCTACGATAAAGAGGCAGTAAATTGCTATTTTTGCTGCCTGAAAAATCAAAATTTGTAGCTGATATTATGTTAAGAACAAAAGTAAAAGCAGGTAGTGTCACAAATTTGACAGATGCACGTTACTTCGCAGCCTGGGAAGTAGAATGGTTGGGTTTCAATTTGGATTCTGGCAGTGATGATTATATTGATCCCAGAGCAATGCTGGCTATAAAAGAGTGGGTGGATGGAGTAAAAATTGTCGGTGAGTTTAATTTGCCGGAAGCTGATACTATTCTTTCTGCAATCGATAACTTGGAGCTGGATCAGGTACAAGTAGGACCCTTCGCCGATCACGCCACTCTGAAGGCCCTCAATGCTAGGGTACCAGTCGTTCAGGAATTAGTCATAGAAAAAGATACTACCGCTGATACTATAGAGGCTATATTCGACCAGAACCAACCTTTAGTGGCTCAGTTTATTCTGAATTTTGGCCGAAATCAGATCAGCTGGGAAGACATACAAGCGGGGCATCCTTTTAATATGGAACAATTGAGAGAATGGGCAGAAGAATACGCTATACTACTGGATATAAACTTCGAAGCGAGTCATGTCAATTCTATACTCGAAACAGTTAACCCACATGGGATATGCGTCAAAGGCGGGGTAGAGGAAAAAGTAGGCTACAAGTCTTTTGATGAGCTGGATGATCTTTTTGAGGCCATCGAGGTATTGGTGTAGCCACTAAAAAAAACTGCAATTATCATATGTCATATGATTCAAACAATGCTCCTGTACTGATCTAGAATAAGGTCAAAAGATCCTACTCCTTGATAGCCTAATTTTGCTGTGTGAGCTGAATTATTTACAGCTTTTAGGAGTATACTTAACTTTAGCTTGCTTTTTGTCTTGTGAAAGCAGATAGCCCTCCAAAGCTGTTTTACAAAGCTTGCAGCTTTCTAAATGCTTAAGTTTTTGCTCGTTTTTTGCTACTTCCCAGTTTTCCAGATCCTCAAGGCTAAGGCATTCATCTGTAGTTTCAGGCTTTTCGAGTTGATACTTTCTCACGTTCGTGTATTTTTTGTAATAATAGATTTCATTTTCCTCTTACCATTTTGGAGATAGCTTTTTACTTTGTTCATCGGATAATCGGTTATTTGTGCTATCTCTCTGTAGGTCCTCCCCTGAAGGAAAAATAATTCTAAACATATCTTCTGCTGTTGGGGTAATTTCTCTAAGGCTTTTCTTATTAATTCCTGCCTTTCTTTCAGGCCGCTTTGCTCTTCCATCACCTGGTGTGGACTGCCCGCTTCGTCGATACCGATCTCAGTATATTGATTTAATTCCTTTTCTGATTTCTTTTCTTGCCTGAATTTTTCTGTACATTCATTTTTAATTATGATAAACAACCAATTCTTAAAAAATCGCAGCTCTAGCTTGTCATTTCTTGTTTTTTCTAAAATTTTAAGAAATACATGCATGACCATTTCTCTGCTTTCCTCCTCACTTTTAAGGTATTTTAAACAGGAATAATAAGCGAGGTGTACATATCTTGAGAAGAGCTCTGTAAAGAATGTATTATCTTCTGTTTTGTGAAAATTTATAAGTAATTCCTCATCATTCAGATGACTCCACTTTTCTACTCTCTTGACAAAGAAATCCATTAGTAAAGGGTTAAGATTGCAGTGAATTATTATGTTTTATCGTAATTTAATTTTAATATTAATAAAAGGCAAGTTGATTGTAGAATTTTATTAAAAATTGAAACAATATTTAATATTACTGATGTAGGCTTCGTTCTTATTGCATTCTGGAAATTAGGCGAGCTTGGATTCAAGGCAAAATCAGATAAAATTTGTTGCCAAATAAGAAAAAATTATCAGACTTATTTCGCAAGGGCAGAATGGTGGTAAAGTTGAATTATTTTTTCCCCAAAAAATTAAGTGCGGAATAATTCAATGTCTTTGGTGTAATACAGGCTTGTTTGATGTAGCAAGTTGACGTATTTTTCGCCTTTACAAAAAACACATCTATGGGCGTTATTAAAAGACAGAGTATAAAGCGATCTGTTGTGTCTTATGTGGGCGCCCTACTGGGTTTTGCCAGTACTATTCTTATCTATCCGCTGGACCTGGAAGTCTATGGTTTTATTCAATGGATGATTGGAGTGGCTAACTTTCTGTTCCCTTTTGCTTCACTTGGCGGAACAGCCCTCGCTATTCGCTTTTTCAGAGATTTCAAAAAAGATGATAGTACTAATGGTTTTTTTGCATTTCTATTGTTATGGCTTTTTCTGGCTATTAGCCTATTTGGAACACTGGGTTTTATTTTCAGAGCGCCGCTTTTTGACTTTTTAAAATGGCTTAATTTTAAGCCCTACTTTGAGGAGCATAGTCTCTCTGTTTTTATTCTTTGCATACTAATCATATTGGTTCAGCTTTTACTAAAATACACCAGCAATTTCAACCGGATTGTCGTTCCTGATGCGGTCTTCAACCTGGGGATCAAGATCGGGATACCTGTACTTATCCTTTTACATATTGCTTTTGGTTTGAGTTTTGAAGTTATCAAGTGGCTATTGTTGATACTTTACCTGGCTGTTGTACTAACCCTGTTGATTTATTTGTATACCCTAAAAGGCTTGGATTTTAATTTGAACTTCAAATTTCTAGACTGGGTACACCTAAAAGAAATGTTCAACTATGCCGTTTATGGTATTTTTGGAAGCATAGGAGCTGTTTTTGCTTTTAGCATTGATATTATAATGGTGGCTCCTTTAACAGATTTTGGAGAGGGAGGCCTTTACAATATTGCGCTTTTTATTGGCAATACTATAGCCATCCCACTGGCCGCCGTTATTGGAATTGCTAGTCCGATCATTTCTTCTTCCTTAGGAAAGGAGCATGTAGAAGAAGTGAAAAATATTTACTATCGCTCTTCAAAAATTTTATTCACAGTAGGTTTGCTCCTACTCACTCTGGTATGGCTCTCCCTGGATGATTTGTTTCATTTGACCCAAAAGTACGATGAGCTCATTGTAGGGAGCAATGTTGTGCTCGTTATCGGAATTGCTAGAGTAATCGATATGACAACGGGCGTAAATGGCTCTATAATTGGCTATTCCAGATATTACCGCTTTAACCTTTTGGCTATGTTGGTTTTATCTTTTAGCAATGTCTTTATTACGTATGCATTGATTCCGCAGCTTGGTATTTTAGGAGCAGCCATTGGTACGGCTATTTCTATTGTGCTGTACAACCTGATCAAGTTTGTTTTTATTTGGGTGAAATTTAAAATGCAGCCAATTGATCTCACTTACCTGGCCATTTTTGGAATAGCTGTATTTTCTTACCTTATCAGTTCACTGATCCCCTCTACAGGAGAGAGTAGCATCAACTACATGATCAATATGGGGCTGAATTCAATTGTTGCCCTACTGCTTTTTGTTATTCCGTTACTTTATTTCAGACTAGTGCCGGACATCAACGAAACAGTTGCTCAGGCCTGGCAAATGATCCGCAGTAGATTGGGCTGATCATATTTTTTGACGGATGTAAAAGGGCTTTATCCGCTTCTCCATTTGATGAACAAAAACGTCAGGTCCCAGGTAAATGAAATCCCAAATCAACTTATGCAGACGGGTTTTCAGGAGATTAGAATAATTTTCCTTCTGAGATTGGAGAATGGCGGCTCTGATCGTTTGCTTATCCGTATCCAGGTCCATCCCCAATATGCGATCAACAAATGACTTTTGATTAGCTAAAATAGTCGGATTTTCATCCCTCAACGCAAAAAGTACGCGTATATGATCATAAGCGGAAAGTCCCATTTCAGCAGAAAAAGTAAAGGGTTTATCGGGGTAAAAGGCCGTTTTGCTGATGAGTTGATTTAAAAATGGATCGCCGTATATAAAAAATGGCAGCCCCATTTCTACGCAGTAGGGTAAATAAGAGCCAAATTCATTGGAGGTAGCATATTTGAAATGGCGGGCGGTAGAATAAAATTGATGGGCAAAATCCTGCCTTGAAAAATGCCCCATGGTAGTAACATCAAAGCCTGCCGTTTCAAAAATTCGGTGCCTCCCACGCAGAACATCCATCCAGTACAAACATACGGTAATGGGATGAAAATCTTCAGGCAGTTCCTTCAATCTCTGAGCGTACTCCGACCAACCCTCAATCACATCGACCTGCAAGGTGGAATGGCTCGGAAAAACAATGGTCCCTCGCCTTTCAGTAGCCAGTTCCAGGCCCGCCATTTTGCGGTATTTAGGAAAAAGCGCGCCAATGCCCAGTACCGGCTTATCTTCAATTTTTGGCCGGTATAAGTCCAGTTGATCCTGACTGGTAAGCAGGATCAGCGGAAATCTGGAGTCTAGAACCTTCTTATTGAGCGGCCGGTTCTCGTCGTAAAGCGGAACACCATGGTCCAAGTAAAAGCTTTGAGGTAAATCCGGGGGAAGGTCCAAAAATTCAAAGAGAATTTTCTTCATCCCGTATAACTCCGCTCCTTCAATAAAAAACTTTCGTTGATTGACTATATCCTCGAGTGCTTTAATGTCTGACTTTGTAATGGCCATGCCCTACTTTTTTCCGAAAACTAAAATAACATATCAAATGCCAATGGTGTACCTACTGTTAAATCTCTGCTTGCTTTTTTACCCAGTATCTGCTCGTAGTATTTGGGCTCCAGACCTATTCCCGGGCGAATGACTTTTAGATTCTCTCCCGTAAATATTTCTCCGGCTTTTATATCTTTTGATACGTAGATGGAACGTTTGAAAAACTTGCTGTTCTTTTCTTTTTCCTGTACACCAAACTGTGGCTCTCCCAGTGCCTTAAATGCTCGTTCTGTTTCTATGACCAGTAGTTCCAGTTCTTTGGGTTCCAACGAAAAGGCACTATCTACTCCTCCATCTGCCCGACTTAGGGTAAAGTGCTTTTCTATCACTTTTGCCCCTAGCGCCGTAGCTGCTACCGGCGCACCAATGCCCATAGTATGGTCAGAAAGCCCGATAAAACAGTCCGGAAATATCTTTTGCATAACCGGAATAGTAGCCAGATTAGTATTTTCTGGAGTAGCCGGATAAGTACTGGTACATTTCAACAAAATCAAGTCTTTGCATCCATTGTTTCTCAGCACCTGAACGGATTCATAAATATCCGCAATGGTACTGACTCCGGTAGACATGATAACGGGCTTACCCGTCTGGGCTATTTTTTTGAGCAAGGGATGATCTGTATTCTCAAAAGAAGCCACTTTATACAATTCTACACCCAGCTCCTCCAGAAAGTCTACCGCCGTCGCATCGAAAGGAGAACTAAAAGGTACTAATCCTTTTTTGCGGGCATGTTCAAATAGCTGCGGATGCCATTCCCATGGTGTGTAGGCAAGCTTGTACAGGTCGTGCAGCTCTTTACCTTTCCAGATGGAGTTTTCATCTTCAATGGTGTAAGCCCCCTTGATGGTCATGGTGTCGGCAGTATACGTCTGTAGTTTTATGGCATCAGCGCCGGCTCCTGCAGCGGCATCGATAATTTGCAGAGCCCGGTCAATTGACTGGTTGTGGTTGCCAGACATTTCGGCTATGATAAATGGCTTTAGGTTGTCGCCTATGGCTTTTTGGCCTATGGTAATATGTCTCATGAATGCTATTTTGAAAATGAAGTGGATGATACGAATTTATGATAAAAAACTAGGTAGTCTTCTCCCTGAATTTCCTCTTGTGTAAAGTCCAGTTTTTCAAAAACTTTTACGGACGGAATATTTTCCGGTTTAACTAGTGCCTTAAAGTGACGAATTTGCTGAGTTGATTCTTCTTGTAGTTGATGCATGGTATTTTGGAGTAAAGGCTTACTCAACCCTTTACCCCTGAATGCTTCTGCCATAGAATAATTGATGATCGCTTCTGAGTGGCGTATATCAAAGCGAACTTGTCCTACAGCCTGATTTTTCAAATATACCAGATAGAGGTAGGTATGCTCATCTTCCAGTTTGCGGGTAAACCACTGCTGGTGATTTTCCCAGGGGATAGGTGCCTGATTGATAGAGTTGTGGCGTACAACTGGATCGTTAGCCCACTCAAAATACAGCCGGCAATCGTCACTTGTCGCCCGGCGAACCTGAAAATGCATTTACAAGGATTTAAATAATTGCAAAAAGTTATCTTTTGACTGTCCCGATAAATATTGTCGCTGCCTGTTGATCATTGTGGCAGGATTGTCTTTATAGGCCTGGTCCAGTATTTCTTCAAAATTATTAAATGTATTGAAATCCCCTACACCATAGATGATGTCGAGTTGGTCAAATCCTTTAAATACATTTACCTGATTGTCTACATAGTATCCGCTTATCACTGGCATCCCCACCGCAATAACTTCGTAGAGAATACTGCTGGCCGGTACGATGGCCAAATGGCTATCCTGCATCTGCTCAACCATTTCATCTGCTGACAAATTACTCAGCGTCCTGACCGACAATTCAGGATTGTTTTTTTGAAAAAACTCCAACTCTTTGCGATACTGATAAGCCGCACCCGTAACGACATTTACCTGATTGATTTTTTGTGAAAATGGCAGCAAACCTTTTAAAGATTGGAGGGTCAGGTTGTGGTAGTCGGAACCACCAAAGCATATAAAAATATTTTTGATTTCGGAAAATGACCGTTCTCTTTTGGCAGCTTCAAGGAAAGGAGGTCTGAGAAGTGCATAGTCCAAACCCAGACAAGCCCGGGTATCTACAGTCAGTTCGTAGTCTTCTGTCGTTAAGCCTGGAGCATGATTAATAACAACATCCGCCACAAATGGATAATCGTGAATATCATCAATACAAACCAGCGAGCATCCTCTATCTTTGATAATTTGCTGATAAGCCGTTTTGAAGTGATAGCCATCCAAAACAACTATATCTTCATAATCGATTATACGCTGACTTAGATGAGCTGCTTCGTCTTCAATTCGCTCAAATTCTTCAAGTTTGATGATAGAGGAGCATATTGATTGAATAACCTTGAGTAATTTGGGCCTGGGATTTTTAATGATAAAGTGGCAAGCAAACTCCTCCTGCAGCATTTGTAGTAGTGCCAGCGAACGAAAAACATGTCCAAGTCCCATTCTGGCATTTCCATCGGCGCGGAAATAGATCTTCTTTTGCATTTTAAACTTTTTAGCAGCGCACAGAAGAACCAGGAATATTTCCTATTTACTTTTATCCAAAAGTCACTCTGTACTTAAATTCGGCAACCATCCAGTCTTCTTCATTATCTATATCGTGAGCCTCCATTTCAGTTAGTACGATTACGCCGGTATTGTCAGTCCACAGGCGCTTTTGTTCTTTGATGGTTTTTGTGTGAAAAAAATAAAACTGTCCGCTATCGTGATAAGTAGCCTCTAAATCCTGAGAACGCATGGAAAGGTTTTCGGGTTGGCACATTTCTATTCGATTGTCCTCATTAATACGCAAAGCCCTTTGTATGGGGAAGCTAAATGGTAAAACCGGAAACACAGAGTCGTATCGGCCATTTTTTAACAGCTCAAAAGCTGACGTTAATTTTTGTGGCGTAATGAAGGGGGCAGTAGGATAAATACAGCAAGCGTAATCAAAATAGAACCCTTTGGCTTCGTATTTCTCAATGACTTCCAGCAGGACGTCCACTGTAGTTGCAAAATCTCCTGAGGTTTGATCACTTCGAAAAAAAGGAAACGTAGCCCCATATTGCTGTGCAATAGCCGCTATTTCCTGATTGTCAGTAGAAACCATTACCTCTTCAAAAATGCCGGATTGCAGTGCTGCTTCAATTCCGTAAGCCATGATAGGTTTACCTAAAAAAGGCCTGATATTTTTTTTGGGAATACGCTTGCTCCCCCCGCGAGCCGGAATAATTGCAATACACTTCATCGGGCTATTTCCAGAATGTTTTCAATAACAAAATCATGTTCTTCATTCGTCAAGTCAGGATACATAGGCAGACTTAAGCATTGACCATAGTATGCCTCTGCATTTTCCAGGAATTCAGGAGTGGCCTCCAACTGCCGGTAATAAGGCAACTTATGAACCGGAATGTAATGAACCTGCGTGAAAACTTTCTTTTCCCTCAAAGCATCATATACTTCCTTCCGGTTATTTACTTTAACGACATAAAGATGATAGGCATGTCGAGCATTTGCTGCGATATCAAACGTTTCGACGGCGGTACCGGAGAAGGCCTGGTCATATCTGCTGGCAAGTTCTCGTCTTCGCCGTAGGCCTTCTTCTGCTCTTTGCAATTGTGATAGGCCCAATGCGGACTGAATATCGGTAAGTCGGTAATTATATCCCAGTTCATGCATTTCGTAATACCAGCCTCCGTGGTTTTCCTGAAGTACTTCCGGGTTTTTTGTGATACCGTGAGTACGCAGTACGCTAAGCTTTTGGTATAATTCCTTATTACTGGTAGTAATCATTCCCCCTTCGCCTGAAGCAATATGCTTAACCGGGTGGAAAGAGAAAATAGCCAGATCGGCATATTCTCCACTGCCACATTTGGACTCCTGTCCCTTAGAATCGATGAAAGAACCGCCGGGGGAATGGCAAGAATCTTCAATAAGCCACAGTCCATATTTATCTGCCAGCTGGCGATAAGCTTCCATATCTACCGGATGTCCGGCAAAGTCCACCGGGATAATACCCTGAAAAAAGCCTTTTGGCTTGGAGCAAATAAGGGCTTCTACTTTATCCAGGTCTAGAAGGATAGTCTTTGGATCAATATCAGCAAAATACACATTCCCCCCACAAAACCTTATGCAGTTGGCAGAAGCTGCGAAAGTGATCGGGCTAGTAATTACATTACTGTGCTCGTCAACGCCCAGCGATAAAGCGCATAGATGAAGCGCTGCTGTACCATTGGCAACTGCCACAGCGTATTGTGCACCTACATACTCAGCAAAAGCCTCTTCAAATTCTTCTACTTTTGGGCCCTGCGTAATGAAAGGATGCTGAAGCGTTGCTACTACCGCATCGATATCTTGTTGTGTTATTGTTTGTTTTCCGTATGGAATTGGATTCATACACTTTGGCTACTTGAAATTGAAAAATTGGGATCTACAAACTTCCTGATTAGCTCCCTTATTTGTTCTACGCTTAACCATTCTTCATTGGTTCCTGAATTATACCGAAAACCATGCTTTACCATACTGGCTTTAAAATGATTCAGGTATGCCTCCAAATTCCAGACTGGCACCTGAGGCAGAATAGCATATTGTGTGCCTAAATCGGCAGTATTAAAAGAGTCAGCTTCCGTAATCATTTCTTCGTGTATTTTTTCACCCGGACGGATACCGACTATCTTTTGTTCGCACTCCGGGCCTATAGCGGTGGCCACGTCCGTAATTTTGTAAGAGGGAATTTTGGGAACAAACACTTCTCCACCCCAGGCATTGTGCACGGCATACAATACCATTTCAACACCTTCTTCAAGAGAAATATTAAAGCGGGTCATCCTTGGATCTGTGATAGGAAGCATACCTTCGGCGCGCTTTTTCATAAAAAACGGAATGACTGATCCGCGAGAGCCCATCACATTGCCATATCTCACCACGCTAAATTTCAGGTCTCTTTTTCCTCTGAAGTTATTTGCTGCAATAAAGAGTTTATCTGAGCAAAGCTTGGTAGCACCGTACAGATTAATCGGTGCAGCGGCCTTATCCGTAGAAAGGGCCACAACATTTTTTACTCCACAGTCCAGAGCAGCCTCTATTACATTCTGAGCTCCGAGAATATTGGTTTTTATACATTCAAAAGGATTGTATTCGGCTGTGGGTACCTGCTTAAGTGCAGCAGCATGAATGATTACATCAATATTTTCACAGGCTCGTTTGAAGCGCTCGCCATCGCGGATGTCTCCAATAAAATACCTGAGAAATTTATAGTTGCGAGGAGAAAATCGCTGAGACATTTCAAATTGCTTCAGCTCATCTCTGGAGTAGATAACCAATCGGCCGATGTCCGGGTAACGCTGAATCAGGGTTTCTACAAACTTTTTTCCAAAAGAACCTGTCCCTCCGGTAATCAGTACATTTTTTCCATTCATAAGTGTAAGACGTGTAGGTTTTTAACTCGCGCAAAGGTAAGAAAAAAAGGGAAGGGATGGGGCTTTTGTATGGCCGATGAAACAAAGAACGAAAAAACGCTGATCAGGTCTTTTGGCCCGATCAGCGTTTTGTTTTTAGGAAAAATTATCTGATCTCTATTTTATCTTTTAAAATGTAACCCTCTTTTCCTTCGTGAGGAAAATCGAGTTTTACCTTGATAAAATTACCTTCTTCAGCAACCCAGATTACCTGCATGCCATCGGGTAATTTGGTAATAGTCTCGCTTTTGTTGTTTGGATTAAGAAAAACTTTAGCATATTCTTTTCTGCCTACAGCAATGAAGGCTAAATTACTGGCATCTCCGTTACAGGTGTTATCATCAAGACTTACAGGGTTTATAGTAATGCCTAGTTCGGCCAGGGTTCTTAGGTTATCACTGAACTTATCACCCCTTTCTGCTGCATTTTTTATCCTCGTTTTGCTGTCTTTAATTTGGTAAGCGAGATTGTAAAATTTAGCTGCTTTTTCATAGTCACAAACGGCCTCGTGGATGGTACCAAGATTGAAAACAGCCCTCCAGTTGTAGGTGTCTTCCTGGAAAATTTTATTGTAACAGCAGAAGGCTTCCCGTGTTAAGCCTCTTTTAATATAACCATGCCCTTCTTTGCCCAGGTCTTTATTGTTCTTTTTTTGGTCGAACATCTCGAAAGAGTAAAGCTCATAATATGGGTTGATGTGTTTACAAATTTTACTGCCCATCTGAACTACTGCCTCATTGAGCAGTTCAGTGTAGCTATCAGGAGTAGAGGAAAAAATGCCGGTAGAAGATTTTGCTTCTACTATTTCATTAAAAGCACTAATCAACTCACCTGTTTCAACATCGAGGACTTTCATGGAAGCCGAAATGGTAACGATACGTTCTACTTTTTTATCGCCATCATCAGTGTAAGAAACTTTTGTCTCGGTATTGTAACCTGCTCTTCCGGTAATTATAACATTGGCACCTGCCAGTTTTCCTACTTTGGCAATGTTGTCATCTTCGTTTACCATTCCTGATACTGTAAAACCGAGTTCTTTGATAATACGGTCAATTTCATTCCTTTCCACTAGAGTAAAAATATTAGTGGGTACTTTTTCCATGTAAATTTTATCCTTTACTGCGCCGAAGTATTCAGCGGTAAGTGCTTCCTGAAGAGCTCCAGCCAATTGCTTTCCTAAGCTTGCCGAACGGGATTTGCTATTGTCATTGTCAAAATCGAAAATTGCAATTTTTTCATACTTTGACAAGTTTATTTCCGGAGCTCTCAATACACAAGCCTTAAACTCAGGGCCTAGTAGATTGCCGATGCCTCCTAAAAGATCAGTTTGTGCTGACAACGAAGTACTGGAAAATACGGATAAAATCCAAAAGCTTAAGAAGTAAAATTTTACAGGTGATACTAGCTTTGTGGAGGTAGAGGGGGCCGTAAAAAGGGTTCTGTCATTCATTTTAAAAAGTTTTAAAAAATAATTATATAAAAAAGGTTTATCCAAATTAATTCCGGTTTCTTGGTGTTTAAATCCATGAGGTTAAACTTTGGGTATGTTGATAAAGAGCAACAACTTGCTTTATCATTTACCACTTTGCCTCAAGGATATTTACGACAGTCTTTGACAGATGAATCTTGAAAGTCCTCTTGATTAAAAAAAGGTCAGAAGATAAAAGAAAGATACATCTGGGGTATAGAACTTGTAGTCTCAGATTGACTACTCATAAAAAATGGTATAGATCCTTTGTCTATCACAGTATAAAAATAATAATTTTCAACAATTTTCTTCTTTAAAGGTAACGATTTTTTATCCCATTACGCAATAGTGTATTGAAATACTTAGGAATGAGAAAAAAATAAGCCATAATCCGTCAGGAGCAAAGTGTAGGTAGGCCAACTTTTCCTACCTGGTTTTTCGATTCTATTTTTTCCACCCAACTTAATGACACTATAATAGTGTACAAAAACATCAAGTGGTGGACACTAGCTCATCGGTTTTTTTTCCTACGGGTTCTTCTTTTTTTAACCACCACCGTATCATAATTGGTATGATCATCAAATCACTGATTACGGCGCCAAATAGGGTTACCGAAATGAGCATACCTACCGTCCAGCTAGCGGGATTCCTCGAGAATAGCATAATCAGAAAGCCAAAGAACAGAATGATAGTTGTCAGCACAATAGCTTTTCCCGTTTCTATAAATGTTATTTGAAGAGATTGATCTATGGTAAAGCCTTTATTTCTGGAGAGCTTATATTTACTAAGGAAGTGTATGGTATCATCAACAGCAATACCAAAGATAGCCGCAAATACAATAGAAATACCTGCTTCCAGCTCGATTCCAAAAAAACCCAACAATGCGGCAGCCATCAATAAAGGAAAGACATTCGGGATGAGCGAAATAATGAGCATTTTCCAATTTTGGAAAAGTAGGGCCATCAGGGCGCTTACAATAGTTATGGCTAGTCCTAGGCCCAGCAGTAAATCCTGGCGGATGTATTCCGCATTTTTGTCAATGATAAGGGCGGTACCTGTTTGCTGGATTTTAATAATTGAAGTATCGACATTGGCTTCGGTCCATTGGTCTATCTTTTGCACAACATATTTCACACTATCTGCTCCAATATCAAAAATACGAGAGCTGATCCTGGCTTTGGTACTATCTTTATTGATGAGTATATTAACTTGATTATCCGGAATTTGAGAAGCATATCGATTGTATCGATTGAAGAGTTCTTCGTTTTCTGGTAGCTTGTAGGCAGCAGGCTGGTTGCCATTAAACATCTGGTTGATAGATTTATAAATGGCTGTAATAGAATTAATTCCTTTGATGCCCGGAACTTCAGCAAGGTGTTCTTCCACTTTATTGATTTCTCTTACTACCTCATAGTCTGTGGCCTTTCGGCCATCCTGCGGAAAAACTGCAAACTCTATTGGCCTGAATCCCGTCAGGTTTTTTTCAAAAAACTTGAAGTCTTCCGTAATCTTGGCTCTTGACGGCAAGTTACCCATTATATCAAAATTCGTAGAAATAGTAGAAATACCGATTAGGCATACTGCCAGTACTGCGATACTGCTAATAGCAATACGGCCTGGATATTTTATGGTTAGTTGGTTGGTCCAGTTCATGCTTTTTTCCCAAAACGTACTTTCTGATCGTACGCGCATGAGCTGTTCTACATTAAATTCAGACAGTACAATCGCTGTAAACCCAATAACGCTAACGTAGGCGATCATTACGCCTACAGCGGCATTGACGCCAAGGTCCTGAATGGGTACAATACGGCTAGATAGCAAGGAGGCAAAGCCTATGGCTGTGGTTACTGAGGTTAGGAGTGTAGCAAGGCCTATTTCTTTTATGGTGGTGATGACGGCTGCGTTTTTGGGTCGACCCTTTCGAAGCTCGTCAATATATTTGGTCATAATATGAATAACATCGGAAGTACCTACCATAATCATAATGATGGGATACAGCGCACTCATAGCATTGAGCTCCCGGCCGAATAACCCCATATAACCCAGGAAGTACAACAGGCCAAGAGCAATTGAAATCAGCGCAATAGCAATACCCCACGGCCTTCTGAATATGAGAAACATGATCAGCGTAACCAATACGAAAGAGATAATGGCTGAGAGGATTATTTCTTCTTTTTGTAATTCTACCAGCTCCCTCTGGAAATAGGCTCTGCCCAAGTAATGGTATTCTTCGAAATCGTATTGTTCGATCAAATTGTTCAGGCCATTGAGTAGAGAATCGGCAGCGCCAAAAGTCAGCCCGCTTTCTGTTTTGAGGAATACAGACAGCGTCTCAGCATCCCTAGAAATAAAATTATTAACAAACCGTTCATCTTTTAGAATGCGCTTCTTGTCCTGCTCGTATTTAGAGGGCTCATTAATGTGAATGGCCGGAATGGTAGTAATAGCAAAAGGGGTTTTTAAGGGATAAGATATCTTGGTTAACGATTGGCTTTCGAGAATATATGGAATATCAGCGCTGCGTAGCGTAAAATCGTGAAATTGTTCCAGAAAAGACTGATCAAAAACACCTTCTTCCCTTCTGACTGCCACCAGCAAAAAATTATCGTCAGCTTCAAACTCTTCAGTGAAATCAGTAAAAAACTCCAGGTCTTCATCTCCTTTTGGAAAGAACTGTTCAAAGCTGAAAGCAAATTTGAGATTTTGAAGCTGAAACGCGCTTACGATCGCCAATAAACCAAAAACTGCGATAGACACTAAACTAGGCCTGATTTTCATATGATTTAATACTTATCTTACTTGAAAATTATGCACGGTCAAAACTATCATTGAACCTTATTTGACACATTATGTTTCGTGAAATCTCAATTCGAATGAAGGAATGAATACGAAAATTACATTCTACACGGCGTTTTTATTATTGTTCCATACGGCGTTATGCGCACAAATGGTTTCTCTGGGAAAAAATCTGGTGCCCAACTCCGGATTTGAGAAGTTTTCTGCTCCCCCGATCGGTTGGTTTTATAAGGGGCAACATTTTACCAGGTTGGTGAGCTTCTGGTCTTCTCCCACTGCTGCTTCTCCTGATGCTTTTGGTCCTACAGTAATGGTTCCGCTACAGTGGAAAGAAAAAGGATTTGGTGAGATCAATCCCAAAGAAGGCCGGGCTATGGCTGGCATTACCGTTTATGGGTGTGAAGGTGGAAAGCCTCACTGCCGGGAGTATTTGCAGGTAAAGCTGGAACGACCCCTGGAGGTCGGTCAAATTTATCAACTTTCTTTTTGGGCGGCTCATCTGGAGGGCGCCCTTTATATTGACCAGCTTGCGGTAGGGTTTAATCAAGAGCTCATTAATGAGCCGGAAGATATACAGCTAGAGCTGGCAGCTGTATGCACAGCCAGCAATTTGTTGGACCTTAAAGATAATAACTGGCATTTGGTTAGTACTACTTTTGAAGCGTCTGAAGCCTACCAGTACTTGTTGATAGGTAATTTTAACAGTGATGAAAATACCCAAACAGCAAGGGATGCGGAGCATAAGTTTGGCTACGCTTATTACTATATAGATGATGTCCGACTAAGAAAGATCAATACCCTGGAAGATCTGTCTAATTGGCCAGTTGAAGCAGGAGAAACCCTGGTGCTAAACAATATCTATTTCGAAACAGATCAATACAATCTGCCGGAAGATTCCAAAAAGGTGCTGCAGAGGGTTTATGATATTTTTATAAAAAATCCGGAGCTGCAGGTTGAAATATCAGGACATACAGATGACGTAGGTACAAAAGAATACAATCTCGATCTTTCAGAAAAAAGAGCACAGGCTGTCCTGAATTATCTTGTACAACTCGGTGTGCAGTCAAGTAGAATAGAAGCCATCGGCTTTGGAGATCAAGTACCAGTAGTAGCCAATGATAGTAAAGCAAACAGGCAAAAAAACAGGCGGGTAGAATTTAAGGTACTGAAGAAGTGATAGTTCTGAGAGCCCCAAAAAAAAGAAGAAGGTATAATGTGAATACCTCCTTCCAAAAATTCCCTCTTACTTGATATTATTTCAGTTGGTTGATCCAAATTAATATCAAATGGAAGTATAAATCACTTATTGAATACGATGCACAATTTATGATCTTTGACAATATGTCGTGGGTTTTTGTTGACGAAACGATGATTAGAGGTGATGAAAGCAAAAAGCGTCCAGAATGCTGTTTATTTTATCTTCTCTATAATCTGTTTTTTGTACGTATTACTCAATGGAATCGGATAATTATCGTCTCCGATAAGGATTTCGTTCAATTTCAAGTTGATTTTGTTAATTTTTGGTAGGTATATGATAAAATTACGGTGTACCTGTACCAAATCTGTATTATTGAAAATTTTTAATATCTTTCTCAGAGATACTTTAATGGCGTATTTTTTATCGTTAGTGACTACCACTGTATAGTTTCCATCTACTTCAAAACACACCAATTCATCAAACAGGATTTTACTTATAGTAAAATTACTTTTCAAGAAAAAGAACTGATTACCGGGCGTAAAGAAAATGGGATCATTGGAATCAATGTCTGTTATTTCCACCAAATCGGAATCCTCGGGGCTAAATCTTTCTAGGACACTCAACAAAGTGAGCTTATCAAAAGGCTTAACAATAAAAGAAGAAGTAGCTTTGAGATGCTGAGCCTTTTCATAAATACTGCGCTCAGAATAGGAAGTGATAAAGATGCATTTGTGGTGTTCTTTTAAAATATTTCTGGCCAAATCAATACCCGACAGGACGCCTTGCAGATTAATGTCCAGTATGGCAATGTCAAAAGCATTTTCATTAGCATATTTGATGGCATGCTGCACATCACTGAAGGCTTCCACTTTCTCGTAGCCCAGCTCTATCAGGTCTTTCTCAAGCCTGGAAAGAAATAAAATATTATCATCAACCACTAAAATTCTCGGATGATACATTTCTTGTTTGTTTGGGTTACTGATTTTCTTTAGGTCTCGGATAAAGCAGCTTTGCACTGGTTCCTTCGCCCTTTTTACTATCTACTTTCAGGTATCCTCCATCGAGATGAACCAAACGTTTACACAGAAGCATACCAATGCCCATGCCTTTTTCGCCGTTTGTTCCTTGGGTACTTTCCATGCTTTCTTCCATGAGTATTTTCAGTCTCTCCTCTTCAATACCTACGCCATAATCTCTGACCATCAAGCCCACTTCATTCCCACAATCTAGTAATGTTAGCTCTATTTTGCTGTTTGTGAAAGAATATTTTATAGCGTTATTTAAAATATTTCTCAGTGTAATATGTACAATATTAGGATCCACATACAATAATGGATCGCTGTCGGCAGTATAGACCAGTGAAATATTTTTGTTTTGAAGTTGTATGTCGACACCGGCTTTGGCCCGGGCGCTTATCCTGCTCATATTGATCAGTTGAGGCTGATGAGGAATCTGCCCGTCTAGCCGCCCCCAACTGATCAGGTTATCCACCAAAAAGCTGAGATGAGTACTACTGCGCTCCATGTAGTTTGCAATTTCGGTGACCTTTTTATTATCTCCTCTTTTTATCCAAAAGTTTATAGTACTCGACAATTCTTCGTAGCTGTTAATGGTATCCCGAAATTCGTGGCCTACAATCTGAAAAACGCGGTCTTTGAGGCGATTAATTTCTTTGAGCTGCTTGTTTTGCTTCAAAATCGTTTGCTTATCTCTGGCTACTTCCAGTGTCTTTCGCTCTACCTCATTCATGAGGAATTGCCGGTCTTTTTCCATCTTCCATATTCGCCAACGCCAAAAAAAAGTAACTACCGCACCCAAGATCAAAACCATCAATGCTATAAAGCCCCATGTTCGATAAATAGGTGTAGCCCTGAAAACTTGTAAAGTCAGGGCCTCTTCGTCTTCCTGCCCCTTTCGCTTTATGTATACAGTAGATTTTCCGTAGGGAATATTCTGGTAATACACTTTGTTTTCTGAAGTCGAAAGCCATTCTTGGGCTCCCTTACTGAACTTATAAGCATAATTGGTTCGGCGCGGAATTTTAAAATCCAGCCCCGAATAGGAAATCCTGATGATCTTCTCCCCTGAGTTAAGCTCAAGCTGCTTTTCTCTGGCCTTCCTTTCTGGTACTTCGACGTAGCGGCCTGTTTGAAAATCTAATTTTTCTATACCTGAAAGTACCAAACTGGAAGGTTTTTGCTCCGAAAAGCGGCTCATCCTGAGTGGAGGGATAATACTCAAACCACTAGGCCCGCCAAGAATTATTGACCCATCCTGCATTTGAACTCCGGAGCTTTCGTTGAATTCATTATTGGCCAGGCCGTCATTTTCAAAAAATAGATTAATCTTTCTCTTATCTGGATTTAGACAACACAAGCCATTTTGGGTACTTATCCACAGATTACCATCAATGCCTTTCATGATTTTTGAAATGCTATTACTCTGCAAACCTTCCTCAACCGTATAGTAAGTTAGCTCTTTGGTGGTTTTATCCCAATTTATAAGACCTATACTGCGGGTACCTATCCACCAGTCCTCGCGGTTGTCAATAAAAATATCGGTTATTTCAATGGCCGGGATGGCCTCAATCTTTTTGAATACCGTCGCATCATCATTGCTCTTGTAAAGCCCCTCAGATGTACCCAGATAGAGCACATCTTCTGATTCTATAATTTTGTTGACAGCTACCTTTCGGTTAAAGATGATTGGAAAAAAATCAGCCTCTTCGGTGTATTGATTGAATAAAACAAGACCACAGGAGCTCCCCCACCAAAATCGGTTCCTGTGATCAATAAAAGGATAGATAAACTCCAATTCGCAAATTCCTGAAGCAATATTGGGAACTATCTTCCGCTGAAGTCCATTTTCCAGATCTATTTTGATGATTCCTCCTCCCTCTGCACCACTGTAAAGTAAGCTGTCATCTTTTATCAAACCTAAGCCCTGGAAAAATTGTAGACTATCCGAGACACTCACATATTTTTCTGTAAAAATATTTACCAATAAATTATTGGTCTCGGCATTGACGCTTATCATTGAATCGTTCAGGGCCACCATTCCCCTTACATCTAGCCCTCCATCCTGAAATAGGAATTTTCTAAAAAACTTCTTTTTCAATCTGACCGTTTCCAGGTGATAATTTTGATAGCTAAACCATAAACTACCCCGGCTGTGATAAAAGAGATTGACGGGCTTGCTTGTCCTTTTGGGAGGATACTCAAAGAAAAACTGCTGTTTGCTTCCATCGTTGCCATCAAAAAGGTCTACACCCGAGAAGGTAGCCAGAGCGATGAAGTGTTCGCCAGTCCAGGTTAGCTCATTGTAGTTTTGCAGATCAAGTTGGTAGTCGTTGATCTTGAGTGAAGATACCAGCGCATTATCCGGTTCTTTGACATATAGTACTGCCTGTCCCGGTCGGTATCTTTTGGTCTGAAGCAAAAGCCCGGGATACTCCCTGATGTTTTGAACGGAAAGAATCTTTCCCGGCGACTTGATCTGC
Organism: uncultured Saprospiraceae bacterium; assembly: GCA_964628385.1. GTDB lineage: Bacteria > Bacteroidota > Bacteroidia > Chitinophagales > Saprospiraceae > JANQPA01. The sequence continues at coordinate 152,444 of CAZVOD010000001.1, forward strand.
TCAACTAGCTCGCCTGATTTGTTGATGCGAATAATGTCCCAGTCAGAAATTAACCAGCGGCTACCATCACTCGTTTTGTGAAAAGAATTATACCGGGTGTAAGAGCTATTGCGAAAAACAAGGTTCAGGCTGTCGGCGTAAGACCAGGTTTCTCCATTTCTCAGCGTGATGCCAAGGTGAGCTGAGTCCAACTGATAAATCGTTTTGATCCGGAAATCCTCAAATTTATTGTCCTGAAGAACCTCCATGATTGATTGGGTCCTGTTGGTAGAGGGATCGTAGATATCAATAGTTATGGGAATACGACTACCTACATCAAAGCGCTGATTTGGCTGTTCGGCTACCAACCAAATCCGGTTTTGGGGATCGATAAGGAAGTCATTATATTGGTTGGCCCGACAATTGATATCTGTAAATGAAAATAATTGAAAATCGTAGCCATCAAATCTTACCAGCCCTTCATCAGCCAGCATCCAGATAAAGCTGTTTTGGTCTTCCAGGAATTTATTGATGCGTTTCACTGGCAAACCTTCCTCCGGCCCGTAATTAGCTCTTAGAATAGTGAAGTCATCCTGTGCACAAAGTTGAGCGCTTAGAAAGAATGAAAAAGCTAATAGCGTAATTACAAGCTGAACACTTCTTTTGAATGCTGTATGTGCATAACTGCTATTTCCCAACACAGCCTGATTCGGCACTTTTTTGAATTCCATATATAAAGGGTATATTTCCGAATTGATCAGAAATAATGATGTAGTATGGGCACTCATTTTAAGAATATAGTTTAATGAGCTTTTGCCGGGATGATACTCATAGACTTGTCTCGAAGGTTAAACAGCTTCTTAAAAATGGGTTCTCTTTTTACCACTAATCTATCCCTACGGAACAAGACTGATCAAATTTGCTATCTTAATTCTCAAACCAAGATACGTAAAATGTTATTGAGTTGTTTTGATTTTGAAGGAATGGAAGCAGGTTGCGATGAAGCAGGACGGGGTTGCCTGGCCGGGCCAGTATTTGCAGCGACGGTCATATGGCCTCGTGAAAAAGATAAAGAGGAGTTGATAAAAGATTCTAAATTGCTAACAGAGGTACAACGCCTGGAGGCAAGAGCGATAATCGAGGAAAGTGCAGTGGCCTGGGCAGTAGCTCAGGTGTCGGCCCGGGAAATCGATCAGATCAATATTCTTAATGCTTCTTATCTGGCAATGCACAGGGCTATTGACCAACTTTTAACGCCACCGGATCTTCTGCTGGTAGATGGTAATCGATTCAAAGCTTACAAAACCATCCCGCACCAGTGCATAGTAAAAGGCGACAGTAAATATATGTCTATTGCGGCGGCATCTATTTTAGCGAAGACTTACAGAGACGAGCATATGGCTAGGCTTTGTAAATCATTCCCAGCTTATGGATGGTCAAAAAATAAAGGTTATCCGACAAAAAGTCATCGGGCCGCCATCCGTCAGCATGGTCCATCTTCCTATCACCGGCAGTCTTTCAAACTGATATAGGGCTGGTCGCCTCTATTTCGGTAGGTCGACATAGCACTTGTCTATTGCAAAAAAGGATTATTGGCTCTTTCGTAGCCGATGGTAGTCTGTGGGCCATGGCCGGGATGTACTTTTATGTCATCTTCTAGCACAAGCAGTTTTTCTTTAATACTCTTCAGGAGCGTATCATAATCGCCGCCGGGCAAGTCTGTTCTGCCTATACTATCCCTAAACAGGACATCTCCTGCGATTAGGTTCCCATCTGTTTTGTCATAAAAAGAAAGGCTGGCCGGAGAATGACCGGGCGTCAGCAGAACTTCCAGCGTGCTGTTTCCGAACTTTATTACTTCTCCTTCCTTTATAAAAGAACTGGGTGCAGGTAAATTAGTATCAAAGGGTATTCCATAGAATTTACAAATCTGAGGTACCGCCTCATACACTGGTAATTCATCCTCGTGTATTTCGAGTTTCAGGCCGTAGTGGTTAGCTATAAACTCATTACCGAAAACGTGATCCAGGTGACAATGCGTATTAATTAGCCTCACGGGCTTAACACCCAGGTCATGAATTTTTTGTTTTAAGTTTTCGCGTTCGGCATCTGTATAGCAGCCGGGATCAAAGATGATACATTCACCGGAATGATCATGTATCAGATAAGTGTTCTCCTGAAAAGGATTATATGTTAGACAGACAACATTAGCCATGATTTGAATAAATTACATTGGTTATATCTCTAAAAAAGGTTAATTTACTGAATACTCTTTTCCAAGGAAAGCGTTTTATATCAACAAACTTATTCGCAGCAAAAATAGATTTTATGCTTCGTTATCTATACGTTTTTTTCCTCTTATGCAGCATTACGGTCGTATCCGCACAAAATACACAGACACAGGTCAAATTTGGAAAAAACAGAGTACAATACCACAATGATTTTCAAGATTGGTCGCAGTACGAAAGTGATAATTTTATTACTTACTGGTACGGCGAGTCCAGAAATATCGGGCAGGCAGTGGTACAGATTGCAGAGTATGATTTTGAGGAGATTCAAGCTATACTGGAACACCGAATTAATGAAAAGATAGAGCTGATCGTTTATACGGATATTACTGATCTTAAGCAGAGTAATATTGGCATAGAGGAAACTTTTGTCAATACGGGAGGCCAAACTAAAATAGTAGGTAACAAAGTATTTGTGTATTTCAATGGTGATCATGATCATCTGCGTAAGCAGGTTCGAGAAGGGATCGCTTCAGTATATCTGGATGCGATGCTATTTGGTTCCAACCTTCAGGAGATTGTTCAGAATGCCTTGATGATGAATCTTCCCGAATGGTTTAAAGAAGGATTTATCGCTTATGTGGGCCAGGACTGGAGTACGGAGTTGGATAACAAAATGCGCGATATCATACTTAGCGGGGAGTATGAGAGTTTTGAAAAAATGGCGGAAGACTACCCGGAACTGGCAGGGCATTCCCTTTGGCATTTTTTGGCAGTTAATTTTGGGAATGCTACTATTTCTAATCTCCTTTACCTGACCAGAATCAACCGAAGTATAGAAAGCAGTTTTTTGTATGTTTTAGGAAACTCTTACTACTTTATTCTTAAAAACTGGAAAACTTACTACGAATCACGTTACAGCCGAGATGCTAATAATCGGCTTGATCCTGATGGTAAATTGATGGAGATCAAAAACCGGAGAAACCTTCCCATTACTCAGGTTAAGATCAGTCCGGATGGGAAGCGCATTGCCTACAATTTAAATGAAATCGGGCGCTCCAAAGTGTATATTTACGATGTACAAACCGGAAAATCCAAGAGGGTATTCAAGCATGGTTTCCGCAATCCTTTTCAGGCAACAGATTACAATTATCCGATGCTGGACTGGAGTCCTAATAATGTTGACCTTGCCATTCTGTACGAGCGCCGCGATGTTCCTAAGTTATTGGTTTATAATACAACTACGAGAAAGTCTAAGACTGAAGATTTCGGGCCGCAGTTCCAGCGTGTTTATTCGATCGATTATATTGATCCCAGCACGATGGTCATTTCCGGGGCACAAAGTGGTTTTTCTGATATCTTCATCTACTTAACCAAGACGCGTTCTTTCAGGAGAATTACAGCGGACTTTTACGATGATCTCGACGCTACTTTTGTAGAAATAGAGGGCAGAAAGGGAATCGTCTTTGCTTCCAACCGTCAGGACAGTATCATTCAGCCGGCCCGGTTGGATACAGTTTTGCCTATTAAAGATTTTGATCTTTTTTATTATAACCTGGAAGAAAATTCCAATGAGTTGGTGCGCATCACCCGCACGCCATTTGCCAATGAAAAGGGGCCGGTGGCTGTTAATGATAATTATTTTGCCTTTTTGAGCGATGAATCTGGTATTTATGGAGCCAAACAAGCCTATCTGGAAGAGTACACGGCATATTTCAATCAGATTATTGAGCTTACTGACGGAACGGAGATTGTACTGCATCAGGATTC
>CAZVOD010000002.1:0-143168 GCA_964628385.1 uncultured Saprospiraceae bacterium
ATCAGGCCGTTGATCAATTCATTGCTGATCATCCTGACCCCGGCTTTGAGATCACCACCCTTTCGCCAGTGGGCGTGCTGGGCATGGCGATGTCGAAGCGGGAAGACTCCACCTCGATGGGTTTGCAGTACCTGTTCAAAAACCGGATCGCTCCCAATCCATTTCTCGAAATGCTTTATGAAAAGGATGCGTACTGGGCCAACGTGGACGTGGAAGATGTCGCGGCGGCCGTTTACCAGGCCGCCATTCGCCCCAATCTACACGGCAAACACTACCTCCTGTCGAGCGAGAGCTACCGCATCTCCGATATTTCGCTGATGCTCAATCAGCAGCCGGCGGTGGGGCAGCCCGTGCTCGTGTATCAGAATGAGCGGGCCAAAGCGGAATTGGGCGTAAGCTTTAGGCCCCTGCAGGAGACCCTCGCTAGCTACGCAGGATAGGCAGCTCTGGTAGTCAACGAAATTTCATTTTCCGACTGGTTCTTGGCTGGGTGTAAGATCACGATAACTAAACAAGCGGGGAAGCCGAAAACCGATTAGAGTAGGCATCAAAAATTATAATTATGGAACTGAAAGTTATTGGATTTGGTCTTGGCAGAACCGGGACCTATTCGTTGAAAACAGCGCTGGAACATTTACAGCTCGGTCCTTGCCACCACATGGAGCGCGTGGCTCAAAACATGCCCGTTCAACTGCCACTGTGGAATGCGGCATTAAACCAGACGCCCAACTTTGAGGCTATTTATGAAGGGATGCAAAGCGCCGTTGATTGGCCTACGGCTGCCTTTTACAAAGAGCTATACAAGCATTATCCGAATGCTAAGTTTATTTTAACCCACCGAAGCAAAGAGTCATGGGCAGAAAGCTTTGGTTCCACCATCTACAAACTGCTTGCCGAACGGGAAAAAGCACCGGCACCCGTGCAGGAATGGCTTAATATGGTGGTGAATGCGATTGGTAAATCAGGTTTCCCCATGGGCCTTGATTACGAGGGCTTGGCAGAAAGATATGAAGCACATAATAAAGCAGTCCGGGATTTTATCCCATCTGAGCAACTACTGGTATATCAGGTCAAAGAAGGCTGGGAACCGTTGTGCAAGTTCTTAAACGTAGCCGTCCCCGCAACGGCGTTTCCCCGCACCAATAACCGAGAAGAATTCTGGGCGTTGGTGGACGCTGCCACCAAGCCATCCCCTGAGGCAGAGTAGCATCTTATTCGGTCGCCAGGCACCGAAAAAGCTCAAGCTGCTTCACAGGAAGTAGAAGATTAAAATTAATAACCATAGTTGTCGGATACCATTGTGGTGTCCGGCAACTTACACCAAAAAAACATCATCATGAAAAAAAATACGCGCACCTATCTGCGCTGCCCCACCTATTGTCTCAAAACTACTTCCCCCCTTTTGAAAAAATTTCATACACCCCCTGTGGGTTTTCTCCTATGCCGGCAGAATTATTCTCGTAGACGCAGCGGTTTAGGCGGGTATTACAAAAGCTGGTACTGTAGCTATCATAGTGCACCTTACCGCGGGTAAACGCAGCATTTTCTATAAAAGTACAGTTAAGTAAAAGTGGTACCTGATCACAGTTGTCAGCGTAATCAGTAAAGATCACGGCGCCGTAGTTAGCGCCATTCCTTTTGAAGAAAGTATTTTTTATCATAGGAATGGCTTTGCCTTTTTTGCCAGAATTGTAGATGGCACCACCATCCAGACTAGCTACGTTCCTAATAAATTCACAATTTTCTATGAGTGGCTTACAAATGCCATTATCAGTACTATGGTTGAAAATAGCACCACCGTAAAAAGCGTGATTATCGATAAAACGACAATTTTTAATGGTAGGGCTAGAGCTACCACCCTGCGCCAGATTAAAAATACCGGCTCCACAAGAGTTGGGATTGTACAGCTTAGGACTAGGGCCACGGGGCCTTTCTTCCTCTTCTGATTCTGCCGGATTGAACATAGATTGTATGGACTGCCGGATTGTCATCCCAAGCTTTACCAGGTTTTTCTGTTGGATGGAACCAGCTAGTTCTTTGCCCTTCTTTTCTTTGAATTCAGTTGATGGAGCTGTATTTTCGCTTAATGCAGGTTCTTTTATGCGGTTGTCGGCATTAGCCTCGCCAGCTTCTATGATAAACCCATCCAGAATAGTTTTTGCTGACGCGTTGCGAAATTTAACTACACTAAAGGAATTGTCAGCAGTAGAAGCACTAGCGATTTCCCCACTCAAAATGCAGGGATTATTTTTCCAATCCCTTTGTCTCAGGTCACTTTCATTGCCCGCAAACCCTCCGTAAAGCTGAATGCCGCTTTTTATTTCAAAGGACGCATTGCGATCGTTGTAGCGAGTCGGTAGATATGTCCCGCGAGCTACCCATATTTGATCACCGGGACTAGCTTTTTTTAGAGCATCCTGCAATTCAGGAAAAGCATTCTGCCAGGAGGCGCCATTACCGTTGCCTCCTTTTTTGACATACCAGATAACGCTGATATGCAATGCAGTAGAATCTGATGCCTGTGTTGGAGGACAGGCATTAGTATTTTTTGGAAAAATTAATATATTGCCCAACAAGCCATTGTTGACAGTGCACAGGAATGAACCTGCAATCAGGAATACCCCGATCAATTTGTATGGTCGTCTCATCTTAGGGGGGTTGATGTATGATGTAAAAAGTTAGTCTCTGCCGAACAATCCTTCAATTGCCTGTGAGCGAGCACTGATGCCTGCCATGTTACTATCGTACTGACAATCTCTTAATTGTGTACTGCAAAAACTTCCGCTAAAATTATCGTAATGCACTTTACCTCTGGTAAGCGCTGCATTCTCTACAAATTTACAATTAATTAGCTTAGGAACACTTTTACAATCGTCCGAAAAATCAGTAAAAACTACCGCTCCGTAATTGGCTGCATTGCGGCTAAAAGTGCTGTTCTTCACCAGTAGCTCTACCCGGCCTGCTTTGGCCGAATTGTAGATAGCCCCGCCATCCAGTTGCGCGATATTGCCGCTAAATTTGCAGTTTTCCATCACGGGCTGGGTCGTCCCGCCATTTTTGGAGTAATTAAAGACCGCCGCACCATAAAAAGCGGCATTTTTTACCAACCGGCAGTTCCTAATTTTTGGACTGGAACTAAGGCTATCTGCCAAGTTGAATATGCCGGCACCGCAAGAATTGTTGGTATTCACTTCCGGTCCTTTTTCGTAAGCCTGCATCAGGCTTTCTACCGATTGCCCAGTCTGAGATTGTTCAAACATAAGCTTGATAGACTCCTTGACAGTGCGACCTAACTTCAATTGGTCTTTTACTTTTATGGAATTAGCCAGGTCGCGCCCCTTGGTGGTGATCTGTGTGCCATAAGACTCCGTGGAGGGCGCACTCAGGCCCTGGCTCATTACCTGCTGTTCCGGCATGATTTCAGCGTTGGCTTCTCCCCTTTCTATAGTGAAACCATCCAGGATCGTATTGGCGGAAGCATTTTTAAATCGCACTACATTAAAAGAATTATCAGCAGTGGAAGCTTCTCCTATTGCTCCACTCAAAATGCAGGAATATTTTTTCCAGTCTCTTTCTTCTAGCTTTTTTTCATTTCCCCTGAAGCCTCCGTAAAGCTGGATATCACTTTTGATCTCGAATGCCACTTCGCGATCATCATCAAGTGTGGGAAAATAAGTGCCCTGGGCCACCCAAATCTGATCGCCGGGCTTTGATTTTTCGAGGGCATCCTGTAAGTCTGAAAAGGCAACTCGCCAGGAAGAACCATTGCCGTTGCCTCCTTTTTTGACGTACCAAATATTAAAGGATTTGGACAAGGTACTATCCGATACCAATAGACTATCCTTGTCAATTGTGGAGGTAGCATAGCCACTGGCCCACAGGGGTAATACTACTAACAGCATTACAATTAGTGCATTAGTTAACTTTTTCATTAGATGGGAGGTATTTTGTTATTATTTCAAAATTTATCTAATAGGCTTAATCTATGAGCCTGATGCAGTAACGATCCGCACAGACGGAAAAGTTTGCTGCTATTATTAGTTTTGGGAAAATTAAAAAAGTACCCAGCTACAATTGGAGGATCAGCATTGTGCAGGCTTGCTTTAAAGTAGGGATGAAATATTTAAAATTTGGTTTTATCACTATTTTAAACTACATTTGGCATCCTGAGCGGCACACGGCCAGCTCCCTCTGAACTCCCCCAGGGCGGAAACGCAGCAAGGGTAGGAGGTTGTAGCGGCGCGATGTGTCCGCTCTTCTTTTTTTCATCATCTTGTCCTTTCTTCCCGTATTTTTTACATGTTGAAGAACTTTTCCAAATCAGCTGATCTTATAATCTAAGGTTTTCTATTTCACAGACTTTTTTCGAAGGCATAAAATAGCAAGTGAAGAAACGCGGCAGCGCGTGAGTTAGCAAAAGAACCAATTCCAAGCTATTTTAATACCTACGGGATAAGTCTTATATTTAAGCAAAAATATACATCCAATGAAATTCTTTATTGACACAGCAAGCCTTGATCAAATTCAGGAAGCCAAGGATCTTGGTATCCTTGATGGTGTAACTACTAATCCTTCTTTGATGGCCAAGGAAGGTATTACTGGAAAAGAAAACATCATGAATCACTACTACAAAATTTGTGAAATAGTAGATGGTGATGTAAGTGCCGAAGTTATCGCCACAGATTTTGAGGGGATAGTAGAAGAAGGAAAAAAGTTATCACAAATTGCTCCCAATATTGTGGTTAAGGTCCCTATGATAAAAGATGGGGTTAAGGCTTTAGCCTACTTTTTTGAGAATGATATTCGCACCAACTGTACGCTTGTATTTTCTGGTGGCCAGGCAATTCTGGCAGCTAAGGCCGGAGCTACTTATTTGTCGCCGTTTATCGGTCGTATTGATGATATCAACTGGAACGGGATGAGCCTTATTGAAGAAATAGCAGAAATTTACGCTGTTCAGGGTTACGAAACAGAAATTCTGGCTGCTTCTATCCGCTCTTCCAGGCAGATTGTGGATGCGGCCAAATCTGGTGCTGATGTAGTCACCTGCCCACTGAGTGCGATCCTTGGCTTATTGAAGCATCCACTCACAGACATTGGTCTGGAAAAATTCCTTTCTGACTACAGAAAAGGCAACAGCTAGTAGCGGCACTGATGGTGTTGGGCGGCAGCTAATAGATTGAAAGCGATGACCTGACTGAAATAGGTATTGCGCCAGCTGATCTGTTTTCTTCAGCCCAACATCTAATTTTATCGTACCCAATAAATACGATTTTAATAATGAAAAAAATCTATCACTTGTCTAATTGCAAGACTTGCCAAAAGGTGATTGCACAATTGAATAACGGCGAGGGTTTTGACCTTCAGGATATCAAAGAAAATGCCCTGACGGAAGAACAGCTCAATTTTATGAAGGATAAAGTTGGCTCTTATGAAGCGCTGTTTAGTCGTCGGGCGATGAAATACCGCTCTATAGGTTTAAACGAGATGGATTTAGGGGAAGAAGATTACAAAAAATATATCTTGGAAGAGTATACTTTTTTGAAAAGGCCCGTAGTAGTAATAGACGATGAAATCTTTGTGGGCAGTGCCAAAAAAGCCGTTGAGGGAGCGCTGAAAAAACTACAAGCTTAAAATGATATAAAAGAACTATTGAATACATGTTGAACAAAGAACAGATAGCGGATTATTTCCGTGGATTACAAGATGACATTTGCCAAGCCCTAGAAGCAGCCGACGGACAGGGGGCATTCCAGGAAGACAACTGGAACCGTGAAGCCGGAGGCGGCGGAAGGTCCAGAGCTATCACCGGGCAGCATATTGCCAAAGGTGGGGTAAACTTCTCGGCAGTACATGGCCCAATGCCCGAAAAGATTACTCATGCGCTGAAAGTTGATGAGGGACATTTTTTTGCCACCGGTGTTTCTATTGTCTTGCACCCTCATAACCCCTGGGTGCCCATTATCCATATGAATGTACGCTACTTTGAAATGGACAATGGCTTATGGTGGTTTGGCGGAGGTATTGACCTGACGCCCCACTACATCAACCTGGAAGAAGCAGCCTTTTTTCATCAACAATTAAAAAGCGTTTGCGACCGGCATCATCCCGATTATTACCCCAAATTTAAAAAATGGGCTGATGATTATTTTTATCTAAAACACAGAAAGGAAACCCGTGGAATCGGCGGTATATTCTTTGATCGCCTCAGTGAAATGCAGAGTTTTAGTAAAACTTCCAGATTCGATTTTGTAAAAGATATAGGAGAAGCTTTTGCTCCCATATATATCAAATTCCTGAACGATAACAAACATCGTCCTTTTAGCGAAAAGGAAAAGAAATGGCAACTTCTGCGCCGTGGTCGTTATGTAGAGTTCAACCTGGTTTGGGATAAGGGAACTAAATTTGGACTGGATACCGATGGCCGAACAGAGTCTATTTTAATGAGTATGCCACCGGAAGCTAACTGGTTGTACAACTACCATCCATCGGAAGACTCCCGGGAGTCCCATACCCTTAAAATGTTGAAAAAGTCAGTCAACTGGCTAGAACCGGTAGAAAAGTAAGCGAGATGTCATACCTGCGGATCGAAAAGGAGGCGGCACAAACAATAGACTAACCTGAAAACCATGACAGCCTACTGCTCTCCTGCTTAACGCCAATATCGAATCAATCGCATAATACCGTGATCATTTCTGTTTCTATTTCATTACTCATATTACCGGCCCTGTCTCTGAGCTGTATGGTAAAGAAAAAATCGTCAGTCCTGAATTGTTGATTGGGTAAACAAGCCGGTGCCCCGTTTGGGAAAGTACAACATATCTGAAAAGGGGTATTCGGAATGCTTACCGTTATTTCCCCCGAAATACCACTTCCAACCCCTTGTGTAGGAAGAGTGGGTAATTTAAAATTAGTAGGAAAACCATCACGACTATCCGTAAGGAAAACATCGATCGAGTCTGTTTCGTTACTTAAATCACCATTGCCATCTGTAAAGCTAAAGGTGATAGACAGTGTATCTGGCGAAGCATTCTGATTGCCCTGGGCAATAATTGTTTTATTCATCCTTAGATACTCTATGACTGGCTCATCTGGGTAATCCGGCGGATTAGTACAGGAAGCAATGAAAAGAGTCCCGGAAATGGAAAGTAAAAAGTAGCGCAAGTATTTTTTCATTAATCAATATCAGTTTTATTCAAACAATACCTATTTGCTTTAATTTAACCTTTTAAAGGTCCAAAAGGATCAATTTAAATCTACAAAAAAAGTCTATGTCCTGGGAGTCAGCTAGCAGTCAATTATGGGATAAAATCCGACGAATCCGGCATTTTTCTTTTGAAGAAGTAGCCCTGGAGGTATTTCAGTACCAGGCAAGGCATAATCCGTTATATGCAAAGTACTTGGAGCTCCTTCAGGTAGACCCAACGCAGCTTACTACGTTAGAAGCTATTCCTTTTTTACCCATTCAGTTTTTTAAAAATTATTCTGTACAAAGCGGCAGTTGGGAAGCTCAACGAGTCTTTTCCAGCTCGGGTACCACCGGAACTATCAGTAGTGCTCACCTCGTCAGAACCACAGAAAGGTACCTAGAAAATACCATCCGCGGATTCGAATATTTTTATGGGCACCCGCGGGATTTTTGCTTTTTGGCTTTACTCCCTGCTTATTTGGAGCGAGAAGGTTCTTCTCTGGTATTGATGGCCGAGTACTTTATTCAACAATCAACCTACGAGCAGAGTGGCTTTTATCTTTACAATCAGGAAGAATTGATCAGTCAATTACAATACTGTGTCCGGGAGAAAATCCCTACCGTTTTGCTTGGAGTAAGCTTTGCGCTTTGGGACTTGGCCGAACAATTCCCTACCGACTTATCGGAAGTCATCATTATGGAAACCGGAGGCATGAAAGGACGGCGCAGAGAGATAACCCGCAACGAGTTACATCGGCTATTTAAAGCAGCCTTTCACAGCAATGCAATCCATTCAGAATACGGTATGACAGAGCTATTTTCTCAGGCTTATTCGAAGGGAGGTGGTCGCTTTTTTCCGGCCCCTACCATGAAGATGCTTGGCAGAGAGGTGACCGATCCATTTTCAAGAGTTAATTATGGAAGAACCGGTGCTATTGATATTATTGACCTCGCCAACCTGGATACCATCAGCTTTATCGCTACTGATGATTTAGGAAAAATTTATTCAGATGGTAGCTTTGAGATATTGGGCAGGATGGACAGCAGTGACGTAAGAGGCTGTAATTTGATGGTTTATGGATAAAAGACTCGTTTTGCGGGTATCAAAATGAGCTAAAATTTAGCGGATAAGATCGGCAAATTCTCCGCGAACATCCTTTTTAGACCTTTGGGTATAATCCTCCAATAGTGCTTGTTGGCTTTCGGTTGACATCGGCAGGTTATCGCTGTACATCCCTTTAGACCGACGCTGCCTAAAAGCTTCATAAAGTGTTACAGCGCAAGCCACTGAGATATTTAAGCTTTGTACCATTCCCACCTGAGGGATCACAAAATTTCCGTCGGCCTGTGCCAAGGCGAGCTCTGAAAGTCCAAGGTTTTCATTGCCAAACAGTAAGGCTATGGATTCGGTAAGCTCCAGCTCATATAGGTTCTTAGCTTCAGCATCCAAATGAGTACTCCAAACGGTATCGTAATGGCTCCTGACATGCTCAAAACAACTATCAACATCGTGGTAATAGTTGACATCGATCCACCGACGCGCCCCGGCGGAAGTTCTTTTTCCCAGTTCCAGATGAGTCGTTCGCAGTTTTTCTTCTGTTTGCAAAACGAAGATTTCTTTGATCCCTACAGAATCACAGGAGCGCAGTACTGCTCCAAGGTTATGCAAATCAATAATATTTTCCAGGATCACTGTTAGGTTAGGCTGCCTCAGGGCAACTACTTGTTTGAGTTTTTGTATTCGCTGTGGCGTCATCTAAAATATTTATAGATAAGAAGAGAGAAAATAAGAATGCAAAAGTAAGCAATGCAGTAGAAGAAAATTTATTTCTCTCCTGCTGCACGCTCCTACTCTACTGCCTTTTTATTGCCAGATTTGATCTCTTGAGTCTGATTTTTTTCTGTTCTTTCCTTTAGTTTGAAGTGCCAATTTAAAAGCTTCATAAGCATTAGCTATTCCTCCTGATACACTCAACCGACGGAAAGGTACCTGCTCTTCTCCACCGGGTATTATCACCATATTACTCTTTTTACGAGCCGATTCCAGTATAATTTCTTTTACTTGCCGGGCATTTAAATCCGGGAAATAAGAACGCAGTAGAGCTGCAATTCCCGCTACTATCGGACTGGCCATGCTTGTACCATCGTTATTTTTGTAGCCGTGTTCAGGAACAGTGGAGTAAATGCTTACTCCGGGGGCAAAAACATCCACATTTTTATCGCTATAATTACTAAAATTAGCTACTATTTCCTGGTCTTTTCTCCAATTGGAAGCTCCTACGCTGATCCAGGTTTTGGCATATTTAGGTCCAAAAAGTCCTTTTTTAAGAAAAAGATCATTGGGGTAATTATTATCAGAAAAAATTTCCGCCCCATCGTTACCGGCAGCATGAACAAGTAACACGTCATTTTTCATGGCATACTTAACGGCATCATCAACAATTTCTTTGTAAGGAGAAAAATCTTTACCAAAACTCATATTGATCACCTGAGCACCATTATCAACAGCATACCGGATGGCAAGTGCAATATCCTTATCTCTTTCATCCCCATCGGGAACTACCCTTAAAATCATTAATTCTATATTGCTCGCTACCCCATCAATGCCGACTCCATTTTCGCGCTCCGCACCAATGATTCCAGCAACATGCGTACCGTGTTCTCCTCTAGGACCCGCTACATCGCTATTGCCATAATTAGTCTGCTTGAAATTGCTGGGATCATCTCCTACTATCCGGCGCGGATTGATCTCCGTATTATAATAATAGTTGAGGGTATTTTCAAAATGCTCTACCCCATCCTTGATATCTGACTTCACCTCCTGAAAAGTAGCACCTTCAGACTTCATCAACTCTGTAATCATTACAGCTACCTGAGATAGCAAAGGATTATCAAAATCAAAGGTGGCCAACTCTTCCGCATCGATATAAGTCTTACCGATGGTCGTCTCTATACGATCAGCAGATTTAGCGATGGTTTTGTAGAGGAAAATATTTTCTGATGCTTCAGCTTTCTTCTCTTCGATCTTCTCTGACATCTCCAGATAGCGTTTATATTCTTTCCTTTGAGTCTTAGAAAGAGTTGACTCATCAACATCCCTGTACTTTTTATCTAAATCTACGTACAAGCGCACCATTTCTACCTGCTCATGTACTAAGTTATCACCATCTGTCCCTCCAATATAATTCCAACCGTGAATGTCATCAATATAACCATTGTCGTCATCGTCTTTACCATTGTTGGAAATTTCATCCTGATTTGTCCAGATTACATTTTTTAAATCTTCATGGAGTACCTGAGTTCCTCCATCAATAACCGCAACTATTACTTTTTCACCTTCCCGGTTTCCAATTATTTCTTTGTAGAGTTTGTAGGTACTAATTCCGTTTACACCATCCTCATTGTAGTCGAGATGAAACCAGTCTTTAGCGGGTTTTTGTTGGGCAAATGCAAGGTTTACAACTAAAAAGCATATGATTGCAATTACCGATCTTGTTTTGTTGATCATAATCTCCTTTCTTTTTTTCAAGAACTAATTGTATAAAAAATATACCTTTGGCTAAAAGCTTAAACAAATTTTGTTCAATATCTCATACGAAAAAATGTTACCAAGGGTATTATTTCGGGTACACATTAAATATTTTTTAAAGTATATAACGTTTTTTTACCGTGCAACGACAAAGTATGATATAGACTCTCCGTTCGTGAGCGAATTCATAGAAGATGTCTACGAAGATACTCGCACCTACTATGCCTTTATTCATATTGAATGGCTTCGCGGGCAATTGCTAAGCGATAACCGTCAGATCAATTTTTTGGACTTTGGTGCTGGCTCAAAGTTATTCAAAGGCACTCATCGACATATACAAAATATTGCCAAGTTTGGAAATTCTTCGCCTTCCGAAGGGCGTTTACTCTTCAAGCTTATCAACTATCTCGACGCAAGTAATATTGTAGAATTGGGCACCTCTTTGGGCTTATCCACACTTTACATGGCTAAGGCAAATGAACAAGCCGAAATAATGACTACTGAAGCCAGTTCTGAACTTTGCGAAATTGCAGCTGAAAATTTTGCAAAACTCGGCTGCGGACATATCACTATTATCAACGACACATTCGACAGAGGTCTTGAGTATATTGCCCAACAAAAAAAGTCAATAGATTTACTTTTCATCGATGGCGATCATACTTACGATGGTACGATCCGGTATTTTAAAAAAGTACTCCCACTTATTCATTCTGGCAGTGTCATCATCATTGCTGACATTTATTGGTCAGATGGCATGTTGAAAGCCTGGAAAGAACTAAAGGGCCATCCCGGGATAAAACTATCCATAGATACTTTTCAGATGGGCATTCTATTTTTTGATCTAAAATTCAAAACTACACAACATTTCAAAATCGTCCCCTGGTATTTCAAACCCTGGCATTTGGGCCTGTTCAGAACAAGCGCTACTTACCTGCCACCTGATGCCTGACGTCTGAATCCTATTGTCTTCTTATTGAATACAAAATCGCTCTTATCTAGTTTAAAGGTAGCGACATCCTCGAAGGTTAATATATTGTTAGGGGTCGCTTTGCGTTCTTCTAAAGAAAGCTCCGCTATTCTAAGGTTTTGATTTTTAACGGCTTCTGTGATGATATTTCGTATTGTCCTGGCATTGCCAAAGTACTTATCTCTAAATTCATGTATGAAAGTCAAATAATTTCTTAGATGTTCTTCAGCATCCGGATCCGGAATAATATGCTGCTCTGACAACATCATCAGCGCTATTTCCGTCAATTCTTCAGGAGAATAATCATCAAATTTCAGAATCTTATCAAACCTGGAATTCAAACCTGGGTTCATTTTCAGAAATTGCTCCATATTATCCGGATAGCCGGCTACAAAAACGAAGAACTGACCGCGTTGATCTTCCATTCGTTTTAGCAAAGTCTGTATAGCCTCATCTCCAAAGTCACCCTGGCTACCTCCTGTATTTCTGGTTAGGGCATAAGCTTCGTCAATAAATAGGACTCCACCAACTGCTTCGTCTATTTTTTTACTGGTTTTGAGTGCTGTCTGTCCTACATATCCGGCAACGAGCCCTTGACGATCTGTCTCTACCATATGGCCTCGCTCCAGCACGCCGAGGGCTTTATAGATTTTTGTTAAAATCCTAGCCACTGTAGTTTTACCAGTTCCTGGATTTCCAATAAAGACAGTGTGCAGGAAGAAGCTATTCAGTACATCTTTGCTGGTTTCTCTGTAGTAGCGCACCAGTCGTACCAGCTCGTGAATTTGAGCTTTTACTTTTTCCATACCAATTAGAGACTGCAGCTCGTTGAGCGATTCGTTCAACAATGCCTCGTCAATAGGTATATTGGGAAGGCCTTTTCTGGGTTTGATAGATATTTGCTGCACATCATTCAATTCTACCAGTTCCAGTTCTTCTTTTTCCAGATTTCTGGGGTTTTCCATGCTCATCACACGTAAGCCCAGCTTAATTTTCAGTTTTTCTATCAAATCGAATACAAATCGGGCATTACCAAAAGATCGATCTCTGGTACGGTAAGCGTCGATGATTATATCATTGACGCGCTTCCAGGATTCTTCTGTCAGGCGTACGCCTTTTTGCTCACTGGCATATTTGGCGATTTGTATCAGTTCCTGAGGCAAGTAGTCCGGAAACTCATAGTATAATTTGAACCGGGACTTTAGGCCGGGGTTGGAATCCAAGAAGTGCTTCATCTCTCTGGGGTACCCAGCCACAATTACTACTAAGTCACCCTGGCCGTTGGACATTTCTTTCACCAGAATCTCTATAACCTCCCGTCCAAAATCTTTACTATCGTCATTAGAACGAGCCAGTGAATAGGCTTCATCAATGAATAGTACACCACCTCTAGCCTTTTCTATTGCATCTTTAACTTTTGGGGCTGTTTGACCAATATATTCGCCCACCAGATCAACTCTATCTACTTCGTGTACATGACCTTTAGTTAGTAAGCCCATTTTTTTGTAGAGCTTACCCATCATAGTAGCTACTGTAGTCTTCCCTGTGCCCGGGTTACCAATAAATACTGAATGTACATTGATCTGTTCCTTTTCTTCAAAGCCCTTATCTCTACGCAACTGTAAGAACTGAATGTATTTGGCGTGATCCCTTACTTGCTTTTTTATATCAGTCAGGCCAATCAGCTCATCCATTTTTCTCATCACATCGTCAAAGGTCTGGCTGTTGTCAATATCGGGAGTAAGAATTACAGGTGCCTGCCTTTCTGGCAAAATAACACCAGCAATGCCTTCCATAAAATCATCATTCACCTCAAAAGGCACTACAGCGAGCAGCTTATCCATAAAGACAATCTCTGCTGTGTAGCGATCTTCTCTCCAAGAACCTTTCACATTGGAACCCCAACCGGCGGTAATTTTGATAATTTCGTCTTTCTTTTCAATGCGTTGCAGACGCACTACCTGCCCTTTGAGCTCTCTGGCATCATTGTAGAACTTGGTAAAAAGCTCACAATACCAGGACTTATTGGGGAGTAAATTTCTTAAAGTGATCTCCACATAAATATACCTGGACTCTTCACTACTAAATTCTTTAAAATAAGTCCTTTTCTCATCGATAACATCATCGTAAGGCCCCTCATACAAAGAAAGAGAAACTACATCTAGGTAAACATTTTCACCCGGCATGGGATCCTTGCCGGCATCTTCAATGTAGAAATATTTGGTAGCGACTTTTTCACCCTCTATCCAGGCTTCCCAGTAATAGGTGCCTTTTTTCCAGAAAACCCCCTCGTTTTTGTTGCCCCATCCCTCACGGATATAAACAACACTATCATATTTGCTGACTTTCTTCTTCAGGGGTAGATTACAGATTTCCTTACGACCTTTCTTCAGGGAGTAGCACTTTAATTCAACATCAATCTCCCAATCTTCCTCATCAAACTTTTTATTGTAAAACGATAGTTCAGCGTAGACATAGGTCGTTTCGTATCTATCAAAAACCTGACGATATTTCTTTTTGTTATCAGCCAGCCATTCTGTGGAGGCATAAACTTTAAGCTCTCTAAACTTATACTTTCTGGAACCTGGTATTAGGTAACCTTCCGACATTAACTAAAATTTAATTATAATTCCTAATTGTCTCGTGTAATCGATATTGAAGATACAATTGATTTCCTTTATCGATAATTTTATCTCAAACTCTAATATGATTTTTTTTCTCATTCCTTAAGAAAAAAAATTCACTAAACCAATATATGAAAAACTACACCAATTTGTATAAAAAAAGCGCATCTGTCAGTCAACAGATGCACTTGTGAGTTAGTATTGGCCAAAATCGGACATTTGCTTGATTGACTTTCCTTATTTGGTAACAATCATACGAGTCGTTATTATGCCCTCGCCAGAAGTCAAACTAATGAAATACTGACCTGAGGGAAGCTCACTAGCGTTGATCGTCTCAAAGTGTTCACCTTCCACTTGCTGACCCAGATATGTTGTACGTATCAATTGACCATTTTGGTTAAAAATATTTAAAGAAATCTCAGCAGATTCTTTCAAGATATAATTCAAGATAGCGCTATTTCTCACCGGATTTGGAAATACCCTGAAGCTTTCTACAAAAGTTTCTAATTCGTTAGCAGAAACAATCAGATCCAGCGGGAAGGTTGTACCATCCGGTAATGCTACCCATAGTGCAAACCCAGGTGCTTCGCCACTGAAAAAGCCGGTTGCAAATACTACCGCAGCCCCACTCTCAAAAGGAGTTACATTAGCGGAGTAAGAAGCAACAATATTATCATTTTCACCCGCTGGGGTGATGTCCAAAATATAAGATACAGCAGGTACATTGAAATAACCCTGAAAATCATTGTAAGCAACACTATCAAAAATGATAGAATTAGCTGTGAGTACATCGACTGTGGGTGCATCCGTAGAACCATGATATAGCAGCAAGTCCACGCCCGAGCCTGTTGCTGCATTTACTCTTGCTCCTTCATACCTTGCTAGCTGAAATGGCGTTGAAGTATCTCCGACAATACCGGTGGCGAAGATGATATAATTTTGTCCGTTTTCAAGTACAACGGTATCATTTAAAATTGCAGATTCAACAGATGTACTGGTATCCGGCGCTACTGCTAATGCAATTTCTACGCCAGCCATGAGAAACTCAAAAGGTTCTGCTGAGCGGAATTCAAAATTATCAATCAATAAGGCTCCATTGGCATAAACGTCAACTGCCTGATCTGGTGAGTTGTGGATAATTTGCACGCCTGCCACCTGAGCTATAGGTAAGTTGATTACTGTTCCATCATCCAGAACGGCCAGTAGCGTGAATGTGGCAGGATCAGAATTTAAAAAGCCAGATGCGATTACCGTAGCCGATCGAGCGGTCAACATGGAAAGATCTGCCGCAAAAGTAGCTACAATTCCTTCCTGACCGCTTGCCAAAATATCAATATAGTATAAATCAGCAGGAACACTAAAGTAATTCGTAATTTCACCAAATTCAAGATTAGTGGTCAGGCTCACTACATTTCTAGCATTGACATCTACATTGGGAGCATCTGTGGCACCATGGAAAATGTTGAACGCTACTAGTTCCGGATCAGAAGCGATGCTTCTTGCCCCGTCCGAAATAAACAAATCGAATGGCTTCAACGTATCTCCTACGATACCGTTTGCAATTACGGTGTATTCCAGGCCATTTTCAAATGTTACAGCCTTTCTAAAAATAGCCGACTCGGCGGATGTACTGGTATCCGGTGCCACTGCTAGTTCGATTTCTGTCCCGGCAATAAGAAATTCAAACGGCTCAGCAGTTTGGTATTCAAAGTCGTCAATCAGCAAGGAACCATTCGCGTAAATATCAACCGGAGCTGTTGGCGAATTGTGAATGATCTGGACATTGGCCACATCAGCAGTCGGAAGTTCAATGACTGTTCCGTCAGCAAATACAGCCAAAGCAGCAAATCCAGGTTCTCCTCCGAATATTCCCGAAGCTACTACGGTTACAGACTGACCTGAAGCATCTGCCAATGGTGCACTGAAGGTCTCGACAATATTTCCACCGCCGGCCAAACGTACATCCAGGAAGTAATCAGCAGCCGGTACTGTTTCGTAGTCACTAAAGTTATCGTATGACAGATCAGGAAATAAAGTACCCACTCTTCTGACATCAACATCTACAGGGGGGGCTCCAATAGCTCCATGGAACACATTAATATCTATGTTTTCGCCATCCGCAGCTGCACTTCTCGCATCCGCATTGAAAGCTAAACCAAATGAAAATCCATTATTCCCAACCTCTCCATTGGCAATTACTGTATATTCTAATCCATTTTCGAATGTTATCGTATCTCTGAAAATAGCCGACTCAACAGAGGTGCTGGTATCTAGAGCAACCGCTAACTCTATCTCTACTCCAGCAGGAAAAAACTGGAATGGTTCAGCTTCGCGATATTCAAAATTATCAATGATCAGTTCTCCATTGGCATATAAATCAACAGTAGGTGTTGGTGAGTTATGAATAATCTGCACATTAGCCACCGGTGCTGCTGGCAGTTCTATCACTGTTCCATCTGCCAGTACTGCTAAAAGTGCAAATCCAGGATCGCCATCAAGAATCCCTGATGCTATTACCGTTACGGCCTGCCCTGCTAGTGTATCCAGCACAGCATTGTAGGTATTTAATATAGTCGACGTACCTGCTTCGCGTATGTCAATGAAATACTCATCGGCCAAAAAAGAGGTATAATCTGTGAAATTACCGTAACTTACCTCACTAAATAAATTCCCAACGGTTCGAGCATCTACTTCAACAGCAGAAGCCTCAATAGCACCATGGAAAATATTGACCTCTACACGCTCGCCATCTGATGCTGAACTCCTGGCACCCTCATTCACTGCCAAGCGAAACGGAAAGTCCGCATTACCTACCTGTCCGTTAGCAATGACGGTGTATTCTAGTGCATTTTCCAAAATTACCGTATCTCTAAAAATAGCCGACTCCGCGGATGTACTGGTGTCTAGAGCTACCGCCAATTCAATTTCTACACCAGCCGGCAGCAGATCAAAAGCGGTTGCTATGCGGTATTCAAAATTATCAATAAGCAACTCGCCGTTGGCATAAACATCTACCGTTGGCATTGGTGAATTGTGAATAACCTGCACATTAGCCACCGGGGATAATGGAAGCTCAACGACCGTTCCGTTCGCTAAAATAGCCAGAGGTGCAAAACCTGGCTCACCCCCAAATATTCCAGAAGCAACCACAGTTATTGATTGCCCGGCCAAAGTGTCTAGCATAGCTGCGTAAGTACCGGCTAAAAGTTCTGTTCCAGCAACAGTTACATCAAAGAAATATTCTCCGGCGGGAACTGATCTATAGTCAGTAAAATCATCATAAGCCACTCCGCTAAAAAGGTTGCCTACATTTCTGGCGGCTACATCTACGGTTGGGGCATTAATAGCTCCGTGGAAGATATTCACATCCACACTTTCACCATCATCAGCCACATTTCTGGCATTTGTATTAATAACTAAGTCAAACGGAAAATCACTATTCCCTACCTGCCCGTTCGCCACAACACTGTAGCTGGCATCATCTAGCAAAGTTATCGTATCTCTGAAAATAGCAGATTCAACAGATGTACTCGTATCCAGTGCTACTGCAAACTCTATTTCTACACCAGCAGGAAGCTCCAGATAAGGGGTTGCCGTACGATACTCAAAGTTATCTAAGATCAATTCTCCATTGGCATAAACATCTACCATTGGCGTTGGTGAATTATGAATCAGCTGTACCTTTGCGGAAGGTGTTTCTGGTAAATCCAAAACATTCCCATCCGGAAATACAGCCAAAAGGCCAAATGGCGCTGATGCACTTTCCAATTCTCCATAAGCTACTACTGTGACAGCTCCTCCTGATAGTGCTTCCAAATTTGCATCAAAAGAGCCCACTACATTATCGGTTCCTGCAGCTTTAACATCCAGCGTGTAAAGCGATGGTGGAACAGTAACATAAGGAGAAAATTGTTTGTAGGATAAATTAGTAAATAATTCTCCCACTCCCCTCGCCGCTACATCAACAGCCGGAGAACCAGCTGAACCGTGAAATACATTTACATCTACACTATCAGTAGAAATACCTGCCGTTCGGCCCATATCAGATACCTCCAGATTGAAAGGGTCTTCCTGGGAATCTACGCTTCCGTTCGCTACAATGGTATATATAGAATCTGTACCAAAAGTGGTATTTAAAGTAAAAATAGCCTCTTCAGCAGAAATACTGGGAGCTGCCGCTATAGCGATTTCTGTTTCTTTATTAGCGGCCAGCTTCACGAATGGTGTAGCCGTTTGGTATTCGAAGTCAGTGAGAAAAATTTCTCCATCAACATAAATATCCACCGGAGTAGAAGGAGAATTATGGATAATCTGTACATCAGCACTATCAAGAAATACCTGTTCTATTTTAAACGAATTACCTTGTGGATCGGCGGCCCACAACTGAAATTCCGGGCTTCTTTCATCCAGAAAACCACTGGCAAAGACGGTAAGGGGTGTTCCTCCCAGTCCATTTACATCTAAGCGGTAATTGCCTACCAAAACAGAATTATCATTACCGGGTGTAACTCTAAGGGTATAAATACCTGGTAATACAGGCAAGTACCCTCTGAACTCTCCGTATGCCACATCGCCAAAGAGCGTAACACCAGCAGCTGGATTGGCAATATCTATCGGGCCAGCACCAGGTGAACCATGGTATACCAGCAAATCAACTACGGCTGCATTGCTCTCTGTTCTGGCCATACCGAAAGTATCAATACCCAAAGGTGTATTTTCATCTTCCAGTACACCTCTGGCTACAGCTATTAGCTCCTGATCAGCAGCAAGGTTGTAAGTAAAAGTAGCAATAGCTTCTGCAGCCGAAGTACTATTGTCAGGTGCTACTGCTATTTCTATATCCACCCCGGCCGGAACCTTTACGAAAGGGGTAGCAGAGCGAAACGTTAAGTCATCAGCAACAATCACATTATCAACATAGATATCTACGGTTGGTGAGGGAGCATTATGAATGATCTGAACTAAAGCACTATCAGCCGCTACTTCACAACTTGTTGAAGGCTTATTTTCTTCTCCTGGAGATGAACAAGCCTCAATAAAGTCCGCATCGTTGTTATCTGTATCGGCTCCATCCGGTGAACGAGATAAACTTAAATTAGCATTGTTGTTATCATCCTGCGCAGATGTACCTATACCCTCTGCTACTCCATCAATAGTACCCTCATAACTCAGAGCATCGATAACCTGGCCGTTAAACAACAACTGTATACCATCTGGGGCACCATTCTGAACAGTCGAGCCAGATACAATAAAATCACAGTATTCTGCACTATTATTTCCGTAACAAACTACATAGTAACCTCCGGCTTCCAAAGTTACATCAGGGAGTTTGCTCGTATTGTACGTCTCCTCGTTGCTTCCGTTTATCAGTACAATTTCTGTACCATTAAGAGAAACAGGCTTTTCACTATTATTTCTCAATTCAATAAATTCAGCATCATCAAAACCTGGTTGATCATAATCCACTTCGTTAATTACCAAGGCCGGAGGCTCTGTAATCAGCGGAAATTCAACTACCGTTCCATCGGTTAATACAGCAAACAATCCAAAACCTGGCGTCGTATTCAAAAAACCTGATGCGATAACAGTGGCAGCCTCATCAGCTAGTAAACTCAGATCAGCAATAAAAGAGGCCAATACATCAGCATTACCAGTTGCTCTGATATCGAGCGTATAGCTTGCCGGCGTTACAGATGTATACATCTCAGCAAACTGCCCATAGGGCAGATCGCTTATAAGCGTCTCCACATTTCGAGCATCTATGTCTACATTTGTCGCATCTGCTGCTCCGTGAAATGTCGTAAATTCAACATTACCTTCCTGCAATGCCGATTCGCGCGCCATAGCATTGACGCCAATATCAAAAGGTGTATCACCGTCTCCTACAATACCATGAGCCACAGCAATATAAGTGCCTTTTTCCAAAAGCTGCCCCAGTGGTTTCGTGAAAAAAGCATCTTCAACAGAATTACTTGGACTGGTAGCCACATCAATAGTGACCTCCGTACCCGCAGCAACATCCAGGAAAGGTGTAGCAGACCGGAAAGTTATTGCAGTAAATTCCTCCAGCAAAGTTCCGTTTACATAAATATCAACGATGGGCCCCTCTTCCGTACCTGGCAAAGGGGAATTGTGAATGACTTGCAGCCTGGCAGTTTGTGCATTTGACCCAACCGCTAAACAAACAGTCAAGAGTAAGATGTAAAATCGATTCATAATTGTAGATTGCATTAAGAAAACTTAGATAAACAACTAGCTAGAACATGAACAATTATGGGATGTTTTGCCTATTCAAGATTTATTGGTTTATTTTGTTAAACAAAGTCAATTTTAACCCATTTAAGGTAGTATCTGTACCGATTTTGTATGGGTTTAGAATATTTATTCTTTAGACTTGTTTCGAAGAGCCATTCCGACATACTTCAGGCATTTTTTGTGATTCTTTAGCAAGACTAAGGTTTGCTAAAGAAAGATAAACTCAGTAATTTCCCAAGCTAAAATCAAACCATGAACAATGGGGTATATAAAATTAAAGTTTCCGGTCCTGGTTCAGAATATTGAGTTTGAAGAAAAACCACACTACCATCTCAGGCCTTTATTTTTGAATCATCCGGTTACTAGTCATCAGCGATTTAAGCTGGCTTTAAACAAACTCCAGAAAGAGATCAAGCACATCTTTTCGGGTTATACGGTTAGCAACTACAATGTGAATTACATAGAGTGGTTTCTATTCAATCCCAATTGTCGCTATGAGCAGTATCCTGTTGATTTCACCTTCGCCAAAGAGCATGTCAAGGGCAATATCGGAGTGGTCAGTTTTGAAGTCAAAGGAATGACTTGCGTACTTTTACCGAACCTCAAGCAATATGTCTTCATTGCCAGAGCGGATGATGAAGGTAAAATTGATTGGGGGCCACAAATTGAAAAAGCTGCACTGAGCGTATTTAAGGAAGCTAAATCCATTGACGGGGATGTTTTTGATGCCGATAACTATTTATCCAATAAAAAAGAATTTATCACGGAGCTCCTCGTTAATGTAAAAATTAATCACACCGATTTCAAATTCAATGCCAATGATGACTTCTGGTTTTTTGCCCGTCTGTTTGGTGATACCTCTTTTGATGGTTATGAAGAAATAGAAAAAGTAGGCTATAGCCTGCATGACCTTTACCCCGGTGAGTTGCGCCGGGCTTACTATGTGGATGATCTGGTTGATAAGGTTTATCAGATTGTTTATCAAAAAAATAATACGCCACTAGCTATTGTAGGACCGGAAGGAGTAGGCAGACATACCCTGATTCACGAGACAGTATATCGATATATCACTGATTATTACTCCAAAAAAGGAGTCAATGAATTGGTTTGGCACGTAGACCCCACACGGATCATTTCCGGGATGAGTATTGTTGGAATGTGGCAAAAACGCTTTGAAGCGATCATTGAATATTTAAAAAAACCCTCAAACAATCCTAAGTATTCGGATAAGATAATGATTGACAACCCGGTGGCATTGCTCCGCATAGGTCGATCAGCTCAAAACCATATGACTTTGAGTGATGTCCTCAAGCCATATTTGGAAAAGCGAGAGCTACAATTAATTCTTATTGCCAGTCCTGAAGAATGGAAAGTTATGCAAGAAAAAGATCGTCGCTTCAGCGATCTATTTCAGGTTATTAGGCTCAAAGAGCCTTCTATGCAGCTTTCTGCCAAAATAGTACTGCGCCAACGCCGGGTACTGGAATCCGAAAACGATACCAAGATAGGGATACAGGCCATTAATCAGCTGTTTACTATTCAGCGCAATTACCTGAAAAATAGCGCTCTGCCCGGTAGTATTATGAAAATGCTTCAACGGTTAGCAGTAAAACACCAATTTGATATCGTTGACGCTCCGGAGGTCAGAGAAGAATTTAAGGCCTTTTCCGGGCTTGAGGAGCGCATCTTTGACTCCAGCCAAAAATTATCCGGTGATGAGATTCTTAGGCGTATCAATCGAGAATTGGTGGGACAACACGAGGCCGCAGGAGCGCTCACGGATGTGATACAAATTATAAAGTCCAAACTTGCCGACAAAACCCGCCCCATCGGCTCTTTCATATTTGTCGGGCCTACGGGAGTGGGTAAAACCCAAGCCGCAAAAGTACTGTGCAAGTTTCTTATGGGCTCTTCTAATCAACTCATCCGCTTTGATATGAATGAGTTTATTGATGCTTATGCTTCTCAGCGACTAATTGGAGATTACTACAACCCCGAGGGCTTACTCACCGGTAAAGTCCGCTATCAACCCTTTGGGATTTTGTTACTGGATGAAATAGAAAAGGCGCATCCAGATGTGCACGATCTGTTATTACAAGTACTGGATGATGGTCGATTAACGGATAGCTTGGGGAGAACGGTAGATTTCACCAACACGATTATCATCATGACATCCAATCTAGGCGCTTCAGAAGTTTCTAACACCCTAGGTTACAGCAAAACTCAGCAGAATATCTCCTTAATTTACCGGCGAGCGGTAGAGAAGTTTTTTCGGCCCGAATTCATCAATCGAGTTGATAAAGTAGTTATCTTCAAACCTTTACAACTAGAACATATCTTGGGGATTGCTCAGTTGCAAATCAAAGAGTTACTGCAGCGCGATGGTTTTGTGCGCAGAACAACTATTTTGAATATTTCCTCTAGGGCGCTGGAATGGGTTGCCCGTCGAGGTTTTGATGCCCGAATGGGAGGACGAGCACTAAAAAGACAGATTGAACGGGATCTTACCGCGCTTTCTGCCGAGCAATTGATAAAAACTTCTAGTGACCGTCCTATCATCATGGATATTGACCTGGTAGATGATCGGCTCCAACCTAAAATCACTACTCTTGATTTTGTAGACCCCGTAGAGGAAGAAATTATCCCTTCATTGCCGGAAGCCAAAAAAGGCAAAATATTCTACAATCAACTACTGCGAGAATTGGAACAACTGGAGAATGACCTTCTCCAGGGAGAAGCTGAAGCAGATAACGATGCTGCGCCGATTATGGTATTTAGCGGAGATGATCAAGACGAAGAGGGTTTGAACTGGGAGTACTTTCAGTTCAAAGCCAGGCTAAATGAGATGAAGGAAAATATCAGAACCACTATGCTTGGATTCAGGGATCGTTATTTCAAAGAGGCGCCAGCTATCCCGCTACGCCTAAAAAGAGGATACCTAGTATCCAGAAAGGACCCCGGTACCAAAGGCTGGAGGGAGAACTTCAAAGACCGACTTTTTCAGGAAGAGGCCCTGAAAGAAATCAGTGAGGGTTATAACTTTGCATCTTCCCTCTTTGACAGTTTAAAAACTGAGTTCATAGATAACTACCTTGACGTAAAGATTTTAAAGCTTTTTGCCAAAGGCATTATGGAAGAGCGATCCAATAAATCGATCATCGCGTTTAGGTCTTGTATCACCGGACTGGGAAATGAGGAGATTGATTTTCTGATTGAGAATTATACGACTTTGTTGCGAAGACTAGACATGAATTTCACCATCAATAGAAAGCAGAAATTTATTCTTGCGGAAGGGTATTCTGTTTTTGAGCTGCTTCAAGGAGAAGCGGGTATTCATTTGTTCTACATAGTACATCAGAATCCACTGCCTATAGAAGTCAAAGTTTACGAGGGGGCACAATTACATACCCCTTACTTTATCAAAAAGGTTATACGGATTTACGATGGTAACTCTACTCTTACAGACCTGAGAACCGGCTACTCCAATGCTGTGAACATTACACCCAATGAACTCAAAATTTTGTTGTTTGCTGGTATTAAAAGCGAAGTAAGAGCAGCACTTTTCAATTAGCCTGATCAATTGTGATTAGTTATTTTTGATACTGCAGAAAATATTCTCTGAGTATATCTGCGTTTTCAGCTTTCATTTTTCCACTAAGCACAAGACGAACTTCCCGACGTCTGGGAGCGCTTTCGTAGCGTTGTTGTTCTATTTCGGTTAGTGGGATCACTTCAGGGATCGGAATGGGTTTACCATGAACATCATCCAGCGCCACAAAAGTATAATAGGCGTGATTTGATTTGCGGGGGTTTCTTCCTTTTATGTTGGCAGCAAACACTTCCACATAAACTTCTACACTAGTTGTGAAAGCTCTGGTCACTGTAGCTGTTAGCGTAACTACCTCTCCTACTTTAATAGGAGAACTGAAAGACACATGATCCACCGATGCTGTAACTACATATGCTTCACAATGCTTACCGGCACAAATAGCGCATACGATATCCATCCAGCGCAATAAATTGCCTCCCATCAAATTATCCATAGGATTGGTATCGTTGGGCATCACCATTTCAGTCATAGTAGCCTGAGATTCACTGACCCGCCTGGCCCTCATTTCTCTGTTATCTTCCTTCATTTATATAATCATCACTCCCATTTTATTGATAAATGGGATTTTGGTAAAATTCATTTTGTCAATACTACCGCGTACAAAAACGTATTTCTTATCATACATATAATCGTTGAGCATAAAACTCACCCAGTATTCATTAGTCAGATCGAATAACTTGGTTTGAATGGGTTCTATCATCACACATCTCAGGGGGCCGATCTCATCAAAAAAATGTCGTAAAACAGAAGTTCGCATTTTTTCTCCATTGATATTTCCATAACCTTTTGAATTGATCAAAACGTTCTTTATGGAAACATCTTTCAGGTTGATCAAATAGGCATCCCATAGTTCCTCATCAACTCCATCTTCTGTTCTTGGAACCACTGCAATGGCAATGTCTTCTACTTTTAATTGAGGAATATCCTTTTTCATATGTTCTTTTAGCTCTGATAGTTCTAGGCAACACGGTCGGCTGGCTCATTGTCGGAAAACTGAAATTCAAAAAGCTCTACATAGTATTTTTTCAACTTCTTCTTCACTTCCTCCATGCTCACTTTATGTCCTAATTCCACTTCCAGACTGGTTACTGCTTTATTCTCATCATGGATTCCGCAGGGTACAATGTTTCTAAAATGCTCCAAATTAGAATTGATATTAAATGCAAAACCATGCATACTCACCCACCTGCTCAGATGTACCCCAATTGCGCAAATTTTTCTTTGCGGCAAGACATCCGTTTGATCCAGCCATACACCGGTATAGCCTTTCACCCTAATGCCTTCCAGCCCATAGTCATTGAGGGTCAAAATGACAGCCTCCTCCAGATAACGGACATATTTGTGGACATCAGTAAAAAAACACTCCAGATCAAAAATGGGATACCCTACAATCTGCCCTGGTCCGTGATAAGTGATATCACCACCTCTGTTAATCTTAAAAAATTCGAATCCTTGTTCCTCTAATTCTTGCTCATTTAGTAGCAAATGATCGAACGAACCACTTTTTCCAAGGGTATAAACCGGTGGATGCTCACAAAAAATTAGATAATGAGTGAGATGTTCAGTTGGCAAGTTCTGCTTAGCTAATGAGCGATTCTTCATTTTAAGGTCGATCAAAGCTTTGTGTTTGACTGTCTGAAAATCCCACGCTTCCTGGTATTTGATTCGTCCCAGGTCTATAAACTGCACCTTTTCCATACGCCGCGCAAAGGTAAGATTTATTTTAAGAAATAGATAAGTATTGCTTTTGATATTTTAATTTATCTTTAAAACATATCTATCTAAACAAACTACAAAGCGGGCGATATAGTTTTGTCACTCCTGGCTAATGCCATTTGCAGGAGCAAAGTTCTTATAGTATTATTGTAGGGAAATCTGGAAGGACATTCCAACCCGAAGCATACAGGTATCGCTGACTGATACGAGCCAGAAATTTCTACTGAGCCGTTTCTAATTATCAGTGGTAGAAACCCAAAAGACTAATGAAAAAGTACCTGTTTTTTTGTTGTTTTTTCTTTTTTACATTCAATTGGGCAACCGCTCAGAATGGAGCACCTACCACCTTAGGAGCTCGAAGTATTGCTATGGGTAAAACCGGGGTAAGCCTTAAAGGTATTGATGCTTTGCTCAACAATATTGCCGGATTAAGTGACATTAGCCGCTTCTCCGGACTCATCGCCGCGGAGCAGCGGTTTGCCAGTGAAGACTTACAATCTCTGGCGGCAGGCGTAGCGCTGCCAACGAATAGCGGCACCTTCGGCCTGAATATTCAACACTTTGGATTTGATCTTTACAATGAGCAACGTCTGGGATTATTCTACGCCAGAAAACTATTACCCAATCTTTCTATCGGTGCGCAATTCCTTTTGCATAATACCCAGATAGAAGAATATGGTAGTAAATTACTCCCCTCTTTTGATCTGGGCTTGCAATTGAATGTCACGGACCAAATTACGGTAGGTGCCAATATTTTTAATCCCATAAGACAAGAGATTATTGCAGATGAATTTCTCCCCACTATTATGCGACTGGGCGTTAGTTACCAGTCTTCTGATAAAGTAATATTCGTCTTAGAAGCTTCCAAAGATATTGAGTATCCGGTTCAGGTTAACGCCGGCATAGAGTATATGGTAATAGAACAATTGTTCTTGCGCACAGGCATTTCTACAGAGCCGACCTTGTGGAGCTTTGGAGTTGGGTATTACCTGGAAGCTAGCCGCCTGCAGATCGATATCAGTGCCAGTAATCATCAGTTTCTGGGATTCACTCCTGCTATTACCGTTGGATATAGATAATAAACTAGTCTAGAGTTTGCTGTTGATGGTAAAAGTTGGATGAAATTAGGAGCACACTACGACCATTCTCCTTTTATCATTCTGTAATTGCCATTGATATCTTCCCGTAGTTCTACCGCTTTGAAGTTCATTTCTTTTACTAATTCCTGCACCAGTTTGGCATTAAAGGTATTGACCTCAAAGAAAAGCCACCCCCCTGTATTCAGGTACTGCTGGGCAAATAGTGTTATGACGCGATAAAACAATACATCATCTTTTCCCTCCACAAACAGCGCTAAGTGGGGTTCGTAACTAACAACATTAGCTGCAAGAATGCTGGTTTCCGCTCTAGAAATGTAAGGTGGATTGCTAATGATACAATCAAATTTTGTAAGCTTATGCCATTGATTCTTATCCAGTATATTTATTTCCAGAAAGTTGACATCAGCCTCCAATAGCTCAGCGTTTTCCCTGGCCACGGTAAGGGCATCAGTAGAAGTGTCCAGTGCATAGACTTCCAAATCAGGATTCAACTTTTTCAGGGTAATGGCAATACATCCCGAGCCGGTGCCAATATCCAGTACGCGATAAGTTTTTTTTTCCATTTGCTCATCTGCCCAATGGACCAACTCCTCTGTTTCCTGGCGAGGAATAAGCACCGAAGCATTAACCTTAAACTTACGCCCGTAAAAATCAGCTTGTCCTAGTACATACTGAACCGGTTCGTTTTTGAGTAATCGCGGTAAAAAATTTTCGTACAATTTCAGGTATTCCTCTGGTAATGCTTTTTCCTGATCAAAATGGTAAATCCTGAAAGCATCTTCAAAAACTATCCTGGTAATACTTCTGGCCTCTGCGTATCCATAGGAAGGCATAAGCTCTTCAACCATATGCTCAAAAGCTTCTTTTATCAGCATCAGGACAAACGGTTTTTGAAATCTTCATAAGTAAATTGCTTCACCAGGTCATACCATTGCTCCTGACGCCAAATGCCAATATCCGGATGTTTTACTCCATTAAAAGTGGTTGTTTTAACCATTGTGTAATGGATCATATCCCAGAATATTACCTTATCTCCTATAGCCAGCGGCTTCTCAAAAGAATACGCTTCCATAAAATCGCCGGCCAGACAGCTTACACCGCCGAGTCGGTAAGTAGGTTTGCCGGGTTGAGGATCAGAGGCACCAAGTACTTTAGGGCGGTAGGGCATTTCTAGAGTGTCCGGCATATGAGCCGTAAAAGAGACGTCCAAAATGGCCGTTTTCACCCCATTATTTTCCACAATATCCAATACGGAACTCACCAGTTCTCCAGTCTCCCAGGCAATAGCACTACCGGGTTCCATAATAATTTTCAAATTTTGATACCTGGCGTTAAATTTTTTCAATACATCAATCAAATGATGGATATCGTAATTTTTGCGAGTCATCAAATGACCACCCCCGATGTTTAGCCACTTCAGATGAGATAAAAACCGTCCAAAACGACTTTCCAAGGCCTTTAGTGTTTCTTCTAATGCCTGAGCCGATGACTCACACAAAGTGTGAAAGTGAAATCCATCAATTCCTTCCGGCAACGTCGTAAGATGTTCGGAAGTAATGCCCAGGCGAGAATCAGGACTAGCCGGATTGTACAAGTCCGTCTCCACATCTGAATACTCGGGGTTTACCCGGATACCACAAGATACTCCTTTAGCAATCGCTCTATCTCGGTATTGGTAAAACTGATTGACCGAGTTAAAGGTGATGTGACTACTCAAGCCCAGTAAATCATCAAATTCCTGATCCAGAAAAGCCGGAGAATAGGTGTGTGCTTTGGCCCCCATCTCCTCACAAATTAATCGAGCTTCATTTAAAGAACTGGCAGTAGCTCCTTTGAGGTACTTTTTTACCAGTGGAAAAACTTTCCACATAGAAAACCCCTTGAGGGCAAGAATGATATCCACACCGGCTTTGTCCTGAACAGAACGAATTAATTCAAGATTAGCAATCAATCGTTGTTCGTCCAGCACATAGGCCGGTGATGGAATTTTGTGATAATCTATCGGCATAACTGATTTTACAATTCTAAGTCAATATTTGTCTGCTCGGACCAGGGAAGTCCCATCTCTCCTAATTTCTCCAAAAAGGGATCGGGATTGAATTCTTCAACGTTGAATACACCCTTCCCTGACCACTCCCCGTTTAGCATCATCATGGCACCTACAGTAGCCGGTACTCCTGTAGTGTAGGAAACCCCCTGTGCTCCTGTCTCTTTAAAAGCAGCGGCGTGACTACAATTGTTCCAGATGTAGTACGTTTTTTCTTCACCGTCTTTTATTCCTCTGATTCTACAGCCTATAGAAGTCTCCCCGGTATAGTTTTCTCCCAATTCTCCCGGATCAGGTAGCACGGCTTTTAAAAACTCAAGAGGCACAATATCTACGCCCTTGAACTTTACCGGTTCTATACTTGCCATGCCTATATTTTGGATTACCCGCAAATGCGTGAGGTATTCTTCACCAAAAGTCATCCAAAAACGAGCTCTTTTGATAGACGGAAAGTTCTTAACCAGTGATTCCAGCTCTTCGTGATAGATTAGATAAGAATTTTTGGGGCCAATATTCGGATAGTTGAGCATTTTGCTGATTTCGTGAGGTTCTGTTTCTATCCACTGCCCATTCTTGTAGTATTTTCCTTTTTGAGTGATCTCCCTGATATTAATTTCCGGATTAAAGTTAGTGGCAAAAGCTTTACCATGATCACCTCCGTTACAATCAACGATATCCAGATAGTGAATTTCATCAAAATGATGCCTGGCCGCACGCGCCGTAAATACCCCAGTAACCCCCGGATCAAAACCACAACCCAGGACTGCCAGCAACCCTTTTTCCTTAAACCTTTCCTGATAAGCCCACTGCCAACTGTATTCAAACTTAGCTTCTTCTTTGGGCTCATAATTGGCTGTATCCAAATAATGAACGCCTGTTTCCAGACAGGCATCCATAATCGTCAGGTCTTGGTAGGGCAAGGCCACATGAATAACCATAACGGGTTCAAAAGAACGGATCAAAGCCACTAGTTCTGGCACATTCTCGGCGTCTACCTGTGCGGTGTGTAATTTCTGATGATTCGTTGCTTTAGCAACATCCTCCATGATTGCATCGCATTTTGAGCGGGTACGACTTGCCAACATGATCTCAGAAAAGACTTCGGGATGCTGAGCACACTTATACGCCACTACCCGGCCAACGCCTCCTGCTCCTATGATCATTACTTTTGACATGCTTAGTTGTTTTGGTTATTGGTAAAAAATTACGGGCAAAACTAGCTATGTTTCGCTTATGAAGCAAAATTAAATACCAAGAGATTAGAGTAGAATACAGAAAGACTGCGCACGAATTTTTATTTTCTCCCCCAAAAAATTAATGACAAAAAAAGAAAAAATACAACAATTTGATCCTAGCGGTATAGGCCTGAAGAATGAGCATTTCATAGGATTACCATTTGATGAAAATGATGCAGAGCTGGTTCTGCTACCTGTTCCCTGGGACGTAACCGTTTCTTATAAGAGCGGTACCAGTGGTGGGCCGGCAAATATCCTGGAGGCTTCCGCTCAACTCGACCTTTATGACCCTGAAGTTCCTGAAGCCTGGAAAATGGGGCTATTTATGCGCCCGGTTGACCAAACCATGAAAGAAAAAAATGAGCATTTCCGGGCTATGGCCAATGGAGTTATCCAGTGGCTGGAAAATGATCAGGCACCAGAGCAATCAGAGCCTATGCTGCATCAACAATTTTTGGTAAATCAAGCTTGCCAGGAAATTTTTAACTGGGTAAAAAAAGAAACTAAAATATTATTAGGAAAAAACAAATTGGTAGCAGTAGTTGGAGGGGAACATAGTACACCGCTTGGTCTAATTCATGCTTTAAGTGAACGACATGAGTCTTTTGGCATTCTACAACTGGATGCACATATGGATTTAAGAAGAGCGTACGAGGGATTTACTTATTCTCACGCATCCATATTTTACAATGCACTAAAGCTCGAAAATATCTCTACCCTGGTGCAGGTAGGTATTCGGGATTACTGTGAAGAAGAAATCAATAGAGTTGCTGAAAGTGAAGGACGAATCAAGGTCTTTTACGACCACCAAATCAAAGAGCAGCAATATTCCGGAAAGAGCTTTGATGCCATTTGCAGAACGATCATCGGTGCGTTGCCAGATAAAATATATGTGAGTTTTGATATTGACGGGCTTCAGCCATTTCTTTGTCCTAACACAGGTACACCTGTACCCGGTGGTTTACTTTTTGAGGAAGCAATCTATTTATTAAATTTAGCAGTTAGAGAAGGAAAGCAAATTATTGGTTTTGATGTTTGCGAAGTGGCGGGTAGCCCTTTCGAATGGGATGGCAGCGTGGGAGCCAGGATCATTTATAAACTAGCCAACCTCGCGGGCCAGTCTAACAACAGAATATAACTTTACTATGGATAAATTGAAGATTATATTTATGGGAACACCTGATTTTGCAGTTCCCTCTTTAGATATTTTAGTAAAAAATGGTTACGAAATCGTAGGTGTAATTACTGCCACTGATAAATTAGGAGGGCGGGGAAAGAATAAACTCATAGAATCACCTATAAAAAAGTACGCTGTAGAAAATGACCTTCCGGTTTTACAGCCCAAAAACCTGAAAGCATCGGAATTTACGACTGCTCTAGGGGCGCTGGGGGCCAATTTACAAGTTGTGGTTGCTTTTCGAATGTTGCCGGAAGTGGTCTGGAACATGCCCCAATATGGTACTTTCAACTTGCATGGTTCACTTTTACCCAAGTACCGTGGAGCAGCTCCCATCAATTGGGCAGTAATCAATGGCGAAAAAGAAACAGGTGTGACCAGTTTCTTTCTTCAACATGAAATTGATACAGGCGATATGCTTTTTCAGGAGTCTGTGCCAATAGAAGAAAATGATACCGCCGGTGATGTTCATGATAAAATGATGCTGCTTGGGGCAAAAGTAGTGCTGAAGACGGTAAAGGCCATTGAAGCAGGCAATGTTCAGCCTCAAAAACAAGATGATACTCAGGCCACCAAAGCTCCCAAGATATTCCATGAAACCTGCGAGATAGATTTCAATCAGCCTACACAGAAAGTCCACGATTTTATAAGAGGCATGAGTCCTTATCCCGGAGCCTGGACTACTTTGGATGATAAAGTATTCAAGATTTTTAAGTCCAGCAAAGAACTTAAAAACCATGATCATACCCCTGGAACTTTTCTCTCGGATGATAAAAAAGAGTTAAAGATCGCGACAAAGGATGGTTTTGTAAAAGTACATCTTTTGCAAATGCAGGGCAGAAAGCGAATGGACACCGTTGCCTTCCTGAACGGTTATCAGTTTAATTAGGATAAATTGAAAGGAAAATTTTAAATGAGTAAAAATAAATTTAGTATGAAAAAACTACTCTACTTTGTCTTACTAGTGCTTGTAGTTCAGAGCTTGCATGCTCAGGACAGGGTTACAGGAAGAAATTTTGCCACGCGTTCTGAAGTAATTGCTCAAAATGGCATGGCCTGTACCAGCCAACCGCTAGCTACACAAGTTGCCCTTGATATATTGAAGAAAGGAGGTACGGCTATTGATGCTGCTATTGCAGCTAATGCGACCCTTGGCTTGATGGAGCCTACAGGATGCGGCATTGGTGGTGACCTTTTTGCCATTGTATGGGATGCCGAAAGCGAACAATTATATGGACTGAATGCCAGCGGCAGATCTCCACAAAACTTGACTCTGGCTTATTTTAAAGAGCAGGGTATGGAAAAAATACCAGCTTATGGCCCCCTACCAGTGAGTGTACCCGGCGCTGTTGATGGCTGGTTTGAACTTCACGGTAAATTTGGAAAACTTCCCATTGAAGAGATTCTTCAACCTGCCATTGAATATGCAGAGGAAGGCTTTCCTGTCAGTGAACTAATTGCTTATTACCTGAATCAGTCTGTACCCTGGATGAGCGAGCGCTATCCCAATGTCCGGGAGACTTACACGATGGAAGGTCAGGTACCTCAAAAAGGGGATATTTTTAAAAATCCATATCTGGCCAATACTTACCGAAAAATTGCTAAAGGTGGAAGGGATGCCTACTACAAGGGAGACATCGCCAGGACCATTGCCGCTTTCATTAAGGAGCAAGGTGGTTTTCTGACTGAAAAAGACTTTGCTGATCATCGTTCAGAATGGATTGATCCGGTATCTACTAACTATCGGGGTTACGATGTATGGGAGTTACCGCCCAATGGTCAGGGTATTGCGGCTTTACAGATGCTGAATATTCTTGAGGGTTACGACTTTAGTGAAATTGAATTTGGTAGTCCGATGCATTTGCACTTATTCATGGAGGCCAAAAAGCTGGCTTTTGAAGACCGTGCAAAATACTATGCTGACATGGATTTTGCTCAGGTGCCAGTAGAGCAGCTAATTTCCAAACGCTATGCGCAAGAGCGCCGTGCTATGATAGACCCTGACAAGGCCAGTCGATTTGATGCCGGGCAGATCAGTGCCGGAGAGACTATTTACCTTACCATAGCAGATAAGGAAGGCAATATGATTTCTTTGATTCAGAGTAACTACCGCGGTATGGGTTCTGGAATGGTGCCGCCAAAACTGGGTTTTATGCTTCAGGACAGAGGTGAACTTTTTTCTCTAAAGGAAAGTCAAAATAACACTTATGAGCCTGGCAAGCGTCCGTTCCATACAATCATTCCGTGTTTTGTCACGAAAAACGGTCAGCCGTTTATGAGTTTTGGTGTTATGGGAGGCGATTTTCAGCCTCAGGGGCATTCACAGATCATAATGAATATGATTGACTTTGGAATGAATCTGCAGGAAGCAGGCGATGCGCCTCGCTTTGACCATACCGGATCTTCCAGCCCCACCGGATTTGAAGCAGATGGAAGGGGAACCCTACGCCTGGAAAGTGGCTTTGATTATGAAACGATCAGAGCATTAATGGCTAAAGGACATACTATTCGCTACGCCCGGGGTATCTACGGCGGTTATCAGGCCATTATGTACGATGCAGAAAATGGGGTTTATTACGGCGCTTCCGAATCCAGAAAAGATGGCCAGGCAGCCGGCTATTGATCGTTTATACAACTAATACAATGCAGGGGTAATTCCGGGTATTTTGTAAAAACGGTCTTACGTCTGTTTCTTTTTTTTAGAATAAAAAATCTGTATGCTCAAAACGATTGATCTGAACTTCTTAGGTTCTTCGAATACCATTGCGGCTTATTTGTTGGTCACAAGTGATGGCCCGGTTTTATTTGAAACCGGCCCCTACTCTACTTTTAGAGCCTTAAAGAATGGAGTTGAAAAGCTAGGGTTTAGCCTGAAAGAAATAATAAATGTGTTTGTAACCCATATCCACCTGGACCATGCTGGTGCAGCCTGGGCTCTTGCCGATGCAGGAGCGCAGATTCATTTACACCCCAAAGGACTGAAGCACATGCATGATCCTTCCAGACTGGTGGAATCTGCCAGGCGCATTTACAAGGATCAAATGGAAAGCCTTTGGTCTACAATTAAGGGCATACCTATGGAGCAACTAACCACCGTTGAACACGGAGATATTTTGAAAATTGGCCAGTATGATATAAAAGCCTGGTATACTCCGGGCCATGCTGTCCATCACATTGCCTGGCAAATAGAAGATCACTTGATTGCGGGTGATGTAGCCGGGATAAAAATTGAATCCGGTCCGGTAGTGCCTCCTTGCCCACCACCCGACATTAATATTAAAGACTGGAAGGCCTCTATCAGGCTTATGAGGCAGCTAAACCTTAAGCAGGTTTTTCTGACTCACTTTGGCAGTGTGACGGATCTTAATGCCCATTTCGATGAGTTGGAAAATAGCCTGGATACCCGGGCCAATTGGATGTTACCACATTTTGAAGCAGGCAAGAGCTTGCAGGCTATTACACCTGAATTTCAGACTTTTGTCATGGAAGATCTAAAGAAAAAAGGCATTGATGACAATCATCTAATCCAGTATGAGAAAGCTAATCCTTCCTGGATGAGTGTAGCTGGTTTGATGAGATATTGGAAAAAGAAAAAAGAAAAATAGGGCAAGTAGGGGCGATGCTGGAAACTGCTGTTGTTGCACCGCATTTGATAAGAAATTAAGACGCAGGCAATAATCTAATTCCAGTTTCCAGCACTTTTTTGATCAACTTGATCTCCGGCAAATTTATAGTGGGCTCTTTAGCCTCAAAATTATTATTATCATCAAGCTGTTCAATTGGTTCTTCCGTTATTTGATTTTTCCCTGCATGATTTAGAAAAATGTAGGAAGCCAAACTCGCCACCATCAGAACAATCAAAACGGTAATACGGGTTCTCGACTTTTGCATTAGGCAGACATTTTATTGTGCATAAATTAAGTTTTTTTAACAGAATCACGGGTGTTTTTCGATTATTCAATACATTTTTCGGATAAAAAATTCATCTAAAAGACGATTTTTTTATTGAAGGGGTTGCAGAAAAATACACTTATAGTACATCTTTTTATGTTAAAAATCGTTAATAAAAGTTTTTTGAAAAAAATTACCGATTGCAATCGACTGGAAAGCCCTTTGGAATGGCTTTGATGAGCTTTAAAGTATACTCTTTTTCAGGGTTGCTGTAAATTCTTTCCGGTGTTCCCGCTTCGATTATCTCTCCATCCTTTAATATTAGAACCCAATCACTCATATGTTTGATCACGGATAAATCGTGAGAAATGAATAAATAAGAAAGTTTTTTCTCTTTTTTCAGATCAGATAACAAATTGAGAATTTGTGCTTGTATAGAAACATCCAATGAAGCCACGCACTCATCACAGATAATCAGTTCCGGCTCTGCTGCCAGAGCCCTGGCTATGCCAATTCGCTGACGCTGCCCTCCTGAGAATTCTCCCGGAAATCGATTAAAGGCTTTTTGATCAAGGCCTACTACCTTGAGTAGTTCCATGACTTTTCCCAGCCCTTCCTGGCGATCAGCAGCCAATTTGTGAAAAAGAATAGGTTCCAGGATGGCTTCCCCTATAGGCATTGAAGGGTTCAAGGAAGCATAAGGATCCTGAAATACAATCTGAATATTTTTAGGATTCTTCTTAGTGATTTGCCGACCGCGAAAACTCACTTGCCCAGATTGTGCATTTACCAGGCCTACTATTGCTTTTCCTATAGTGGATTTACCAGAGCCGGTTTCACCTACCAGGCCAATTGTTTGTTCTTCCCGAATCGAAAAACTAGCATCTTTGACGGCGTGTACACTTTTCTTTTGGGAAGAAAACCAGGATTTATTTTTATTATAGAAAACATTCAGATTTTTTACCGTTAAAAGCTCGGGCTCTTTTGGTGTAATTTCATTCTCCTGCAAGTGTCCATTCCTCGC
Source organism: uncultured Saprospiraceae bacterium (assembly GCA_964628385.1). Classification (GTDB taxonomy): domain Bacteria; phylum Bacteroidota; class Bacteroidia; order Chitinophagales; family Saprospiraceae; genus JANQPA01. The sequence continues at coordinate 36,365 of CAZVOD010000002.1, forward strand.
AGGTACAATAAATGAGTCTACTATATCCTGATAAGAAACAGTGGATTGAACTGCATCAAAGTCCTCAATAACAGGTAGCCGATAGCGTTTTTCTGTCAAAGATGGCTTGCAAGCCAGTAATGCCCTAGTGTAAGCATGCTGGGGGGTTGTAAAGATCGCTTTGGTAGCTCCTCTTTCCAATATTTTCCCATTTCTCATTACCAAAATCCTGTCAGCTAACTCTGCTACTAAATTCAGATCATGTGAAATAAAGAGGATAGACATTTCATACTCCTTTTGCAATTGTTTTAGCAAAGAAACAATTGATTTTTGAACAGATACATCCAAAGCCGTGGTAGGTTCGTCGGCAATGAGTAATTTCGGATTTCTGGCAATAGCAATAGCAATAATTACCCGTTGCTTTTGGCCACCAGAAATTTCGTGAGGGTAAGACTTCATGATCCTCTCCGGATCGCGAATTTCAACTTTTTCCAGGAGTTCTAAAACGCGTTGCTGCAGCTGGTCACGCGGCAATTTCTCATCCAGCAAAACGGCCTCGGCAATCTGTTTACCACAGGTCATCAATGGATTTAGCGCAGTAAGTGGTTCCTGGAAGATCATAGAAACGACTTTTCCGCGAAGTTGCTGTAGTTTTTTTTCATTCGTTTCTAAAAGTGAGCATGAATCACCATCTGATTGCAGTATGATTTCACCGCTGACTTTGCATCTACCTAAATAGCGAGTCAGTTGCATAATGGTCAGCGCGGTGAGTGACTTTCCGGAGCCAGACTCCCCCACGATGCCCAGAAATTCCCCTTTTTTAATAGTAAAATCAATCTCATCAACAGCAGTGGAGGGGCCTTCTTCATTATTAAAGAGTACTTTCAACCCTTGTACTGTCAATATGTCTTCTTTTGTTGTCATTTACTATTCAAGGCTTATTTGTCCAGTTGTAAGGTGATTTTACCATCTTCATGTTTTACCTGCAAGTTATCCAGATTGGATAGCCATTCGCTAAAATCATCTCCCAGGAAAGTTTGTCGCCATCCTTTACCGAGGATAGATTTATTGAGATCATTGTTTTTTCTCAATTTCTTCAAAGTAGATTTAGAAAGTACCAGATTAGGGGCTATTCCCTGTTCCAGGCAGTTGTATTTCATCACCAAGTATAGGATCTCGATAAGAATTTCTTCCTTGGGATCATTAATATTATCTGAGCCTACCTGCTTGAGTATTGCTCTTTCTTCTTCAGTTACCTGTTGATTATAGAGGTCTTCAAACACTGTCCCATGCTCTTTTGCAACCTTTGGTGGGATACGTCGATTCTGAAAGAGTGCTTCCTTCCCCGCTCCGATGGATCTCACGATTTGTCCCAGGAGCTTATTGGGTAGCACCATTTCCCGGGAATAATCTTTTTGTTCAGCTACATAGCTTCGCCATTTAAAAAGTCGCATTAAAAAGGCTTGCTCCTTAAGGCGCAAGCTTTTGATCAGGTTGTTATCTAGGGCTTCCTTATTGGGGTCTCTTTGATAGTATTCTTCCGATTCCAGTGCCGTCACCTCTTCCTTAGCCCAAGCCTGTCGGCTGGCTTTTTCCAATTTCTCACTAATTTTTTGCCACAAATCATACAGATACAATATATCATTCAAAGCATAGAGGAGTTGCTTCTTTTTCAGGGGTCGGGCTTCCCAATCTGCTACGGCATAACCTTTTTTCAGGAAAACCCCTAGTTCTCCCTCTACCAGCTTTTGAAAAGATATTGGATACTTGTAGCCGACAAAACCTGCAGCGATTTGTGTATCGAACAGGTTGCGAGGTACAATACCATGGCTGCGATAAAATAAGCGGTAATCATTTTCTCCGGCGTGAGTGATTTTTAGTATACGTTCATCCGTAATGAAATTAAACAGTGGCGAAAGATCCTTCACACCGAACGGATCAATCAGGTAATTCCCGTTGACAGTAGCCACCTGAATCAAACATATCCGCGTATGAAAGCGTTTTTCTCCTACAAATTCTGTATCAAAGGCCAGCCAATCAAGGTTTTGATTGTCTGCTGCAAATTGATGGAGATGCTCCTGGGTATCTATAAATTGGTAAGTTTCACTTTTTGTTCTAGACATCTTTTTTTGCTATTTTCTTAATTCGACATCCTCCGATCTTTGGCCATAGCAGTACAGGTAAGTTCACAGGATTTGAGGTAGAAATTTTAACTTGTCGTTAATTTGGGAAATTACTTCGATAATCTCCTAACAATACCTTAAATTTCTTATCCAGAATAATAAATCAGGTAGCAAATATACATCCAATTATCAGAAAACCATTCCAATGAAATTCATAAAGCGATTTTTTATCTTCTCGTTTATCATTTTGATCCTTTTGGTGGCAGCTGCCTTTCTAGCTCCGGTTATTTTCAAGGATCAAATTATTGAGCTCATTAAGACAGAAAGTAACAAGCAATTAAATGCCGAAATTGACTTTGAAGACGTCAGTCTTTCTTTTTTCAGAGACTTTCCCAATTTAAGCGTTGGCATCCAGAATTTCTCTTTAACAGGAATTGATGAATTTGATGACTTACCACTAGCTCAAGCTAAACGAATAGCTGTAAGTGTGGATGTATGGTCGCTCATTTCTCCATCTAGGCCCATCACCATTGAATCGGCCAGCATTGACAATCCAAAAATCAATATCATGGTGTTGAATAATGGAAAAGCCAACTACGATATTGCCAGAAGCAGTAATCAGCCATTCGACCCTACTCAGGAAGACAGCAGCGGAAGTATCAATCTCTCTTTGAAACAATACGATATTACAGAAGCGAAAGTTACCTACGAGGATCGTAGTACGGACCTAGACCTTTTTATAGAGGGCCTAAACCATTCGGGCTCCGGAAATTACAGCAATAATATCTTCAATTTGGCTGCTCACACTGATATAAAATCAATTGACCTGACTTATGGCATCACGCAATACCTCAAGGAGGTACAACTGAATTGGGATGCTACCCTGGCTATTGACCAAAACCAAAGTAAATATACTATTGAAGAAAATACTCTGGCGATTAATGCGCTGGCGCTAGACCTGGACGGTTTTGTAAAAATGTTGGAAGATGGATTGGAAATGGACCTCAGTTTGAAGACTCCCCAAAATGATTTTAAAAACCTTTTTTCTCTCATACCTGATGCCTATTCTGCTGATTTTGATAGAGTTGATTCCAGAGGTTCTTTTGAGTTGGATGCACAAGCTCAGGGCGTTTACAAATTTGACCAGAGTACATACCCGGCTTTTTCTTCAGACCTTTCTGTACAAAATGGCTATGTCAAGTATCCCGGATTGCCACTAGCTGTTGAAAACATACAAGCAGCCGCCAAAATAAATAGCCCGGGCAGCAATTTTGATGACCTAACAGTCGAAGCGTCAAAAATTGCGTGGAAAATCGGTGACCATCCCTTTGATGCAACATTTTATTTAAAAACGCCCCTTTCAGATCCAGACGTAAAATCTACCATTGACGGAACAATTGACCTGAATGACCTCAAGCAAGCCTTTCCTAATTATGTAGATTCAGACATGGCCGGAGTCTTTGATTTTGATGTAGCAGTAGCGGCCAAACAATCAACTATAGAAGCCGGAAGATATGATCAGGTTAATATGGGAGGGAATGTGACAGCCAGCAAAGTAAGGTACCCACTGGAAGCCTACGGCTATCCTACACTAGCTATTAACGCTGCTACTTTGGAATTTACCCCTCAAAAGCTTATTCTCAATCGCATGGATGCCACAGCAGGTACTTCTGACTTGCAGGCCAGGGGCAGCCTTGACAACGTCCTGGCCTATTTTAGCCCGGATAAAACCATGACCGGAGATTTCGATATCACTTCCAAATATTTCAATGCTGATGAGTGGTATTCGGCAGAACAAGCGGAAACAGCCGATGAGAATTTCAAAGATACGACTACTGTTTCGGCTACTGATAAGCCGTTCGACCGGTTTGATATCCGGGCTCTTGTTGGAATTGCCCGCTTACAATATGATATTTATCAACTCAACAACACCATTGCTGATGTCAGAGTTAGGCCCAACGATATGGATATCCGGAGTGTAACTACTCGTATCAAGGACAGTGACTTCAAAGCTAATGGAGCTATTACCAATCTGTTCAACTATCTGTACGAAGACGGTGTACTGGGAGGACGATTGGCCCTTGAATCTAATCAAATTAACATCAATAGTCTTTACAATGTAGCGCCGACCGCTGAACCACTCACACCACAAAACTCTTCAGCTGCTGGCGATTATACCGCTCCGGCTATTCCTAAAAATATCAACCTGACCATTCAGGCGGATGTCAATAAGGTGAAATACGCTCAAATGGAACTTCGAGATATTGATGGTCAGTTGGTAGTGGTCGAGCAGGCAGCTATCATGAATGAAGTAAAAGCCAGAGGACTGGGAGGAGATATCAAACTAAGCGGTCAGTATGATACCAAAGACCCTAAAAAGCCTTATTTCAAAATGAAGTACGATGTTGTCAGACTTGATTTTGTAGAAAGCTTTAAGCAAGCCAACACGTTTCGAACGCTGGCACCGATCGCCAACTATATGGAAGGTAAATACTCTTCCAGCATGATCATAGAAGGTATACTTGGCCCTAACCTGTATCCTGACTACAATACGTTGAATGCCAAAGGTTTTCTGGAAACTGTTGGTGCAGTAATAAAAGGGTTTGAGCCGCTTCAGAAGCTAGGCAACACCCTAAATATCGAGGAATTGAAAGATAATCTGGCTGTTCAAGATACCCGCAACTTCTTCGAGATGAAAAATGGCTTTATCGAGTTGGCACCCTTTGATGTAAAAGTTGAAGGGATAACAATGAATGTAAAAGGGAGGCACAGTATAACTTCTGAATTGGACTACGAAGTCAAGGCCAGTGTACCAAAAGAAAAACTCGAAGAAGGTGCTCTGGGAAGTCTAGTAAGTGGTGGATTAAGTTTTTTGGAAAAACAAGCCGGACAATTAGGCATTAAGTCTGGTGATGCTCAGTTTGTCAATGTTGGGCTCAATATTACAGGCAGTAGTAAGCAGCCAACTGTAAAAATAGATATTCTCGGACTAGGCAAGGGAGGTGAGCAATCTACCACCCCTCCTGATAGCACTCGTCTTAAAGAATCGATCGAAAGCGGAGTAGACTCTGGTAAATCAATTGTTAAGAAAGAAGCCGGTAAGTTAGTTGACTCTGCCAAGCAAGAAGGAGATGCCATCAAGGATACCTTAAAAGATGCTGCCAGGGAAAAGCTGGAAAAAGTATTGGGGAAAGAAGCCAAAGCCGAAGCCGACAGCATAAAAAAAGCACTGGAAAAATTTAATCCCTTTAAAAAGAAAAAGAGTGGTAATTAGGCCGATTTGCAGTCAGCTTGGTTAGAATAGCTTGCGCTGTAAGTTTCTTACTTTTTTCAGAAGCTTCAGCATTTTCAGATTAATCGACTTATTGACGCTGAAAAAATATCCATTAATAGTTATCCAGTCTTTATGGCGTTTGATTTCATCGAGGGAATCGTAGGGCACTTTACGTGCTTTTTCTAGGTGAGCTTTCCAGTAAATAGCGTACTCGGTAAGGGCAAATCCCTCTTTACAGGAGCCAAAGAGGCTTTGATCTGCTATTAAGAGAATTTTTTCTTTCTTTGCGGGAAAGAGAAAAGATTTTCCGGCATTCTTTAGCTTATCTAGTGGCATTAGCAGGAAATTAGTGTAATAAGCTTCACTCTCTTTAGCCATATCCAGGTAATCCTGTATCATTTCTATCAGGTTTACCTTGTTCCATTCTACCCCCTGGTACTGCAGTATCGTCTCCGGTAATTCCACATCATTGATATCCTGGCAAAAATGAATGATAAAAAAATCCAGTAATTCATCGAAAACATCCTGTATAAAAGCCAGAGCTTCTCGTTGCTCAACGTCTCCGTCTTCCCATAGATCAAGCAATTCTTCACTCAATTGGCGACTCCTCAGCTGAACGGTATCCCGGAAGCCGGATTCGTATAAACGTTCGGAATAATCCTGGAATTGTTCCGGCTGATGTTCTTCTTTTACTCTTTCTTTCAGCGCTTTGAAAAAACGATCCGTAATCTGCCGGGCCAAGTCTCCTTTAAAATCCAGGCTATCTCCACGCCGGGTCGTTGTTGTACGACGACTCCCCTGCTTTGCTCCACATTCAAAGCAAAAACGAGCCTCTTCGGGCAATGGCGTACGACAGCTAGGACACTTTTTCATTTATTCACTCCACTTTCATTAGAACATCAATTTGGAGAACCCTTAGGGTCTATAAATTGTTTAACCGGCAAAATAGCATTATTGTGTATCACAATATGAACTAATAACGTTTTAATTTTGCCGAAACAAAAAAAGAAATCAGATTTACCTCAAAAAGTGTGTGTACATTGCCAGTGTCCCTTCACCTGGAGAAAAAAGTGGGAGAACGTCTGGGATGAGGTTAAATACTGTAGCAAACGCTGCAGTAATGAAGCCCGAAAAAAGAAGAAGTAATACACTTGTTTAAGAGCGTATTTGGATTTTGGTGATGAAGTTGTTTAAGCGGGTAGATTTATCGCTGGGGATAAAAACTAAAGGATTTGATTCGTGATATTTTACCCCCAGCGAAACAAGTCTTTCAAACCATTTCGATAATTAATTTCTAAAAAGCTGACGAAAAGCCAATTTAAGATGTCTGAAAATACAAGGAAAAAGTTTGAAAAGAATCATCCGGTATACGAGGAATATGAGTCATTTGCTTTCCACCCTTACAACGTCCTTTTGATATTAACCCTATTCAGTATTACGGTTTTATTTTTAGCTTTTTCGGCCGCATTTATCTATACCAGGGTGCAGAGTGACCTACCGCCGATAAAGTTACCATCTATTTTTTTACTAAACACCCTGCTTTTACTAGGCAGTAGTGCGACAATGATTTGGGCAAAAAAATCTTACAAAGCGGATAACACTAAAAACTATCAAAGGGCTCTGATTGCGACCATTGTTTTATCCATCATTTTTATGATTGCCCAATTTTTTGGGTGGCGAGAACTTTTCTTACAGGAAATTTTTATCCATTCTGACAATTCAGCAGGTTATCTATACGTAATTAGCGGCTTACACTTTGCTCACGTTATAGCAGGCTTGCCATTTTTGGGAATATTTTTGTGGAAAGCATATAAGCGCATGAAAGAACCAGTAAGCGTTTTGGTTTATTTTTCGGACCCTGACAAGCGACTCAGGCTCAGGCTTTTAACTATCTACTGGCACTTTCTGGATGGACTGTGGATCTATTTGGTTTTATTCTTTTGGATCAATTACCTCATCCAATAACAAAATATAGCTATACCATTTCAGCAGTGAGTTTTTATATTTGTACTTTACCAATGACCACTGACAGCAATGGAAACTCAAAGACCTAATGCAACCCTTGAAACCGCTTTGAACTTGGGACTAACTGAAAAAGAATACGATAGTATCAAAGAAAACCTTGGAAGGCTACCCAATCACTTTGAGTTACAGATATTCGCCTCTCTTTGGTCAGAGGAGATTACCAAAAAAAGTACAGCCTCGTGGTTGAGTGCGCTTCCGGATAATAGCAAGCGCATCGTCACCACAGAAAAAGGTAAAAAGTACATCGATCTGGGTAAGGAAGATGCTTACTACATTCAGCTTTCTTTGGATGATATTTCTTCTTATACAGATGAAAAACCCAATTTTTCAACTACTCATTCAGAAGAGGCCCTTCGCGCGCTGGATGCTCAAAATATTAGTTCTCTGGCTTCTTTCAACTGGCTACAGATATCTAATTTCAAACAAGGAGGGCATTTCCGAAAATTCCATCAACTGATAGAAAAATTAGCTACGTTCAGCAATGTCAGGGGGCATACCAATGCATCTACCGAGATATTTTTCCATCAAAAGGAAAAAAGCCCGGGTTTGCTGGCTCAGTTCACGGTAGGTTACAAGCCACTTGAGGAAAGAGTAGCTCAGAAGGAGCTTTCTATTTTTTTGTTAGGAAAAATACAGGGTAATGAGCCTCTGGGAGAGACGAATCCTTTCGTAGAAAAATGCCTTTCCCAGGCTTTGCAGGAAGCTTTTAATAAAAAAATCTGCTCCTATGCCAGCTCGGTTGGTACGGGTGGAATATTGCTGGCTGCTGTTCAGTTGGCCGGGCAGCATGGCAGTGGCTGTGTAATGCATCTCGATAGTTTTTTGGGTGAAAAGGAAAACTGGGTTAACCACCTTTTGAAAAGAACCAGAGCCAGAGTCTTGTTAGCTATGAACATAGAAAAGAGCGAACAACTCAAAAGCCTAGCTGACAAGTGGCACCTTGAGCAGATTCTGGTCGGCCGGCTTCAACCGGGAGGAAATTTAAGCATAGTTGATGGTGAGCAGGAGCTTCTATCCATTTCCACCTCTATGCTGGAGCCAGGTAATGAAACACTAGGATACCAAAAAGATCTCAAAAAACCGTCATATCTAAAGAAACTTAGCCATTTCAATGCCAGTAAAACCTCAAAGCCTAAAGATTACCAAAAGGCCGCAGAGCAGATATGGATGTCTGCCAACGTAATTTCTCGCCAATGGATCAGGGAGCAATTTGACACCACGATAGGTAACAACACCTTACACATTAATAATCCGGCTGACGCGGCCTTAATACGTTTGAAGGGCCACAATAAATCATTGGCTCTAACCGTCACAGGTAATCCTTACTACACTATTGCTGACCCATCCACGGGCACTATGATTGCGGTTGCTGAAGCAGCGCGCAGGCTTATCTGTAGCGGTGCCAGCCCCCTGGCAACCAGTGCCGGATTTTACATGGGTACGCCGGAATCGCCGGAAGCATACTGGCAATTTACAAGTGCAGTCAAAGGGCTAAGCGAGGCTTGCAAAAAGCTGAAGTCTCCCATTATTGACAAAGCCATACTGCATCAACAAAGAGAAGATAATCAGGCCGCCTACAACAGCCCCCTTTCTATCATTGGAATGCTAGGCCTGCTCGAAAAGCCGGAGGAATTGATGACCCAACATTTCAAACTGGAAGGTCATCAAATATACATGCTGGGCACTCCTCATAATGACTTCTCCTGTTCAGAATACCTAAGGACGCTGCACAATGTGGACTTTTCGCCCATTCCCAAATTTGATCTGGATGAAGAGTTTCATACCCTGCAAAATCTGAGAAATCTAATAAAAAAAGGATGGATACAATCTGCTCATACCATATCTAATGGGGGCTTATTTGTTAGCCTGTTACAAAGTGCCCTGTGTTTTAATTTAGGATTTAATATTGAAACAGATGGAAATTTCAGAAAAGATGCTTATCTGTTCGGGGAAAGCCAGAGTAGATTAGTTATTTCTGTTACAAAGGATGATGAAGATGAAGTGGTCAACTATCTAAATTCTTATAACGTTTCCTTTTCAAAATTAGGAGAAGTATCGGGCGACAAAATATTGATTGACGATGAGAACTTTGGTAAAGTAGAAGACTGGAAGAAACTCCATGATAATTGGTATTCTGAAAAAGTTGAAATTTAGTTTACAAATTTTTTTATTTGTAATTCAATAAAATCTTTAACGATGAAGAACGGTGTTTACATTCTAATAGTAACTATCTTTTCCTTGATGCTCTACAGCTGTGAGCAAAGCGTAGAAGGTACGATTATTAAAGGGCAGATTGAGCAAGCCGGCAATTTACAAGCTTATCTTGATCAGGTTACCCTGAACAAAGCCAGCGCTGTACTGCAAAAGACCGATGTAGATAGCAACGGCGAGTTTGAATTCACATTTCCGGAAGGATTGAAAAAAGGCATCTACAATATTCGCCTGGGTCGACAGCGGTTGACGCTTATTCTTGATGGAACAGAAGACCTTATTGAATTAAATACCAGTATCAACCAATTAAAAGATGCTAACGTCAGCTTTAGTGGCTCTCCGCATTCTGCCAGCTATTACAATTTTCTAAATGGGGTAAATGCCAGAAAATATACTGGACAGGATATTTCTTCATTTATCGATACTGCTGCCAGTCCCTATGGTCCGGCTATGCTGACTTATCAGATGGGCAATTCTGTTCAGGCACTCCCACTTCAGGAAGCAGCGGTCAATAGACTAAGCGAAATGTACCCCGAAGACATGTCTGCCAAGGGAATGGCCGAAAGAATTTCCGGTGTCAGACGCCAGGTCGCTTTAATGCAGGCTAATGATAAGATCCAGGTGGGGCAACCGGCTCCTGACATATCTCTACCCAGCCCTTCAGGCAAAACTTATTCCCTGTCTGATCTGAAGGGAAAAGTGGTATTACTTGATTTTTGGGCAAGTTGGTGTGGCCCATGTCGAAGAGAAAATCCGAATGTCGTAAAGGTTTATGATAAATATAAAGACAAAGGATTTACCGTATTCAGTGTTTCCCTCGATGGTGTAGATGAAAGGATGAAAGCCAGACTTGGCTCCCAGGACCGGGTCAATCAAATGATGGAGTCTTCAAAGTCAAAGTGGATTGCCGCCATCGAAAAAGATAACCTGAAATGGGAATACCACGTTAGCGATTTAAAGAAATGGAGTGCAGCACCAGCTGCTAAATACGGAGTGACGACTATCCCTAAAGCCTTCATGATCGATAGAGAAGGAAAAATCGCTGCAGTTTCTGTGAGAGGAGCCGAACAGATAGAAAAAGAATTACTGAGGCTTTTATAAATAGCATATCTCCACCCAATCGGTCTTGAAGTATTTCGACCCCGATTGGGTGCATTTCTGCTATTTATTTCACAAATTTCTAAAGCAAGCGCAAATTATTCCTGCTGCAACGCCTGCATTGAGTGATTCCGCTCCGCCTCCGGCCGCAGAAGGTATAGTAATAAATTGGTCAATCCATCCAAAATTATCCGTACTTATACCTCCTCCTTCGTTACCTATTACAATGAGGCCGTTCTTATCCAGTTGAGTTGAAAAGATATTTTTCCCTTTCATGTCAGCACCGTAGATCTTTTTTTCAGGAAAATCCCTTTTAATCTCCCCTAATTCTTTTTCCAGCACATTAACTCTCAAAAAGGCTCCCATTGTAGCCTGGATCACCTTAGGGTTATACAAATCTACCGTATTATGAGAAGTAAAGATCCATCTTATGCCGAACCAATCAGCGATGCGAAGGATGGTCCCCATATTGCCGGGGTCTTGCAAATTATCCAGATAAAGGCATAATTGATCAGCAATAGTCGCCGTATCTGGAGTAGGAATGTGCATTTCAGCAACCGCTAAAACCTTATTTGGTGTCTTTAAAGAAGAGATTTTTTTTAATTCCTGATTAGAGATTTCCAGCTGCTTTAGGTCCTTATTTTGTAGTAAAAAAGAGTTATCTTCCATCCACTCAGGAAGAGCACATAACAACTCAATGTGGTAGAATTGACTTTCTAGTAATTCTTTCACAATTTTGTCACCTTCACACAAGAATCTATTATGTTTGAGGCGAAATTTCTTAAGCGAAAGGGATTTGATATATTTAAGTTGACTATTCGATAGCATCTTTCACAAAATACTTATGTTGACAAAAAGGGGAAGTTACAACTTTGTATATTTTTTACTGGCTGTTTGGGCCTTAACTTCCTGTAACACCAGTAAATACCTGGGCACGGATGAGTTTTTACTTCAAAAAAACATTATCAAGCTCAAAAAGAAACAACAACTCGATAACAAGCGGACTGTACTCTACGAACTTTCTACGCTCCTCAAGCAGAGACCCAATGGCAATTTCTTATGGATCCCAAGAGAGTGGTTTTTCTATAATACTTCTTCCAAGGAAGATCCCAGCAAATTTTTGAGGTGGCAAAAAAGAGTATTGGGAGAAAAGCCGGTCATTTATGACCCCGAAGCTGCCCAGGCTACCGCTGAAGCCATGGAGACCTACCTTGAATATATCGGGCATTTCAATGCAGAAGTACTTCCCAATCCGTACGTTAAGAAAAATAAAATGTATGTTGAATACATTATTGATGCCAAAAAGCAACTTACCATTGACACTGTCCTGGTGAGTAGCAAAGACACAGCTATTTTAAACTTACTCCAACAAGTAGATGAAAATACCTACCTACAAGAAGACGAGGGACTGGAAGGCAAACGGTATGAATTGGAAAAGGAAAGAATTTCCAGGTATTTAAGGAATAATGGATATGCTTATTTTTATTCCAATTTCATCACCCAACTCCGCGCGGATTCTACGGTCGTACCGGGTAAAGCTCAGGTACAAATGCAAATCCTGCCTCCGCCCAAAAAGGAAGCCCATACGCAGTATAAAATTGGCACGATAGAAGTATATCCGAATTTTTCCCCCGAACAGTTGGAAAAGAAAATGCCGGCGATTGAGGAAAACGGTATCATCATCTACGGGGAAAAAGACAGCCTGGAAGTCCGGCCACAGGCAATTAGAGATGCTATTGCTTTGAAGAAGGGCGAGTTATACCGAGAAATAGATTTTAACCAAACCAATAAGCGACTTTCTGGCCTGGGGGTTTTTCGCTTTGTCCGAATAAAATATGCACCGGATACCCTTCAAACAGGTATATTAAATTTTAGGATTGAGCTTACGCCCAATCCCAAGTTAGAGGTAGGTATTGACTTTGAACTCAACTATACTAACCGGAGTACCTCTTCAGCCACAGCAGACTTGCTGGGGGTATCCATTAGTCCATCGATCCGAAACAGAAATTTGTTGAATGGAGCCGAGCTACTCATCAGCGATCTGTCGCTGGGGGTAGAAGTTAATCCAAATTCCGGAAATGCTCGCTTTTGGAACACTATTGATATCAATTTCAGAAATGAGCTATACATCCCCAAATTCCTGGATTATCTCGGTATTTGGCGGAGCCTTAATCGATTCAGAACTGGGACTGCTACCAAGGTCGTAGGAGACGGCTTTTTACAAACACTAGAAAACAGAGCTACTTCCAGGGTACAAGCCAGTTATAATTTTTTGTTGCTACTGGATTTCTATCGCTATAATTTTTTCAATGCCTCATTTGGATACGATGTACCCAAGAGTAACACAGAGCGGTACTTTATTAATCACCTGGCTATTGATTATCTAAGTCCGGAGACTGAGCCGGATTTTGATACTATTCTTCTTTCTAATCCTTTTTTAGACCGGAGTTTCGGGCAGCAGCTTTTTGTCAGTATGCTGTTTAGGGATTTAACTTACACCAAAAGAACACTGCCAAATGAGAAGGGCGTTTCACGCTTTTTTGGCGCTAATTTTGAAGTAGCAGGATTAGAAATTTGGGCCGGCAATAGCTTGTATAATACTTTAGCCTCAAGAAATGATACGCTCTCGCTGGGAGCAATTGATTTTTCTCAGTATGTTAAAATGGAGCTGGATTTTCGGCGCTATAAAAAGATTTCGCCCAAGAGCACTCTCGCTGCCCGCTTTAATATTGGCATTGCCCAACCTTTTGGATTTACCTCGGATGTACCCTATGTCAAGCAGTTTTTTGTGGGCGGTCCTAACAGTATAAGAGCCTGGGCAGCCAGAGGATTGGGCCCCGGGGGGCATATCGATAGCCTTACTTTTAACAGTAACAACCGCTTGTTATTTTATCAAACCGGAGACCTTAAGCTGGAATTTAATCTTGAATACCGCTTTGATATCTATTGGCGACTCAAAGGAGCTGTTTTTTTGGATGGCGGCAATGTTTGGACTATTGCGGAAGACCCTGACCGATGTGGCTCACAGTTTTTGTTTAGCCCCAAAAATAAATCGGAATGCCCGGATAGTCAGCTAGGTGCCGGAGATCCTTTTTACCGACAGATTGCTCTGGGAACGGGACTTGGCTTGCGATTTGATTTTAAGTATTTTATTTTCAGGATCGATCTGGGTGTGCGATTGCGCAACCCCTTCCCTATTGTTTCCGATCCGGATAATACAACTGAAGCTGATTACTGGACTGATTTTTCCAATTATCAATTTTCGGATATCAACTTTAACCTCGGCCTCGGGTACCCTTTTTGATTTTGGCATCGTACTCTTTGAAAATGGACCTTCGGCCATATTCACTACAGATCGGGCATTCATAGGGATTATGCCCCCTGGCTGGACAGTACTCCCGACCGAAAAATATAATTTGCAGGTGGAGGTTGTTCCATTTTTCTTCAGGCAATACTGCCTTGAGATCTTTTTCTGTTTTTTCCACACTTTTACCGGTGCTCAATGTCCAGCGATAAGCCAGACGATGAATATGCGTATCAACAGGAAAGGCAGGTATACCGAATGCCTGGCTCATTACCACGGAGGCCGTTTTGTGTCCTACGCCGGGTAATGCTTCCAATTCCTCAAAAGTTTGTGGAACTTCACCGTTGTATTTTTCCAGTAAAATGGTCGAAAGCTTACTAATAGCTTTAGATTTTCGGGGTGATAAGCCACAGGGTCGGATGATACCCCGAATGTCTTCTACCGGAAGCTGGGCCATCTCATTAGGATTATCAGCTTTGGCAAAAAGGTGGGGGGTTACTTTGTTTACGCGGTCATCAGTGCACTGAGCTGAAAGCAAAACGGCGATTAGCAAAGTGTAAGGATCAGTATGATCGAGTGGTACCGGCGTCTCAGGGTATAATTCCTCGAGCTTTGCGGCTATTAAAGCTGCTTTTTCTTTTCTGGAAAATCGTTTCATTTTCTTTTGTATTCCAATGTCTGATAAAGGCTCGGCAAAGCTACCTCCTACCGGTTCTTTACCCGGCTATAGTTCTAAAAGAAATAGATAAATCTAAGACCGATATTCAAAAGTACCAAAAGGGCTTTCAATAACCACCTCATTTTGTTCGGCTTCTTCTACCCTACCTACAGGTTGAGCGGCTATACCAAATTCTCTGGCGATAGCTACGATAGCTACTGCTGCCTCAGGTTTGCAGTAAATTTCCATACGATGCCCCATGTTGAAAACCTGATACATTTCTCTCCAGCTGGTGTTTGACTCTTCCTGAATCATCTTAAATAGAGGAGGCAGGGGCAGTAAATTATCTTTAATGACTTTTTTATTGTCCAAAAATTTAATCACCTTAGTTTGTGCACCTCCAGTACAGTGTATCAGGCCGTTAATATCAGCTCTGTGAGCCTGCAGAATAGATTTCAGTACCGGAAGATAAGTCCGGGTAGGAGATAAAATTAACTTACCTACCGTTGTTTTTATTCCATTAACCTCAATGGGCTCTGTCAGTTTACGGGAGCCGGAATAGACCAGATCCGCCGGTGTATTAGGATCAAAACTTTCCGGATATTGCCCGGCGTAAAGCCCTGCCAGAATATCGTGACGGGCAGAAGTCAGCCCATTACTCCCCATACCCCCATTATAGGCCGTTTCGTAGGTAGCCTGACCATCGGAGGCCAGGCCAATGATCACATCACCGGGTTGTATGTCATTAATGATGAGTTCTTTGCGCTTCAACCGACCGAAGGTCGTATATCCAACATCGATGGTTCTGACAATATCGCCAACGTCTGCTGTTTCTCCTCCTGCCGGGTAGATCAAAATACCATAATCGGCCATTTTTTCTACAAAGACCTGAGTAGCCTGGATGAGCTTTTTAATCACATCTCCGGGGATCAGGTTTTTATTTCTGCCTATTGTAGAAGAAAGTACAATATTGTCAATACAACCTACGCAGGCCATATCATCAACATTCATAACTATAGCATCCTGAGCGATACCTTCCCATACACTAAGATCTCCTGTTTCTTTCCAATAAAGATAAGCCAGGCTTGTTTTAGTACCCGCCGTATCGGCATGCATAATGTTGCAATATTCGGAATCGCCAGCAGTATAATCGGGTAGAACTTTACAAAAGGCTCTGGGATACAGCCCTTTATCCATATTTTTAATCGCTTCGTGTACTTCTTCTTTCGTTGCCGAAACCCCTCTTTGTTGATACCTCGATTGCTCAGCCATAACCTTTCAGTATTTGTTTTCTTTAAAATAAAAACGAAAATAGAGAATAGCGCCATTAGAATTGAATTATAGTGCGTATTTCTTTATAAAAGAACACATAAAAAAATATCTTTATGTTTATTTTGTTACATTTGGGTTTTGATATTGTATAAAAACCAAAAATACCAGCTATTTGGGGCTTAATAGCCAAAGATTTAACACATTTCATTAGGTGAGATTTATCACTAATTTTATATTTGCAACAAGCACGCTAATGAGAAAATTTGAATGGCTTTGATATAAAAAAATCAAATATTCTTTCAGCAAATCATAAAGGGCTATCACTCATTATTAAACCAAATACTCATACTGTGGACCTAATTGAGTCGTTAAAATCCATCGGAGGATTCATTTACCGCTTCAAGTTCCTCCTCGCTTTTGTGACGATCTTCACTCTCGGCCTAATCTCTTATCTTTACTTTTCTCCTGATTCTATTAAAAACCTTGGTGCTTCTGTAAATGATGCCGAATCTGTTGATATTGGCCATTTTCCCATTGTAAAACCTACTATGAAATACGGCTTTGCACTGGATACTTTTCAAGTATACGAAGGAAAAATCAAGACAGGAGATTATTTTGGTGCCATCCTGAATCGCTACAACATTGACCACATCAAAATCACACGTCTGGCAGAAGCCAGCAAACCTGTTTTTAATATTAATACTTTCCGCCAAGATAAACCCTACACTATCCTGGCCAAAGACAGCACACAAAAAGCAGATTATTTCATATATGAGCCGGATGTTTATAGCTACATCGTTTTTGACCTGGATAGTCTTAAGGCTTCTGAGGTAGAACGTCCCATAAGCTATACGACCCGTACCGGTAAAGTAACTGTAGAAAGCTCACTTTGGAAAGCTATTGTGGATAACGATATGAGCTACGCTATTGCTGATAAAATGGAAGATGCCCTTCAGTGGACATTAGACTTCTACAGAATCCAGAAGGGTGATGAGTTCAAGTTACTCTACGATGAAGAATCTATACGTGGTGAAGTCGTTGGCGTAGATATGGTAAAAGCAGCAACTTATAAAAGCGAAGGCAAGACTTATTATTCTATATATTTTGATAATGGAAAATTAAGCGGATATTTCGATGAATACGGTCGCCCGATGGCTAATGGCTTCTTAAAGTCACCGGTAAAGGCTTCCAGGATATCTTCTTACTATAATTTGAATAGGTTTCACCCTATTCTGAAGAGGAGAAGGCCACACTACGGAACAGATTATGCGGCTCCCTATGGCACACCTATTATGGCAGTAGGTAATGGTGTGGTAACTAAAGCATCTTACAGCAAAGGCAATGGTAACTACGTCAAGATAAAGCACGATAATACCTATCAAACGCAGTACCTTCACATGCAGAAGTTTGCGAAGGATATTCGGCCGGGTACACCAGTCAAGCAGGGCCAAACTATTGGCTACGTAGGCTCCACGGGCTTAGCTACCGGCCCACATGTATGTTTTAGATTTTGGAAAAATAACAAGCAGGTGAATCATCTACGCATGAGTTTTCCGCCACCAGAACCCCTTCCAAAGGAAAGCCTTGAAGCATTCTTCAAGGTTAGGGATGAATATCTGAAACTCCTGGATGAGCCAATTCCCGCCAAATTAGAAGACGAGAAAAAAGCTACCCAATCATAAGTAAATGTAGAAAAAGAGCTGTATCAAAATGTTGGTACAGCTCTTTTTTGTTAGTTCCAGCTTTTGAATTCCGGCATTTGAGCAATCACCGAGTAGGTATTTCCTTTATTTTCGAGCGCTGTTTGCCATAAATTATCAGGACTTACAGAAAACAGATAGTTAGAATCCATACTTGCCAATATCCATGATCCTAGGGTGAGTTCATCCATGAGCTGCCCCTCTGACCAACCGGAATAGCCTACAAAAAACCTTATATTGGCGGGAGTGACCAACTGTGAAGTGATTAGGAATTTTAGTTTTTCAAAATCTCCTCCCCAGTAAACCCCATCTGTTACCTTGATGCTGTCCTCTAGTAAATCCCCTACATTGTGGATATAATGTACCGTATCTGTTTGCACAGGGCCACCAAACAAGACTTCTGATTCAAATTCAGGAAAATCATCTATCAAATCATCCACACTCATTTTGATTGGTTTATTCATGATAAAGCCAATGCTCCCTTCCACACCGTGTTCTACAAGCAGTACGGCTGAACGTCTGAAATTTGGATCAAGCATAAAGGGTTCAGCCAGTAGTACTCTTCCTGTTTTTACATCATTTTTTACCATTTATCATTTGCTTTTCAGTCAATCCCACATTCAAAAGACTTATTCCACAATTTTACCACTATTCTACCCCTTCGAAACAAGCCCACAGAGAAAAATAATTTCATTACATTCCTGTAATATTAATTTGTCCGGTGCCAGGATGTACGATTGGAAAAATTATAAGCCTTACTATTAACAGGATTATCCTAAATCATACCTTTTTCCATATAACCTTTCAGTTATTTCTTTAACTACTATAAACAAAGGCAGGAAGTTCAGCCTGTGTCTTGTCTATTTAAAATTAAAAGAAATCAACTCAATGTAGAACGAGAAGCCTTCAAAGTTTTGTATAAAGGTCAGCTTTTTTACAATCGCTATATTCTATATTTACAGAGCAGCAGTTGGAAACTTCCTGTCCACTTTTTTGACAAAGCCCTGCAACACTTTCCCCACTCCTCCTACTTCAATAAATTCAGTAACGCCATCATCGATCATTTGCTTCATGGTTTGTGTCCATCGGACGGGGGCGGTTAACTGCTCTATCAGTTGCTTTTTGATTACTGCCGGATCTTTTTCGGGCCTGGCACTGACATTTTGGTACACTGCTACAGTGGGAACTTCGATGGTAGTCTGATCGATAGCTGATTTGAGTTGCTCCTGAGCAGGTTGCATAAAAGGAGAGTGAAAAGCCCCGCCTACGGCCAGTATTACAGCCCGTTTTGCGCCCTGTTCTTTCAACTTTTCTACTGCTGCTTCGACAGCTTCAACGCTACCGGAGATAACCAGTTGCCCCGGGCAGTTATAATTAGCAGCCACTACAGTACCATCTACTTCCTCGCATGCTTTTTCCACTACTTCATCTTCAAGTCCAAGGATAGCGGCCATAGTACTTTTTTCCATTTCACAGGCTTTTTGCATCGCTTCTGCCCGCTGTTGTACTAACTTAAGACCATTTTCAAAGGACATAGCCTTTGCTGCTACCAGCGACGAAAACTCGCCCAGGGAATGTCCGGCTACCACATCTGGCTGGAAGGCCTCAGCAGCGGCAGTTACTTTTGCAATAGAGTGCAGAAATACAGCAGGTTGAGTTATTCTGGTTGCCTTTAAATCTTCAGCCGATCCTTCAAACATAACATCAGTAAGCCGGAAGCCTACAATATCATTGGCTTGTTCCATAAGCTGGCGTACCGGCTCTGACTGTTCGTACAGATCTTTTCCCATCCCTTCAAACTGTGAGCCCTGGCCGGCAAATACGTATGCTTTCATACTTTTTATAGGTTTTTGATGATTTTCTAATGCAAATTAGCACTTACGAGATTCAAAAATTCACTCCGGGTTTCGAAGCGCTGAAAAGCCCCTGTAAAGGCCGAGGTAGTGGTCACTGAGTTTTGCTTCTGAACGCCACGCATCATCATGCACATATGCCTGGCTTCAATTACGACTGCCACGCCCAGCGGATTGAGAGTTTTGTCAATACAGTGAAGGATTTGATCCGTAAGACGCTCCTGTACCTGTAGCCTTCTGGCAAATACATCAATGACTCTGGGGATTTTACTCAGCCCCACTATGTAGCCATTGGGAATATAAGCTACGTGGGCTTTACCAAAGAAGGGCAAAATATGATGCTCACACAATGAATACAACTCAATATCTTTTACAATAACCATCTCGCTGTAGTCCTCCCGAAACATTGCAGAACGAATAATTTCTTCGGCATCCTGCTCATAACCCTGAGTGAAAAACTGCATAGCTTTAGCTGCCCGTTCGGGCGTTTTGAGTAATCCCTCCCGGCTTATCTCTTCACCGGTTGCCTCAAGTATAGTTCTGAAAGCCGCCTGTATATCTTCCAGTTGGCTGTTGTTATCGGCGTCTGTAGTGTTTGATTCCATTCCTTAAATTCAAAATTAACTGCCAAAATACTCGGCAAAAATATTTTCTGTTTCAAATAAGCGTATTGAATGTAATTTTGCTCCCGCCTCTTTTACCGGCTGATCTAGCTGTTTCCAAAAATGAAGCACCAGGTTCTCGGTAGTAGGCTGTACTCCGGGAGGTAAAAAATCAACATCCAGATTGAGGTTAGAGTGATCTACCTTATCCGTTATGTGTTTTTTGATGAGCTTACTGAGTTTTTTTACATCTATGATAAACCCCGTCATCGGGTCAGGTTCTCCTTTTACTGTAATGTATAGCCAATAATTATGACCGTGCCAGTTTTTGTTGGCGCACTTACCAAAAGTCTCATAGTTTTTCTCATCACTCCAGCTTTCAACCCACAATTTATGAGCAGCATTGAAGCGCTCTCTCCTTGTCAGATATACCATTGTCGTTTTGATTAAAGCTAAAATTAAAATTTTGATTGTTTAAAACCTCACACTTCCTAACAAGCAGCAAAAATAAAAAAGTTCTTCAGGTCAAAAATAAATTTCAACCTTATAGTTGAGCTTGTTTATCTAATTTATCTTAAATTCATCAACCGTTTACAGACCTTACGTCTTTGTTATGAAGAACAGACCATTAACCTATGCTTAGCGAATTAAGTCTAACGATAAAGAACAAATTTATAGATCTATTTTCCAGGCCCGTCACGCAACACGTGACATTTTGGCTTCTATTTTTGCTGTTGATGACCGCCCTGGAGCTGTCCGAGCATAATTTCCTTTTTGCTATCAGTAACGAGCTTATCAATATATTTTTTTATGCAGTATTAGTTTATTATAACCTGTTCTATCTAATCCCTAATTATTTGACCCAGAAGAAATTTCTCACTTATGCCATGCTGCTAATCCTGTCAGCGATTATTCTTACCCCACTGAAAGTCATTGTTTTTTATTTTAAATTTTACAATCAACCACAATTACAACAGGGACTGGTAGCTAACCTAAATTGGTACTTTCTCGTTTCTTTCTTTATCGCCGGTACATCAACTATTCTAAAAATCATTACAGACTGGACCAAACAACTTCGGGAAAAGCAACAATTACAAACACAAACCATGCAGTCGGAGCTGCGCTTTCTGAAATCACAAATTAATCCACATTTTTTATTTAATACACTGAATAGCCTGTATGCACTAACGCTCAAGAAGGATGATAAAGCACCAGAGATTGTTATCAAACTCTCTGAGATGATGAGGTATATGCTCTACGAGTGTAACGAAAAAAAAGTATTGCTAAGAAAAGAAATAAACTACATAAAAAACTACCTTGACCTAGAGAAGCTCCGTCAAAATAAGAATGTAGATATCAAATTCAAGCATTACGGTGATCCTGGTAATAAGGAGATTGCGCCTCTGATGTTCATCCCATTCCTGGAGAATAGCTTCAAACACGGTGTGAGTCACTTTCTCGAAGAGGCTTTTGTACATATAGAACTGAAGCTAGAAAAAGATACGGTGAATTTTTACATTGAAAACAGCAAGCCGGAAGAGTTACCTGCCCCCAGTACGTCGGGTAAGAAAAGTGGCGGTATTGGTCTGGTAAATGTCCAACGACGTCTAAATCTTTTGTATCCCGACAAATATGAATTGAAAATTAATGATTATCCGCAATCATACGCTGTTAGTTTGAAAATAAAATTGGATTAAACAAAATACAAAATCAAAATAGATGATAAACATTATAATAGTTGATGATGAGCCTTTGGCTCAGGATGTGCTAGAAACCTACGTAGAAAAAGTTCCTGAATTGAATCTGGTCAAAAAGTGTAGTAACGCTTTACAAGCCAACGAAGTGCTCAAAAACGAAAACATAGACTTGATGTTTTTGGATATTCAGATGCCTCAACTCACGGGTATCGATTTTCTCAAAACGCTTTCTAACCCTCCACTTGTTATCTTTACAACCGCTTATGATAATTATGCCATCGAGGGCTTTGAACTTAATGCCCTGGATTATCTGCTCAAGCCTATCTCTCTGGAAAGATTCATCAAAGCTGTCAATAAAGCTATGGATCAAATCGAGCTCAAAAAGAAAGAAGGCATTGCAGAGTCCATTACCACCGATAGTGATTACATCTTTGTAAAAGCTGATAAAAAGCTAGTCAAAATCAGCTATGGCGATATCCTATACATTGAAGGCCTGAAGGATTATGTCATTATCAGAATGGATACATCTAGAGTTATTACGCTCCAAACCATGAAAAGCCTGGAAGACAAATTACCAGAAGGGATTTTTAAGCGTATACACCGCTCTTACATTATCAACCTGGATAAAATTAATGCCATTATTGGAAATATGGTTGAAATAGTAGAAAAAGGACAACCAAAGCATCTACCCATTGGAAAGAATTATCGGGAAGAACTACTGGAAATTATTAATAAAAACAGATTGTAAAGGCATCAGGGCTGAAAAGAAAAAAGTCGTACTCAAAAAGTACGACCAGTTACAATAAATTATAATCCCATGAACATATCCAAAATTAAATCTTATCGAAATCAGGTTGTTTTTTCGTACTCTACAAAAAAAGAAGTAAGTCAGCCTTTTAGGCCTGACTTACTACCAACAAATTATAATCCCATGAACATATCCTAATTCGATGGAAAGGCGAATTTTTCTGCATGTTAACCCATCCTTCAATCGTTTCGTCCTTTCGACAATATAAATATGAATATAAAATAGTCTTGAATCAAAAACACATTTCAATAATTGTGAAAATTATATTTTTATTATATGATATTTTTGTATTAAACATGCGGACAGGTCATAAAAAAAGCCGCACAGTTGTGCGGCTTCAATAGCAATGATTATAATTCCACGAATATAAATAAAGCAATGAATTATCTTTAGGATTTTGTTATAACGGGTATCCTACCCTAATTATTCTCCAAGGTAAGGAATAATCAATGATTATCCGAATAAGTTATTCTTTTATAGATAAAAAAGTCGAATGATAATTAGTTTAATGGAAGATATTAATAAAAGATATTATGCATCTTTCCTCTAGATCGGCTGAAAAGTCAATTGATAACTTTCCAGCCGATTACGGTTCGTTTAGTTCACTATCTGAGCTATTTGATTATTTCTACTTTTCTGGTGATGATTCCCTTGTTGGTTTGTATACTCAAGAAGTACATACCCGGATTGAGCTGGCTGATATTGATCGTTTCGTGTGATTCATTAACTTTTCCGGAATCATAGATTCTCTGCCCTGCGATATTTGACAACATTACCCTTTGAAACTGTCTCTTACCATTGAAGTGAATATTTACTTCATTAAAAGCAGGGTTAGGATAAACCTGTAACAAATTATCATGATCTTCTTTGGTATCTTCCAGCAGCTCTTCTTGTGAAGGAGCTGTAAGGTCTAGGGTAATATCTAGGCCTTCCACCAAAACGCCAGTCATTTGACCGGAGCCACTCATCACCGAGCCTGTACCAGAGCCAAAATGAACAACCACTGATTCTTCATTCGGCCTAAACCCAGGAAGGTCATCAATAACGACCCTCAACCGACCAATCGTACCAAAGCCGGAGATAGACAGGCCATTAGTGCGGGTGTAGGCCGCCTCTACCTTGCCTATCATGTCGTTGTGTGTCATTGAAAGAATTGGGGAATCGTAAGCCATCCAGCTATTATTATTGAAAGAAACTTCCATCTTTTCAGGGTCAAAAAATACAGGATTGTACTTTACAGGAAATGTAAAACCATAAACATCTTCTGCCGGCTGTATCTCGGAACCCAACAAAACATCAAATTCGAGAACATCACCCGGAGATGCTGATGTAGCTCCCTGTAACACAATTCTATTCTTTATCTTGGGTAAAGAAGAAGGGATCAAAGAGTGGGTTCTACCGTAATTCTCACTGATAATTGAAGTGTCTGACGCTGTAATGGTGCTATCGCCATTCGCATCCACGTGCTTAAGATCATTGAGATTATCAGTGTTGGCGCCCCAGTTCCTTCCAAATTCTCCGTACCATTCTTCGTAGGGATTATCCGCTCTCCTGAGCCCGATTTCGCCCATATGCAACCCAATAGGTAGAAGGTCATTCACGTCCACAACACCATCTAGATTGGTATCGCCGGGCCAGATACAATCCTCAATACAAAACTCTTCGTCTCCATTGCCGAGATTCAGGATATCTACTTCTATTTTAAGGAACTTCTCGAACTGGCAGGCATTGCCATCCAGCACACAGTAATTCAACTCAAACTCATCCATACCTTCCTCTATATTCTCATTTGGAATATAAAGCAGTACATTGAATCCTTTAATACGACGTCCATAGATAGTGGTATCAGCCGATCCCGGCATGAATACAACTTCCCCCATTTGAGCCTGGGTGGTCACCTCAAATTTATACCCATTAATAGGAATGCTGTAAGCCACTACTAAAGGTGTTTTCTTTATAGCTGTCATTCTGAACTTTGAGCGGCTAGGCTCAAAATTACTAACGTAAACATATACAGTAGCCGTTTCGGCTGGCAAAGAGCAATTACCATCCTGTATGGTATAAGTAAACTGATCTACACCCGAAAAACCAGCCATCGGCGTATATTTAAACGTACCGTTAAGGTCGCCTTCCACGACTTCAAGATTACCATATCTGGGCTGCCCAAACGATAAGCATCCTGAATTAATCCCATAAAGATCATCCTGTAAAACGTTGAATTCGATTGGCTCGTAGGAAGTCGTGTAAACTGCATCATCAAAAGCAAAAATATTAGGCACCAGGTCCAATACTTTCACCTCCACAACTTTGATTTGACCGTCATCTTCGAAGGTCAAATAGTCTGTACCCGTAAAATCAACATCTGGAAAATACCTCGGAATTTCACCGGTTCCATCAAAAGTACCATTTTGAGGTTGGATCAATAAGCCGAACCTTTGTGGGATAAATACCGCCTGTGGCTTATTCTTTTTCGTAAAAATTCTTAGCGTATCAGGATTGTTTTCACTATCACTATAAACACTTATAGTGACAGTACCCTGATCG
Source organism: uncultured Saprospiraceae bacterium (assembly GCA_964628385.1). Taxonomy (GTDB): domain Bacteria; phylum Bacteroidota; class Bacteroidia; order Chitinophagales; family Saprospiraceae; genus JANQPA01. Next base: position 61,513 of record CAZVOD010000002.1, read on the forward strand.
CAGCTCCCGAATTCATCACAGGCAATGTAATTGAAGTGAGTAATACCCGTAAAATCAGCAGCTGGCGTGAAAGTAATAATTTTACCATCCGGGCTTACATCTATGGTTCCTCCATTATTCAAAGAAATTTGAGTGATAGTTAAAGAACCTGCATCTAATTTGCCGTTTTTAAAGTCATTGCCCAATACATCAATATCTACGGATACGCTTTGGTTGGTACCAGTAAAATCTCTGTTGGCTTCTACCTCTGATTTGAGAACATTTATGTAGTAAGTAAGGGTTTTGGGAGTTGCTGGGGGCGCCCAATAGGACACCTGCACCACGTCGTTACCGATGAAACCAGAATTAGGCTGGTACTCCATCACATAATTCTCTACACCTAATGACTTAACAGTAGCTGTACCATTAGCGGGAACAGAAGAAATAGTAGGTGTTGGAAAAAAATCTAGAGAGGAAAACGTTTGGGAAACGACTGGTTCTTCAATATAAGTATCTAATAAAATCTGACCGGACAGACCAGTCCCTGACAAAGTAAAAAACCAAAACGCTGTTAAAAGGCGTATTGATACATTCATGGTTCGTGGATTTTAATTCATTGCTTAATGGACTTTTGCCCTTCGTATACATAACAAATTTACATTATTTTAAGCTTAATAGGAAATAAAAATATTCACAATCGCGTATTTATAATTACCGACTTACCCTACAAACAAGTATATATTTGATAGTCAGCACAGTACATTTTGAAGGCAAATGAAATTGTGAAAAAAAAAATTTAAGCTTAGCTTTGTATAACATGAAAAAAGCTATGTTTTGTAATGCAAATTCCCAAAAAAAGGAGCAAACGTCACTTAAATGAGAAGCACAAAACTGTACTCCATACTATCCAAGTTTACGAGGATCGAGCAAAATAGATTCAGAAAGTATATTCAATCTCCTTATTTCAACAGGAGCCTGGCACTGGTTGAACTTTTTGAATATTTGGCCAAAGAAATCAATGGTGAGGTCAGCAGTTCGATGTCAAAAGAAGAAATATGGAAGCATATCAACCCTGATCTTGAATACGATGATGTTCGGTTTAGAAAATACAACTCCGACCTGCTAAAGCTCGTAGAGCGATACCTGGCCCAGCAATCCTACGAGAAAGATCCGGCTTACGAAGCCTCCTTTCTCATTGAAGCGATTGGAGAGAAAAAGCTGGAAAAACTATATACTTCGGCCGTAAAGACAGCACATCGGGCGGCCAGTCAAACGCCTTATGAATCATCAGATGCCTTTTATCATCGCTATAGGATTCAACGCAACTATTACAACCTTACGGAGGCAGAAACCAAGCGATCTGACAAAAGTAACGTAGAAGATATCAACAAATATCTGGACTTATTCTACATCTGCGAAAAGCTCAAGTTCTATATCGCTTCCCTCAGCCGTAAGCGAGTAGCTTCTCACGATTATAACATTCAACTAGTTGAAGACTTACTAAAATATCTGGATAACCACGAATACTTGGAATATCCCAGAATAGGGTTGTATTATCTGGCTTGCCAGTTGTACTTACAGCCAGAGCAAGAAAGTTATTTTACTCAATTACAGGCTTTGTTAAATAAATTTGCGCTTAGCATTCCGCCTGAAGAAGCGGTGAATGATATTTACGGATCTGCAGAAAACTATTGCGTAAGAAAGATAACTGAAGGAAATGAAAATTATTATAAGGACCTTTTTGCAATCTATCAGGAAAAGATTGAAAATGGGCTAGCAATTGCAGATGGTCACATTTCTCCCTGGGTTTATCGCAATACAGTTACTACCGGGCTACGACTAGAGGAGTTTGACTGGATAGAATCGTTCATTTATGACTATAAAAAAAACCTCCCGGAAGCCTACCGTGAAAATGCCTTTACCTTTAGTCTTGCTCAGCTTTATTTTTATCAAAAGAAATTCAGTAAGGTTATTGAATTGCTCAGAGAGGTGGAATATGACGATTTCTCTTACAGTTTGAACTCCAAAACTATATTACTGGCTACTTATTATGAAATGGATGAGATTGAACCGTTGTATTCTCTTTTTGAAAGTTTCAGGGTTTATTTGAACAGAAACAAGCTAATTACGGATAGTCGGAAGGTGGTTTATAAAAACCTTATCAAATTTACCAAAAAGCTAACGAATATCACCCCCGGCGACCAGTCCAGCCTCAAAAAGATCAAAAAAGAAGTTGAAGACACCCCCAATATCGTTAACAAAGGTTGGCTTATCCAGAAAATCGAAGAACTAGAAGGCGTTTAGTCCAACAATTCCACTTGCATCCACAGGGGTTGATGGTCGGAAAAGCGAAAATTCATATTCAACCCTTTGATCTTTCGATAGCGTAAATTAGGGGATATTAAAAAGTAGTCAATAACCGTTACAAAGGTTTCTTTGGGAACAAAAGGATCCTTGACGCTTCTGTTAGTAGGCGTACTAGGATCATACACCCAAACCCAATCTTCAGGCATGAAAGATGGCTCAATATTGGTTAGCTCATAAGCCATGGTACTTCCGGGCAAAAAACCATCTTTGCGAAAATACGGCGGGCATTGATTCCAATCTCCTCCCGCTATCAGATAATTGCCTTTTTCATATTCTGCCAAAAAGAATTTTCGGAGGAATTCCATTTGTTGCTTTTTCAATTTTCCTCCTTTATCAAACGCTGAATTATGAATATTGACTATGACCAGTTCTTTACCATTATTCACCGGATAGCGAAATACAGCAGCGCAGCGATCCAGCTGAAAAATCCGGGTTGGCCAACCATAAGATCCCGGCAACTGATATCGGGTAGCAGAAACCGGCTGGTATTTAGAGTAAGTAGCCAGACCACTAAAAACCTTTCCATAAGTATTCCAGGGCTCAAACAATGGCAATGGTACCCACGGTGATTTGTAATTCACAGCAAAACCTGCGTAATAATCGGGAATCTGAGCTGCAATACCTTTAAACTGATTTTGCCGATAGCTGCGCCTGGAACGAATATCCACTTCCTGAAGTAGAAAGAAATCGGATTTGGTCGTTTTGATCCACTGTAAAATACCCCCGTAGTTCTTCTCGGAAAGTGCTTTCCCCGGTCTTACATCTGAGCCTGCCGAAAACAACATACCGGCACCATCATAAAAAAAGTCGGACTCCTCTCCCAGCCCGGCGTAGCCAATATTCCATATAGCAACGGAAATAATGGAGTCTTTGATGGGCCCCTGTTGCCCTTCTTGTTCTGAGTTGATTACCGTGACTTCATCCGGCTGGAAGTCTGTCAAAGTACCGATTATCAACACTACAACAATGTAGCTCAATAGCAGGGCCATTATTCCAATTATCCATTTTGTGCCTTTTTTCATCATCGTGATTAGTTTCAGATACCTAATAAATCTTTCATTCCAAAGACTCCCTGTTTTCCGACAAGCCATTCGGCAGCTCTCAGGGCACCTTTAGCAAAGCCTTGTCTGGAATGAGCCACATGTTCTATTTTTATATCATCTATTTCAGAATAATACCTGACGGTATGTGTACCGGGAGTGGGGTCTATCCTTTTGGAAATAATAGAAATAGTCTTTTCGTCTGAAGGCTCGTCTAATTCCCATTTTGTTTTTCTGGCTATTTTCTCCATTATACCTTCTGCCAAAGTAATCGCTGTTCCGCTAGGTGCATCCAGCTTTTGGGTATGGTGGATTTCTTCCATTTGTACATCGTATTGCTCATAATCATCTATTAGCTGAGCCAGGTATTTATTGACCGCGAAGAATAAATTTACACCAATACTAAAATTAGAAGCATAGAAGAAAGCCCCTTGTTTGATGGCGCAGACCTGACAAGCTTCTTCGTAACGATCCAACCACGCTGTAGTACCCGAAACAACAGGCACTCCGGCTTCAAAACAAGCTGTAATATTGTCAAAAGCAGCTTCTGGTCTGGTAAATTCTATTGCTACCTCCACTTTATTTTTTAGTAATTCTACCAGATTTTGAGTTTCGCTGACTTCTACCTTCAAAACAATTTCATGACCGGCTTCCTGGGCCAGTTTTTCAATGGTGCGACCCATTTTACCATAACCTATTATCGCTATTCTCACCTTTGAGTATTTATTTTTATTTTCAAATCCCAGTCTTTTGCTTATTGCTTTTCACTTCTGCTGCCCAACTCATCTTTACCGGTAGCCAGACGTTTTAGTTCATCCAGTTTCATCATACAATCAATAGGAGTCATACTATTGAGCTCCATTTCCTCTAGCAATTCCCTGATCTTGGTAAGTGATGGATCACCTGTTTCAAAAATACTTAATTGAAGAGGTTTTTCTGGTATTTGATGGGCATCAGTTGTTTTTACAGGCACATCAGCTTCGGTTTCTACATGATCATTCTCTATTGATTTCTGCTCCATTTGTCGCAGAATTTGACTGGCCCTATCTACGATACTTTTAGGCATACCTGCCATTTTAGCAACGTGAATTCCAAAACTGTGGTGGCTCCCTCCAGCAACTAATTTCCTCAAAAACAGTACTTTCTGCCCTACTTCTTTGGTCGCTACACTGAAGTTTTTGATACGTTCAAAGCGGTTGGCCAGCTCATTGAGTTCATGGTAGTGAGTAGCAAACAAGGTCTTGGGCCTAGCCTTTTGATTGGAATGTAAAAATTCGGCTATCGACCAGGCTATAGAAATACCATCGTAGGTACTTGTGCCCCTACCAATCTCATCCAGTAAAATCAAACTACGATCTGAGATATTATTCATTATGCTAGCCGTCTCGTTCATTTCCACCATAAAAGTAGACTCGCCTGAGGAGATATTGTCTGAAGCCCCTACTCTGGTAAAAACCTTATCAATCAGGCCTATGGCTGCTGATTGAGCCGGCACAAAACATCCCATCTGGGCCATTAGGCAGATCAATGCAGCCTGCCGTAGTACTGCCGATTTACCCGACATGTTTGGCCCGGTGATCATCAGAATTTGTTGGGTATTGCTATCCAGAAATATATCATTGGGCACATATTCTTCACCCAGTGGCAATTGCTTTTCAATGACTGGATGACGGCCATCTTTGATATCTAATACTAAAGATTCATTAATTTGCGGCCTGCAATAATTATTTTTTTGAGCCACCTTCGAAAATGAAAGCAGACAATCCAAGCGCGCCATTTGAGTGGCATTGTATTGGATGGGACGAATATACTCAGAGAGGTCCTCTACCAGCTGTTGAAAAAGTTTTTCTTCCAATACCAGCACTTTTTCTTCGGCTCCCAAAATTTTGCTTTCCAGTTTTTTGAGCTCTTCTGTGATGTATCTCTCAGCATTAGTTAATGTCTGCTTACGCGTCCATTCTTCTGGTACATTATTTTTGTGCTTATTGGTCACTTCGAGGTAATACCCAAACACATTATTGAAGCCGATCTTCAGATTAGTGATGCCAGTGCGATCTGCTTCTCGTTGTTGAATCCCTAGCAGGAGTTCTTTGCTATTGCGAATGATTGACCTCAGCTCGTCCAGCTGTTCATTGAAGCCATCAGCGATAACAGCGCCTTTGGCCAGGTTTACCGGCGGAGCTTCCACCAATTGAGTTTCTATTTGTGCAATGAGTTTGGGACATGGATTTAAGCTTTCAGCTATTTTTACAAAAAAATCAGACCCTGATTCCAAAAGTAATGCCTTTATGGGCCGGATGGCTTTAAGAGCTCTGTTTAATTGTACAATCTCTCGCGGGTTGATCTTTCCAAGTGGCACTTTAGAAATCAAACGCTCAAGGTCACCAATCTGGTAAATATATTTCTCCAGCCCCTGGCTAAGATCCGTGTGATCAATCAAATGCTGAACAGCCTCCAGCCTGGCTTCTATGGCAGGAATAGATTTTAGCGGCAGCACTACCCATTTTTTTAATAATCGAGCTCCCATCGGTGAAATGGTATGATCCAAAATGCTAATCAACGGAACACCTCCATCGTGGTTGGAGTGGATCATTTCCAGATTACGAATCGTAAAACGATCCAGCCATACATAGCGATCCGGTTGAATCCTTGAGATATTAAGGATATGAAGTAAATTGGTATTTTCGGTGGTTGCCAGATAGTGCAAAATAGTGCCAGCAGCAATTTGTGCCAGATACATTTGCTCTACCCCAAAACCTTTCAGAGAGCTAACCTGAAAATGTTCTGTTAGTTTTTCATAACCATAATCGTAAGTAAAAATCCAGTCTTCCAGAGGATACTGATAAAAGCGCTCTCCAAACAGCTCCTTGAAGTCTTTCTTTCTGTCTTTAGAAAAAAGCACTTCAGAAGGATTAAAACTCTGTAGAAGTTTGTCCGTATAAGCGGCATCTCCTTCACAAACTAGGAATTCACCGGTGGAGATATCCAGGAAAGCCATACCAAAGCGTTCTTTTTTACCAAAACAAACGGCAGCAAGAAAATTATTGGATTTGTGGTCCAGCATTTTCTCATCTACTGCCACGCCCGGTGTGACGACCTCTGTGACCCCTCTTTTTACGATCTTTTTTTGAGGGCTGGGCTTTTCCAGTTGTTCGCAAATGGCTACCCGAAAGCCTGCTTTCACCAGCCTGGGTAAATATATATCCATAGAGTGATGAGGAAAGCCCGCCAGCTCAATATCACTGCCGCCGTTATTTCTTTTGGTGAGGATAATACCAAGCACTTGAGATGCAGTAATGGCGTCTTCTGCAAAGGTTTCATAGAAATCACCTACCCGAAATAATAAAATAGCATCCGGATATTTAGCTTTTACACTAAAGTATTGTTTCATTAATGGAGTGATCTTCCCGCTCTTTCCTTTTGCCATCTCTTTTGGATTGTCTTGTTATAATTTTCAAATATACGGTACTCGTAGATGGCGTAAAAATTATCCCCCTTTGATTTTATCAACCCGGGTGTGGAAAACTATAAATAAGTGGAACCTCATCTGTAGGAAAAGGCTTTTTTTTAAAGTCGAGCTAAGTATGATGATAAATAGCGACATTAATATTATGGGACTTGCATATTGAATTCACAGCGGCTATTTTTGCAAAAATTTACAACCCTTTTATTATTTAACCGTTTCCAAAAGAAAAGCACAATGGCAATAATAATAACTGACGAATGTATCAACTGTGGGGCCTGTGAACCAGAATGCCCCAACAATGCAATATACGAGGGAGGAATTGAATGGTCCATTTCTGATGGCACCGAAGTATCTGGCACCTACAAGTTAGAGAATGGCAGAGAAGTAGATGTTGATGAAGATCAGTCTCCTATTTCTGACGATTTATATTACATAGTACCTGATAAGTGTACAGAATGCGTAGGTTTTCATGAAGAACCACAATGCGCTGCTGTATGTCCGGTAGATTGTTGTGTGGATGATCCGGATCGCCGGGAATCTGAGGAAGTCCTTCTGGCCAGAAAAGATGCATTACACCTGTAAGCGATCAGCTTCCTTCACCGGGAAATAAGCACAAAAGCTGATTGAACGTTATCGTCCAATCAGCTTTTAATTTTTGAAAATGCTATGTTAGCAGCTCTCCGCACATCAAATTTTCTTCAACAAGCTTAGGAGTTTTTCAAAATCTTCCTGTGTGTTATAAACATGCGGCGCTACTCTGATATAATCACCCCTGAGAGATACAAAAACTTTGTTTTCCTCAAATAGCTGTTTGACGCTTGTTTCTTTTGCTCCTGCTTTTAGTCTTATACCCACCAAATGATTTCCCCGGTGAAGGTCATCTTCCATACCAAACCCGGCCTCTATCAGTTCATCTTTTATTTTCTGCCAAAGTGTTCCGCAATAATATTGAATAGCTTCAGGCGTCCATTCCAGCAATTGCTCCAGCGCTGTATTAAGCATGGGCACCAAATTAAAATTGCTGTGTTCACCAACACTGTAACGGGCAGCCTTAGGCTGATAGGCAGCTTGATAATTGACCAGTTCCTTGAAATTCTGGCTATTCTGCCGGTTAATCCAATTGTCTTCTATTGGCTCGCCCTCATCAAAATGAGGACCGTAGTAAGCCAGGCCAATATTATAGGGCCCCATCAAAAATTTGTACCCGGCGCAGATTAGTGCATCCGGCTCATAGGCAGCTATACTCATAGGCAGAGCTCCGACGGATTGGGTGCCGTCAATAATAAGTAGTGCTCCTACTTCTTTGGTCTTTTTTCTGATAGCCGCTAAATCAAATAAGGTACCATCAGCCCAGTGAACATGGCCAAGAGTAACAACTCGCGTACTGCTGCCAATGGCCTGTAAAATGCGTTCATTCCAAATTTGCCCTCTGTTCTCGGCACCTTCAGTACCGATGATTTCTACGCTGGCACCTGCCTTGTCGGCTATTTTTTTCCAGATGTAATAATTGCTTGGAAATTGCTCATCCACCATTATTATCTTATGGCCTTTTTGAATTCCAGCATTACAGGCCGCATTAGCCATCCCGTAGGATACAGCCGGAATGACAGCTATGCGCCCAGGATCATCGTTGTCAATAAGCCGCGAAAAATTTTCTTTTAATTGTCTTACCGGATCAAAAAACGCACTGACCTGTATTTCGTAGGGTCGAGCTTTACGCGTTATTGCTTTCATACCTGCAGCAGTCACTGACCTCATTTGAGGAGACATGTAGGCACAATTCAGATAAGTAACCGATTCATCTAATTCAAAAAGTTCCTTTTGGCAGGAAAGAGCCTGTACATATTTATCAATAGCAGAATTCATTGGATTGCTTTTTTTTACAGAAGTTGTTTAATAATATCGTTTAATAGACTTGTTTAAACAAGCCTATTAATTAAATCTGTAAAAAGCCCCCAGCCGAAAGCGATTAGCTGTGCTGATAATTTCCAAACCTTTGAGTGGGGCATTAGGAAATATTTCTCCTCCCAGGCTCAGGCTTAATTGATGGGTCACTCGATATTGAGCAAAAGCAGAAAAGCTAAAATCCCATGTTCTGGTAAATTGGGAAGGCACTTTAGCGCCATCAGGAAGCTCAATTAATTGATATACGGGCAAATTGCCAGCGCGTTGTCTTGTTATATTATCCTGCTGTGGATTTTCTACCCCGTCGATAGAAAAAGTTCGAAATTCAAGCGAGGCTCCCAGCCCGATACTACATCTGGACGTCAACGTGTAATGCAATCCGATTGGTAACCGTAAGGCTTCCACGTTAAAGTTCAATGTTGACGGAAGTTCTACCTCATCGGGATCTACATTGAATATTCCCGGCATACTTTCATCCTGCATTTCAAAAAGTTCCTTGAATAATTCTGTCCACTCCGAGCTGAGTTGATATTTTCCGTACTGCAAGCCCAAGTGAATATTAAGTTTTTTTAAAACGCTTTCTTTTTCTACCCCCAATCCCACAAAATAACCATTGGAGGTATTGGCTGGCTGAGCAAATAAGTCAAACATCAAACCCCATTTTAACCGGCCAGGATTTTTCCGGGGCTCAATGATATTGGCATTCAGAGAGCTGTCTATCGTGGGATACTCCAGGAGTTGCCAGTCAGTGCTCAGCAAGCTAGTTCTATTCTTGTCATTTTGTACCAGCCTATTTATTTGTTCTTTTTTTTGAGGGATTAATAAGGGAGTATTTTGTAAGATTAGAAGCGGTATTGTCTCGGTATTGCTTTTTCCACTTTTGGGTATTAACTGAGTATTGAGGGGAGCAATTGGCTTACTTTGCAACTTCTTGTTGCCCGGTTTCGGATTACTTTTAACATTATTCACAGGATTACCAGCGCTAATGGCCGCAGACGTACCGGGCGCATTTATCAACGCTGTATTTTCAGTTATTCCACTATTCAGCAAAGGAATATGAAAAGAATCCAATAAAGCTAAGGGTATAGTAGCTACAGAAGAATCACCAGAGGGATTCAATTTAAAGAACGCCCAGTAAAGGATGGGGAGCAATAAGATGCCAGTCCACCACCACCACAATACTCTTTTTTTGTTATTTGTGGGCATCTCTTTATCCAGTAGTCGGTTCATTTCTGACCAAGCCTCGTCAACGAAAGCTTCATCTATATAGTAACCATCTTTACCCTGCATAATTTTTTAAGTTATTATTTTCCCTAATCAACTGTTTTAGCTTTTTTCGGGCATTGGACAAATGCCATTTTGATGTCCCCTCACTGATATTAAGCATCTTTCCTATCTCAATATGTGTATAGCCATCGATGGCATACAAAATGAAGACTTGCCGGGAAGCCTCCGGCAATTGATCTACTAAAGAGAGAATATCTTCCAGATAAAGGCGTTCCAGGGCTGCTTCTCCCACCGGCATATCCTGGTCCTGGATATCCATGAAATAGACCGACTTATCTTTTTTCCTAAAATGGTCAGACAGGCTGTGAAAGACCAATTTGCGCAACCATCCCTCCAGCGACCCCTTAAACCCAAAAGTATGGAGTTTTTTGAATGCCCTAAGGAAGCCATTGTTGACAATCATCATGGCAACGTCCTTATCATTGGTATACCGCAGGCACATACGCATCATATTTTCGAAGTATTGTCGATACAATAATTCCTGAAAATAACGGTCATTGTTCACACAACCCTCTACCAGCTCTTTTTCCGTATATTTCTGTTGCCTGGTTTTACCCATTTATATGTTATTAAGGTAATTTACGTTTTGTAAGACGGTTACGCTATGGAATAAGGTTGGGAAGAATTAGCGTATTTTTTAAAATTGCTTTTCTACTTTTGCTTTGCTAATTTTCCATTATCAAAAATAACGCCAAGAAAAATTTACTATGAAACAATTAATGGTTTTTATTTATTCACTTTTATTGTTTGCTGGTATTAGCCAAGCTCAGTTGACTGTAAAAGTGAGCAAGCTCCCTGACAACAGTTCCCCAAGAATGAACATTTATGTGGCCGGAACTTTCAACAACTGGACGCCGGGTAATGAAGACTTTAAAATGGAAAAAATGCCGGATGGCAGCTATGCAATAACTTTAGAACCTCAAGGCGGAGAAGTTCGATTTAAGTTCACCAGAGGCAGCTGGGCCACGGTAGAAGGTGATGCCAATGGAGAATTCAGACCAGACAGGACGCTCACATACAATGGCGGAGAACAGACTATTTTTTGTAATATAAAAAATTGGGAAGGAGCCGGTAGTAACGATAAAAGTACTGCCAGCGAAAATGTGTTAGTTATCAATTCCAATTTTCAGATGCCACAATTGAACAGAAGTCGCAAGTTATGGGTGTATTTACCACCGGATTATCATCATAGCGATAAGGAATATCCGGTTATTTATATGCAGGACGGACAAAATATGTTTGATAAGGCTACTAGTTTTTCCGGGGAGTGGCAAGTAGACGAATCCCTAAACCAGCTGCACGAGCAAAAACGGATGGGCTTCATCGTCGTGGCTATTGATAATGGTGCTCAACTGCGTTTTGACGAATATTCGGCCTGGCGCAACCCAAGATACGGAGGTGGTGATGGGAATAAATACATACAATTCCTGATCGAAACCCTCAAACCTTTTATCGATAAGAATTTTAGAACCCGCTCTGATCGCGAAAATACAGTTATTGCCGGTTCTTCGATGGGTGGGTTACTATCTCAGTATGCAGTTGTAGAGCATCCGGATATCTTTGGTAAGGCTATAGTTTTCTCTCCTTCATTTTGGTTCACACAGGAAAGTTTTTGGCATGTAGTCGAAAAAGGAAAACGAGCGGATGTAAAAGTTTATATGGTTGCCGGAGTCAACGAAAGAGGCAATATGCTGAGCAATATGTTAGCAATGAAAAGAACTATGCTGGCGCATGGTTTTGAGCCACAAGAGGTTTATCTTGATGCACATACTGACGGTGAGCACAGTGAGTGGTACTGGGCTCGTGAATTTCCCAAAGCAGTCAGCTGGCTATTCCAGGAGGGCAATTCCAGGTCTGCCCAGTCAAAAGAAAAAGAGGATTTTCAAATCTTGCTGACGCGAGAAGGAGAAAAGATTATGAACTTGCACAGTGAAGGGGAGCTACCTTCGAAAGTGAGGTACGCCATTTATGACCCTAAAGGCAATCTGATCCAAAAACCCAAAAAAGTTAAGATTAAGGAAAATACGCCAGATGGTGCCAAAGGCTCCCTCAAGTTAAAAAAGATGGATGATCAGCGCTATTATATTCATTTACTAGATGGTGAAAAAGTGCTGCTGGTAGAAGACCTTAATTGATATTTCTTTCCCATAAAACCAGGGTACTCCTGAGCCTTTTCCTCAAGAGCACCCTGCTAATCATATACCGGACTTGTTTAGGAATGAGTCAATACAACAGGTGAAAATTGATTGTTTTTTTTAACACTATTCTTCTCCTTCACAACAAGTCTACTCAAGGTTAGCGCATATTCTTGTAAGAATTGATCAGGCCGTTAGTGGACGAGTCATGTGTATTGACTTCTTCTTCTCCCAGCAATTCTGACAGGATGGCTTTAGCCAATTGTTTGCCGAGTTCTACTCCCCACTGATCAAAACTGAAAATATTCCAGATCACGCCCTGAACAAATATTTTGTGTTCATATATGGCTATTAACTGGCCCAATGTCTCAGGATTGATCTTTTTTACGAGTATGGAATTGCTAGGCTTATTTCCCTGAAAAACTTTGAAAGGCAATATTTGCTGGATTTCGGCTTCGCTCTTTCCGAAGCTTTCCAATTCAGCTTTCACTTCCCCTTCTGTCTTCCCTTTCATCAAAGCTTCCGTCTGGGCAAAGAAGTTAGAAAGTAAAATCGTATGATGCTCCCCTATTGGATTGTGACTTTGAGCGGGGGCAATAAAATCGCAAGGGATCATTTTAGTGCCCTGATGAATTAGCTGGTAAAAAGCATGTTGCCCATTAGTACCAGGCTCTCCCCAGATGATCGGCCCGGTTTCGTAAGTAACGGGATTGCCACTGCGATCTACATATTTCCCATTACTCTCCATATTTCCCTGTTGGAAATAAGCAGCAAAGCGATGAAGGTATTGATCATAAGGCAATATAGCTTCTGTTTGTGCTCCGTAAAAATTATTATACCAAATTCCGATCAAAGCAAGAATAACCGGAAGGTTCTCTTCAAAGGGGGCAGTTTTGAAATGCAGATCCATATCGTGAAATCCCTGCAATAAGTTTTCAAATTGATCAAACCCAATCATGCAGGCAATAGAAAGGCCAATAGCTGAGGTTAGGGAATAGCGCCCTCCAACCCAATCTCTAAACTGAAAGATATTGGCTTCATCGATACCAAAGTCGATAGCTCCCGGAACGTTAGTAGAGATGGCAACAAAGTGCCTGGCTACCATATCCTCATTCTTGGCAGCCTGAAGGAACCACTGACGAGCAGTAAAGGCATTAGTCATGGTTTCCTGAGTCGTAAATGACTTGGAAGCTACCATGAAAAGCGTAGTTTCTGGATTTACCCGCTTTAGTGTTTCGGCTATGTGTGTACCATCCACATTTGAAACGTAATGAACATTCATCCCTTCTTTCCAATAAGGCCGCAGCGCCTCAGTCACCATTAATGGCCCTAAATCCGAACCGCCGATACCTATATTCACGATATCAGTAATCTTTTTACCAGAATAACCCGTCCATTCTCCGGAATGAATACCATTACAAAACGCTTTCATCTGGGCAAGTACGCGATTAACTTCCGGCATCACATCTTCTCCATCAACCATAATGGGTTCGTTGGAGCGGTTGCGAAGGGCCACATGTAAAACGGCCCGGTTTTCCGTCTGATTGATCTTTTCGCCAGAAAACATAAGCTGAATGGCCTGCTTCACTTCTGTTTCTTCAGCCAAAGCCATCAACATTTTCAGGGTATCTTCATGGAGTATATTTTTGGAATAATCCAGTAACAGATCGTGAAAGCGAATAGAAAACCGTTGAAAACGCCCTGGATCTTGTTCAAAAAGGTCTTTCATATGAACATTTTTCATCGACTTAAAATGCTCTGAGAGGGCTTTCCAGGCTTTCGTTTGAGTTGGGTCAATGGATTTCAACATTAGGATTTTATTTTAATATTTAATCAAGGAATAATGGCTTGCCATTTTTTGCGAATAGTATTATCCTATATTTGCGATAAGTTACCAAGCTATTTGCCACAAAAGTTAATAAAACTTTGAAGAAACAAACTCACCCAATTACATACCAAACAATTGCAGTAGGGATTAGTGTTCTGCTGACACTAATTAAATTTATAGCTTGGAATAAAACCAATTCTAATGCTATATTGACGGATGCCCTGGAAAATATCATCAATGTGGTGGCCGGCTGCCTGGGATTGTATAGCTTATGGCTGTCCTCCAGGCCCAAAGATGAAAACCATCCTTACGGACACGGGAAAATCGAGTTTATCTCTACAGGCTTTGAAGGTGGCCTCATCTTCCTGGCCGGTATTTTGATTATCGGTAAAGCTATCAACAATTTATTTTTTCCCACAGAATTATCCAGATTACAACTGGGTATTTTTCTGGTAGCCATATCGGGAGTTGTTAATTTCCTGACCGGCTATTTTTTACTCCAAAAAGGTAAAAAGCAAAATATACTTGTCTTACAATCGGAAGGCAAACATCTACTGAGTGATGCCTATTCTTCGGTTGGTCTGGTGGTAGGCCTGTACCTGGTTTATCTGACAGGCATAATATGGCTGGATCACGTATTGGCCATTTTCTTTGGTGCTATCATCCTATATACCGGATTCAGGCTTCTCAGAACGGCAATAGCAGGTATTATGGATGAGGCAGATTATGCCCTTATCAGTACCATGGTAAAAGCATTGGAGGATAACCGCTCGCCCAACTGGATTGATGTACATAATTTTAGAGTGATCAAATATGGAAATGCTTATCATGTGGATTGCCATCTTACGCTACCCTGGTATTTCAATATTCAGCAATCTTATCATGAAGTACAGCAATTTGAAAAGGTACTCATGGAGCACAATGGCTTCGTGGAAGAATGCTTCATACATGTAGACCCCTGCGGCCCACCGTCAGCTTGCCTGATTTGCCAAAAAACGGATTGCGATGAGCGAAAAGTAAATTCAGAAAAGTATATCAAATGGAAACTTAGTAATGTTATGAAAGATCAAAAACATGATCTGGATTAGTATCAACGCTTCATTTCCACCTCATAAAAATCACTGTTAATACTAAAAAGTAATTCACCTCCCGTCAGCATTACAGCCAATTGATAAGTGCCCTGCGGTAAATCAGTACAATCAACCTTCAAAGGGACCGTAACGGTTTGTTGAGCTTTAAGCTCTTCTAGCGGGCATTCTACATTCAAAGTATATTTTTCTTCTCCCTGTACAGCCAGGACCCGGATCGATACCGGCCAGGAAGGTTTATCAAAGTCAATATCATGATCATAAGGATTACTCACCGGCACTTTTAGGACTACTTCATTACGATTGAATACATCGGGTAAGTTTTCCAAATCAAAAAATACCTTTTGAACAATTTGTATCGGTCCTACCCTACAAAATGTATTCTTCTTACGGCCCATCTCAAAGAATGATGGCGCTGGACATGCCTGCCATTCATTTAAAGCTATAAGCATCACTTTCTTGTTGTGATAGCGCTTTTCCCAATCCCAAATATCAAATTGGTTGCGGCGATAGCTCACCGGAAAGTTCAGAGCCGTAGTTTCATCGCCCGAATAAAAACTGTAAGTAGATGGATCACGATAATGATCCAGAAAAACAACCGGCAAGTCACCGGCTTGCTCTTGCATGGCTTTCACCCATTCTTCTTTGTGAAATTGGGGTAAGAAGCGTTTGCTCCAATCCGCTACCATAATTATCCTGGCAAGGAATAGCAAAACAACCATAAATACGGCCAGGTTGGTGAATAAACGCCGGTACCGCTCCTGATTTTTCAGGTAGTTGAAGCCTAGAAGGGCCAGCGGTACACACAAAACTGCTGTCCACTGTGGCTCTGGGTGGCCTTTGCCGGTAAAAACAAGGAAAAAGCCCCAAATAGCTATGACATTGAAAAAGAAAGCCCGTAGTAGAGGTGTTTTTGCTGGTCCCTGCCACAAACTCATAATCCACAAAGGAAAAAGTAGTGGCCCAAAATTCAGTAACTGATTGGCCAGATAGTTGAGGGTGTGTTTAAGCTGGTAAGGGTCATTCCTACCGACTAGATGATACTTCAGGGAAGGAAACTCCTGCTCAAATTGCCAGTAGAGATGGGGAATGAACAGGCAAGCTCCAAAAATGGAAGCCACATAAAACCGGGGGTTACGCAGCAATTTTAAATTGGAAGCCAGCGTAAACAAAATGACTAAAATACCATGGTATTTGCTATACAAAAGGAGTGTCATGCAGATACCCAGCAAAAAAGTGTAAACCCATTTTTCTTTGAGTAGAAACTTTTGGTAAATCAAGAAGAATAATGTAGTAAAAAAAAGCAGAGGCGGGTCAGGGGTTGTGATAAAACCATAAATCTGAAACATCGGCATGGCAGCGAGCAGGGCTATCAACAAAAGCAGGTCCCGTCGATCTTCTGGCTTCCCGGCCAGAAGCCAAATCAGATACAAATGTACCGACCCCATCATAACCGTTATGAAGCGTACGCCCAACTCTCCGTCGAACAGCCAGCTGCTCAGTTTTATCATTACAGCCACAGCGGGAGGATGATCAAAATATCCCCAGTCTAATTGTTTAGCATACATCCAATAGTAAGCTTCATCCGGATCCAACTCCGTTAACGTAGCTTGCAAAAGATTCAACACCGTAAAAACAATAATGATCCAAAGTATGGGAGAAAGCTTTCGCTTCATTAAAGGTTTTTATTCGACTTGTTTCGAAGGGATTTAATCGTGGTAAAAGAACCCTCTTTACCCCATTTCATTTTAATTCCTACGAGACTGGTCTATTCATTAAATAGTCTACTCTTGATCAACACCTCGTCAAGTGCGTCAAAGGTAAGAAAAAATGAATAACTACCATCCGCATAGGTACCGACTTCGTAAGGATTGTAATGGAATAGAATACCTTTTTTGTCGATTGAGAAATTTTCCGGCAAACCGGAGTAGGAAGTACTGGCCAGTTCAATAGAAGGCCCGGCATTGATTGGTCTTTTCTCTCTTTTTTTATCCTGACGGTTGTTAATAATAGCCACAAACTCCTCCATGTCAGTAATGATGTCTTTGAGCTGTAATAACTGCCCGGTCTGGGCGTCGAAATTGAGCATACAAACATTACTATTGGGATGAGCCCCACCGGTAAAAGAATAGTTTTCCAACTTTATGCTAACAATTTTATCAGATTGATAAACAATCTTTCCATCTACTTTCAGTTCCCAGGGAACGGTGAAAAATTCAGAAGCTGTAATAAAATTATCGTACAGGTGGATAAAGCCAACCATGGCACTATCGATATCAGCTACCAGTTTTTTATCCAAATCCGAAAATACGGCGAGGCTCTCCAATATTTTTTTCTTCACGGTTTGATTGATCGCATTGACGACAAATTCATCACCATACTTAGCAGTAGGATAATTAACAGTGACGGTGGCACAAATATTTTTATTCTCTTTACAACGTAAGGATTGCTTTCTTTTTGAAATTCGTTCAAAAGAAATATTAGCGGAGTTTTCTTCACCTGTAGACCCCTGGAAAGCACAGGCTCCTAAATAAAAAAATAAACCGACCATAGAAGTTATGGCTAGCAATCTGCGCGTTTTCATAATAGTAGTTTAACTCACTTTTTAAGACGATGAAACAGGTAGATGAGTCACTGTAGTTTCTATCAGCAATTTGAAGGAAATATAATAAATACTCCTGCGGTTTTCAAATATTCTACTCAAATAAAATTCAAATTGGATTTATTTTCTCATTAAGTCCGCTAATGTACGGACGCCTTTGTTTTGCAGGCGAAAGAGTAATTTTTGAAATAGCAGTGCAGTAATCAGGGCATCTCCCAGCGCCGTATGCCGGTCGTGTTCCGGTATCTGGTACTGTTGGCACAATTCATCAAGTGAAGGGGTTTTCACGGGGCTGTATGGATTTTTATCTTGCAGGCGTACGAATAAATCAGCAGTATCTATCACTTTATTTTTCAGCGCGGGCGTATGCCAGGCTTTTAGTGCCCGGTTGATCATATTGATATCAAACTGGATATGGTGCCCTACAACTACTGCGTTCCCCAGGTAAGCCAGCAGTGCCGAAAGCGCTGATTGTTCATCTATCTTTTCGGAGGAGATCGTGGGTAAAATACCGTGAATGACTACACTTTCAGATTGGGCCTCGTAGCTTCGCCGGATAAAACACTCCCAGGATTCAGCGACTTTGATATCAAACTGAAAAATTTTTACAGCTCCAATAGATAAGATCTGATCCTTTTTTAGGTTCAGGCCACTTGTTTCTGTATCCAAACATACAAAAGTCAGTTCTTCAAGAGGAGTAGATTTTTTAAGGGCCGGATCAAAACAGGGTAGATAGCTATTTCGGTAAACCTCCAGCCCGGTTTCTTTTTTTTGTCTGATCCAGAATTTGAGCATAATCATAAAATTTAGTACCCAGAATCTTCTATCTAATAAAGGCAATCTGGAAACGCGTTTCAATCAAAGATTGCAATTTGGCTATAGGTGTAAAGCTATTCCTCAGGTTTAGGCGCTGCATCTTTGTCAGGTCAGCGGGATCAAAAAAGCGACCGGAGTCATTATTTTTCAGGCCTTGCAGGGTCCGATAACGAATCAAAATTTCGTAGGCATCAGCTGCTGCTTCAAAAAGTTCGCTGTTTTTGGGTTCTAGCGTTGCTAGTTTTTCAAAGCGCCGAAAAGTATTATTGACATTCTCAACCCTGGCCCCCAGTATTAACAACCTGGCCGCATCAGTGAGGGGCATCATGGCCCGGGCTTTGATATCAAATTCATTTTTGTGCTCCCCACTCTTTTCTATAACAAAATTCCTGAAAAATGTCAAAGGAGGTGGATTCTCCACGGCATACTTGGCCATGTGCGTAAGAAACAAGGTTTGTTTATCTAATTCTATAAAAATATGATCAGTCAACTCTTTTGACAATTTATAGTTACCGTATACCGGCCGGTAATCAAAGAAAATATTACTGTGCAATACGGCTTTGGCCGTGGGCTCTAAAATCCATTTTGAAAATTGACGTTTCCATTCGTCCAGACGAAGGCACCAGGCTGGATTGCTAGCCATCATATCAGCCGGGCAATAATCGAAGCCTATATAATTGAGTTTGGCCGTTACCATCCGGGCCAGGTCAAGAAAAAACTGCCGATCGTTTTCCAATGATCCTTTCTCATTGTATCCAAAAACCAGCGCTGAATCCTGATCGGTTTTTAGCAATTGCTCCTGCCGGCCTTCACTTCCCAGAGCCAACCAGCAAAAGTCCACCGGAGCCGGACCGTTGCCCTCTCGCTCCATTTCTTCCAGACTCAATTCAATACAACGCACTATAATCGCATCATTAATTTCGGATAGAATGGTACTGATGTAGGCAATAGAAACTTCTTGCTGCAGATATTTTTCTAGTAATACATCGGCTCGCAGCCGGATTTCTTTGAGGCCATCTGTAGAGCCAGTTCTAAAAACTTCCCGAATTAACACAGCTGGATTATTACCTCTCAGCACCAGCAGATCATGCTCCGAGATGACTCCCACTACCGGGCTTTTATCCGTCCCGTCCTCGGTCAGGCAAAGATGATGCACCTTATGCCGAATCATTTTGATCTGTACATCTGCAATGCTAAGCTCCGGCTTGATAGTAACTACAGGACTGGACATGATCTTTTCAACTGACTTATCGAGGGCTACTTCGCCTGTGGCAACGTATGCCCTGAGGTCTTTATCCGTAACAATACCTATAGGCCAGTACTGATCATTAACTATAATGATGGAGCCCACCGCTTTTTGGGTCATTATAGCCGCAGCTGAACGAATACTTTCCTGCACGGTACAGGTAACCGGCTTTTTACTTTGTTTAACGGATTGTATTTCGATCAATGTTCCTTCCTCGTGCGTATTGCTGTTGAAGGTTGTCAAAGACCGGGCAGCTCTTCCGGTGCGCATTGGATTGGCATCAGCAGCAAAAGAGATAGCCATATGAAAGGCTACTTTCGGCTCGTTTTTTATGATTTGATTAAAACAAGCAGTAGGAATAGCGTACAGTAATGTTTCCTCTTCCACTGCTGCAGTAAGTGCATAAGCTTCAGCGGCCAGCAAAGGCCGGATACCAAAAATATCTGCTTCGTCGCATTGTTCAACCAGGATACTGCCATTTTCATTTTCGTCTATCAACTGAACAGCTCCCTCCTTTACCACATAAAAGTAAGCACTCGGTGGGTCGCCTTTTTTGAAGATGATATCCCCTGGCTTTTTGTACTGTACAACTATCTGGTCTGTTATGGCTAATAATTCTTTTTTTTCAATTAAATTAAAGGGAGGATAATCCTTCAAAAAATCGTATATACGGCGAGAGATTGTATTGCTCATGGTCCTTAAAGGTTTTTCTAAGAAGAAAATTTGCATAGATTAAATTTCGTTGGTGGAAAAAAGACGAAACCGAAAACTATTTTACCTGTAAATTTTGTTTAACCATTAATTAACTGCACAGTAATCAAAAAACATGAAAACTCATTTTAAGGAAAGTTTCCTGGAAAACTCAACAGAAACACTCAGAGCAATAGCTCATCCTATTCGACTTGCCATTCTTGACCTTTTATTCAAACACGGTCAAATGACAGTTACAGATATTTATACCAAACTAAATATCGAGCAGGCTATTGCTTCTCATCATTTGAGAATTATGAAAAATAAGAACGTTGTTAGTGTTCAAAGGGATGGAAAAAACTCTTTGTATTCTTTGTCCTCAAAAGATTACTACAATATTGTAGAGACCCTCACCAGAGTTTTATAATTTTTTTTTGGCCCGATACCTTAAAGTATAGAGCTATGTCTATACTTCTATCAAAAAAACCTTGATAACCTACAATGAGTATTATTAAAAACAGCACTACAAATGTCAGCCTTTCATTCTGCCTACCTTCCAAAAATCAGGAACACACCCCTAAAATAGCAAACATAATTCTTACCACTCCCGCAATTTCAAATAAATTTCGGTCGAATACGAGTATTTGCAGATAAAGTTTTATGTGATTTTCAAAAAAAACTTCTTTTTGCTTGCATACATATATATATCTATATACTTTAGCGTAAAATAAATCAAAACAAAACGAAGAAAAGGTTTAGGAATCACTTAAAAAATTCGGTCATGAATGTAAAACCACTTAAAAAATTCTACCTGGTACTGGTGTTGTTGCTGGCTTCACAGTTGCTGTTACAGGCCCAAGAAGAGGTAGATCATTCGTACAAACCGCTGACGTTGAAGCTTGACGAAGGTGGGCAGAAGTACATCAGGTTTATTATGTGGCATCAGATGTGGATGACGACAAATGATCTGGACGCTGGTAAGTTACAGGTTACGCCAAGCCTGAGGCGATCTCGTTTTTTGGCCTTTGCCCAGGTATCGCCCCGTTTTTTGATCCTTACCCATTTTGGTTTAAACAGTCTTAACCCTAACAACCTAACGTCTTTGGGCGGCAACGGCGATGCACCACAGCTTTTTTTGCATGATGCCTGGACGGAATTTAAGGTAAGCGATCAGCTATTCATAGGTGGTGGATTGCATTATTGGAAAGGGATGACGCGGTTGGCTAATCAGAGTACATTGAATTTTATGACCCTGGATCAGTCCCGCCCATTTGCACACTGGCATTCACTGGGAGTTACGGATCAATTTGCCCGACACCTGGGTATTTATGCCAAAGGGGTGCTTGGTGATTTTGACTACAGAATTGCGCTCAATTCGCCCGGCCGGAGTCCACTGGGAGAAGGCCGCGATTATGGCCTAAACAATAGCAACCTTACTTACACTGGTGCTTCTACTATCAACGAAACAGGTGAAGCAGTTGGTAACAGCATCATTGAGGGTTATTTCCGCTACAATGTTTGGAATAAAGAATCAACTAAGCTTCCCTATATGGTAGGCTCTTATTTGGGTAAAAAGAAGGTGCTTTCTTTTGGTACGGGTTTCTTTGCGCATACTAACGGCATGTTTAATAGTTTGACTGACCGCCACGAGGGTGTTTTTCACTATGCTTTTGATGCTTTCATGGATTTACCTACTGCTGCCGGAGGAATCACGGCTTATGCTTCTTTCCAAAATTTTGACTACGGCGATGATTACGTCAGCCGATGGGCGGGTACCGGAACGCATTATTACACACATGTTGGCTATTACATCAGAGCAGCTAATATTATGCCCTATGTAGCTTACCAGACTGCCAATTACCAGGGATTTGATGAAAATACATCGGCATTTGATGTTGGTATTAACTACTATGTATTGGGGCACCATGCCAAGATCACTTTGGAATATCACCAAATCTCCAATGATCCGAGAGAAGAGACACGACAAATCAGGCTGCAGGCCCATATCTTCCTGTAGGATTTTGAAAGCAGTAGTACAATTTTTCAAAACAGCATTACATCATAAAAATCAATATCATGTCAGACAAGAATTTACAAGAATACTGGAAGATCAATATCAGATATCTGACGATACTGTTAGTGATCTGGTTTGTGGTATCCTACGGATGTGGAATCCTCTTTGCGGATGCACTCAACAACATACAGATCGGAGGCTTTAAGCTGGGCTTTTGGTTTGCGCAGCAAGGAGCTATTTACGTTTTCGTTGCGCTGATCTTCGTTTACGTATACTTGATGAACCGGTTGGACAAGCGGTTTGACGTAGATGAGAAATAGAATCAATTTTTAAAAAGAAAGAAAAACTATAAATCATGGATGTTCAAACCTGGACGTTTATAATCGTAGGATTAACATTTGCCATTTATGTAGGGGTAGCTATCTGGGCACGTGCCGGAAGTACCTCCGAATTTTATGTTGCTGGTGGAGGTGTTCCTCCAATCATTAATGGCCTGGCTACAGCAGCAGACTGGATGTCGGCAGCTTCATTTATCGGTATGGCCGGGCTTATTTCTTTTATGGGTTATCAGGGTTCGCAGTATTTGATGGGATGGACCGGTGGTTACGTTCTCCTGGCGTTATTGCTGGCGCCCTATCTGCGAAAATTTGGGAAATTTACCGTTCCTGATTTTATCGGTGAGCGCTATTATTCACAAACGGCCCGATTAGTTGCCGCTATTTGTGCCTTATTCGTTTCGTTCACTTATGTTGTTGGACAAATGAAAGGTGTGGGGGTAGCTTTCTCCAGGTTTCTGGAGGTTCCCTTTGAATGGGGTGTAATTATTGGTGTAGGTATTGTATTCTTCTACGCTGTACTGGGGGGTATGAAAGGGATTACCTATACGCAGGTAGCTCAGTATTGTGTATTGATATTTGCCTATTTAGTTCCGGCTATTTTTATTTCTGTTTTGATGGTAGGTCATCCATTGCCACAATTAGGCCTGGGTGGTACTCTGGCCGATGGCACGCCATTACTGGCCAAGTTGGATCAGCTTTCTACAGATTTAGGCTTCAAGGAATACACTACTTCCAAGAAAACAACCATAGATCTGTTTTTTGTTACGGCAGCTTTGATGCTGGGTACGGCTGGCCTACCCCATGTAATTGTGCGTTTCTTTACGGTACCTAAAGTATCCGGTGCAAGAGTTTCTGCAGGTTGGGCTTTGATCTTTATTGCTATACTCTATACGACTGCGCCGGCTATTGCAGCCTTTGCCAGAACTAACTTAATCAATACGGTTGATAACAAAGAATATGCAGAGCTGCCAGCCTGGTTCAACAACTGGGAAAAGACTGGATTGCTTAAATTTGAGGATAAGAACAATGACGGGAAAGTACAATATTACAATGATGCCAATGAAGATTACGTGGCAGCAGTTGCCAATCCTAACGGCTGGAAAGGCAATGAGCTGACTGTTGATAGAGATATTATAGTATTGGCCAATCCTGAAATTGCTGCCTTACCCGGCTGGGTAGTTGCTCTGGTTGTGGCCGGAGGTTTGGCCGCTGCCTTATCAACAGCCGCGGGTCTTTTACTGGTGATTTCTTCTTCTATATCTCACGATATTCTCAAGAAGTGGCTCATGCCCGATATTTCTGAAAAAGGTGAATTAAGAGCGGCTCGTATTGCTATTGCTGTGGCAGTAGTCATTTCCGGATATGCCGGTATTCATCCGCCCGGATTTGTGGCGCAAGTAGTTGCCTTTGCCTTTGGCCTGGCCGCTGCATCCTTCTTCCCGGCTATTGTACTTGGTATTTTCTCCAAGCGTATGAACATGCAGGGAGCAGTATCTGGCATGATCGTAGGCCTGCTATTCACTATTGCCTACATCATCTATTTCAAATACGGCGGCGGTACACCCGATCAATACTGGTTTGGAATTTCTCCGGAAGGTATCGGTACATTGGGGATGATCTTTAACTTCATCGTAGCACTTACGGTTTCTGCCTTTACTCCTGCTCCACCGCTGAGTGTACAGGAAATTGTTGAAAATATCCGCGTACCCCGGGGTGCCGGACAAGCATCAGGACACTAATTTTTAAATAACAGGCGCTGTTAATGCAGCTCCGGCATGCAGAATCCGGGTTGGAAAAGTCATTTTTTCAATCCGGATTTATTAAAATAATTAGTTATGAAATTTCAATTAAGCCCATTCCTTTCCGACTTTTTTATCGGCATCTATTTGTTGGCCACTTTGTTACTGCGCTTTTATGTAGAACCCCAACTGGGAGGCAACACCATGGCCTCCATGATACTGGGCGCCCTGGCTCTATTATTTTTGTGGGCTATGATCAAAAGTAATTTCCTACAACCCAACTTTTTTGGTTTGTTAAAAAAAGCGGAATCCAACTAAAAACACTTGCTGTCCCTTTTAAGGACCTATTTGGATTTTACTCTTTGGCCTGCAAACAAGATATTTCAGCTTTTTTTCGCTCCATAGCCTGGCTATGAAACTCAAAATAGCTTCATTTTCACCAGCCCAAATGTATTTTCGCCATCGAAAGCAAATGCCAAAAACACTCTTAACTCCCTAAACAACTTAATTTTTTCATTACTTTTAAATCTAACTAAATGAAAGAGGATGTAATGCGGAAAGATAAGTCACAAAAATTAGTAGGGATTTTTATTCTGGCAATCGTTCTCTTCAATTTTCCAATTTTAGAATTATTCGTAAGAGGTGATAAATTGGGAGGCATTCCCATTATGATACTTTATATCTTTGGTACCTGGATATTTATAATTATTCTTACTTATCTCACCATAAGATCGAATGATAATTCAGCAGGAAAATCATCAAAAAAGTAGACCATGGATTCAGGTATCATCATAACGGCAGCTGCCGCCTACCTTGCACTGCTATTCCTGGTAGCCTACATAGCCGATAAAAAAGGCTGGCAGGGAAAAAGCATGGTGAACCATCCCGTTGTTTATGCTTTATCACTCACTATTTATTGTACAGCCTGGACATTCTATGGCTCTGTAGGAAGAGCTTCTGTGCAAGGGCCGGGATTCCTGCCCATCTACCTGGGGCCATTGATCATTTCTCCACTCTTTTTTGTGTTGCTCAAAAAAATCATACTGATCAGTAAAGCACAAAGAATCACTTCGATAGCTGATTTTATCTCCGCCCGGTATGGTAAAAGCTCTACACTGGGGATTGTCGTAACCCTGATCTGCGTATTTGGTGTCATTCCCTATATTTCCATACAACTCAAAGCAATTGCAGCCAGTTTTGCTGTTTTGAAGGGAGAATTATCCGACCTGGACAGCCAAAGCCCTTTTTATTTTGATGCAGCATGGTATATTACTATTGCCCTGACGGTATTTACTATTCTCTTTGGTACCCGACACCTGGACCCCAACGAGCGTCACGAAGGACTCATAGCCGCGGTAGCTTTCGAATCTGTTGTCAAACTGGTCGCCTTTCTGGCGGTTGGTATTTATGTTACCTACGGAGTTTTTAATGGGTTTGGGGATCTTTTCGAAAAAACCAGCCAGTCGGAAGCCGTACAGCGTCTCTTTTCTTTTGAGGAAGTAGGGATTAATGGTGGTCAATGGTTTACCCTGATTCTGATCTCCATGTCGGCAGTTTTGTTCTTACCCCGCCAGTTTCATATTGCGGTGGTTGAAAATACTAATCCTAAATTTCTGGATACCGCTTCCTGGTTATTTCCACTATATCTGCTGGTTATTAATTTATTTGTGATCCCGATAGCAGTTGCCGGACTGTATCAATGGGGAGAACAACCGATAGACCCCGACGCTTTTGTGATCAGCCTACCACTCAATCTCGGTAACCAAGCTATGGCGCTGCTGGTTGCTTTGGGGGGCTTTGCCGCTGCCACCAGCATGGTAATTGTAGCTGTTATCGCTTTGAGTATTATGATTAGCAATAATCTCATTTTGCCACTCCTGCTGAAACCAAGGATATGGAAACCTGAAGTCAATCACAATATCAACCAGCAATTGCTGGGCATGCGCCGAATAAGTATTATAGTCGTCCTTTTGCTTTCTTATGCCTATTTCCGAGCTGTCAGCTCACAGTTTGCTATAGTCTCCATAGGCCTGATTTCCTTTACAGCCATCGCACAGTTTATCCCCGCAGCCATAGGCGGTTTGTACTGGAAAAGAGCGACAAAACCTGCGGCTATCAGTAGCCTGCTAGTCGGTTTTTTTATCTGGGCGATCACCTTGCCCATTCCCAGTATGATGGAAGGTGGACTATTTGGGAAAAGTGTTATTGAAAATGGCTGGTTTAATATACAATTACTCAAACCCCACGCTCTCTTTGGTACGGAAGGCTGGGATCACATTACTCATGCTGTTTTCTGGAGCCTGTTATTTAATGTAATGACCTACGTTACGGTTTCTTTAAATACCACTCCTTCATTACTGGAAATTACACAAGCTGATTTATTTGTAGAAATTTATAAACATCGCGTAGCAGAACCCGGCGAGTACGAAGTAATACGCAGAAGAGCCCAAACTAAAGACCTGCTTCTTTTGCTAGAACGGTTTATGAGCATGGAAAGAGCTAATGATTTGATACTGAATTTTGAAAAAGACAATGATATTGTTCTGAAAGATCATCAAATAGCATCGCCGGAATTTATCAAATACGTAGAAACTCATCTGACGGGAGCCATGGGAGCTGCATCGGCCAAAACGATTATCAAATCAGTATCGCAGGAAGACCCCATCAGCCTGGAAGAAATGTTTGAAGTACTGGAACAAACCAAGGAAATTTTTCAATACAATAAAGCTTTGGAAGCAAAATCAGAAGAACTCAGAGCAGCTAACGAACAGCTTAAAGAGCTGGATCGATTAAAAGCTGACTTTATCTCCACTATTACTCATGAGCTGCGAACGCCCATCACCTCGATAAAAGCATTTTCGAAAATCATGCTGGATAACCCGGAACTGGCGGAAGCGGAAAAAAATAATTTCCTGAAAATTATCCTCAGCGAGTCGGATCGTATCACCAGGTTGGTAAATCAGGTTTTGGATTTGAGAAAAATACAGTCAGAGGAAAAGCAGTCAGGCCATCAGATTATCAACTTAAATGAAATTGCCAGGGAAGCAGTCAATAGTGTTGCCGGGTTGATGGAGCAAAAGAAAATCAACTACGAGATAGACTTGCCCGAGCAGCCTGTTTTTATTAATGCCGGCCCGGATAAGATCATTCAGGTAATTGTCAATTTACTGTCTAATGCCATAAAATTTTGTAATCAGCAGGAAGGGTTTATCCGCTTGACGCTCAGGCAAGAGGAAGATATTGCCAGGCTTTCAGTGCAGGATAATGGACCGGGTATCAAAGAGAAGAATATAAATTTAATTTTTGATCAATTTACTCAGATAAGTGATCCCAAAGCCGGAAAACCCCAGGGCAGCGGCCTTGGCTTGTACATCACCAGAACGATCGTCAGGCAGTATAAAGGTAAAATTTATGTAAGCAATACTGCTGGCTCCGGTGCAAATTTTATTGTTGAATGGCCTGTCGTTGATCCTGTTTTCCAAATAAAAACAAGTGAGTAGGATTCTGGTCAAGAAAAAAAAATTTAGTTAGTTCAGAATTACTTATTTTATTCTTTTTTTCAATAAATTAATGTACATTTAACCAGAACAAACAAGATAAGAGCAAGATAGTAGAAAATGGAAGGACAGAAATTTAAAAGTGTCTTACTTGTAGATGATGAGCCCAATATTTTGGTAGCGCTTGAGTTTTTGATCAGGCAACAGGGCTTGAAGGTTTTTAAAGCCAGTAATGGGCATAAAGCGTTAGAGTTAATGGCCGCTCACGTTCCTTCTATTGTTGTCCTTGATGTTATGATGCCGGGTATGAACGGCTTTGAAGTAGCCCGGAAAATTCGAAATAATCCGGCTTTTGAAGATGTACGAATTATTTTTCTAACCGCTAAAGGAACCCAGGCGGATCGACTCAATGGCTATGCTAACGGCGGTGAAATTTATTTGACTAAACCTTTTGAAAATCAAGAATTAATAGATATAATAAATGAGGTAGTTGAATTTGGCATTTAATGCCATTTTTTTTCCAAACAAAAATATAGAAATCTAAATATATTGATATTTAAACCAAATCAAAAAAATATGACTCACGTAATCAAAACCATCGAAGAATACCAACAGACCTACAAGCGCAGTGTGGAGGATCCGGAAGGGTTCTGGGCTGAGCAGGCTTCGACCTTTGTATGGAAAAAGCCCTGGGATAAAGTCCTGGAATGGGATTTCCAGAAGCCTGATGTGAAGTGGTTTGTGGGAGGTAAGCTTAATATTACTGAAAATTGCCTTGACCGCCATTTAGAGAGCAAAGGAGATCAAACAGCTATCATTTTTGAACCTAACCATCCTGATGAAAAAGCGCTAACCTACACTTACAAGGAATTACTTACTGCGGTTTGCCGCGCTGCCAATGCATTGAAAGCCAGCGGTATTAAAAAAGGCGATCGGGTTGTTATCTATATGTCTATGGTCCCGGAATTGGCTATTTCTACTTTGGCCTGTGCAAGAATTGGTGCTATACACTCCGTGGTATTTGCCGGTTTTTCAGCTCAGGCATTGGCCGATCGGGTGAAAGATGCTGAAGCAAAAATGATCATTTGTGCTGATTATAATAAGCGGGGGGCCAAGGTCATTCCCGTAAAAGAAATAGTAGATGATGCCGTAGATATGGATTGCAAGTCTATTGAAACTGTATTGGTCTATAAAAATACAGGCCAGGATATCAACATGGTAGCAGGCCGTGATAAGTGGTGGCACGATGAAGTGGATGGCCGGAGTGATCAGTGTGAAGCAGAGGCAATGGACTCAGAAGACATGTTGTTCATTCTTTACACTTCTGGTTCTACAGGCAAGCCAAAGGGAGTGGTTCACACTTGTGGAGGCTATATGGTATATACTACTTATTCCTTCAAAAATGTCTTTCAATGGGAAGAAGGTGATGTTTACTGGTGTACAGCAGATGTAGGATGGATTACCGGGCATTCCTATATTATTTACGGACCACTCTCGGCGGGGGCCACTACGCTGATGTTTGAAGGCGTTCCTACTTATCCGGATGCCGGAAGATTCTGGGAGATTTGTGATAAGTATAAGGTTAATCAATTTTACACAGCGCCTACGGCTATTCGTGCACTGATGGCAAAGGGCACTCAATATGTAGATAAGCACGATCTGAGTTCCATAAAAGTATTGGGGAGTGTAGGTGAACCTATCAACGAGGAAGCCTGGCACTGGTACCATGATCACGTTGGTAAAGGAAACGCTCCGATTGTAGATACCTGGTGGCAAACAGAAACCGGTGGTATTATGATTACGCCTATTCCCAATGTTACGGAGCTGAAACCCTGTTTTGCTACTTATCCATTACCCGGTATTCAGCCTTGTCTGGTAGATAAGGATGGTAATGAGCTAACGGGTATGAAAGAAGATGGGTTACTTTGTATTAAGTTTCCGTGGCCGTCTATGCTTAGGACGACTTACGGAGATCATGAGCGTTGTCGTTTGACCTACTTTGCCATGTTTAAGGATAAATATTTCACTGGTGACGGTGCCAGAAGAGAAAAAAACGGAATGTACAGGATTGTAGGCCGGGTGGATGATGTTATCAACGTATCTGGCCACCGGATGGGTACGGCCGAAGTTGAAAATGCCATTGACCAGCACCCTGATGTTGTAGAATCTGCTGTTGTAGGGTATCCTCACGCCATCAAAGGGCAAGGGATTTATGCTTACCTCATT
Organism: uncultured Saprospiraceae bacterium; assembly: GCA_964628385.1. Lineage (GTDB taxonomy): Bacteria > Bacteroidota > Bacteroidia > Chitinophagales > Saprospiraceae > JANQPA01. The sequence continues at coordinate 91,776 of CAZVOD010000002.1, forward strand.
GTCAACCATGAAGTAGATGACCTGGATGCTTTCCGCAAGGAGGTGCTTGATGTGGTAAAAAAAGAAATAGGACCGATTGCCAAGCCGGATAAAATACAGTTTGTATCCGGTTTACCCAAAACGCGTTCTGGTAAAATCATGAGACGAATACTCCGAAAGGTGGCTTCTGACGAGACCTCCAACTTAGGTGATATTTCTACTTTGCTCAACCCGGAAGTTGTACAGGAAATCATTGACGGATCACTGGTAAAGCACAAAGCATAAACAGTAATGTAGGATTAGCGCTTAAAGGTAGTGGGAAATGGGGTTTTACGCTATTTTCCGGCTACCTTCAAGCGGATTTATCTCATTCATTACTCCAAACTACTAATTCCATTCATTATGACTTATCAGGAAATATACGACCGGAGCCTTGCCTCTCCGGATTTATTCTGGCAGGAAGAAGTCCGCAAAAGAGTGGTCAGAGATAATGGCGGGCATGCCGTAGCGATGAAATTCAGCCTTGATCGGGTATATGCCATGAAACCCGCATTTGAAAAACAGGCTGCCAATTAACAAAGCAACTATGCAAGGGAATATACCATCAAAGAAGAAAATTTTGTTTCACATCAAGGAGGAATTGCGGTCATACCTCAGAAAGTATAACCGGCAAGTAGAACTTCCACTTCAATATGAAGACCTGCTCAGATATGGCTCTTCCCTTCCGCTAATTGATCAGCAGGGCAATGACACGCTCTGGGAGACGGTATACTACTCGCCTTCTGATCAACAAGAGTTATACAAAGCGCTGACCAACATCTATGCCTTACTAAAAACGGATGGAGATACCGAAGTACTCAAGCATCTCTCCGTCGCCAGAATTGACTACTGCACCTTTGGCAATACGCATCCTTTCAGGGTACGTATCATCAATAGATTAAATGACAATTATGACCACTTCTATGTAAAAAAAGGAGACGCTTCCAGGGTGTATGGCCTAGAGCTCGAGGATTTGCTCTCTCCTAATCGGGTAATGTACCTGGTAGACAGACAAACGCTTATTGAAGAGCATATCGCGGGTATTCCCGGTGATGATTTTATCAAAAATCATTTGGACCAATTGCCTTTTAATGAAATTCGTATAGCTAAGGAATTTGTAAAATTTAACGAACGCTGCTTTGTAAGACTACTCGGAGATATGCGTTCCTACAATTACGTTGTAGATGTAACTCCTGATATTGAAGGTTCTCAATATCGGATAAGGCCAATTGACTTTGACCAGCAATCCTATGAAGGACGGAAAAGCTTTTACCTGCCCCAATTTTATAAAGAAAATAATCCCATCATTTTTCTGGGTATCAAGCACATGACTCCCGAGACAGTAAAACAATATCAACTGGAAGAGCGAAGCCTAATTGCAACCCGGATAAAATCTACCCAAACCCAAGTGAAAGACCTTTTTAGGTCTATGACTAGAGATCAGATATCATTCCCGGAAAAGATTAAACAGCTAAGAGAAGAATTAGCTTACCACCATAAAAACGATGTTTTTCTAAGATGTACCAATATGGGTTGGATTGTGTTTACCAACCTTAAACTACTACTACAGAAAGATTTCAGACAAAGTATTCTCGGAGAAGAAGCAGTCGTGTGACCCTTATGCGTTGTTCTTAGCCTTTTGTCTTTTGCGCTTTTCTCTCGCCCGCTGACGCTTACGCTTACGACGCTCTCGCTGTTTTTTCTTATTGACTTTAAAGATGCTGTTTCTTTTGGCAATAACATATCGCAGGCTAATACCCGACTGAGAGTAGAATTGTTGTTCTCCTCCGGTGAGATTAACAGCCGGTTTGATATCGTAGGAAATATTTAATTTGGCAATGGTAAATTCCAGGCCCGCAATCATTGTGATCCCGGCAGGATCTGTATAGTCTACTTCATCAGCTGCTGTTATCCAGCCTTTATGCACTCCCCCTCCGTAATAAACGTTCAATCGACGAGTGATAATAGGATTGTGCTGCTCTAACAGTACCGTTACCAGTAATTCTTCTCGCTGCAAACTAGATTGTAAGATGCCTTCAATTGTAAGATTTTTGGCTACACGGAATTGGCTGCTTACACCCCAATCCGTCCCCATCCGCATGCCCAAGGTAAAATCATAAGACTGAGCTTGCATGAAGGTGCAGAATGCCAAACCCAAAACGGAGATAATGATTAGTCTTTTCATGCTTTCCAGAACGAATATGAAAATTTAATATTTCGGGAAAAAAGTTAAGCAAGTCGTAAAAAAAGCCCCCCTTCCGGCTTTCGCCAGAAGGGGGGACTTTTTTAGGTTTTGACTTGCTTCGTGGGTATTAGAATGGGTTAATTACATGAAAAAATGACGGATTTTGTGAGGTGGTGAGGATATGCAACAGCCACTTCTGCTCCTGGCAGCTAATTAAGGAGCAGAAGTAGCTATTTGAAAGAAAGTTTATTCAAAAAAATTATCGTATTGATTACGGTGATTGGCATTTCTGATCGGCTCTTTCATGGGAGCATCCAGATCAAGCACATCGGAGTCACTGTTAGCCTGATTGAGTAAGGTATTCTTTTCAATACCCAGCAGTAGAGAGTTCCCTTCTTTTTCCCATTCTTCCAACATCTTAAGGCCTTTTTCTTCATAAACTCCATTTTGAAGATCCAGCGATTCCATGAAGCTGGCAGACATTTTCATGAAGCGCTCCATCTCGCCCACCTTTTTACTAACATCTTCAGCTATAGCTTCCATAGCGGCATCAAACATAGCCCGCTTATCCGGATCACCGGAGATAATGCTCATAGCTGATTTCATGGCGCTGTTACTGGCGTGAATAGCCTTGCGTTCCTGTTCTTTCACAGCTACCTGATCTTTGATATCTTCTTTGAGGATGTGAGAGTTTTCGTGCATTCGAGTCAACACCCTGTACATGACTTCCATTTTTTTGTATAGATCTTCCAGGCGCATATTAGACTCTTTCAATCGGCCGGCCTTTCTGGATTTGAGTATCATTGTAGCCCGTTCATCATTAGCTTTGGCTTTGCTAGCCAGATTGAGATTGCTCTGAATATCTTTTTGATTATTGTGGATCACTTCCCTGAGCTTGTGCATTTGCCCTCTCAGCTTGCTCACCTGGCGTTTCATTTTACGCAAGTTATCTTCCAATTCTTCTACATAAGATCTCAGTATTCCAATGGGGTCAAGGTTGACAAAAATACTGGTTACCCAGCGCATGACACTTTTGTAAAAATACCAGGCAAGATTCCTTACTTTTGGGTCTAATATCATATACAAAACAGCCCCAAGGGTAAGTAGCAGGGCGGTAAGGCCCAGTACGGACTGAGCAAGACTGTAGATGAGCGGGATGATGTTGTATAAAGCAAAACCACCACCAATAGCTACAGCAGCCAGAAAGATCATGCCGGTAATACCTTCCGGGCGCTCCCAGAAGGATTTTGTCTTTGTATCAAAGTTATTGTTGTCCATATAAATTCCTTAGCATTTTTGCGCTATAAATATCAAATCAAAAGTTACTTTCGCAAAATAATAAACTATCTACAAAACGAATCAATGAAAAGTTTTGATATTACAATTCCGGTGTTAAATGAAGAAGTAACATTAGATCAAAACGTTCGAAAACTCCACGAATTTATCAAAAGCCAGATGCCGATGCACGGGGCCTGGCAAATTATCATTGCTGATAATGGCTCTACGGACGATACGCTTGCCATTGGGCAGCGGCTTCAGGAGGAGTTCCCTGAAGTGGCCGTTGTGACGGTGCCCCGCAAGGGCGTGGGTTTGGCCTTGAAGACCTCCTGGAGCCAATCCAAAGCGAACATTGTGGGCTATATGGATTTAGACCTGGCCACTGATCTTCCTCATTTTCTAGAAGCCTACCGGGCTATTGCTGATCAAGACTATGACATTGTTTACGGTACTCGTTTGCACCCGGATGCAAAAGTCATTGGTCGTACTTTAAAACGAGAAATTGCTTCGCGAGGTTTTAACTGGCTTTTGAGAATGTATTTAAATGTACAATTTTCTGATGGAATGTGTGGATTTAAATTTTTAAAACGCAATATTTATCCTCAACTTCATCAGATGGGGGCACAAAATAATGGTTGGTTCTTTTCAACGGAATTACTCACAGTAGCCGAGTGGCTAGACCTGAAGATTTACGAATTACCCATCCGATGGACGGACGATGCTTCTAGTAGTAAAGTGAAGATTATCCCGTTAGCCAAAAGATATATTCAGTCAATGATAGAACTTAAAAAGAAAAAACCACAAAATATTTGATGCCTGATCTACCATTTATACCTCACCTTTATTTTGGTACCGCTCTATGGGGGTGGACTATCCCCAAAGAAAACTGCTATCAACTCCTTGACTATTATTATGAAAAAGGATTTCGCAAAATAGATTGCGCCACCAATTATCCCATCAATAAAAACCCGGATCAGTTTCGCTGGGCCGAAAACAATTTAGAAGACTGGATCAAAGCCCACCAGGTGAATGATCTCGAAATTATCATGAAAGTAGGTAGCTTGGATAATATGATGAGCCCCGATAATAATATTTCCAAAACCTTCTTGATCATGAATCTGCGCTACTATCAGGCTAAATTCGGTGACAATTTACGCACGCTGATGATTCATTGGGATAACCGAGCGGATGAAAAAGAAATTAAAAAGAGCTTTGAAGCCCTTAGTATTGTGCAGGAACAAGGCATACAACCCGGACTTTCCGGCATAAAACACCCTGCCATTTACGCTGCTTTGAATCAACAATTCCAATTAGATTTCGAAATCCAGATAAAACACAATCTACTCCAGTCTGCCTATGAACATTATAAGGACTTTCACGGGCAACCGCGATTTGTTACCTATGGTATCAATGCGGGCGGGCTAAAACTGGATCATACTTATACCAGCCGCAGCTCATTGAGCGTCAGAAAAGGTGCAATAGCAGCCCAGCCGCCTATTGTTGACCAAATCAAGAGGCAGCAGGCTCTATTTAACCAGAACAAGGAACGTCCGGCGCTCACTACATTCAATCATTTTGGCATGATTTACGCCTTTTATCAACCCGATGCAAAAGGTATTTTATTGGGAACTTCCCGCGTAGAGCAATTAAAGGAAAGCATTCAGTTTTATGAACACCTCAAAACCTACGATTATTCAGATGTTTATACGGAATTAAAAGGATGAAACAATTTGACTTTTTGATTATTGGAGGAGGAATTTTTGGAATTTATACAGCGCTTTTTCTGGCCAGAAAAGGGGTTAAGGTTGGGATTTTGGAAAAAGAGCGACAGTTGCTTCAAAAAGCATCGATAGTCAATCAGGCCCGGTTGCACAATGGCTATCACTATCCCCGCAGTGTGGCCACAGCTTTGATGTCTAACGAAAATAAGGAACGTTTCACAAAAGAGCATCAATCATTTATCAATTTCACTTTTGAGAAATATTACGGTATTGATCGGTATGGCTCCTTTACAGACAGCCAGCAATTTGAGCGATTTTGCAATTTCATTAACATCCAGTGTGAGCCGGTAAAAGAGCATCCGCTTTTTAATTATCACAGGCTGGAAGCCGTTTACAAAACCCGGGAGTACACTTTTGATCCCATTCTTATAGCACGATATTACAGTGATCAGCTCAAAGACTACCCCAATGCTATAACCCTGATGACCGAACACGAGCTTCTCATGGCCGGGCAAAATGGCCGGGAGTGGCTCCTGGAAGTAAAGAATCACCGGGAAGATCAGGTGATCAACATTAGTGCTGGTCAGGTTGTTAATGCCACTTATGCCGGCAGTAATAGTATCAACCGGATTTTTGGGATGAAAAGCCTAGACCTGACCCATGAAATTTCAGAGATGGCTTTTGTTACCTCTCCGCAGGTCAGTAATACTGGCCTTACGGTCATGGATGGCCAATTTGGCTCTATCATGCCTTATGGCCTGAGTGGTTTATTGTCTTTATCATCTGTAGCGTACACTCATCACAAGATCAGCTATGAAGCGGAGCCACACTTTGATTGTATGGCCCGGGTATCACATTGCAGGCCTGATTTTCTGGGCATTTGCAACGAATGTACCGCCAGGCCGGCATCGAATTACAATAAGATGTTGGCACAGATCAAAAATTATTTCCGGCCGGAGGTTCAGTTTCACTATTATTGGTCTTACTTCACCATCAAATCCAAGCTGATGGCCAATTATATTGATGATGGCCGACCTACCGAAATTTCACTATTACACCAGAAGCCTCCTTTTTATTGTATATTCGCTGGAAAGATCAATTCCATTTACGAAGTGGAAAAGGTGATCAAAATTTAGGCAAAACACCGTGTAGTGGTTGGTATTGCTGAAGTAAAAAATACACCGCTACCTGAATTAAGCAGTAGATTTATGTACCGTTTTGATTTTCAAAAAAGAGTGCGTTACGCAGAAACGGATAAGATGGGTTATCTGTACTACGGTCATTATGCTAAATACTACGAAATTGGCCGGGTAGAAATGCTGCGGGCGGTAGGCCTGACTTACCGCATTATGGAAGATGATTATCAGGTAATGATGCCGGTTACTTCGCTACAAATGCGTTTTGTTCGACCCGCTTACTACGATGACTTATTAACTATTAGAACCACTTTGAAAGAACTTCCGGAGAAGTTTATCACTTTTCATGTAGAAATTCTTAATGAAAAAAATAGGCTAGTAAACGGCGGTACCGTCAGGCTTTGTTTTGTTGATACTAAAAACTACAAAACCGTTACCGCTCCCGATATTTTATTAAACCATTTAAGACCACATTTTACAGATCATGAAGTTACCTGATCCGCAAAAAATAAAGAAGCGTATACTCAGATCAAAGACAATTAGGAGAATCCGAATTGGGTCCAAGAAAAAATCCCTGCCGGGTTTTTTCAATGTTCCTATTTATGATGTGGTTGTTTTTGTTTTTAATGAAATAGGAAGGACAGATTTATTTACGAGAGCCAACTCGGCAGCGTTCAGCTTTTTTCTTTCGCTGTTTCCGTCCATCATGGTTTTATTTACGACTATACCCTACTTAAAAAGCTATTTTTTGAAATATTTGCCGGAAGGAGAAAACTTCGACGCTATTTTGGCCACCGAGATCAAAAGAATCCTGCCGGGCGTGGCCGGAGAACGCCTATTTGGGTTTATCGAGAATATTACCAACAACCCCAGAGTGGGCTTGCTGTCTTTCGGTTTTTTGATGGCCATTTTTTTTGCCTCCAACGGAATGCTTTCGCTGATGAGAGGTTTTGATAAATCTTACCACGTTTCCACCTTTCGGAACAGAGCCGGGTGGAAAGATCGTATTATTGCCATTGGTCTTACTTTTTGGATAGGACTTATGCTCATTGGCTCCGTTATTTTGATTATTTTGGGAGATACGCTCATACAAGCAGCATCAGAATTTAAGCTGATTAATCGCTTTTCGGCTTATCTGCTCAGTTTTTCCAGATATATCGCCATCATATTGTTATTTTATACTTCACTGGCTTTCATTTATCGCTTTGGGCCGGCCATCAAGAAAAAATTCAGCGTTTTTTCTGCCGGTACTACACTAGCTACCATTTTGTGTATACTTTCCTCTACCCTATTTTCGGCTTATGTCAATAATTTTAATACCTACAATGAGTTGTATGGTTCTATTGGTACTATTATTGTGCTGATGCTTTGGCTGCAAATCAATATCCTGTTTTTGTTTATTGGCTTTGAACTCAATGCCAGTATTGCCGTCAATAGAGACCTACGGGTAAAGCGAAAAGAAACACTGTAAGCCCAAAAATAGAATAACCACAGTCTCTTACCCATAATGTCTTTCAGCTGCAGAAATTTTACGGCCAGGTATAAGCAGCATTTCGTTCTTTTTTCGGATTTTAGTATAAAATCAATTCTTCAGCAACCAGACTGTTAATAACCTGAATACAATGATTAAAAGATATTTCCTATCTCTCATTATTTGCTGTTTTTATTTTAGTACTTCATTTTCCCAAAAATTCAGTAACGAGTTTCTTTCTATTGGTGTGGGGGCCCGGGCTCAGGGCCAGGGCAATGCCGTTGTGGCTTCTGTTGATGATGTGACAGCCGGAGTCTGGAACCCGGCCGGATTGATGTTTCTGGATATTGAAAGAGGTTTGCAACTGGGAGCTATGCACGCAGAATGGTTTGGAGGTGTAGGTAAGTTCGATTACCTAGCCGCAGCCATTCCGATTGCTCAGGGCAGGAGAAGACTTGGCTTATCCTTTATTCGCTTTGGTATTGACGAAATCCCCAATACTTTAAGCTTATACGAAAGTGATGGTACGATCAACTTTGATAACCTGAGAGAATTCTCAGCGGCTGATTATGCTTTTCTGGTCAGCTATGCGCAAAACCTTTCAAAGGGCAATAACAAACTATCCATTGGCGGAAATGTAAAGATAGTGTACCGACAAATTGGACCTTTTGCCAATTCCTGGGGTTTTGGTGTAGACCTGGGAGCACAATACAGGACCAGCAATTTTTACCTGGGCTTGATGGCTCGCGACATCACCACTACCTTCAATGCCTGGTCTTTCAATTTTACCAATGAAGAGAAAGAAGTACTGGCCCTGACCAATAACGAAATTCCCATCAACAGTATAGAAATTACCAATCCCCAGTTGATACTAGGCCTGGCTTATCGCTTTGATTTTGGAAAAAGTAGCTTGAGGCCGGAGCTCAATTGGGTAATCACCACAGATGGTCAGCGAAATACGTTACTTTCTTCTGATCCCTTTAGTATTGATCCCGCAATTGGCCTGGAATACAATTACCAGGGGTTCCTTTGGCTGAGAGCCGGTGCTAATCAATTTCAAAGAGAAAGAGATTTCGATAATACCGAAAACCTAACCCTGCGCCCCAGTATCGGAGTAGGTTTCCGCCTGGGCGCTCTAAATGTGGATTATGCCTTTACCGATTTGGGAAGTCAGCAAAACACTTTTTCACATGTCATTTCGGCAACACTGGATATACGTCCGGGAGAAGAGCGTTAGCAGATAGCAGATGCGAATGCGCCGGACTTGTTTCGTAAGTATTCAAATACTTTATATTTTACGATATTTATTTTTATTTTTAAAACTGAACGGCAAATTGTGCTGTTAAGAAGAAGCCATGCAGGTATCAAAAAGTTTTGACTCTACAACTTATAAAAATTAAGGTTTGACTTGGTGTGACTAGGGCGGGCCTCAATCAGTCTTTGACTGACTCGCTTTGTCGACAAGGGGATTACTGAACCACACTAGCTACCTTATTCATGTTCTTCTGAGGGTCAAAAACATCCCTGATACTTGTATGGACTTTTTTATACTTCAGGCGGGATGATGTTTTTAAAATGCCCATTCATTTGTACTTTCTTCCTTAGATTTTCCATTTCTTCTACTACCGGTATTAACCTGTTTAGATGAGTCAGGATGAATTCCTGGCGCTCACTTTCTTTGGCCAGGCTCAATAGTTCGTACTCCTGATACAAATTGAAGCCAATATGGTGCGCGATATCAAATACCCTGAAAGTTTCATCATTACTGGGTATCTCTTTTTGTATGTTTAGCAATTGAAAAAGCTCTGCGACTAACTCTAGGATCTTTTCATTCAATACAAAATTACCTTCGTAATCCAGTTCAATATTTTCAACCGTGGCACCAGCGTATAATTTTTCTGGTGCTTTTGAAAAATATTCATGAATCCTGAAAACGCCCACTCCTTTAGTACGTACATCCAACTCTCCGTTTGGATATTTTTTTTCAATTTTAACCAACTCAATCTCCGTTCCGATATCCTGAACGTTATTATCTATGTAAGAAGGAATACCAAAGGTTATCCCTTCCTCTTCACACTCCTGGATTAGCTGCCTATAGCGAGGCTCAAATATATGCAGGTTGAGACTTTCCCCAGGATAAACAACTAATTGTAACGGAAACATGGGTAATAAACGAGTCATTAAGAACAAGTTTTTATTTTTGTTGAATAGGCAACACAGAATTTTTTAATTTTATCAGACACTTACAGTAGCTTGTCATCATACCACTACACGAATTGAAAATATCTAACTATCGTACTAGATAAACATTTCGTGTGGAATATGTTGTGTGATTTACCGAAAAGACGAAAGAAATTCCCTTTTTTATACTAAAAGCATTTTATGCCTAAAAAACATTCCACTATGAAACGCAATCTACAGATTTTGAGAACTGCTGCCTTCCTTATTGCCACGGCTTTACTAACGGCTTGTGGTCAAAAGGACGGTAGCACTCAGCTTCCTCCTGACATCAAGAACTACATCTATGGTTACACCTCGGGGGTGATATCGAAAACCAGTGATGTCAGCATAACTTTTAACCAGCCTATGGTTGGAGAAAGTGAAACTGGCCAGCCACCCGCATCAGGAATTTTCAGGCTCACCCCAGAAGCAAAAGGGCAACTCAATTGGGAAAACCAGTATATCCTGCGCTTTGTCCCGAACGATCATTTTGAGGCCGGCAAGAAATATCAGGTGCAACTGGACTTGAAGCAGCTACTACCTGGAGAAAAGCTGAGCAGCAGCACTTTTGAATTTGATTTCCAAATCAGGGATCAATTTATGGAAATCGTGGAAGCCGGCCTAAATACTCCTAATCCAGAAGATTTTAAATTGCAGGAATATTCAGGCGAAATTCTTACCAGCGACGTGGCCTCCAATGAAAATGTTGAACAACTGCTAAAGGCCTCTCAAAATGGACGGGCACTGACCATCAACTGGAGCCACGGTGATGATCCAATGCGCCACAGTTTTTTTATTAAAGGTATTCAAAGGGGCGACGAAGCCTCTTCTCTAAAACTGGAATGGAATGGTCGGGCAATCAATTCCCGGCAAAATGGAGAAAAGACGGTTGAAATTCCTGCCCTGGGTGATTTTAAAGTCCTCTCGGTAGAAGCCTTACAACTGCCAGAACAAGCCCTGGTCATTAAGTTTTCGGATCCAATCAGCAAAAACCAGGATTTAGGGGGCCTGATCAGGCTTAGCGATGGAGCGACTAACTTTCGCTTTTTGATAAACGGACAGGAGGTCAGGGCATTTCCCAATCAAAGGCTTGGCGGTAGCCAAACTATTATGGTCAATACAGGTATAAGAAATATAGCCAATACGGAAATGCCCACCGGTAGTCGTTGGGAAGTAAATTTTGCTATGCCATTGCCAGATGTCAGACTAGTGGGCAAGGGCGTTATTATGCCTAACTCGGAAGGGTTGTATTTTCCTTTTGAGGCAATAGGTTTAAATAAAGTGGATATTGAAATTTTTAAAATTTACAACAATAATATTCTTCAATTTCTACAAAATAACCGCCTGAATGGTGATGGCTACCTTTACCAAGTTGGCCAGATCGTTCTTCAAAAAAGTATTCCTCTTCAAAATTTACGGGCAGATGCCAGCATGGATAAATGGACGAGATATTCGCTTGACCTGAGTGACCTCATCCAGGATGATCCCAAAGCTATCTATCAGGTTAGGATTGGATTCCAGCCGGCATATACTTTTTATGAATGCCCTTATGGCAACGCTGCTGATCTTAAAGAACCTATTCCCTTCACAACTAATGAAGATGGTACCACAGCCAGTATAATGGATGAATGGTATGGGATAGCGGGTTATTACGATGGTTATAACTACAGACAGCGAAACGATCCTTGCTACACGGCTTATTACAATCGGGATAAGTTTATATCCCGCAATGTCATTGCATCCAATCTGGGCATCATTACAAAAGGCAGTGACGACAGGAATTTTTCGGCAATTGTCACCGACCTCAGGTCTACCGATCCGGTATCGGGAGCCAAGCTCAGTTATTATAATTTTCAACAGCAAAAAATCGGCGAAGCTACTACTGATGCTAATGGTATGGCGACGATACAATTGGAGGAATCCCCATTTTTGGTTGTCGCCGAGCAAAGCCAGGATTATGGTTATCTGCGACTAATGGATGGCGATGCGCTTTCTACCAGTCGCTTTGATGTGAGTGGCCAGCGTACTCAAAAGGGTTTGAAAGGGTTTCTTTACGCTGACCGTGGGGTTTGGCGCCCCGGCGATTCTATTTATTTGAATTTTATTTTAGAAAAATCTAACGGAGCGCTGCCCACCAATTTTCCTATTACATTAGAAGTAACGGATGCCAGAGGGAACTTGCGTGTAGAAACTACCAGCATTGACAATGTCAATGGCATTTATCCCTTACATTTTAAAACAGATATAGAATCTCCTACCGGTAACTGGATAGCCAGAGTGAAGGCGGGAGGTGCTAATTTCACCAAAACACTTAAGATAGAGACTATACGGCCCAATCGGCTGTCTATAGATCTGGATTTTGGTGCTGAATATCTTTCGAAAGCCAATGAACCTACACAATTTAGCCTGAGTTCCAATTGGCTCTACGGAGCACCGGCAAAAAATTTGAAGGCCAAAGTAGAGCTCACCCTCACTCCGGCAAATACAACATTTACGAAATACCCTGAATTTGAGTTTGATGACCCGGCCCGCGGGATAGCCAGCAATACGAAAGTAATTTTTGATGGTCTGCTTGACGGTGCTGGCAAAGCCAATATATCCAAGACCTTACTTACCAATTCTAATGCAGCCGGTAAATTGAATGCACAATTTAAAACCAGGGTCTTTGAAAAGGGTGGAAATTTTAGCCTGAATTTGAAATCTATCGCCTATTATCCCTACGAAACCTTTGCGGGAGTTGCTCTTCCTCAAAATGAGTATAAAGAAAAACGACTGGACAAAGGAAAAGCCGGTAATATTTCATTTATTCTTGTAGATCAACAGGGTAACCCTCGGGCCAACCAATCGATCACAGTGGGCCTTTACCGGGTTAACTGGCGTTGGTGGTGGGAAAATGGCGGCGATAATATCAATCAATACAACTCGAGTACTCATTTCAACGCACAACAAACCGTTACGCTTACAACTGATAATAATGGCAGAGCTTCCTGGAATTTGCGCATAGATGATTGGGGTAGATATATGATTCGGGTTTGTGATGAAAAAAACGGCCATTGTTCCGGCGACTTTTTCTATGTGGGTTACCCCTGGGATGATGATAATACGGGAAGAAGTCAGGCCGCTATGCTCAACTTTAATACAGATAAAGAGAGCTATGAGATAGGCGAAAATATACAGTTGACTGTTCCAAGTGGTGATGCTGGTCGTCTTTTAGTGACGCTTGAAACGGGCTCAGACATTATTGATCAATTCTGGGTGGAAGCTCAGGAGGGCGATAATAACATCAACATTAAAGCGACTGAAGCCATGAGTCCGAATGTTTATGTGCATGTGGCTTTGTTACAGCCACACGCTCAGGTACAGAATGATTTACCAATCAGAATGTATGGTGTTTTACCTGTAAAAGTAGAAAATCCGGCTACTTATCTGGAACCTCAAATTGATATGCTTAAGGAATTAAGACCGGAAGAGCCTTTTACCCTTCAGGTCAGTGAAAAAAATGGCTCAGCCATGAGTTATACTATAGCTGTAGTAGACGAAGGCCTTCTGGGGCTGACTAGTTTCAAGACACCGGATCCTCACAGTAGTTTTTATACCAGAGAAGCGTTGGGAATACGTACCTGGGATGTATACGATCAGGTACTCGGGGCTTTCGGTGGCCAGATGAATCGTTTGCTGAGCATTGGAGGCGATGCTGCACCGGATACACCACAAGAGAATCCTGATGTCAACAGATTTGAGCCCGTAGTGATGCACCTTGGGCCTTTTTTCCTGGAAGCAGGTAAGAAGAAAAAGCATCAGCTAAAAATGCCTAACTATGTGGGAGCAGTCAGAACGATGGTCGTAGCTTCTTACAGCAGTGCTTACGGTAGCGCCGAGAAGACAACTCCGGTAAAAAAGCCGCTTATGGTACTGGGTAGTCTGCCCAGAGTTTTGGGGCCGGGCGAGCAATTAAAGCTGCCGATCAATGTATTTAGTACCAGCGATAAAATAAGTACAGTCACTGTAGACCTGGAAACCGAGGGCGGCCTGATCCAGATAACGGATCAGTCATCAAAGACTATTAACCTCAGCGCTGCCGATCAGCAAGTAGTTGAATTTGACCTTTCGGTTGCTGAGCAGATAGGCCCTGTTAAATTCAAGATCATTGCCAGAGGTGGTGGTCAAACCGCTACCCAGGAAATTGAGCTAATGGTAAGAAATCCCAACCCTTTGGCTACAGACCTTCAGGCCAAGGTGTTGGATCCGGGAGCTTCATGGACTGCCCAAATCAAACGCGTGGGCATGTCGGGCACTAATGAAGGTACTCTGGAGTTAAGTACGCTCCCGCCGTTGAACCTGGAAGAACGGCTATCTTATCTTACCCGTTACCCATATGGCTGTATTGAGCAAACGATTTCGGCAGCTTTTCCTCAGCTTTATGTAGATAATTTGATACAATTAGGAGAGGAAGACAAAAAAAGGATACAGGAAAATGTAGAAGCAACTATTAATAAGCTAAAAAACTTCCAGACACCGGAAGGAGGTTTTTCCTATTGGCCAGGTGAAAATAATGCCAATCAGTGGGTTACCAATTACGCCGGACATTTCCTTTTGGAAGCCAAAGCTCAGGGCTACACAGTACCAGGTAGCCTAATCAGCTCCTGGATAACTTTTCAGCGAGAAACTTCCCGGTTGTGGTCTCCAAGGCTTTCAACTTATGGGTTTAGCAACCGTCGAGGTAATGAGCTAGACCAGGCCTACCGCCTGTACAGTTTGGCATTGGCCGGGCAAGCAGATTTACCAGGGATGAATAGGCTTAGGGAAATTAATTCTCTTAGCAGCCAAGCACAATGGCGCTTGGCTGCTGCGTACGCGCAAACGGGAAAAAAGGCGATTGCTGAAAAGATGATCGACAATGTCAACACAGAAGTAGTTAGCTATAAGGAATTAGGCGGAACTTATGGCTCTGATGTCAGAGATAAAGCGATGATACTAGAAACCCTAGTAGTTCTGGGCCGTAGAGATGAAGCCGCTGACCTGGTTCAGTATATTTCTGATCGGCTGGCATCAGAGTCATGGTATAGTACCCAAACAACGGCTTACTCTTTGCTGGCAGTGAGTAAATTCGTGGGAGAAGCTAATGTACAGGCTCCATTGTCATTTTCCTATAAAGTTGGTAATGATCCTTTGAAAAATGCTGGTTCTTCTGATTTCCCCATGATGCAAATACAACTGCCCGTAGAGAGGCGCGGTGGTGATCCAATCGCTTTGGAAAATACAGGAGAAGGGCCATTATTTGTTAGAGTAATTCAAAGGGGACAACCTTTGACCGGCAGGGAGCTCAACACAGCCAATGATCTGAATATGGAGCTTAGCTACCAACTGCCCAATGGAACCACCATCGATCCGGGCTCTATCCAGCAAGGCACGGACTTTATGGCGGTTGTGAAAGTCCGCCACACAGGAAAGAAGCCATTCCGGTTTGAAGAGCTGGCTTTGGCCCAAATCTTTCCTTCAGGATGGGAAATTATCAATACCAGATTTGACGGGCTCGTTTCGAACCAAACAGAAAGCCGGCCAGAATACCGGGATTTCAGGGATGACAGAGTAAATACTTTCTTTGACTTAAATCCCGGTGAAACCAAGCTATTTGTCGTTCAGTTGAATGCGGCTTACAAGGGAAGGTTCTATTTGCCGGCCACCTCCTGCGAAGCCATGTACGACAAGAGTATCAATGCTCAAAGAACGGGAAGGTGGGTGGAAATAACCTCTCCGAGCAGTATTTGATAAACTTATTTTCAAAAACTACTAAATGAAATATTTTGTAATATGGGGGAGCCTATTGCTCCCCTTTTTCCTTCAGGCCCAAATTAGCCATTCCCGGATTGCTCCGTTATTAGAAAAAGGAGATATCCCTGGTATGAGTCTTGCTTACATCCAGGACACCACAATTACTGTGGTGACCTTTGGCTACAAGGATAGAGATGCCATGGAGTTGGTAGGGCCGAATACTGTTTTTCAGGCAGCTTCTTTGTCTAAGCCTATAGTCGCACTGCTAGCTCTTAAGCTTCACGAACAAAGGAAGCTAGACCTGGATCAGCCTTTATGGCGGCTGGTCACTTATCCGAAAATCAATCAAGTAAGGTATGCCAAAAAGATAACGCCCCGGATGGTACTCAGCCACACCTCAGGACTACCCAACTGGAGTGGTACCAGCATTAATTTAAGCCGGGAGCCGGGTAGTGGCTGGTCTTACTCCGGGGAGGCTTTTGTTTGGCTGTCCAAGGTTATTGAGCAGGTATTAGACCAACCCTTTGAAGAGGCCGTAAAAAAAGAAATCTTTCAACCCTTGAAGATGCAGCATAGTAGCTTTGTTTGGGACAGTTCTTTCGAGGAAGATTACGCTGTAGCTTACGATGAAATTGGTGTAAATACTTCCTTTAAAAAATTCTTGAAACCCAATGCTGCTGCCAGCCTTTGGACTACTGCCAGTGATTATGCCCGCTTTCTCAGAGCTATACTACAACAGCAGCTCATCAGGCCGGAGAGTTGGCGATTATTACTCAGTCCACAAGCCAAAGTACCTGAGTCCGATGATGCATTGCAATGGTCGCTGGGTTGGGGTATTCAAAAAGTTGACGAAGAACCAGTATACTGGCATTGGGGCGATAATAGAGTATTTAGGGGCTTTACTGCCTTTAACTTGAAGGAAAAGAAAGCTTTTGTTTATTTTTCAAATAGTGAGAACGGCCTATCCGTCCTCGAAGAACTTGGTAGCCTATTTGGCCAACGCCTAGCCCCTATTGCCAATTGGCTAGACTATCCCCTTTTTGACGAACCTGTGGTTATTTATAAGAAAAAACTCAAAAAAACGCTTTACGAGGGGCAGGTAAAAGAAGCTGGAGAACTTTATCGGCAAATCAATCTGGAATATCCCAAGCTAATTGATGCTAACTGGATGGACGGCATTGCCTATTCCCTGAAGGAATATGGGAAAGGTAATTTGTTAATTCCTTTTTTTGAGGCCTTCCTGCAAAAGTACTCAACAGATATTTTTGCTTTAGAAAAATTGGCGGAGCTTTATACTTTGAATCATCAATTCAAAAAGGCCAAAGTGACCTTTGAAAAGGCCATGCAACTCAATGCGGACGCATCTTCCAAATATTTACTCAGGGTAAAATGGCTGGAAGAGGGTATTCGGGCTGATGAAAGTAATGAGCGGCCTGATTTTTTGATGACGTTCACCGGAAAATATGATAAGTATAGAATTCAACTAATTCAGCAACAACTGTACCTTAATAACACGGAGATAGGAGAAAAGATAAAACTACTCCCCAAGACTAAATATATTTTTGAATTGGATGCTCAGGTGAAATACCGATTAAAATTTGAGTGGACTAACAGAACAAAGATAGAAGGTTTTACGCTTCATGGAATAGACGGGAGAATAACTTATTTCCCTAAAGAATAATCTAAACCAATTAGTCATGAATAAAAAAAACTTAATAGTTGTACTTTTCAGCAGTATAGGTGTAGTGTTACTGGCGGGCATACTCATCTATAATTCCTTCAAAATGAATGAATTAGAAACTACAGAAAAAGTAAATAGCAATTTATCTTCTTTAGAAGAAGTTATTGCACTTTACAATACAGATACCACTTACGAGGTTCCTGCGGGAGGTTTACCCCTCGAGTTACAACTCGATCGATTGCAGGCCATGAAAAAGCAACTGAATAATGGAAAATTATTAATAGCCAAAGGCATTGCTGAGGGTAAGAATCCTACTGCTGCCCGGGCTTCAGCCATGGAAAAAGCTAAATTAGCGCTTGCGCAGCAGATAGGTGACCCGACTAAGAGCTCGCAAAAGTTATCCAATATCAATACTTTCCTTTCTTGCTATAAAAAAGTTCATGATACCATAGAGTACCACATTGTTATAGGTGTAGAAGTATGATTTAGATAATAAATTTGTGCCTAATCCGGTGCGCAAAATTGTTTTTTTACTAAAGCATACATTTTTCAGTAAATAAGCCATCTGATGTAGCACATAGCAATATTGCCAACATCAAATAGAAAAAAAAAGTAATTTTGATACAATAATAGCATTGGCTCTGAAGAGTCAAAGCAAGTTGTTATGAAAAATTATCTAATCATATCGTTGTTCCTGATCCTAAATTATCCCGTGAACCTTCAAAGCAATGTGCTGAAGCGTGCCATGGATAGCCTAAACTATTCATTATTTGAGGAAGCACAGCATACCTTTAATAACTATCAACCCCGGGAAGCTATAGAAAAGCTGGATATACTCCTTCAAAAAATAGAAAACAGTCCAGATACTGATCTACTCATAAAAACTTACCTGCTTTCTTCTACCATTAATATTTGTCTGAATAATTTTAAAGCTGCTGAGGCTCATGCCTCTAAGGCCTATCGGCTAAGCCAGGTCGGGCATAAGAAGAAGCTTGAAGCCCATGCACTTCATACATTGGGCTATTTATATTACAAACTCTCCAACCCCAATTGGGCAAAGGAAAATCTACAAAGGGCCTTAAAATTCTACGAAGACAATTCTCCCTCTCGCAAACAAGCTTTGGCTTATCTTTACCTTGCCGCTGTTTATGAGCAACTAAAAAAGCCGCAATTTGCAATTGCCAGTGTGCAAAAGTCAATTACCATTCTTGGAGGACTAGACTGCCCGGATATCCTCATTCAGGCCAAACAAAAAATGGCCGGCTTATTACATCTGCAAGGAGCGCCTGACTCAGCGCTTTATTATTATCAACAATCTTACCAGCTGACTGACCAATTGCACATCAATGGATTGCAAGCCTTCAATGCTGGTAAAATAGCTCAAATCTATGCTGAAAAAGGGGCACCAGAGAAAGCTGCATCCTATTTCCAGGAAGCCTTCAAACTAGCCAATCCCATTGACTCTATATATACCCTCCGCAATGCCTCTGGTTTTTTATCCCTCTATTTTAGAGCGCGAAAAGATTATGAAAAAGCTTTATTTTATCAAAAGCATCATCAGAAGAGCCAAAAAAAAATAGACCAACTCAATTTAGAAAAAGCCATTCAGGGGATACAAATTGATACTAAACGGCAGTCTCTGCAAAACCAACTTAGAACCCAAAAATTAGAGAAACATCTGGTGCAGGAGCAGCAATATCGCACTCAAAAGAGGATTAATTTTATGCTTTATGCAGCGATATTCGTTATGGCCCTCATTGCCATATGGGCCCACCGGAGTCTTTATATCAAGCGTTCGATCAATTCTAAACTGTTGGATAGCAACAGAATGATCAAACAAAAGAAAAGAGAAATCCTGGAGCAAACCCGAATTATCGAGCAGCAAAAAGTATATCTCGATGGATTAAACAACAATAAAAACGAGCTATTCAGAACGCTTAGCAATGATTTGAAAGTGCCTATTATTTCACTGGAGCGCATTCTGGGTTCTATGCTCACACAGAACTTATCGGCTGATAATTTTATGGAAAAGGCCATCGAACTAAAGCGAGGCACTGCTATCTTAGGGCAGGATTTAAATAATATCCTTCAGCTTTCCAATATTAAATTTAACTACAACGAAATCACGCCCTGTTCGACTAAAGTATGGCCGGTTGTGGAGGAAGTAAGATCAGATTTAAAAAGAATTCTTTCTATCAATGATATCACTTTAAGAAACAATTCAAGAGAAGGACTTACAGCGGCTATCCACCCGGATTGCCTTAAGGAAATTATCAAATATCTCGCTACGCTGGAAATTAATCAATCTACTCCG
Organism: uncultured Saprospiraceae bacterium; assembly: GCA_964628385.1. Classification (GTDB taxonomy): domain Bacteria; phylum Bacteroidota; class Bacteroidia; order Chitinophagales; family Saprospiraceae; genus JANQPA01. The sequence continues at coordinate 111,572 of CAZVOD010000002.1, forward strand.
GGTGATGAATTATTGATTGGTTTCTGTGCAAAAAAACCAGACAGAACTTTGCTGATTGTAAAAATTAAGAAAAACGGGGAAAAAGCCATTTACCTAGATGGAAACTGTGAGGAATACCTCGCTAGTAGTCGGGTAGAAAAAAATAATAAGGGAGCTATCTGTAGAGAAATCCTGAATTATTATAAGGGTAAGCTGAGCTTGATGCACAATCAGGGTAGCCACAAGTGGATAATTGATCTACCTAAAAATAATGACCTATAAGAAGAAAAATTATTACACGAATTATTGCTTAACTGCACTAACTGAACGTTGGCAATCATAATCATGAAAAGATACTTAACACAACTATTGATTTTTTGCATTGTTCTCCTGAGCCTAACAGGTTTATGTCTTGCTTGTGTAAATAGTAGCAGGGCTTTTCAATCGGCTGTGATTACAGAAGACCGTTTTGAGCAGCTACTCCAAAGAGCAGAAGCCTACCGAAAGATCAACCTAGACTCTTCCTTAATTTTTATTAACAGAGCCATAAATCTAGGCCAACTTCTTGAGTACAAGCAAGTGAAATTACTTCCGGCTATTCAGCTTAAAAGTATTCTACTAGCTAAGCTTGGGCAGCATCAATTATCACAAAAGCTAATGGATAGTTCCCTAAAAATTTTGGATAATGCTATAGTATCCAATGAACTATTGCATCGATCTGATTTCGCACTTGGCAGCCTTGAACTTAGCAAAGGCCACTATGAAGAAGCAGCTGTAATGTTTGATAATGCGGAGACCCTGGCCCTTAGAATTGATAATCCGTGCTTACTTGGAAGTGTATACCTTAAAAAAGGCAGACTGGAGAAGCTCAAAGGCAATATAGAGAAAAGTCTGCTTTATCTAAAGAAAGTGGATTCCATTGCTCTTTTTCACAGTGACCTTTCAGATTGTCAATTACAGTATGCCAATAGTCTGAATAATCAGGGTGAAATCCTTCTGGAGTTGGACAGAGCTCAGAAGGCTGGAGCTTATTTCAAAAGATCCATAGAAATTAAAAAGGAGCTGGAGGCGGCTGATTATGAGTTTATCGCTACTCACAACAATCTGGGACAATGTTACGAACTACTTGAAGAATTTGACAAGGCCAAGTTTCATTTTGAGGAAGCACTCTGTATCGCAAAAGCATTAAACAGTCCGCAAAGAATTGGTAGAGCTTATTACAAACTTGCTCATTTATTTTATCTACAGCGAAAATTTGATTGGACTGGGTTACTTCTAGAGCGCAGCAATATTTATTTTGAAAAATCCAATAACACATTTGAGTTAGCCATCAACAAGATACTGGAAGGAAAAGTAAACTATGAAAATAGTAACTTTTCAATTGCTAAAGAGAAGTACTCAAGTGCACTGGAATTAAGTAGTTACCCCCAAATACAAACCCTGGCAAATATAGAATTAGGCAAAACTTATAAGGCATCCGGTCAATACAAAGAGGCAATAAACTGCCTGGAAAAAGCAACTATATCTTCAGAGGATTTACCTCACCTGAATCGCTTAGGCGAAATAAATGAGTTGCTTTCTGATATCTACGCCATGAAGGGGGACTACAAAAAAGCCCTTGAATATCACGATAAAACTCTTGAAAGTACCGCGGGAGTTAATCAGATAAATGGTAAAGCTTTTATTGTAGGCCTTTTGGAAGCTGATCTGCTGCTAGATGAGCAAAAGCTGGAAACCAGTCCTGACAAATACCTCAGGCTGAGAGAATTACAGCTGAAAGACCAGGAAATTCTTCAGAATAACGCTGTCTTCGCACTTTTGATTATCCTTTTGGTAGTAGTTATTGCTATACGTAACAGAAATGCTAAGAATAGGGCCAACAAATCACTCGTGAAGAAAAATAAAATCGTTGGAAGGCAAAATGAAGCCATTAGTCATCAAAAAGAAATGATGGTTAATCAAAACATAGCATTGCATCAGCTCAATAGTGTAAAAGATCAACTATTTGCAGTATTAAGTCATGACCTACGGAGCCCTATTGGCAAACTGGAAAGCTCATTGAATTTACTGCTGTCCAGAGATTTGACTAAAGAGGAATTCATCAGTATGGCCACTGCCCTTAGAAGTAATACCCTGCAGATTTACCAAACCCTTGAAAACCTTTTGGAATGGGTAGGTCAACAGATGGATGGCGACAGTGATATAAAAATACAGGAAATTAATATCCAAAGAGCGATAGATAATATCATTGCCTTTTATTCAGAAATGAGTGCGGAAAAAAATATTAAGATTTTGAATAAGGTCTCGCCAATGGCTCGTCTTTTTATGGAGGCGGAACATTTCCAGATTATCTTCAGGAATCTGATTGGCAATGCCGTTAAATTTACGCCCCTTAATGGCAGCATTTCTATTGATTCCAGAATTGAAAAGGATATAGTCTGTGTTAGTGTAAGAGATAATGGTATAGGCATACCAGACGAACAAATTGATAAACTGTTTCACTTCAGCCAAAAAAACAGAAGAAGAGGCACAAGCGGAGAGAAAGGTATAGGCTTAGGTCTGTATTTATGCCTAAAAATCGTAGAAACTTACAATGGGAAGATTAGTATAAAAAGCCAACCCAACATGGGCAGTACTTTTACCATAAGAATCCCACTAAAGCAGCAGAAATACACCATAAAAACTAATGCCGAACTATTCATGGAGGGCTAAAGAACTTCGATTGAACTCTCACCACTTCTCTCCTATTTCAGTTTATTATTCTGCTCAGGCACTCTTTCCGATAACGGCGTAAAGAGGGTCATGCCCTGCCGACGGTGTTCGATCCATCATTTCTATATTTTTCCATTTACCACTTTGCTGCAAGAGCTTAGCGACGTAGCCCGGGCGTTGTTCTTCCCTTAAAGCATGCCAAATCGCAACAGCCTTAGTAGGAAAGCAACGATTAGAGAACGTAATAATCAAAGGAGCTCCGGGTTTGGTGATCCGTCCCAATTCTTTGATGACCTCTACAGGTTGATTCAGATAATCGATTGAAACACATATGCCTATACCATCAAAAGTATCATCTGCAAAATTTAGTGCCGGATTGGTATTTAGGTTTTGCACCTGATACTCATCCAGCCGTTTATTGGCTTCCAGCTCTTCCTGATTCATTCCCAGGCCTACCACTTTGGCATACTGAACTTCTTCTGGTAAGTGGCTGATCCAACTACTCATCAGGTCCATAATCGTACCAAATGGTGGAAGGTATTCACGGTACAGCTGAGTTACAGCCTGAACGGCCATATCGTCAATATGTGTAACAAATCTCGGTTGAGCATAAAATAGTTCATCTGGAGACTCATCCATTCTTCGGAATGCTCTCGGTGGTAGTGGTTGTTCCATAATTTTTAGGTTTGACCGCTAATTCCAGGCAATAAATTTAAAAGACTTTAAAGCTACGACTTTTTATATATCTCCTCGTTCAGCTGCCTTTCTGAGCTTTTTGTTGGCTACAATAGCGATTTCTACCCGTCTATTCTTTTGCCGACCGGCAGCCGTGCTGTTGTCCGCTATTGGTTCACTTTCTCCCATCCCCATAGTTACCAGACGATCATTTTTCACACCAGTTAAAGTCAGGTAATTTGCTACTGACTGAGCTCTATTGTTAGACAATTCGAAGTTGTAGTTTTCATCTCCAGAAGAATCGGTATGCCCCTGTACGAGAATTTCTGTATCGTCGTATTTTTGCAAGATAGTAGATAGCTCTTCTAAATTCCTTTTAGTTGGAGCTTTTAAGGCAAAGGAGTTCAGGTCGAATAACAAACCGGATTCAAAGGTGATCAAAATCCCCTCTCCTACGCGCTCTACATTAGCATTTTCCAGGTCATTTTCGATTTCTTCGGCTTGTTTATCCATATATTTTCCAATGGCAGCTCCGGCTGCTCCTCCCAACACGGAACCAATTAAAATCCCCCGGGCTTTTTTACCTTTACCGGCTAATGCGCCTCCAATAATACCGCCTAATGCGCCTCCGACCATTGCTCCTTGAAAGGATTTACTGGTATTGCAGGAGGGAGTCAGCAATATAGCCATAGACAAAAATAAGGGTAGCACTTTAGAAAATTGACGCTTCATTTATATTGATTATTATAATTGTGAAGATGAAATTACTACCAAAATACATAATTAGATTCATTTTACTAGTATATTTATTTGCTGAAATTAGCAGTATAATCAAAGTAATAAACAACGTTTTTGATTTTCGTATACTTGCTTACAGCAAAAACTGAACAGCCAATGCTCTACTTAATATTGTTTTTTGTCGTATCTATCGTTTTCTCTTTCCTTTGCTCGGTTCTGGAAGCCGTTCTGTTGAGTATTACGCCTTCGTACATACAGACCGTAACTAAGGAAAATAAAAGCCTGGGAATGAAACTAATGTATTATAAAAAAGATATTGACAGACCACTTTCGGCCATTCTAACGCTCAACACGATAGCTCATACAGTAGGGGCTATAGGTGTGGGAGCAAGCGTAAAAAGTGCATTTGGAGAAACTATGAAGTTTGATTTTTATTTTTTTGAAATAGGTGCCGAACCCATGGTGGCCGGTCTTATGACCTTAGCCATACTCATTCTCTCCGAAATTATCCCCAAAACTATAGGAGCTAACAATTGGAAGAGGCTTACTCCCTTTACAGTACGATCTTTACGCGTACTGATTTTGGTGCTTCAACCACTGGTGTGGTTAAGTCAACTGATCACAAAGAGTTTGAAAAATGAAAAAGACAGATCTGTGTTAAGCCGGGCAGATTTCGCCGCTATGACAGCCGAAGGAGAAAAAACCGGTGCACTGGACAAGAGTGAATCAACGATTATTAACAATCTGCTGGCGTTTGAAAAGCTTACGGTCAGAGAAATTATGACGCCCAAAACGGTGGTGCTAATGGCTAATGAAGAAATGACCGTTTCGGAATTTTATACTGAGCACGATCCACTTCCTTTTTCCAGAATTCCCATTTATCGACAAGACAAAGATAATGTCACCGGGATTGTCCTGAAAGACGAACTGCTTAAGCACATGGCCGAAGATAAGGATGATGTAAAGCTTAAGGATTTGAAAAGAGAAGTAGCGGTAGTGGAGGATGACCTTCCGCTAACGGGCTTTTTTGAGCAACTCACCAACAAAAAGCAACACCTCAATATTGTTGTGGACGAATTCGGCATCGTCCTCGGTATTATCACTATGGAAGATATGTTTGAATCCCTGCTGGGAAAAGAAATTGTTGATGAATCAGATCGAGTAGTTAATATGCAGGAACTCGCCAAAAAGAAATGGGCCGAAAGATTTAAAAACAAAAACCAGAAGCCACCGGAAAAAAAATAAACCTTTAAAGAAAGATTGCGTTTGAGTGATACTATAAAAAGACTTGAAAGATCGAGCTATGCGTTATCTGACTATCATTACCGTTTGTATTTTCTTTTCTGTTTCTCTTCAAGCTCAGGATGCGAGATTGTTGGAATTCAATGAATTCAGGCTTAAAAAACAACGCACGGCCATGTACATCCTGGGAGGTTGGGCCGTAGGAAATATAGCCCTTGGTTCAGTACTTCGAGGCCAACACAGTGGAGTTGAAAGGCAGTTTCATACTATGAACATCGGTTGGAATGTCGTTAATCTCGGAATTGCCACCCTTGGATTCATCTCGGCTACTAAAGCTGATGCTGGTGCACTTGACCTTTATCAAACCGTACAGGAACATCATGGTTTTCAAAAAACGCTCCTCTTCAACGCCGGACTTGATATAGGGTATATGCTCGGCGGAGCCTACCTGATAGAGAGAAGTAAAAATGTTGATAAAAACCAAGACCAGTTAGAGGGATTTGGTAAATCAATCATTCTACAAGGCGGTTTTCTCTTTGCTTTTGACGTGATAAATTACTTCGTTTTTTCCTCGTATGATAGTCAATTGCAGCCACTTATCAACCAGAATGCGATGGGATATATTCAGTATGGTGTTTCGCTAAGATTCTGATTACCGGCCACGTAGCCCCAACTCGATGACCTGAAGGTCAAAGGGTCGACCATCTTCAATGGAAAACCTCACGATAGTTCTTACGCTATGAAAGCCGTGTCTTCCACATGCCCCCGGGTTGATATGGAGTAAGTTGTATTTCTTATCCGGCATTACTTTTAGGATATGAGAATGCCCACAAATAAATAGTCCAGGAGCGTTAGCATCCATTTCTTCTCTAATCCTTTTTTTGTATTTACCGGGATATCCTCCGATGTGTGTCATCCACACATCAAGACCTTCGCAGTAAAATCTCAAATCCAGAGGATATCGCAAGCTGATTGTTTTATCATCGATATTTCCATAAACCGCTTTGAAAGGCCTGAACGCTTCCAGCGCATCAGTAACAGCTTCATCACCAATATCGCCGGCATGCCACACTTCGTCGCATTCTTCGAAATAGTCAAATATCTGATCGTCTAGATAAGAATGTGTATCTGATAATAAACCGATTCTTTTCATTTTTCAAAAATACAAAAGTGAAAGGTAAATGATATGACCTTTCACTTTTTATATAAACAACCATCTTTTTTGAAAGCTCCGATAAAATGATTGAACTCAAAAAACCGGAAAATCTATTTTGGTACACAACCAGGGTATTTGTTGTAGGAATGAATAAAGCCTCATGATTCGTTAGAGCCTAACACTTTATCCACTCCACTACTTAGATTCAGTTATTACATATTAGTAGGTAACATCACAAAACCATCAGTAGCCAGCTTACCAAAATCGCTGTAAGAGACCCAGATGTATCCATTGTCTCCCCAGGTACTTCCCCATGAACTCATCAGCTCTAGTGCTTTTTTATTCTCGTCATATCCTACTACAACGAAGGTAAACTCCTCACTGCCTGCGCTCACGCTCAACATATCTTCTCCTGATACGCCCCTTATTGCACTGCTAGCTTTAATTTTTGCCACTACGGGGTTTCCTCTCATCAGCGCCTTTCTCACTTCATAGACTTTTTGTTGCTCCTTGGTGACAGATCTGAAGATGTGCAGATAATTGGTAATTTTGAATTTTTGCGTGTTGTAAACTGCATTTGTCAAAGATGGAGAATCATAGGGCATAATTGCCGCATCAACCGTTCCACTTTGCATTAGGAAGGCCATGGCATCTTTGAAGGACACTGGCTTGCCAGAAGCCTGGAGACTCAGGGATATATAATCAGGACTTAAATTTACTTTGTAGTTCTTTTCCAGATTCACATAAAACTCAAGGCAGCTGGCCAGCGCGTAGCTAAAGTCTGTACCTCGTACCCCTATCCTGCGTACAGGCATCATATAAGGCTTGACACTCTGAGCGTTGAGAAAAGACTTAGCACTGCTCCCCACTCCTCTTACGGTAATCATAATTTGGTCGATCAATTCAGCATCTTCTACACCTACCATTTGGGATAAATCGACCGTTCTACTTTTTTTGCCCTCCTTAACATCGCTGCCAGTCTGAGCAAAAGATAAATTGACCATTGAAAGAAAAAACACAAATAAGATGGTTACTTTTTTCATGATGTATTGACATTTAAAATTTTACCAACTAACGTAAATTTTAGACCATTTCTTTCATTTCTACTATTAAAAGAATCCTAAATTCTTACGTCGATTTTAGTTGTTGCAAAATCGCTTTGTCCATTAGTATAATAATCATGATAAGGGGACAACCTTAAACTTGTTTTAACTTTTCCTTAACTACTTATAAAGGAATATTCCCGTGCTTTTTCTTTGGCAAATTGGCCACTTTCTGCTCTAGCATGTCGAAGGCCCGAATCAGCTTTCTTCTTGAGAATTTTGGCTCTATAATTTCATCGATAAAACCACGACGCGTGGCCCGGTAAGGATTGGCGAACATTTCCTGATACTCCTGCTCTTTTTGTTTGGCCATGGCCGCCGGATCATCGGCAGCAGCAATTTCTTTTCTGAAAATAATCTCAGATGCTCCTTTTGCTCCCATAACAGCGATTTCGGCGGTAGGCCAGGCATAGTTCATATCAGCGCCGATATGCTTGGAGTTCATCACATCGTAGGCGCCACCGTAGGCTTTTCTAGTGATGAGCGTCACTCTTGGTACAGTGGCCTCGCTAAATGCGTAAAGTAACTTAGCACCATTGGTTATTATGCCATTCCACTCCTGATCTGTACCGGGAAGAAAACCTGGTACGTCTACCAAAACCAAAAGGGGAATATTAAAGCAATCACAAAACCTTACAAATCTGGCTCCTTTTTTGGAACTATCAACATCGAGGACACCGGCCAGGCTCATGGGCTGATTCCCAACAATGCCAATGCTTCGGCCGGCAATGCGAGCAAAACCGACAATAATATTCTCAGCGTAATCGGAATGAATTTCCAGAAAAGATTCTTTATCTACTATGCCTTCTACTACATCTCTCATATCGTAAGGCTGGTTATTATTTTCGGGTACAATACCAGTTAGTTGCTCTCTTATTTCCTCTCCCATTTCGTAGGGCAAGCAATCCGGCTTTTCTTCACAATTCTGGGGCATATAACTGAGCAGGCGCTTTATTTTGGATATGCATTCCAGGTCGTTAGTAGCCGTAAGATGCGTCACCCCTGATTTGGTAGCGTGGGCAGAAGCCCCGCCCAGTTCTTCGGCAGTAACCGTTTCATTAGTAACTGTTTTTACAACATTAGGCCCGGTAACAAACATGTAAGAGCTGTTTTCTACCATTATTGTAAAGTCTGTCATGGCAGGAGAATAAACCGCTCCTCCGGCACAAGGTCCCATAATAGCAGAGATTTGAGGGACTACCCCCGAAGTAATGACATTTCGGTAGAAAATATCAGCATATCCACCCAACGATTTAACCCCCTCCTGGATTCTGGCACCACCTGAATCATTAAGCCCAACGAGAGGCGCTCCATTTTTCATGGCCAGATCCATTATCCTACAGATTTTTTCAGCGTGAGATTCTGAAAGCGAACCGCCAAATACCGTAAAATCCTGAGCAAAGACATAAACCAGCTTACCATTGATTGTTCCGTAGCCAGTAACGACTCCATCCCCGGGGAAACGCTGTTTCTCCATCCCAAAATCATGACTCCTATGTGTTACCAGCATTCCTATTTCCTCAAAAGAACCCTGATCAAGAAGGAAATGAATTCTTTCTCTGGCAGTTAGCTTACCTTTCTGATGTTGTTTATCTATTCTCGCTTGGCCTCCTCCCAAAAGCGCTTTTTCTCTTGACTCCTGAAGATATGACAAGTTGTCTTTCATAAGTTTTGATGATATTTTACAGGTTGGTTTAATCTAAATTACCATTTAATGCTATCGGAAAGATAGAAATTTTTGGGAATCCACCTACTGAATATTATCATAAGCTACTGATGATACAGGAATTCGGTGAAATGGCCTTAATGACAAAGTTTAAACAGGGGCTAAAATGCATTTTGGTAAAAAGTTTTTAAATTGCTTTGTTTATAAAGGTGATGGGTTTTTCCAATCACACATTTAAACACATTACACGCATAACATCTTACAAGCACAAATAAAAAAAAATCTTATGAGCACTATTTCTGCTCCTGCACTGAGCCAGCGTTTAGAGCGTATGGAAGAATCTGCGACACTGAAAATGACACAGATGGCCAGAGATCTTAAGGCCAAAGGCCATCAGGTCATCAGCCTGAGTATTGGCGAGCCGGATTTTGATACTCCCGATCACATTAAGGAAGCCGCCAAAAAAGCATTAGATGATGGCTTTACCAAGTATACTCCCGTACCGGGACTTCCAGAACTGAGAAAAGCAATCCAACACAAATTCAAGCGTGATAATAACCTCGATTACGATATCAACCAAATCGTAGTCTCTAATGGTGCCAAGCAATCTATCGCCAATATTTTCCTTTCTTTATTAAACGAGGGGGATGAAGTAATCATCCTGGCGCCTTACTGGGTCTCCTACTCCGAGATTGTCAAAATTGCTGATGGAAAGCCTGTAATACTAAAGTCTTCTATAGAGGAGGATTATAAAGTCAATCCACAAGCTATAGAAGCTGCCATCACCGATAAGACTAAAGCTATCTTATTTTCTTCTCCCTGTAATCCTACGGGGTCTGTTTATTCGGAAACAGAGTTGAAAGCTATTGCAGATATTGTAGCTGAGCATAATAACATTTACATCGTATCCGATGAGATCTATGAATATATCACCTTCGCAGGGAAGCATCTCAGTATTGGTACTTTTGACCATGTAAAAGATCAGACTATTACTGTTAATGGATTTTCCAAAGGGTTTGCTATGACAGGCTGGCGACTCGGCTATATAGGTGCCCCCAGATGGATTGCCGCTGCCTGTACAAAAGTGCAGGGACAATTCACTTCGGGTGCTTCGGCATTCGGACAGAAAGCTGCCGCGTATGCTCTGGAGGCAGATATGCAAGCGACTCACGACATGAAAGCAGCCTTTCTTAAACGCCGGGATATGGTCATCGAGTTACTCGGTCAAATTCCAGGAATGAAAGTCAACAAACCGTTGGGGGCATTTTATATTTTTCCTGATATCAGCGACTTTTTTGGCAAAACAGACGGGACAACTACCATCAATAATGCTGATGATTTCTGCGAGTATATTCTACATCAGGCTCATGTAGCGGTAGTCACCGGAACGGCATTTGGAGCTGACAATTGTTTTCGTTTATCCTACGCCGCTTCTGAAGCAGAGCTCAAAGAAGCCATAAAAAGAATAGCGGAAACATTAGGCAGGTTAAAATAATCCTGTCGATATTTAAGTAATACAACACTTTTAAAATTAATTAATTAATGAAAATGAATACCGAGGCTAAGGCACCCGTTGCCTCAAAGAAGCCCAAGGAACTTATTGCCCACGACGATATAAGAGTTGATAATTATTATTGGCTAAATAACAGGGAGGATCAGGAAGTTACTGACTATTTGAATGCAGAAAATGAGTATACCCGTCAGGTGATGGCTCCCATTCAAGATCTGGAGAAGTCACTTTTTGAAGAGATGAAGGGCAGGATTAAGCAGCAGGATGAGTCCGTTCCTTACAAGAAAAACGGATATTTCTACATCACCCGTTTTGAGGAAGGACAAGAATATCCAATATATTCCAGAAAGAAAGAGACACTCGAGGCCACGGAGGAACCGCTACTTGATGTCAATCAACTGGCTGAACCACATAGTTTTTATAATATTGAAGGCCTGGCGGTAAGCCCTGATAACAAACTACTAGCTTACAGTGAAGATACGGTTAGTAGAAATTTATTTACCATCAGGATAAAAAACCTCGCCACAGGAAAGCTGCTGGAAGACGAGATTATCAACACAACCGGAAGTATTGTTTGGGCTAACGATAACCAAACCCTCTTTTACACCCTGAGAGATACCGAGACCCTGCGAGCATTTAAAGTATTCCGACATAAATTGGGCAGTCCCAGTAGCGAAGATGTAGAAGTATGGCATGAAAAAGATAATTCTTTCCTCTGTTATATCAGCAAGACTAAATCTAGGAAATATATTGTTATTGGCTCTTACTATTCTAACTCGCAGGATTATAGAATCCTGGAAGCGGATAATCCGGAAGGCGAATTTCGTTTATTTCACCAAAGAGAAAAGGACCTGGAGTATGATGTAGTACACTACGAAGACCATTTTTACATACTCACTAACTGGAAAGCCCAAAACTTCCGTTTGATGCGTACCCCAGAAACGGCGACCAGCAAAGATAATTGGGAGGAGTTTATTGGGCATCGTACAGATGTTTTACTGGAAGATGTAGATGTTTTCAGAGAGGCACTGGTACTGAGCGAAAGAAAAGAAGGGATCACCCAGATCAGGGTACGCCCCTGGAGTGGAGAAGAGCATTATATTGACTTTGAAGAATCGGCATATCTGGCAGCGGTTTCTATCAATCCTGAATTTGATACGCTCAAACTTAGGTTGAGCTATCAATCCATGACGACCCCTCCCACTGTTTATGATTACCACCTGAAGGAAAAGACTTTTGAACTGTTAAAGGAGAGGGAAATCCTGGGAGGCTTTGATAAAAAGGATTATCAGTCTGAACGCCTCATGGTTAAGGCCAGAGATGGGGTAAAAGTGCCGGTTTCGATAGTATACAAAAAAGGGTTTGAGAAAAACGGCAAACAACCTTTACTTTTGTACGCTTATGGTTCTTATGGGCATAGTATGGATCCCTATTTTAGTGCTGCAAGATTAAGCCTGTTGGAGCGCGGATTTGCTTTCGCTATCGCCCATATCAGAGGCGGAGAAGAAATGGGGCGGCAGTGGTATGACAATGGTAAGATGCTTAAAAAGAAAAATACTTTTTATGATTTTATTGATTGTGCTGAATTTCTGATAGCAGAGCAATTTACTAATCCGGAGAAACTCTTTGCCATGGGTGGCAGTGCCGGTGGTCTATTGATGGGAGCAATTTATAACATGCGTCCTGACCTCTGGAAGGGTGTGCTCGCAGCTGTCCCATTTGTGGATGTTGTAACTACGATGCTGGATAGTAGCATTCCACTGACCACTTTTGAGTACGACGAATGGGGCAATCCCAATCATAAAGAATATTACGATTATATAAAATCTTATTCGCCCTACGATAACGTGGAAGCGAAAGCATATACCAATATGCTGGTCACAACAGGTTTACACGATTCTCAAGTACAGTACTGGGAGCCTGCCAAATGGGTAGCCAAATTGCGGGAGCTCAGAAAAGATAACAGACTTTTACTTTTACACACCAATATGGAAGCTGGACACAGTGGTGCTTCAGGCCGATTTAAGGCACTGGAAGACCTGGCCCGGCAATATGCTTTTATTATTGATCTGGCCTCTTGAATTTAGGGCTCACAGGCATCGAGTAATAATCAAAGAGTATTTGATGCCTGTAGGGCTTTACGTGGTCATCATTGATTAACAAAATTCTTACATTATCGAAAAAAAACAGTTACATCCAAGCAATAAGCATCGTCAAGGGTATGACTTTCAGGAATTAGCAAATACTTTTCCTGAGCTTTCTAAGTATATTTTCGTTCATTCACACGGAAAAGCCACCATCAATTTTTCTGATCCCCTGGCAGTCAAAGCGCTGAATACGGCGTTGCTGCTTCATTACTACGGAATTGATTATTGGGATATCCCTGAACATTACCTGATTCCTCCAGTTCCGGGAAGGGCGGACTATGTCCATTACCTAGCAGACTTCCTGAAGCAAAGAAACCAAAATAAAAAACCAACGTATTCAAATTTACGCGTCTTGGACATCGGCACAGGTGCCAATTGTATTTATCCGATTCTGGGAATCAGCATTTATGGCTGGGCCTGCACGGGGTCTGATATTGATCAAACGGCTCTGAATAATGCAAAGCAAATAAAGGATAAAAATAAAAAGCTGAAAGAAAAGCTAACGCTCAAACACCAACCCAATAAAGATAAGATATTCGAAAACATTATATGGGACGGTGAGTACTACGATCTTACAATGTGTAATCCTCCTTTTCATAGTTCAGCTGAAGAGGCAGCTAAAGTTAATATTAGGAAAAATAAAAACCTGGGTATTAAATCTTTGAAAGAAACACACCGAAATTTTAAAGGGCATAATCAAGAACTTTGGTATCCGGGTGGTGAGCTAGCATTCATAAAAAAGATGGTAAAAGAAAGTCAAACATACCAACATCAAGTGCTTTGGTTTTCCAGTATTATATCTAACCAAGATAATATACCGAGAGTCGAGCAGCTACTTCAAGATAGAGGATGCCTGGAAATGAAGATCGTTCCAATGGCACAAGGTCAAAAAAAAAGCAGATTCATAGCGTGGACTTTCATGGATGCCAAAAAGGAAAAAGCGTGGATAGAATTTAGATGGAACTAATTGTGATAGTATTGTTCTAGCATTTTTATTCTGTAAACTTTACAAAATTTAAACATATATGTGTGTGTTTGAATAAAATACTTTTGTAACATAGAAGATGGCTAAAATATTAAATAATGTAATGTACCCTGAGAGCGTTTTTAGAATGCGCTTTCATAGTCAGAAATGTAAGAATTAGCTCGTCATGTAACTCCGCTGTAGTCTCCTGACAGCCTATTCACTCGCAAAATAAAGAGGCGTATTTCGCTGTAGCGCGGAATACATCTGAGAGCATTTTCGGAAGGAAAGATCAATTCGACAAAACACGCCCGGAATAGATCGGGTGAAATAACTTAAGCTTATGGTTACACGTGGGTTGGTTAATTCAAAAACCTTTTACCATATCATCACAGATATGGCTGGTAACTATGTTTATGTCAACCAGCACTTCAAAGAAACCTTTCATTTTATCGCTGAGGATTTCATTGGTAAACCCTCCCATAATAGTTATCACCCCGAAGATATCAGCCGTTGCCTTTCTATTGTAGAAAAGTGTATTAACCACCCTGGGGAAGCTTTTTCTGTGAATCTTCGTAAGCCTTTACCAAATGATGAATATTTTTGGACTACTTGGGAGTTTAGCCTCCTTCATGATGAGTCGGGAGCCATGACTGGAATCAATTGTATAGGCTTTGACATCACGGAGGACAGAAAGAACAGAGACAACCTCAAGAATCAAGAGCAACTACTGACTGAGCTTTCCAAACAGGTTCCCGGCGCTCTTTATCAATACCTTCAAAAGCAAGACGGTTCTTTCACATTCCTGTACGTCAGTACTGGCACGAAGGAGATTTATGAGTTAGCTCCAAAAGCCATTATGGAAAATGCTTACTTACCTTTTGAACGTACTCACCCTGCTGACCTGGAAAGAGTAATTGCCTCTATTAAAGAGGCTAATGAAACGCTCACGAATTGGGAATGCGACTTCAGGGTCAACTTACCTCAAAAAGGTACTCGCTGGGTCAGAGGATCCTCCAAACCTGAAGCACTACCATCTGGTGATATTTTGTGGCATGGTTTCCTAACAGATATTACAGATATCAGGAATACATATTATCAACTAGAGCAAAGTGAAAAGCAAAATAAAGCTGTTTTGCGGGCTATCCCAGACTTGATTTTCCGTTTCGATAAAAATTATCAATTCACGTATATCCGGGCAAATGATCAATCGCTTTTAGCTGCACCGGCGCAATCAGTAATAGGTAAACCTTTCGAATCTTTTATCCCCACGCCGGTAGCTGATCTGGCCAAACAAAAAATTGACGATACCATACGCGATAAAAACCTAAGTCAACTGGAGTACAGTCTTGATGTACCAAATGGCAAGAAACACTTTGAGATGCGTATCGTGCCTTTTGATAAAGATGAAGTACTGGCTATAGTACGGGATGTAACGGAGCGAAAAAAAGTAGAAGACGCTCTAAAAACCAGTGAGCGAAAATTTAGGGAGCTCTTCGAACTCGCTCCGGTAGGTATTTTTCTGACCGATACGAAGGAAGGAAAATTTCTTGAAATGAATAAAGCCTTTCTTGAATCTACCCAATACAATATTGATGAATTAGAAAGACTGGGTTATCAAGGCATTACTCCGGAAGAATATCAACAATTAGATAAGGAGCAAGGAGCTAAATTAATGACAACAGGAAAGTATGGCCCATTTGAGAAAGAATATATTAAAAAAGATGGGGAACGCTATCCCGTTCAATTAAATGGCATTATAGTATCCGGCGAAAATGGGGAACGAAAAGTATTATCTATTGCAAAGGATATGACAGATACCAAAAAGGAGCAACAACGCTTAAGGCTTTTTGAATCTGTTATCACCAATGCCAATGATTCTATAATTATTACGGATGCCAATCCGATATTTTATCCTGGCCCAAAGATTATTTATGTCAACGATGCATTTACTAAAATGACTGGTTATAGCCGGGAAGAGATAATAGGTAAAACTCCAAGAGTTCTTCAAGGGCCGGAAACTGACAGAGCTACTCTGGATCGTCTTGTAATAAAAATGCAGAAATGGGAGCCCTACGAAATAGAAATCATTAATTACAAGAAAAATGGTGAAAAATTCTGGAATAGCTTATCTATTGTACCAGTAAAAGATGATAAGGACTGGCTGAAATACTGGATTGCAATAGAGCGGGATGTTACAGAACGTAAGAAAAGAGAAATCGAAAAGGAGCAGCTTATCAAAGAGTTGGTCCTTAGTAATAAGGAGCTCAAACAGTTTTCCTACATTACTTCCCATAACCTAAGAGCACCTATCACCAATTTGATTGGGCTGATTAATCTTGCTGAGACTATAGATATTGACAACCCTGAAATGCAGGAGATATTCGATGGGTTTAAAATAAGTGCTCAAACACTCAATGAAACGGTCAATGACTTGCTACGAGTTTTGGTAATCAAAAATAATCAGGCCATAGAGCAACAAGAATTAGAATTTGAAAAAATACTAAAAAGTATAACTACCCAGATTCGCCTTTCACTGGAGCATAGTAAAGCCATCATAGAAACAGATTTTAGTAAAGGGCCAGTAATCCATTTTAATAAATCATATCTGGAAAGTATTTTTCTAAATCTGATTACCAATTCTATCAAGTATAAATCTACCACGAGGCAACTACACATAAAAATAGTCACTCAAGCCGAGCAAGACTGTATCAGACTTACCTATCAGGATAACGGTTTAGGCCTGGATGTAAAAAAGCTCAAGCCCAGAATTTTTGGGCTTTACCAGAGGTTTCACGGGAATACCGACGCCAAAGGACTGGGCCTTTACCTGATCAAATCTCAAGTGGAGGCGCTGGGCGGTAGTGTAGATGTAGATGGACAGATAAATAAAGGACTCACTTTCTATTTCGAATTTAAAGGTAACCCGGATGATAAAGCACATACTTTGCGTGGACGATGATCCGATCGCATTATTGATTATTAAAAGAGTAATAAAAAAGTATTCGTTCGCCGAAAAGGTTGAATGTGCTAATGATGGACAACAGGCCATTGATTACCTAAAGATGCATTCACAAAAAACTGGCGATACTGAAAGTTCAGTTCCTGACTTAGTGTTATTGGACCTTAACATGCCAGTCATGAATGGTTGGGAATTCCTGAATGAGTATAAAGAAAGTATATCTAAAAAAATACCTGAATTAAAAATAGCTATTCTTTCTTCCTCTATTGACCCCAATGATAAAGAGCGTTCAGGAAAATATCCTAACGTGTTGGGTTTTTACTCCAAGCCTCTTTCCAGGGAAGATTTGGAGGATATCCAGGATAGATTGCAATAATTATCATATCAGCGGTACAGAGTTGGTGTTTCCACTGCGGTCTTTCTTAGTGAGCTTGTTACTTGGATCGGTTATCCATTCTCCATCAACAATGAATTTGTATTCGTACTTCCCAGGGCTAAGATTAAGCTGTAAAGACCAGCCTTCCGTCTGCTTTTCCAATTTGAGGTAATCCTCATTCCAGTTCTTTAAGCGTTCCTGCCAATGCCTCCACTTTTCTTTTGCTGGCTCCTAATAAATAAGCGCGTTTTATAATCTTAAAGTTATCAAATACTTTTCGCTTGACTTTTCGGTCAATAAGATTGATTTCTATGCCAGTATCCAGATTCAATTCAAATCAACGCCATTGACTTTTCCGTTCACAAAAATACCATGATTTTCAAGTACGAAATCCAGACTATCAAAAGGCAGTTGCTCATTATAAGCCTCCTGATCAAACCTATTTTCCTTTTATCCAGCCGGGATAAAGTAATCAGCTTATTAGGATGTTTGGTCTGCACGGACTCTGTAAACTCCAAATCACAACAGAAAAGCACATCTTCACCGAGCCCAGTACCATCGCGCTAGGCATACTGTATTCCCTAGAAGGAATAGACAGATCCAACAACCTACAGAGGGTATGATAAGCTTCATAATAATACAGCGTCAGAATGATGTTCTATTATATTACCCATAAAACAGCCGAATCACAATGCTGAGTAGAGTCTATTAGATTAATTCTCCTAAGGATTCGACAAGAGCCTTGACAGCAACATAGCATTTTTTGTATTTTACCGTAAACAAGAACAAGATATGCCTATATATTATCATCCTTTCCGATTTTTGCAAAATGCAGAAGAAGCTCGCCCTCCGGTGGATTGGGAAGAAGTAGAGAGTCGATTAGTTGAAAAGTACAGATACCAGGGCAAAAATGTCCTTCGCTTTGATGAAACCCGGCTCACGGTGCAGGAGGTGATTCACTTGATCAATGATGCCGAGCTTCATGAGCGGCATCATCGCAAGCTTCTATTGATGGATGACTTGCTGGCCTTTTTAGAAAAGGGAAAACTGGGTTTTTTCAAAAACGAAAGAGAATGGCAAGCTTTTACTGATGCTAATTTCGTGGAATGGCTACGACCTTATTTCACTAAACGGTATAATCTATTGCTTAAAAAAGCTATTACCAGTACTGAGATGACTCCTGACTACTCCTTTGTTTACGCTTTGGATAGTAAGTTTAACCTTCCGGAAAGTTACATAGCGCCCTGCTGCGAGGGCATTAATTTTATCATCATGGATAAAGCCCGACAATTGGCGAGAATAGCCAGAGACGGTCACTACTTGATGCGCCCTTTTCAAACGCTATCAGTAGATTCCAGGCAGATACTACGGCATTTTAAGGCATCTTACGGTGATATTTTCTCTAAACTTCCCCGGGAGGCCCTACCGGCCATTAATGATTATGCCGGGGCTATCCAGCAGATACATAAGGGCATTATGATGGCTTCTGGTAATGACATCGGCAATATTAACCCCGCTCAGTTAAAACTTACAGAAGCTATAGCTGATTGTCACTTCAAACTCAGTGGTATGGACCAGTCTAGCTATTACCGTTTAAAGGGAACTTATCACAATGTAGAAAACTCTTATTCTGAAAAAGAAAAAAGAGAAGCGGAACGGGAATTTGAAGCTTATAATCAAGAACAAATGAAAGGCTACCGTAATGTGGCAGCCGTCATTATCATTTTAATGATGATCAGCCTGATTCTGGTTTATTTGTTATCTTAAATAAACGAACCAATTGCTAAGTTTTTCGAACAACAGATTAGACTTGTTCGAAAAACTTAGTTGGCTACTACTATTTTACTCCTGCCGAAGTAGGTTTCAGGATTTTTCCAATTATATATCACATACTACCTTTACCTCAGTACCGTAAATTTTTCCACTCCCATAAACCCGCTTTTTTCACCTACCATTTTTAGCAAGTATAGGCCATTGGATAGTTCTTTGGTATCGATATTTATTTGTCCGGTATTTAGACCTTTCTCTAACAGCCTAACGACTTTGCCGTCCAGCTTCATTATGGTAATCATGGTATTCTCAGCCAAAGGCTCAAATTCCAAAATCATTTTATGGCTAACCGGATTGGGAAATAGCGAGAAAGAGTGATCAACCAGCTCCCTAGTAGAAGTAGCTATGTTGTCATCTATAAGGCCATTACAATCGTTATCGAGGCTGTCAGCCAATTCAGGTGCCCCCGGAAAAACGGTAGCATCGCGATCATTACAATCGTCAAGGGCATTGAAACCATCTCCATCCAGGTCTGGATAGAAGAGCGCATCGGCAAAAACGACAGCATCATCAGCAACTTTCTTACCGATAATTCTTCCGGGAATATCATCGGCAGGTGGATGAATACCTCCCCAGATTCTGGAAAGGCTGGTTTCATCAGCTGCATCGCGGTATGTAGCCCATTGGAGTACAATATCTTGACTGGGCCCTTGCTCAAAAGCTAAAAATTCATTTTTTCTGGCTTCAAATTCTCCTACCCCACCCGGAAAATAAGGATCACCTGTCAGAAAGGTCAGTACCTCCGCTGCTGTTCTTGAAAAGGTAGAATGCCCCGAAACGTACCCGGCAAAAGGAGGCGTTACAAAAGACGGCCGCTGATAGGGCCACCAATCGCCAGCTCTAATCCAGCCAACACCCGCTTTATCAGTCTTTGGATTACGGATATAACGGGGCCCTCGCCATGTGTATAGCTTTATTTTTCCAACATGTTGATTGCTATTTCCGGACAAAGGATCGTCCTCATCAATAACTTCAATATACCCTGGGATCAATGGAATACCACCGGGGTGAAAATTGGCAAGAGAGGAATCTGTGCTCTGCCCGAGCTCCGCCATGTAGCGAATAGCCGAAACAGGACGTACATAATCATACCAGCCCTTTACTCCCCAAGTTGCCACTGCTGCATCATGCATTGCTCCTCCCAAAGTGAGGTAAGCTTTCACATCCCATTCTAGCGGGTCTATTTCTTCGCCCATTCCACGATACCGCCTTTCAAAAAGTGGATGATCGTGTACGTAGTTCATAATAGAAAACCAATGACCAGGAGGCGTTTCCGAATCTGGGCCATCAGCCCAGAATTCTGCCAGTATTCTTGCAAAATCAGCCCTGGGCACAATATTGGGCTCGTAAGGCTGCCCCGTTACCGGGTTGATCTCATGCCCGGTACTATTATCTCCTCCAGACTCGAGGTTATAAAAATCTCTCATGGCCTCAAACGTCTTCGGAAATAACTCCAGGCGATTACTGCCATTTGAAGCCGGAGAAATGTCTATAAAAACACTATCTTCAGGATCAAGGTGAGAAGCCCATACCGCCACCAGCGCAAAGCCCCATTTGTATTCTTCGGAAAGGCCGCCAACCTGAGTCGTATCCAAGTAAGGTGGTGGCCCGGGATCGTGATATA
Organism: uncultured Saprospiraceae bacterium; assembly: GCA_964628385.1. GTDB lineage: Bacteria > Bacteroidota > Bacteroidia > Chitinophagales > Saprospiraceae > JANQPA01. The sequence goes on from CAZVOD010000002.1 coordinate 132,256, forward strand.
TCCAATACTCAAAACCATCTCTTTCATAGATAACCCGATCTTCCTCTTTCAAAGCAAAAGGTGTGACCTGCCCCCATTCGGCACTCAAAAAATCAGGCGTATTTAAAGGAATAGAGTTACCAGACTGATCAATAAAAACATCCAAAGTGAGTGGCTGCCAGCGGTTAGGATCCGTCATCGACTCATTACCCGCGAAATCCATAACCAGTGGTTCATTCACCGGCTCATAAAATTCATTGGTGTAATCAAAAAGCTCGTTGGCACCATCATTAAAAGATAAGAAGAGGGTTTTTTCGGCTATGTAATTCCCCAGCGCCGCAGGACCATCGTTTTTATAATCTATGGAAGAAATATTGATATCATACCCCAACTTTAACATAGTAGAATCAAAAGAATTAAGCGTCTCTATCCCCCCGGGAGAAAATCGGAATCGGGTTTTCAGAATGCCGTAAGCAGCATAACTCATCGCTTCCTCCTGAGCTGCTCTTTTATCTTCAGGACTGACCAAGCTATCGGCCTGAAATGGTTCAAAAGGGCAGTCACATTCCTGCGTGAGGAACAATGGCTGTGCAATTGAGTCATATACCGCCCATGCATCATATAAAACAGCACTTGTATGGTATAAATTCCTAGCATGAACGGTAGGCCTGGCAAAATCATTTCTTATGGCATTCAAAAGCGTTTCATTCCATTGCCTGGCCACAGAATATTGAGCCGACATCTGCAAACTCAGTGTCAACAAAAAAACGACTGTTGTAAAAGCTATTTTCATAATTATCTATCGTTATGGTATTTAAATGGATATTAATGCTATAAACTCCAGGGTAATAGGGTGTTTAATAGGTATGATTAGAAAAATTATCAGCTCTACTTCGTTAGGGGTATAACTGGGTAGCCCAACTGTTTCTAACAATACAAATATAAACTCATATTTGTCTTTTTTGCATCCTCAAAAAAGAGGAAAATATAAATAGCTTACATTTTGGAAACATCTAACAGAAATATGATTTTTATAAAAAAAAGACATTTACAAAAATGGAAAATCAAACTGGCATTGTGCTCTCGGGTGGTGGTGTTCGGAGCATGGCACACATTGGCTTATTGGAAGCTTTGGAAGAATACGGCGTAACTCCTCATTATATTTCGGGCTCAAGTGCCGGTGCACTGGTTGGTAGCCTTTATGCGGCTGGATATTCCTATAGTGATATGATAGAGTTTTTTAAAACTACTCCGGTATTCAGCTTTTCCTTTTATTCTGTTAACAAACCTGGCCTACTGGATATTGAGAAGTATGTTGGTTTTTTTGAAAAATACTTTCCCGAAAACAGCTTTGAAGCTTTAAAAAAGAAATTATTTATTTGTACGACGAATATTTCCAAGGCTGAGTATCACATTTTTTCTAGTGGCGAACTCATTTTACCCCTGTTGGCTTCTGCTGCTCTTCCTCCTATTTTTACTCCGGTAAACCTGGATGGACACCTGCACAGTGACGGAGGAATTATGAATAATTTTCCGGTAGAACCTTTGAGAAAATACTGTAACAAGATACTGGGCTGTAACGCTACCCCGGTAGAATTTACAGAGCAGGAAAAGCTAAAAACATCCTTTCAGGTTTTTTGGCGCTCCACTGAATTGACTTACCTGAGCCAGTACAAACATAAATTTGAGCTTTGCGATTTTATACTCCAACCCAAAGATCTGGAAAAAATCCATATCCTGGACACCAAAAGTATAGATAAGGCCTACCAACTGGGCTATGATGCGGCTAAAGAAGCGATAGAGAATTTGCTCCACCATAATGCTGGAACCTCAGCACAGACACTACTATGTCGGCTCACCGGAAAGCCATTGTTCCTGGAATAAAGTAAAAGAGCAGGCCTGACTATCCTGTTCTCGATTTCAACAAAGTATTTTTTTCAACGCATCAATCAGATAATCAATTTCTTCCTGCGTGTTCATATGGGAAAAAGAAAAGCGCACCGTTTTTCTTTCGGAATCACCATGTAGTGCGCCAAGTACATGAGACCCCTGATCAGCTCCCGAACTACAGGCACTACCTCCTGAAACGCTTATACCTGCAATGTCTAGGTTGAGTAAAATAAGATCGCTCTTTTTGGAAGGAGGAAATGAAACACTCAGAATTTTGTAATGATTTAAAGTATCCAGTGGCGTATTGACCTGGACATCCTCAAATTCTTTACTCAGGCGCTCTACGAGATAACTGCGCAGTGCCAGCATTTTTTCTCTTCTTTCCGGTAGCGTTTCGTAGGCCAGTTCCAAAGCTTTTGCCATGCCGAGAATACCATACAGATTTTCAGTACCGGCTCGCATATTTCTCTCCTGTGCACCACCATCTATAAATGGCTTGATGGTGTTATTCCCGTTAATGTAGGCAAAGCCAACTCCTTTGGGACCATAAAACTTGTGAGCGGCACCAGTAAGAAAGTGAATCTTACTATTTGATAAATTGAACGGAAAATAGCCTACAGTTTGAGTGGTATCCGAGTGGAATAAAGCATCGTATTCCTCACAAAGGTCTCCCACTGCTTCCATATCAGTCATAGTACCAATCTCATTATTGGCATGCATTAAGGATACTAAAGTTTTTTTATTTGTATCCTTGAGTAGTGTCCTTAATTCTTCCAGATCAATTCTACCTTTTTCGTCCTGGCTCAGATAAGTAACTTCCACGGCCCCGTTACGGTCGAGCAATTCTAAGGGATGGAGAACCGCATGATGCTCCGTCTTGGTACTAATGATTCTCTGCACCTCCAGATCGCGGACTGCACACTTCAAAATCATATTATTAGATTCAGTACCACCGGAGGTAAAGAAAATCTCACCTACAGAAGCCTCCAGTAATTGCGCCACTGTTTTTCTGGCCTTTTCTATGGCAGCCCTGGCCCGCCGACCTTCTGCATGTATAGAAGAAGGATTGCCGTGATAAGCTTTCATCGCTTCTGCCATATAATCCACAACAGCCTCGTTCATAGGTGTTGTAGCTGCATAATCAAAGTATATTCTCTTCATTTTTCCTTTTCCTTTTCTAACATACGCTAAACAAGCGAGTCCGTAAACCAGTTCTGTACCATTTTTACTTCATCGATCTTATTATTTTTATACACAAATTCATTCTTGGATCGCTCGTAAACATAATCATTTTTCCACGCTTCAAAGTTGGTCGCTAGTTGGTTAATGGCCTCTAAGATGCAATCCAGTTCCTCATCCGATGTTGTCGGATGAACAGACATTCTGATCCAGCCGGGTTTAGCCGCCAGGTTACCTCTTGTGATTTTATCGGTTATTGACCTGGAGTTTTCCTGATCGACATGCAACAAGTAATGGCCATAGGTACCCGCACAGGAGCAGCCACCGCGCACCTGAATGCCAAAACGGTCGTTCAACAATTTTACGCCAAGGTTATAATGTAACTGATCGATATAAAAACTGATCACGCCCAGCCGATCTCTGTGTTGGTTAGCCAGAACATGCAGGTTGGGAATCTGATCAAATCGTTTCCATACTTTTTCTAGCAGTTCTTTTTCGCGTTTCAGAATGTTATCCACTCCCATCTGTTCTTTTAGCTGACAACAGAGGGCCACCCTGATCGTTTGCAAAAAAGCCGGTGTGCCACCATCTTCGCGGGCTTCAATTTCATCAATATACTTGTGGCCTCCCCATGGATTAGTCCAATCTACTGTGCCACCTCCCGGATTGTCAGGAATCTTGTTTTTGTAAAGCTGCGGATCAAATATCAAAACACCAGAAGACCCAGGACCTCCCAAGAATTTATGTGGAGAAAAGTAGATGGCATCCAGATGCTGTAATTTATTCTCCGGACGCATATTGATGTCAATATATGGAGCAGAGCAGGCAAAGTCTACAAAACAAAAACCACCGGCCCGATGCATCAATTCAGCAACTTCGTAGTAAGGCGTCTTTATACCCGTCACGTTCGAGCAGGAAGTTATAGCTGCAAGCTTCACCTCCCTGTCTTTATATTTCTCTAATAGCACCCTTAGGCTGTCAAGGTCCATAAGCCCTGATGAATCAGGAGAAATTACCTCCACATCAGCAAGTGTTTCCAGCCAGGAAGTCTGATTGGAATGATGCTCCATATGACTAACAAAAACCACGGGTTTCTCCGTTCCCGATAACCTGACAAAAGGCCTGTATTTTTCGTGAACCTTTAGACCCAGAATGCGCTGAAATTTGTTGACCACCCCCGTCATCCCCGAGTTAGTAGCAATCAAAACATCGCTTCGATTAGCATTGACATGTTGCTTGATCTTATCTTTAGCCAGATGGTAAGCGTAGGTCATCGCATTACCAGTTACCGTTGTCTCGGTATGCGTATTACCGACAAATGGTGCAATATGCTTTTCTATGCGTTTTTCAATAGGCCCATACAACCGACCACTAGCCGTCCAGTCGGCGTATACGATTGTTTTAGTACCAAAGGGGGTCTCAAATACCTGATTGATGCCTATAGTATGTTGACGATAAGGAGCGAAGTATTGCTCCAGGGAGGTAGCACGCGATTGGGTTCTTATCATAAATTGTGGGTATTGAATATTTAAAAAGCATTTTTATTGCTTTGGACAAGGTGGTAAAATTGATTTCACCCTTTCCAATAGTCCATCAAAAATAAAAGAAAATACCAACATATGAGAAAAGGTTATTGTAACAATTATCAGATCATAGCCTCTTTAGGAATGAAAATCAGAAATTCCGCGATGGAGACTACCATCCAATCTGCAATCGATTACGAAAATACGTTCTTTCTTCTGATAGTTGGCACTCACTTTTAAGCGCCCAATAGATCATTTTAGTTTTTCTTTGCAATCTTTCTTTTTACCGCTTACTTCTTTAAAAATGCCCTATTTTCAAACCAACAAAGAAAGTACGAGGCCGAGCGGGGCCATAAACGAAGTCAGAGTCGCGCTGTGGCCCTATGTCAAAGTCACGCTGAAAACTATTAAATAGATTTTGTACACCACAACTGATCTTCAGCTGAAACTCTTCCCGCACATCGATTAGGTAACTAGTTTTAAGATTTAGCTCCAAAAAGGGATTGGTATCTACAAGGCTTAGAAAGCCTGATTCATTGACAACTCTAGGAACTATCATAGCTCCGGTATAGACACTCGTTATATCAAAAGTCCAGAACCTGCCGGGAGTCCAGTTGGCCGTCAGGTATCCATAGAGATTGGGAGTTCTGACAAATTCATCAACAGCAAGCTGATCTTTTAAACCTTGCTCCAGCTCAAAAAGTATTTGATCCTCTCTATAAATAGCCTCTTGAAGCGTACCACCTATTTGAAATAAAAATGATTGGGAAGGAGCCACATTAGCCTCAAAATTAGCACCAGCTACATAAGCACCGGACCCGTTTCTCACTTCTTCCAGAATGGAACCATTGGGTAGTGTTGCGCCGGTACTTACGATGGTGAAAGGATTTCGCAGGTTCGTGTAAAAACCTTCCAGTAAGAAAGAAGTTTGTGTAAGTACCCCTTCAGTCGTATAACTCAAAGAAGCTGTAAAGGCATCAGATAACTCTTTTTCCAGGTTTTCAGAAAGAATAACAAACTGCGGCTCTCCACCAACAGACGATATGTGCAGGTCTTCATTGAAAGCCTGTGGCGCTCTGAATCCACGGGCATAGCCACCTCTTAATTGTAATCGTTGATTGATATCATATAAAATAGTCAAACGAGGACTAAAAACATTAGTTGTCACTTCTGCTATCCTTTGAATATCACCAATATCATACAGGCCATTTACAGAAGTGTGATCAAAACGGGCTCCAAGTAATGTTTTCAAACGATCCGATATTTGCCATTCATACTGACTGTATATCCCCAGCGCGTTAACATTTTGATCTACCAGCCTATTGTACCCGGGTATATCATCCTCAACATCATTTATTTGAGTTTCTACACCAAATGTGATAACGTTCTCTGTCTTGAAATAACGAGAAAATTGCAGGCCGGCCACCAGGGCCAAATCCTCAGTAGTACCATATGCGTTAATCGCTGTCAGGCTATCCTGAGCAGTGCGCCCACCTCCCAGGCCTCCGTAGTAACTATCTCGCTGAGTAATTTGTGTGGAAATGTAAGCCGATACTTTACTTTGCTCATCCTTGCTGAAATGATCATAGCTTATACCAGAAAAAATAGTGTTGTGATCTAGTTCTTCAGTGATGTCCGTAAAATGAGGAGCTAAATCCAGCCGATCCCCACCACGGCGATATTCCCTTATGGCGTTAAAGTCTACGGTAAATTTGTTGTATTTATTGGGTTTGAAAAATGCTTTAGCGCCAAAAGTATTATTTTCTAGCAGGGTCAATTCAGTAAAGCCATCATTATTGGCATCGTAGCTACCCCGATTTCGAAACATCCCGTAAAAGGTCACGCCACTACTTTGATCGTCACTGATCAGAGAAGCATTAAAATTGATGGTATTATCAGTAGCCTGGCCATCTATGGATGCCAGATTAGTATTTACCGCCCAGGTATTTTCTACAGGCTCTCTGGTAATAATGTTGATAGTACCAGCAATGGCATTCGAACCATAGAGTGCAGAACCTCCGCTGCGTACCACTTCTACCCGCTCCACAATGTTTGTGGGAATCTGCTCCAGGCCATAAACACTATTTAGTGCACTAAAAACCGGCCGACTATTTACCAATATCTGCGAATAAGCCCCATCCAAACCATTAAGGCGTACCTGAGTAAAACCACAGTTCTGACAATTCGTCTCTACCCTCACTCCGGGCTGGAAACTAAGCCCTTCGGCTAGCGAAAAAGATTGAGTAGCATCAAATATTTCTGTGTTAAGAACTTTTACGATTACGGGCGCCTCTTTGCGATCCTGGTTGTACCGTGTAGCACTCACCACTATTTGATTTAAGTTTAGTCGATCTTCATCTAGTTCAAAATCTCGGACTAGTGTTTCTTCCTCTTGTATTGTAATGGATACTTCAATGGTTTTGTAACCTATGCTGCTAATGCGCATGGAATAGAGCCCCGCCGGAATATCAGTAATCTCGTAAGTACCATTTTCTTTGCTTGTACTGCCAAATACACCGTTGTCTCCTTCCAGCTTAATGGTTACAAACTCCAGAGCATTGTTTGCATCACTTATTTTCCCGGATATTTTACCATTCTGAGCAAATCCAACTACGCACAATAAAGTCATGATGGTCATAAAGTTTAATTTCAACATAGCTTAATTTTAAGTTAGAATTGTAGACCAATATTTTTAAACTAATTTAAACTATTTTTCAAAACAACTTAATTATTTGTCGTACTCGATTCAAAAGTAGAATTTATTTGGTAAAATAATAGAGCTTCATCACGGCTGTTGAGCTGAACTTGGAGTGCATCACCCTTCTGCCAAATAGCAGACTGCCCGGCACTTAGGAAGTTATCACAAAAACCAATATTACTGACCATTAAAACAGGAACGGAGTATTTTTTAGAAATAACGGGTAACCGCTGGTATGTTTTATCTATACCACGCTGCGGCTTGGCTACAGAAGCCACATAAAGGGACTCAGCTGCTGTATTCATCTTTTTATGATCGTGGCCGACTCCCTCCTGCTTTGCGTTTTGGGAGATGAGTAACCGCTCGTGCAGCTTGTTGAGCAGTTTTATCTGCTTCCGCAAGCTCAGTGAATCTTGGTAGAATAGCAGTATAAGCCGCATGACTAAGACCAAAGGTAGTTTTGAACTGTCGAGCAGTTATTTGATAAAAGGCAACTATAGAACCTACCTTGTGAAACATAGATAGTATCATTTTTTTGTCTTTAACAAGCTAAAACCGTAACTTTTTAAGAGGCTTCAAATTGTTTCAAAAAATGATTTCGGCCAAATAAAAAATTATTCTCCGGAGTTGGAGAAAATTGAACTTAGACCAAAATATTTCAAACAATAATATATTTTCTGATACTATTCTGGTTCAGCGATGCGATAATCAAAACATTTTCGCAGGATGCTAGATAGTTACCTAAAATCAAACATTATGACGGATGCAGCCCTTGGCAAAAGTCACTTGTTTGGAACATATTTTTATTGACAGTATATTTATTATTTGTCAAAAAGTCTTATGTCTAAAAATTCAAAAATTAAGAAAAGCGGGCATTAATTACTTATGGTTCCTTAAAACTATGAGTAAATGCAGACTCAATATGAGCGTTTAACTAATGCCCAGTGGGAAAATAGAAAAGAATATTTACCTATCCAAAGAAAGCGCAAATATGATTTTTGAGCTATCGTAGATGCTATTTTATGGATGCTTCTAATTGGTAGCCAATGGCGTAATTTGCTCGACTTTTTTCCGCCCTGGAAGAGTGTCTATCATTTTTCATAAAGCCAATGAATTCACAAAAACTTAACTTCGATTTGTAGGCGCGCTTCTGCACAAAGGCATAACTTAGTTGACACAGAGGTAGAAGCTCAGGTTTATGAAAATTTTGTCTAATTTTAAGGAAGAGGAGTTTATCGAATTGTACAATCGAACCGTTCCAAAGCTCTTGGCTTTTGCTTACAAATGGAGCGACGATTCGCTATTAGCCGAAGATTTAGTGCAAGAGGTATTCGCTAAATTGTGGCAAAAACGGCACGAAATTTCATTGGATGATTCCATTGATGCTTTACTTTACACCATGTTGCGCAATCGCTTGATTAATGCTTACCAGCGCCAGCTGCAGGAGCGAGTCGCTACTACAAATTTTATTACACCGGATGCTGAACCTTTAGATCAAGAATCCACCGATGAAACAATATTGAAAATAGAACAGTACATCGAAGAGCTTCCACCCCGCTGCAAGGAGGTGTTTCTGATGAGCAAGCGAGATGGACTTACCTATCAAGAAATTGCTTCCGAGCTTTCACTTTCCATCAAGAGCGTAGAAAAGCACATTTCTAAAGCTCTCAAAATTCTCCGCAAACGCTTCGGGCAAGCCTATTTTTATTTTTTCTAAAAAATTTTTTCCAAAAAAGGTAGGGTATTCTGTTTTTCATTGGTAATAAGGGCGAAAACTTTATTTCCGTGAAAGAACAAGATATACAAGGGCTTTTGAAAAAATTGACGAGCGGCAATCTCTCGGAGGAGGAGGCACAGCAGCTCCAGCAATGGTACCAAGCACATGGTACAGATGGGATTCAACAACGCATGGATGCGGATTGGGCACAAACCAAATCTTCGGCAGAAATCCCTGCGCACATGTCCTGGGAGCAGTTCAAAAATAAACTAAACAGGCAACAATCCACACCCGTGCGTCGAATAAAACCCTGGATGGCAATCGCTGCTTCTATTGCGCTTTTGATCATTGCGGGCTTAGGATATTTTCAGTATCAAGGCTCTGTTTCTCAGGTCATTACCGTGGCGAATACTTCCTTTGAAAGGCAAGAAATAGCGCTCGAAGATGGCTCAGTCATCTGGCTCAATTCAAATAGCAGCCTTACTTACACGCAGCCTTTTGATAAAAAAGGAAGAGAAATTACCCTGCAAGGCGAAGCTTTTTTTGAGGTAGCCACCGATTCGCTCCAGCCTTTTATTGTAAAAACGGATTTGGTAGAGACAAAGGTATTGGGTACTTCTTTCAATGTCAAAGCTTTCCCGGAAGCGAAAGAGATAGCTGTTTCGCTGGTAGAAGGCCAGGTACAGGTGCGTTATGCACCGCAGGATTCTATCATTTTATACCCCGGGGAGCAATTTTCTTACGATAAACAAACCCAACAAAGCAGTACCGCAACTTTTATCGGCGATCAGCCCTACGCCTGGAAAGATCAAGTTATTTACTTTTATAAAAACAATGTAAATGAAGTGGTAAACATTTTGACACAATGGTACGATGTAACCTTTGCAATACAAGACACAGCACTGATGGAAACGGAATTAGTACACCGAGTTGATACGAAAAAACGAACACTGAAACAAGTATTGGAGCAGATCAGCAGCGTAGCTGACTATACCTTTGAAATGAAAGATGGAAATCAAATAACGGTAAAACCGAAACTAAAAAAATAGCCAGCTAAAAAATAGCTGGCTGCGCATTTACTTAACCTTTAGGTCGAACCAAGACTGCAAGCTTCCACACCCCAGTCAACGTTCCGCACCTAAGGAAAAGCATTTATTCAATTAACAGAAACCTAAAATTATGAAATTTAAGTTAACCGACAAAATTTGGGCAATGTCAAAATTTTTTATGTACATAGCCTTCATTCAATGTCTTTTTGCAACGGTGGCGCTGGCTACTTCCGGCAAGGCACAATCCTTAGAAAAAGTACAAGTTGCTTCCCATTGGAAACAACTGTCGTTGGAGAAAGCTTTCGCTGACATCCAAATGCAAACGGACTTTTTCTTTACCTACGACTACAAGCTGATTGAACGCATTTCTATTTCCAACGAAAATCCGCAGGCTGCGTTGAGTGATTTGTTGATGTACATTTCTAGCAAATCCGGGCTTGAGTTTTCAGTTTTTGAAAATAATATTTTTGTCAACAAAAGTGTAGAAGCCCTGAGTCCTGCGAAATCAAAAATGGTCATCAATGTGCCCACTCTTGATTCGCAAGGACAATTAGCGCTGGAAGTCGAAGGCAAAGTCATTTACAAAATTTCCATTACCGATGAAATCATCCAGGGAATCGTGACGAGCAAAGACGGAACCCCTTTGGTCGGCGCAACGGTAGTAGCCAAAGGAACAAATCTAGGAGCCATTACCGACGAGAATGGCTCCTTCTCGCTGGCGCTGCCCGATAATGCAAATCCTGTTTTGGTCGTATCTTACATTGGCTACCAAACCCAGGAGGTCATCGTAAATGGGCAAACGCAACTGACTATTCAACTGGCAGTGGCTGCCTCGGAGTTGGATGAAGTGGTGGTCATTGGATATGGTACGGCGTCAC
>CAZVOD010000003.1:0-5140 GCA_964628385.1 uncultured Saprospiraceae bacterium
ATCATTTCTTTAACTTTTTGAAAAAATCTTCCATCTGCGTTGGGGTTTATCATCTGAGTAATAGCCATAGCCATAACCATAACCATAACCATAACCATAACCATAACCATAACTATAGCCGTAGCCGTAGCCTCTGGACCGTTTGACACCATTCAGTACGACACCTACATTATTTAATCGGTTGGCCCGGTAAATATCATCGACTAGGCCCAACATGCTGGTGGTCGTCTTACCAAATCGAGTAACCAGTATAGATTGATCCAGGTATTTATTGAGTAGAAAAGCATCTGTTACCAATCCCACCGGAGCGGTATCGATGATGATCACTTCGTATCTTTCTTTCAGGTAGTGGATAAACTGATCCATCTGGGGACGCATTAGGATTTCGGCGGGATTGGGTGGTATGGGGCCTGCACCGATAAAATCGATATTTTCATAATTGGGTACTGGCCTTATAATATCTTCTATCTCGGCATTGCCTGTCAAAAAATTACTAAGGCCTACCGACTCCGGTTCTTCCTTGATGTATCTGGCCAGTTTGGGTTTTCTCAGGTCAGCCCCCACCAGTACGGTTTTTTTACCCGACAGGGCCTGGCTTAGTCCCAGGTTGATGGAAACAAAAGTTTTTCCTTCTCCACTCACACTGGAGGTCACCATAATGACCCGGGAATTTTCACCGGAAGACAGGTACTGAATATTCGTTCTTAGGAGACGAAACATTTCAGCAATAGAGGATCGGCTGCTTTTTTTGACTACAAAAACGGTATCATTCTTTCCTTGCCCAATACTACCGAGGAAAGGTATATTAGATGCTTTCTCGATATCAGCTTTGGATCGCACCTTATTATCCAGAAAAGTGAGTAATAAAATAATACCGGTGGGTAAAGAGAATCCGAGAAGGATGTACAGTACATAAATCCGGTTTGTATTAGGCGCTACTCTACCCCGATTGGTGGGCGACTCCAATATTCTTGAGTTTGGTGTTTGGGCCGCCACGGTCAGGGCAGTTTCTTCCTGTTTTTGTAGTAAAAATAAATATAGCGTTTCCTTTATGCGCTGTTGTCGCATAATCTGGAGCAATTGTCTTTCATTTTGAGGGATGGATTCAATCCGCCGCTCTATTGGGTTTAGCCTGGCTTCCAGTATACCTTTCCGTTCCCTGAGACTTAAAACGGATGTTTGAATAGAAGTCCGCATACTTTTTTTGAGTTCATCCAACTGTATTTCGGCTTCCCTCAGTATGGTGTTTTTTTCTGTAGCTGTCTGTCTAAGATCTTTAAATTCGTTCACCAGCGAATTGTACTGCGCTATTTGTCCATTTAATACAGAAGCAGTACCATCTGTGGTCAGTGGCAGGATTTCGTAAGTTTCCTTGCTGGTGATCAATGAATCAAGGCGTTTCAGCATTAGCAGCTCCAGGTCGATATTCAGGATCTGATCACTCACCTTTTCCACCTGAGTGAGGTAGTTTTGAGCTCTGGAGGATAATTCTACCGGTAATTTTTTATCTTCCCTAAAGCCTTCCACTTCTCGTTCTACCTGATTGAGCTCCTGAGTAATATAGTAAAGTCGCTCCTTTATGAAGTTCAATGTTTTTTGACCGGCCCGGATTTTCTCTTCTACAAAAGAGGCGTTGTATTCTGTTATCAACTGACTAATGATAGCTTTGGCTTTATTAATGATTGGATCTCTCAAAGTCATGAGCACCACATCTGAACCTTCAACCTGAGAAAGGCGAATACGTCTGGCATATCCCCTGGCCACACTCATTGAAGGCACTGCTCTAATGATAAAACTGGCATCATCCGGTACGGGACTTTTAAGATTCAATACCACATTTTCTCCTTTATAAACAAAGGGATATCCGTACTTATAAACGGTGGTGTCCGTTTCATTTTCGACGATAGCAAAATTGTCATTGTCTATAGTCTGGATCCTAAGATTGAGGTATTTGTTGACCTCTCCGGAAGTAGTTTTAAATTCAAAGGGAACACGGTCGTAAATTTCGGCCGTTTGCAGGCGCCCCACGACATAGTAGGTAATATTGATCCCCAGAGAATCAATTACTCGTTTCATAAGATTGCTGGAGCTCAGAATTTGCAGTTCATTCCCCAGTGAAGACTGCCCCTGCCCGATAAACTCCTGCAAAACCTGCTCTTCCGATATTCGGCCGCTTTGCGCTTCGGAGTTGATCATTATTTCTCCGCCTACTTCGTAGATCGGGGTGTAGGTACGGAGGTAAAACCAGGCGGCTACTCCCGCTATAGTTACTCCCAGAACCGGCCAGTACCAATGCCTCAGCAGGGCATACAGCAGTTTGTACACTTCCGCAAACGGGTCCTGTTCCTTAGGAAGCTGACCATTAAAATTTAGGTTGTTTTGCAATGTATCTTTTTGAACGTTATCGTGTAAATGCAATAATCAAGGTCACTATAGAAATAGCGGCCGAGCCGTACGACAGTATCCTGGAAAAAGGATCAGCTACTGTAGCGACCCTGGCTCGGATTGGTTCTACGTAGATGGCATCATTTTGCTGCAGGTAAAAATAAGGGGACTTGAAAATATCTCTGGATTTGAGGCTGAGATTAATGTATTTCCGTTCTCCATTTTCTTCCCGGACTAACAACACTTCATCCCGGTTGGCATAATCAGAAAAATCACCGGCCAGGCCGATAGCCTCAAAAATGGTAACTCTCCGGTTGGTCAGGCGGATAAAGCCGGGGGTGTTGACTTCCCCCAGTACTGTTACTTTGAAATTCAGAAAGCGGATATTGATAACGGCATTTTTGGCATATTCTTCCACACCGGCAGCTATAATGGCTTTGGCTTCTTCCAGTGTCTTTTCCTGTAAAAGCACTCTGCCCAGTTTGGGAAAGTCCACATATCCATTCTTATCTACAAAATAACCCATGAACAGTTCCAGGTTGTTTCCCTGACCCATCTGGCCCCCCATCATTCCACCTTGCTGCTGCTGACCACCGGTCCTGAACTGCTCATTGATCAATTCATTATCTGTGGATACATCTATCCTGAGTAGGTCTTCCGGTTGGATGGTTATCTCTATGCTGTTGGTAATGGGCTCGGTGTAGGCCAGTGGTTCACTTTCTCCCGGTTGAAAGGCCAGTAAGTCTTTGTGAGATACACAGGAGTGCAAGCCCAATGAGGCCAAAAGCAGCAAAAAACCAGGTAGTCGGGCCGATTGAATCATATTTTACAGTTCGTTTATAGGAGTTTATGATTCTTAAAGGTAGTATTTTCTAATAGTTTTACGGTTCGCTTATCCAGCGTGTAGGCCTGTAATTTTTCCAGGTGCAAGGCATTGTGCAGGTCGGTACCCAGCAGGTCCACCAGGCCTGCCTTGAGCAGGTTTTGGGCATTCTTCTGTACTTCCGGCCCGTAGTGGCCGACCAAAGACAGCAAATTGACCTGCAACCAGCAGCCGTGGTCTTTGAGCTTTTCGTACTTATCCGTGTTTTTTCCGTAGTAGGTATAGCGCTCCGGATGGGCCAATATAGGCTTGTAGCCCTGGGTTTGCACTTCAAAAAGCAGCTCATACAAATTAGGTGGCGCTCCAAAGAAAGACATTTCTACCAGTACCCGATTATCCGCAAACGTCAATAGTTCTTTCTTTTCGAGGAGTTCCTGAAAATGGTCATCCAGGAAGTACTCGGCAGCGTATTCAAGGTCGACCTTCAGCTGCTGACCCTCCAGGCCTTTTTGTAGTCGCTCAAACCCTTCCTCCAGCGTTTTTCGGGTGTTGGGATAATATTCTTTGTAAATATGAGGCGTGGTAATTATCTTTTGGTAGCCCAGCTCTTCCATTCCCCTAATCAAAACTATGGCATCCTCCACCTCAGGAGCTCCGTCGTCTACTCCGGGAATAAGATGCGAATGCATATCCACCTGCAAGATGGAAAGGTCAAAAACTGCTTTTTTAGCTTTAAAAAGGGAAATCATTTGTCTTTTTTTTCTAAAATTTCCTAGCTCTTATCTCCGTAATAGCTCATATACCAATCCACAAAAGCAGTTATCCCCGCTTCCAGGGAGGTTTTGGGCTGGTAGTTGAAGTCCTGGATGAGGCCACTGACATCAGCGTAGGTGGTTTCGACATCACCGGGCTGCATGGGCATCATTTCCTTTTGGGCTTTTTTACCCAGCACTTTTTCTATGGTTTCTATGAAGTCCAGCAATTTGATCGGCTTATTATTGCCGATGTTGTAGATGCGATAGGGAGCCGAAGAACTGCTGGGGTCAGGAGCGGCACCATCCCAGGCCGGATTACCGGCCGGCGGATTTTCAATCACCCCCAAAATGCCGTCTACGATATCCTGGATGAAGGTAAAATCACGGCTCATTTGACCATTATTGAATACCTTGATGGGTTTGTTTTGTAAAATGGCATTGGTAAATAAAAAATAAGCCATATCCGGCCTGCCCCATGGACCATACACCGTAAAAAAGCGCAGTCCAGTAGTGGGTATGCCAAACAAGTGGCTGTAAGTATGGGCCATCAATTCATTGCTCTTCTTAGTGGCCGCATAAAGAGAAACCGGATGATCCACATTGTCTTTGGTATCAAAGGGGACTTTCTTGTTCAGGCCATAGACGCTGGAGCTACTGGCGTATACCAGGTGCTTGACCGGGTATCTTCGGCAGGCTTCCAGGATATTCGAAAAGCCAATGACATTGCTGTTGATATAAGCCCTCGGGTTTTTGATGCTGTACCGTACCCCCGCCTGCGCTGCCAGATGGCAAACGACCTCAAACTTTTCTTCTTCAAATAGCTGATCCAGTGCCTGGGCATCTTCTAACCTCACCTGTATGAATCGGTAGTTTTCGTATTTTTCACTAACTACTATCTCTTTGTAGGCAACAAAACGGCGATTGATACCCGCTTCTTCAAGGCGGTCTATTTTCAGACTTACATCGTAGTAATTGTTGATATTATCAAGGCCTACAACTTCATGGCCCTGTGCTGCCAATTGATTGACAAGATGATAACCAACAAAGCCGGCAGTACCAGTCACCAGAATTTTCATTAATCTGTATTTAGTAAAAACAAGCAAAATACCGTAGCAACTCCCCTCCTCCACGAAACTCCCTTAACTCTGCGGTTTATTCTCTCTAATCCTCCACGAAA
>CAZVOD010000003.1:5240-124741 GCA_964628385.1 uncultured Saprospiraceae bacterium
CTTAACTCTGCGGTTTATTCTCTCTAATCCTCCACGAAACTCTCTTAACTCTGCGGTTCAAATATCACGGCCCTAATACACCACGCCCCCCTTCAGACTGTTACACTTTTAATGAGATCGAGCAGGTATTCCCCATAACCGCTTTTGCGGAGCGGCTGAGCAATTTCTTCCAGCTTTGCGGTGCCGATAAAGCCCTTCCGGTAAGCGATTTCTTCCGGGCATCCGATTTTGAGTCCCTGCCGCTTTTCTATGGCCTGGATAAACTGAGAAGCCTGCATTAAAGAGTCGACTGTGCCGGTATCCAGCCAGGCCGTGCCCCGTTCCAGGACGCCTACTTTGAGTTTACCCGCTTCCAGGTAATGCTTGTTAACATCCGTAATTTCAAGTTCACCACGTGCACTGGGTTTTATATTTTTTGCCACTTCAATGACAGTATTATCGTAGAAATACAAGCCCGGAACTGCATATTTTGACTTCGGCTGCCGGGGCTTCTCTTCAATGGAGATGGCCTTAAAATCTTTATCAAATTCTACCACCCCGTATCGCTCCGGATCTGATACCTGATACGCAAAGATCACTCCCCCCAGCGGGTTATTATTTTCCATGAGGGTCTTTTCTATACCGGCGCCGTAGAAGAGGTTGTCGCCCAGAATGAGGGCCACTTTTTCGGAGCCAATAAATTCTTCTCCCAGGATAAAAGCTTGTGCCAAACCATCGGGAGAAGGTTGTGGGATGTAAGAAAATTCGCAGCCCCACTGGCTACCATCTTTGAGTAAATGTTCGAATCTGGGCAAATCCTGGGGGGTAGAGATGATCAGAATTTCTCTGATATTGGACATCATGAGGATAGAAAGCGGATAGTAAATCATGGGCTTATCGTAAACGGGCATAAGCTGCTTACTCACCGCCTGTGTGATAGGAAACAGCCGCGTTCCTAATCCTCCAGCCAGGATGATACCTTTCATGTGCTTTATTTTATGTGTTAAACTATCTTTCAAACGGATGCCTGGCCAATGGGAGTGCCGCATAAGGATGATGCGCTCCGGCGAGGCCTACCGTAGGTTGTGTTCTTATCTGGTAGGCCAGTTCTACTGCCGTTTGGGCTTCTAGGGTATTAAAGCCCCGGCCCTCCAGAATAGCCTGATAACTGATGGTGTGCAGCTCTTCAAAGCCACTGGTAAAGTCTACTGCCTGACCATCGATGACAAGAGAACGCTGCCGCTTGACGGTCTGATCGGTTGGCTGTTGAAGCGTATCTGAATTGATACTGAGAAACCATTGAACATCAGCTTTTTCAAGCTTTAGTACTCCGGCAGCCCGATCATGTGTATGTATATTCACCGTATTTTCTTCTACTTTTCCAAATACCCAGCAGAGCATATCAAAGAAATGGATGCCGATATTGGTAGCTATACCTCCAGATTTGCTGTTGTCGGCTTTCCAACTGGCGTAGTACCAGTTGCCTCTGGAGGTGATATAGGTTAGTTCTACCTCGAACCTTTTGTCTGCCCCGGCATCATCTACCTGCTTTTTCAAAGCGATGATCGCCGGATGAAGTCGCAGTTGTAGGATGGTAAAAATCTGTTGCCCGGTTTCTTTTTCGATTTCCCTTAAGCCTTTCAGGTTCCAGGGGTTGAGCACGATGGGCTTTTCGCAGATCACATCTGCCTTGTGGCGCAAGCCAAAGCGGATATGGGCATCATGCAGATAATTGGGCGTGCAAACGCTCACGTAGTCAATTTTTTGACCGTTGCGTTTCAGCTTTTCTACGTGCCGGTCAAATCGCTCGAATTCTGTAAAAAAAGCGGCCTCCGGAAAATAAGTATCGATAATACCTACCGAGTCAGATTTATCTAAGGCGGCCAGTAGCCGATGGCCGGTGGCTTTTATCGCTTTCATATGGCGAGGTGCCACAAATCCGGCAGCCCCCAGCAAAACAAAGTTTTTTACCATTTAACATAAGGCTTCGCCACTGAAAAGTCGCAGCGCTTTTCGATCAATATATACTCAAGTCGGTAATGGCCTTTCATTGCAGTAAGGTCCAGGTTTGTCAGTCACTTTCAGCGATATGCATCCAGCACTGACCGGTTAAAAGCGTATTTGGAGTTTACCCTCCAAAATTCTTATTTTCCAAAACTTCCCCTCCAATTACCTACTCCCCGTCCGCGTATAAGACAGCTTCCTCAAGTGATTGCGTTCCACTTGCATACACAGAGAGTAGCCCAATTGATTGAGGGCAATAACAAACTTATTGGCATTTCTTTTTTCTATCAGATGCCCTTGCAGGCCGGTGAGTGGCCCATAGATCACCTCCACCTTGTCGCCGGCAGCCAGGTTAGTAGACTGTATGACTTCCGTTTCTATATTTTCTCCAACGATACGCCTCAAGATATCTATTTCATTTTGAGGAATAGAGATCAGGTTATTGGCAATTTTTACAAATCCAACAACATCCGACGTATCGAGTACCGGAACGTATTCACTTTTGGTAATTTTGGTAAATACATAGCAGCTCAGCAGCGGAAGTTCCAGTTTTTTAACTTTACGAGTGTAATAGCGCGTTACTTTCTGGATAGGTAAAAAGCATTCCACCCCTTTTTCTTTCAATCGCTTATGCACGAGCTTTTCCCTTTTGTATCTGGTGTATACGGCAAACCACTTTGCCTCGTGCTGATCCAAATGATTTTCACTGGTAATTTTTGAGTGCATAATTACGAGCTTTTGGGTTGGGAAATTTTAAGTTAAAAACCATAAATCTCCCTTTTCAAAAAGTAACTTTCTATTCTCTCTACAGCCTCCAGTACGTGAGGCCGATGTCTTCAATTGGTCGTTCGTAAATTCCTTTAATATCAAGTAAAATCGGATCTTCTACCATTATGGACTTATAATAGTCGAAGTCTAATTTGATGTATTCCTTGTGACTCACCGCAACGATGACGGCATCATAATCATCCGATATTTGATCAACCAAAGTCATGCCATATTCGTGGGCCACTTCATTTGGTGATGCGTAGGGATCAGTAACGTGCACATTTATAGAAAATTGCATCAATTCTCTGACCAAATCGGCTACTTTAGAATTTCTGATATCAGAGACATTCTCCTTAAAGGTCATTCCCATCATAAGCACCTTGGTATTACCAGGACTTTTACCGGCCTGTATCATCATTTGCACCAAGCGTTTGGCAATAAAGGAGGGCATGCTGTCATTGATGCGCCTTCCACTGAGAATCACCTGCGGATCGTAGCCTATTTGCTTGGATTTATGTAGCAGATAATAGGGATCTACGCTGATGCAATGGCCGCCTACCAGGCCCGGATAGAAGCGCAGGAAGTTCCATTTGGTACTGGCGGCTTCCAGGACTTCACGGGTATCGATGCCCAGTTTGTCAAAAATGATGGAGAGCTCGTTCATCAAGGAGATGTTCAGGTCTCTTTGCGTATTTTCAATCACTTTTGCCGCTTCCGCCACCTTTATGGAAGAAGCTTTATGAATACCGGCTTCAATTATAGCGCCATAAACATTGGCAATCTCCTCTACTGATTCTTCATCGCTACCAGAAACGACCTTTACTATCTTTTCCAGGGTCCTCACCTTATCACCCGGAACAATCCTTTCCGGTGAGTAGCCTATTTTGAAATCTTCATTGAGCTTCAAATTGGAGTACCGCTCCAGAATGGGCAAACAATCCTCCTCAGTACACCCCGGGTAGACTGTAGATTCGTAGATCACATAATCTCCCTTTTTCAATTGCCGTGCGATAGCCTCAGAAGCTTTGAATACAGGTTTTAGGTTGGGTACTTTGTGCTCATCTACCGGTGTCGGTACAGCAATAATATGAAAATGAGCATACTGCAAATCTTCCGGATTGCTTGTAAAGCAGATTTCGGTATCTTCAAAGGCTTTTGGATCCAGCTCATTGGATGGATCTTTGCCCTGCTTCATCATTTCTACCCGCTCTGCATTGATATCAAAGCCTATAACACTGAATTTTCGCGCCAATTGCAGCGCCAGCGGCAAACCCACGTAACCCAAGCCTGTTACAGATACCTTTTTTTGCTGTGTTTTTAAATCTTGAAAAATGCTCACTTTCTTAAATTTATTGTGTTCAAGATGTTCATTGAGATCAAGTCATTATTACCGAGTCATCTTCCAATCTGTATGTTTGTCCGCTTTCCTTGCAAGTAGCGTTTCCTTTATCATCAAATTCTAATCTTGTACCCTGCCGACTCATCCACCCCGTTTGCCGGGCCGGATTGCCAAGCATCAAAGCATAGGGTTTGACATCTTTAGTGACTACGCTGCCCGCGCCCACAAAACAGTACGCTCCAAGAACCACTCCACAAACAACGGTGGCGTTAGCGCCGATGGTAGCTCCCTGCTGTACCCGTGTTGGCTGAAACTCCTGCTTTCTGTTCACCGCACTTCTGGGATTAATCACGTTGGTAAAAACCATAGAAGGCCCCAGAAAAACATCGTCTTCACAGATGACTCCTTCATACAGGGATACGTTATTTTGCACTTTAACGTTATTCCCTATTTGCACTTTATTTCCCACAAAAACATTTTGCCCCAAAGTACAGCTCTTGCCGATTGTGGCACTTCCCATGATATGGGAGAAATGCCAGATTTTTGTTCCTTCGCCGATCAGTGCTCCAGGATCAATAATGGCAGTTTCATGCTTAAAATATCCTGTTGACATCCGGTTGCGAAATCTTTATTTCCCGAAATACTTTCTCAGATGAGTCGTAATATATTCTAATTCTTCTTCTGTCAATTCAGAGTGCATGGGTAAAGAAAAGACCCTCTCGCACAAGTAATCTGTGTTTTCCAGTTCGGTCACTTCATTAGCGCTTACGCCCTTGAAAGCTTCCTGCTTGTAGAGTGGCACCGGATAGTAGATCATAGAAGGTATATTATGTTCTTTCAGGAAAGCCTGAATATCATCTCTTTGCCCCTCTTTGACGATCAATGTATACTGATGAAATACATGAGTGGAAAAGCTACTTCTGACCGGAGTTTGCAGTTCTGCTACATCTGCTAATGCCTTATCGTAGTAGTCAGCAGCTTTTCGGCGTTCGGCAGCAAATTCATCTAGATGCTTCAATTTGATGTCCAATATGGCAGCCTGAATGGAATCCAACCTTGAATTGACGCCCACATATTTGTGATAGTATCTTTTATTTTGGCCGTGATTAGCGACTATTCTGATTCTGGCAGCCAACTCGTCATTATTGGTGTATACAGCACCGCCATCGCCGTAGGCGCCCAGGTTTTTGGAAGGATAAAAAGAAGTACCTCCCATTAAGCCTAAAGTACCCGTTTTTTGAGTATGCCCATCGCGGAAGGTATAGTCAGCGCCTATCGCCTGTGCATTGTCTTCGATCACGTACAAGTGATGCTTTTCAGCTATTTTCAGGATGGGCTCCATGTCGCAGCTCTGCCCAAAAAGGTTAACCGGTACGATAGCGCGGGTACGGGGCGTAAGATTAGCCTCTACGATCTCTGCTGTCAGGTTAAATGTATCTCTGTCTACATCTACCATGATGGGCCGATAGCCCAACAGTGCAATCACTTCGGCAGTAGATATGTAGGTAAAGGACGGAACAATCACCTCATCACCCGGCTGTAAGTCCAGTGCCATCATTCCAATTTGGAGGGCATCAGTGCCGTTAGCACAGGGAATGACATGCTTAACATCCAGGTAATTTTCCATATTGGCCTGGAAAGATTTCACAGCAGGTCCGTTAATATAAGCTGTAGAACCCAGCACGTCCAATACCGCCTGGTTGATCTCTTCTTTGTATCTTAAATATTGGGACTTTAAGTCCACCATTTGAATCGCCTTGGTTATACTATCCATAGTGTTATAATTCTTTTAAATGGGCTACCGCCTTTTCTGCTACCGTATAGCCTACGGAAAGGGAGGCAGTAGCAGCAGGAGATGACGCGTTGCAAACATTAATAACGCGCTTTTTTTCCAAAATAATAAAATCATCAAGTAATTCTCCATCCGGGCTGCAGGCCATCGCTCTGACGCCCGAGCCGCCCCGCTTCCGATCATCAATGCTGACTGCTGGAATCAGATGCTGTAAGGCCCTTGTGAAGGCTCGCCTGGAATAGGAGCGATAAAACTCGTCTAATCTCTGCGGCCAGTATTTCAGAGCAATGCGGCGGAAACCACCGTATCCCAGGGTTTCGGCACACTCTTTCCAGTTGGCATCCCAACGGCTGTATCCTTCCCGACTGAATGCCAACACGGCATTGGGCCCTGCTTCAATCCCTACTTTGACCATTCGGGTGTAGTGAACCCCCAAGAAAGGAAAATGAGGATTGAGTACCGGATAAATCAAATTATTGACTAGATATTCTTTCTCTTTTGAAAGCTCGTAGTATTCCCCCTCCGGAAGGGCAGAATTTTGATATCAACTGCAGGCATTGTCATTTTTGCGATTACATCAGAGTAGAAGCCTGCGCAGTTGATGACTAAATTACAATTAATTTCAGCTTTTGAGCTGATTACCGTTATTTCGTTTTCCCAACTGGTAATAAGTACCAGAGTGGATAACGCCACTGTTAGGTCCGGTTTGGTGCCTAGCTACAACGTCTTCTTTTTCCACTATAGCAATTGTCAGATCCTTTTTCATTCTCGACAATTGGTAAGCAGTGGCTAATCCAACTATCCCGGTTCCTATAACGAAAACGTCGTATTTCATGCTACAGACTCGATTCTTTTGACCAAAGCAAAAGTGTATCGGCCTCCATTAAATCCGGCCCGGCCACTTCAAATTCTTCAATGGTGTATACCAGGTACCTTATTTTTCTGTTGATCAGCTCTTCCGCTTTACCTACCAGATTTACCAAGTATTTTTTATCAATATTTCCGATAAACAAAAGATCTATAATATTGCGATCTATTCCTTTTGCAAAGTCCCCAATAACAAAAACTTTTTCCACATCACCAAGCCGCTCGATCACATTCTCTATAATGCTGTCCAGCCCCACATGCTTCATTATGATCTTATTAATCTCCGAAAATAGGGGGTGTTTGGTATTGGCCTGAAATATCTTTTTGTTACCGCTCATTTTTGAAACAAGCATCCCTGCTTTCTCCAACCTGTTCAGTTCTACCCGGATGGCATTGGACGAGTCGCCGAACTCTCCTTCCAGGCTTCGGAGATAAGCGGTAGTGTTGCTGTTTAAAAAAAACTTTAGCAGCAACTTTACACGCGTTTTTGAGGATATAATTGCTTCTATCATTTGAGTAACAAATTTACTCAAAAATTAATCAGATCAAAATGTATTTTCCAGTCCTTTTTAAGAACAGAAGTAAATATAAAATATTTTTCTTATTGACAAAAAGCTACAAGAC
Organism: uncultured Saprospiraceae bacterium; assembly: GCA_964628385.1. Classification (GTDB taxonomy): domain Bacteria; phylum Bacteroidota; class Bacteroidia; order Chitinophagales; family Saprospiraceae; genus JANQPA01. Next base: position 12,614 of record CAZVOD010000003.1, read on the forward strand.
CAAAAAGAGTAAACTTAACTTACTGATAAATATTGAGTTACAAAATACGAAGGCTATTTTAGTTTTTCATAGAAAAAACCAAATACTATTAATGCATAAAAAAACTACCTATTATTTCAAAGACATTCTGGCCAAAGAATATAGTTTGGAAAATAGGTAATTCAAGCTTTAAAAATAAGTAAGACAAAAATCAGTGTGCTTATCTTTTGACGAATTGTCTGACGGTCAGGTTGCTATTGTGTATGATACGCATCCAGTAGATGCCATTGGGCAACTGTGAGACATCGACAATGGTTTTTTCCCTTTGCCCTTTAGCCATTATTTTGAGCTGTCCCTGAAGATCAATGATTTGGTAAGTAAAGGTGGTATTGGTACTGCCAGAGATGACCAATTGATCAATGGCAGCGGTAGGATAAACAATGAACCCGGCCCGGTCAATCCACATATTGAGGTAATCAGAGTACTCGATGGTGGAGTCCTGGTCTACTTGCTTCAGGCGGTAGAGGTTATGACCTGCTCCCGGTTTTTCATCAATGAAATGGTAAGATTTGTTAGCAAAAGAATTCCCCTGACCTTCAACTTTGTGAATAACGGCAAAAGGCTGGTCATTTATCTTTCTTTCGACCTCAAAGTAGGCGTGATTCAGCTCGCTGGCGGTTGACCATTTCAGGTGAACCTGGCCGTTGTTTTCTATTATTTCCCAGTTTATCAGCTCTACTGGCAAAACGGCAGTTCCAAGGATGGTCACATTATCTATCCTCATGGTGGCGGCCTGTGCTGATATGTCCTGCCCATAGGGATAAATTCTGAAAGTGATGCGCCCGCCATTGTAGATGGGCTGTGACAGGTTGTAGGAATAGGTATCGCAGTAAGACAACGTGGAATTGGTAGCCGATCCCAGGAAATTGACATCCGAAGAGAAATTATCGATACTATAATAAACATCGAATCTTCGGGCAGCGCTGTTGGAGGAGATATTGGAGCGAAAGAAAAAACCAGTAACGTGGGCATCGTAGCGATCTTTCAGCTTTGCCGTAAACTGCATGTATTCAGAGGGATTGCGGCTATTGCTGGTCGGCCAGAAATTAGTGGACCAGGACTCCGCTCCTGAGCAGATATTGGGGCTTCCCGTATTGTTACCGCCCTGGATCGTAGCTTGCCCCCAATCCACTTTTTGAGAACGAACGGATGGTGAGAGCGGCAGTATAGGAATAGCCGTAGTTAGGTTTTCAAAAGACCACTGCGCCAAATTTTGTGCAGGAAGCTGCAAGCCCATCAGCAGGCAGCTCCATAAGAATAGACTTGTTTTCATTGCTGTTTTCTTTTTTGAAAACAAGATAGGAGGCGAGCGTGCCAAATTCGGGCACAAAGAAATAGCTGTCGGGCTTATGCCCAACAGCTATCTATGTGAAGTAGACTTGTTTCGGAGTTATTTAACCTTTTGGAGACAAATCCGAGTTTTAGCGATCGTAGTTCAATACTGGTGTCAACCACTTTTCGGCTAGTTCCATGCTCATATTTTTCCTTTTGGCATAGTCTTTCACCTGATCCTGTGCAATTTTGCCGAGGCCAAAATATTTGGACTCAGGGTGGGCGTAGTACCAGCCGCTAACGGAGGCCGCCGGGTACATGGCATAACTTTCAGTCAGAGAAACACCTATTTTATTTTCCACATCCAAAAGCTCCCAAAGTGTTGCTTTTTCGGTGTGCTCGGGGCAAGCCGGATAGCCAGGAGCCGGGCGGATGCCCTTGTATTTTTCAGCGATCAGATCATCATTGCTGAGGGTTTCTTCAGGCTCGTACCCCCAGATTTCTGTACGTACTTTGTGGTGCATACATTCGGCAAAAGCTTCGGCGAGGCGATCGGCCAGTGCTTTCAGCATAATAGACTTATAATCATCGTGCTGTGCTTCAAATTCTTTAAGCTTTTTCTCTATGCCAATACCCGCAGTTACGGCAAACGCTCCGATATAATCCTGCTTTTTGGAAGAAGCCGGAGCGATAAAGTCGGTAAGCGATAAGTTAGGCAATCCGGGCGCTTTTTTATTTTGCTGGCGCAAGTTGCGTAGGGTCGCTCTGACATTGCGGCGATCTTCATCATCGTATACGGCAATATCATCATCAGTAATCGCATTGGCGGGGAAAATTCCCATGACGGCCTTAGCCGTCAGCCACTTCTCATCGATAATCTGACGGAGCATACTTCTGGCATCATTAAATAGCTTTCGGGCTTCTGTACCTACGATTTCATCATCGAGGATGGCAGGGTACTTACCAGCCATTTGCCAGCTAGAGAAAAAGGGCGTCCAGTCGATAAATTCGGAGAGCATTTCCAGAGAAAACGCTTCAAAGACTTTTGTTCCCAGGCAATTAGGCTTCGCCGGCTCGTGATTATCCCAATCAAATGGCAGCTTATTACTACGAGCCTGATCCAGGGAGATATATTTCTTTCTGGACTGACGGCCTGCTCTTGACACCCTCACTCTTTCTAGGTCCTGTTTAACATCCAGTATATAATTATTCTTCAGGTCTTCATCATTCGTAGTCAGGTTACTGACTACCGCCACCGCTTTGGAAGCATCAATAACATGAACAACCGGCCCGGAATACTGGGGCTCTATCTTTACAGCGGTGTGGGTTTTGGAGGTAGTAGCACCACCGATAAGTAGCGGAACTCTAAACCCTTGCCGTTCCATTTCTTTAGCTACGTCAACCATCTCGTCAAGGGAGGGAGTAATCAGTCCACTCAGGCCGATGACATCCACGCCGTGTTCTTTGGCAGCTTGTAAGATTTTGGCGCCCGGCACCATTACCCCCAGGTCGACAATATCGAAATTATTACAGGCCAGCACGACGCCGACAATATTTTTTCCAATATCGTGCACATCACCTTTAACTGTTGCCAGAAGAATTTTTCCCTTTGCAGATTGATCCCCGGAAGCTTCTTTTTCTTCCTCGATATATGGCGTCAGGTAAGCGACTGCTTTTTTCATTACCCGGGCACTTTTGACTACCTGTGGCAAAAACATTTTCCCTTCCCCAAAAAGATCACCAACGATATTCATACCATCCATTAGTGGGCCTTCTATAACTTTTAGTGGTGCGGGATATTTTTGCCTGGCTTCTTCGGTATCTTCTACGATAAAATCGGTAATACCACGCATCAAAGAATACTCCAGTCGCTTTTCTACGGGATTTTCTCGCCAGGAGAGGTCTTTTTTAATGGAGCGGCCACCACTACCTTTTACTTGCTCTGCAAAGTCAGTGAGGCGCTCTGTAGCATCTTCTCTTCTGTTGAAAAGCACATCTTCCACTCTTTCCAGCAATTCGGGGGGGATTTCTTCGTACACCTCAATCATACCGGCGTTAACAATTCCCATGTCCATACCAGCCTTGACGGCGTGATACAGGAAGGCGGCGTGCATAGCTTCGCGCACCGTATTGTTCCCTCTGAAAGAGAAAGAGATATTACTTACTCCACCGCTAATTTTTGCGCCCGGGCACAGTTTCTTTATTTGCCGCGTAGCTTCAATAAAGGCTATACCATAACCATTGTGCTCTTCTATACCGGTAGCAACGGCAAAAATATTAGGATCAAAGATGATATCTTCCGGCTTGTATTTAACTTGCTGAGTTAGAATATCATAGGCTCTTTTACAAATTTCGACTTTTCTTTCCACGGTATCGGCCTGCCCTTCCTCATCGAATGCCATAACGACGACAGAGGCGCCGTAACGCCTAACGATTTTAGCCTGACGGATAAATTCTTCTTCCCCTTCTTTTAGGGATATGGAGTTAACCACACATTTTCCCTGTACACACTTCAAGCCTTCCTCGATGACAGAAAACTTTGAGGAGTCGATCATGATAGGCAGCTTAGCAATATCTGGTTCGGCCATGACCAGGTTCAAAAAGTCTTTCATGGCCTGAGCGGAATCTAACAGGCCTTCATCCATATTGACATCTATGATTTGGGCACCACCTTCTACCTGCTGCTGCGCTACCGATAAGGCCTCTGCATAATCGCCGGTTTTGATCAACCTGGCGAATTTTTTGGACCCCGTTACATTGGTTCTTTCTCCTACGTTCACAAAATTAGTTTCGGGGCGAATGATAAGTGGCTCAAGCCCGCTTAACATAGAGTAGCCTGGCTGCTGAGGGATTTTACGGGGTGGAATGCCCTCTACCCCTTTAGCCATCGCAGCGATATGCTCAGGAGCCGTACCACAACAACCACCAATAATATTTACAAGGCCACTTTCGGCAAATTCACGGATATAAGCTTCCATTTCTTCCGCTCCCTGGTCGTATTCCCCGAATTCATTGGGCAGTCCCGCATTCGGGTAAGCGCTCACATAACAATCAGCAATACCAGAAAGGGATTGCAGGTGGGGGCGCATCTCTTTAGCACCGAGTGCACAGTTGAGCCCCACACTCAGAATGGGCATATGAGCAATAGAAATAAAAAAAGCCTCCGCCGTCTGACCGGATAAAGTACGGCCACTAGCATCGGTGATTGTTCCGGAAACCATAATGGGAAGCTCCCGGCCTTGTTCTTCAAATAATTCGTCGATGGCATACATGGCAGCTTTGGCATTAAGGGTATCAAATACCGTTTCGATCAAAAAAAGATCAGCGCCACCTTCTATCAAACCTTTAGCCTGCTCGTAGTAAGCTTCCTTGAGCTGGTCAAAAGTGATTGCTCTGTAGCCGGGGTTATTTACATCAGGAGAAATAGAGGCGGTTTTGTTAGTAGGCCCCATCGCGCCAGCTACAAAGCGAGGGCGCTCAGGATTTTTCTCTGTGTAGGCATCAGCTGCTTTTTTGGCTATCCTGGCCGCTTCATAATTCATCTCATAGGCCCATTGCTGCATGTCATAGTCAGCCTGCGCAATACTTGTAGCTCCGAAGGTATTCGTTTCAATGATATCCGCTCCGGCATCCAGATACGCTTTATGAATATTTTCTATAATGGCAGGCTGAGTAATGGATAACACATCAGTATTTCCCTTAATATCACAATGGTAATCGATAAAACGCTCACCACGGTATCCTTCCTCATCCAAACGGTATTGTTGTACCATCGTTCCCATTGCCCCATCAATAACAAGAATTCTCTCTTCTAAAAGTGCTTTTATGTCTTTTTTCTTCATGTTATCTTCTTTTGTTTTTTATAAGGAGTCCATTACAAAGGTAGTAACTTATTCTATAAAAGGATAGTTTAATGGTATTGGTAACATAGGGATGACACTAGGAGGAGCTGATAATGGGAGATAAGAGTTAGAAAACAAGACACGCAGTAAATGAAATGGTCCCTAATCATATTGCCTTATATTTACCTGTGAGCGATAATGCATTATTTGGGATTATTTTTTTGCTTCCTAAATTTAGCAGGCACGTAAATTGTTAGGAATTTGAAAACCAGTAAGTAGTTTTTTTTGAAAAAAGAAATAAATTCATGCTATTAATTATAACAAAACATAGCAACTTAACCAAAATCCAAATCAAGGATATACAAACATATATCGGAGGGTCGTTTTTTAAAAACCACTTGTTTTTGGATATTACGCGCCGAAATTGATGGTTAAGAAGAACAATACAATAACGATGGCAGAGAGAGAATCAAAGCTAAAAAGCATTTTAAAGTCCATTTCGTGGCGGCTTATCGCAACAAGCACTACTTTTATCCTGGCGTACAGTATTTTTTCTGGTAGTGGCTGTGAAGGTGCTTTGGAAAAGTCTACATTAGTGGCTGCATTGGAAATGAGTTTTAAAATTGTAATTTACTATTTTCACGAAAGATTGTGGTTACGAGTGCCTTCAGATCTTTCCTTCAAAGGAAACAAAGTCACCCGGGTTTAGTAAAACTCAAAAAGCAAAAGAATTGGCAGATAATATTCACCCAATTTTTGATCAGCTTCTGACGAGAGCTGACCGCGAGAAGCGGCTAAATCAGAATAGTAGAGTTATTTGGCTCACTGGCCTGTCGGGGTCTGGCAAGAGTACCATTGCCCGTGATCTGGAGCAGCTATTATTTCAGCATCAGTTTTTTGCACAGGTTCTCGACGGAGATAATATTCGCAGTGGCATCAATAACAATTTGGGGTTTAGTGTAGAAGACCGCCAGGAGAACATCCGCAGAATTGCCGAGGTAGCCAAATTGTATCTGAACTCCGGGATTATTTGTATTAATTCGTTCATCAGTCCAACCCGTCAGATCAGGAATATGGCTCGCGATATTATCGGTGAGGCAAACTATCTTGAGATATATGTCAATGCGCCTTTAGAAGTATGTGAGCAGAGAGATGTCAAGGGGCTTTATCAAAAAGCCAGGAAAGGAAAGATCAAGGGGTTTACTGGGATAGGCTCACCGTATGAGGCGCCGACAACTCCTTTTTTGGAAGTCCGTACAGATCAACTCAGTATAAAAGAGGCCGTTTATAAAATTTATAAGCAAATTTTACCATTAATTAGTTTGAATTCGGATGGCGATGCGTGAAAGCAAGCTATACAGGAAGCTAAGTCCTGCTTGTAGTACGATTTGGTACGGCTGATTTTCATGTTATGCCTCCCCTTATTAACTTACTTGTTGTAACAAGATATTACGCTATATGCTCAATTATCAGATTAATCACCTAAAAGAACTAGAAGCAGAATCTATTTTTGTTATCCGCGAAGTAGCCGCTCATTTCGAGCGTCCGGTTCTTATGTTTTCAGGAGGGAAAGACTCCATTTTGATGACTTACCTGGCCATGAAGGCTTTTTACCCGGCTAAGATTCCATTTCCTTTATTGCACATTGATACGGGCCATAATTTCCCAGAAACTATCGCCTTTCGGGATAACCTGGTGGAAAAGATGGGAGCTAAGCTAATTGTGGGTTCTGTTCAGGAAGCTATTGACAGTGGCATGGTCACAGAGGAAAAAGGATTTAATGCCAGCAGGAATGGCTTGCAGACGGCGGTGTTACTCGATGAGCTAGAAAAAGGGAAATTTGATGCGGCCATGGGTGGGGCCCGAAGGGATGAAGAAAAAGCCAGAGCCAAAGAGCGTTTCTTTTCGCATCGCGATGAGTTTGGCCAGTGGGACCCTAAGAACCAGCGTCCAGAATTATGGAATATTTTTAATGGGAAAAAACAAATGGGAGAGCACTTTCGGGTATTTCCCATCAGCAACTGGACGGAGCTGGATGTCTGGCAATACCTGGCGATGGAAGAGGTAGAACTTCCTTCTCTTTATTTTGCCCACGAAAGGATGGTATTTGAGAGGGAGGGTATTTATCTGGCTGATACGGAGCTCATTCCCAAGCGTCTGGAGGAGGTACCACAGCAGATGATGGTTCGCTGCCGGACAATAGGAGATATGACCTGTACAGGCGTGTGGCCTTCCTCCGCCAAATCCATTGAACAGATTATTGATGAGGTCGCAACTACGCGCATCACCGAGCGGGGTGGCCGGACTGATGATAAGCGCTCAGAAACAGCGATGGAGGATAGGAAAAAACATGGCTACTTCTAAATACACCAAAATTATTACTTAAAGCTCAAAATGCTGTGGCTTACTTACCCGGAGCTACAGCCCAAAAATATACTGGATGGAATATCAACATACAGAACTACTTAGATTTACGACAGCAGGAAGTGTAGATGATGGTAAAAGCACCTTGATAGGCCGTCTGCTTTTTGATAGTAAGGCCATTTTTGAAGATCAGCTAGAGCAAGTGAGAGCTTCCTCTGAAAAGATGGGGGAATCAGAAATCAATCTGGCCCTTTTGACGGACGGCCTCAAGTCGGAGCGAGAACAAGGGATTACCATTGATGTAGCCTATCGATATTTTGCTACCCCCAAGCGTAAGTTTATCATTGCTGACACCCCGGGGCATATCCAGTATACCCGGAATATGGTTACGGGAGCCTCCACAGCCAATGTAGCACTCATCCTTATTGACACCAGAAAAGGGGTACTGGAGCAAACCCGCCGACATGCTTTCATTGCTTCGCTGTTACAAATACCACACCTGGTGGTATGTGTTAATAAAATGGATTTGGTGGAGTACAGTCGGGAGCGATACGAAGAAATCAAGGAAGAATTTTCTGGTTTTTCTCATAAGCTTGATGTCAAAGATGTTCACTTTATTCCTATCTCAGCCCTAAAAGGTGACAACGTAGTAGACCGCTCCGCAGCCATGCCCTGGTACGAAGGGCCTACACTGCTTTACTACCTGGAAAATGTACACATTGGTAGTGACCATAATTTTATAGATACACGCTTTCCAGTTCAGTATGTCATACGCCCGTACAGTGATGAATTTCATGACTATAGAGGTTATGCCGGCCGTGTGGCGGGTGGAGTTTTGAAAAAAGGAGATAAAGTAATGCTACTACCCTCCGGTTTTAATTCTACCATTAAACAAATTGATTCGTACGAAGGAGAACTGGAAGAGGCTTTTGCGCCTATGTCTGTAACGGTACAACTGGAAGGTGAATACGACCTGAGCCGCGGAGATATGATTGTCAAAGAAAATAATGTTCCCAATATCGGGCAAGACCTGGAAGTGATGGTTTGCTGGTTTAATGACAAGCCTTTACAAATCAGGGGTAAATACACTGTACTCCACACTACACAGGAAGTACGTTGCCTAATCAAACAAGTGCGCTATAAACTGGATATCAATACGCTACACCGGAATCAGGAAGACCTAAAAATTGCCATGAATGATATAGCCAGGGTGGTTATTCGGACTACCAAGCCACTTTTTTTTGATAGCTATCGCAAAAATCGAATCACAGGCAGCCTAATCTTTATCGATGAAGGCACTAACGAAACTGTTGGCGCCGGAATGATTATCTAAGGCTTTCTCTACTGTCTTCCTCAGGCTTATCAGGGTTGTTTCGAGGGTGCAAAAACAAACCATCTATCAAATATTCTGGTTGTGTTTTGCTCCCACGAAACATTTCCCAAGAGCTAAGCCTCTATCTTGTAAAAAGGATAGATAGAATTACCCTTCTGCTAATTCTTCTTCTTGCTCTTTATTTTTTGCCATTTGCTCTTGATAGGCCTTTCGTAATTCTTTACAGTTACAAAGGAAGCAACTGGCAACAACGTTATCATTCTCATCTCTTACTTTACACCAAAAGCCCTCTTCATTCTGAGAAGTTGATTGAATTTCTGTGATTACGCTTTCTGTTTCAGCATGCTTCATGCTTGCAATAGAAAAAGATACCGCCATTATTAATAAGGCCGATACCAATAAGAATTTCATTTGATTTTTCATTTTTAATTAATTGTTTTAGAGGTTACGCTCTACCTTGTTTTAAGGAGTGGTCGAGTCAGTTCTTTCTCCCGCTTTGTGCACAAGCTTATTCAGAGTACATACGAAATCCACCTTTCGACCCGCCAATACGACTAGAAAGCGTCTTAGGAGAATCCAGTTTATAGTATTGTAGGCTGTAAAAGCGAAATTCGTAATACTCTTGACAATGGCGGCCACTTTTACTGGGCAACACCCAATAAACGGACCTCCACCATTATGTCTTTTTTTATATTTATTCCAGTAGACTTGTTTTAAGGGATAGCAACAGCTGACTGACACTTTTAACAATAGTACTTTAAAAGTATTGAGGTACTACAGAAGTACTTAGTCAAACTTGAAGCTAATACCTGTTTTTATAAATCTTCCAAATACAAACGTACGGTTATTCACAAAGAAACTGGGTGATATAGCCTGTTGTACGAAATCACCACTATTGGTCAGGTTATCTGCAGTAATAAACCATCTCATCTTATTGATCTTACCCGAAAGGTTAACCATTAGATTAAAATAGTTGGATTCCTGTTCTCCGGTGAAGCTCACATTTCTGGCTTGCACGTTGAAAAATAGTTTATCCTTAATGAGGTTAAAAGAACCTTCGCACTCCAGAGAAAGCATATTCTGTGTGGAGCGAAAACCTGTAAGCTCATTCTTGAATTCAAAACTTGATATTTTTGGATACATATTAAAGTTGAAGAAACTATTTCTAAATTCTGTTCTTAACTTTAACCCCAGTAGATACCTGTTAGAAATTGTTGAATAGAGTTCTCCATTTAAATCTTCATTTTGGGATGTATTATTCAACATTCCAGGCTCGAGTATCAAACGAAGTGGGAGCTCCTTGAATTCCTTGGTAAGAATTAGCGAAAACAAGTGGTAATTTCCTCCCAACTGCGCCTGCCTCAAATTGATAAAAGGAGAAGCATTATTGCCCAGCAAAAACTGATTATTTTGGTTGACTCGCCCCGTTACATAGGCCGGGCTTACATTTAACTGAATAGCATCAAATGTTTTATCCAGGATTAACTGAAATACTTCTTGTCTTTGTGGCCTTATCATCTCTACTGTGGGGTTCATGAGGGTTTGGAAATCGATCAATTCAATTCCCCTTACTAGTTTAGACAGCGCATATCCTTCAAGCGTATTTTCATAACTAGCTATCACTTGAACGTCAACAGGACGAATCGTATAATTGAGATCACTTTTGAACTCCCAGGTTTGTAAACTTTGATCTTCTCCTGACAATGACGGAAATACTGTATTGGATAACGCTATCTCATTTTCCAAATTCAATCCACCGAAGTAAAATTCATGTGTAATAAATAAACTGCTCTTTGTCGTATTGAAATCCATTTTTTCTACACTGAAATCTTCCAACTCAACAGCCTCCATATTATCATCGTACAGAAAGGCGTTTTTCTGATGAAAGAATATACGATCAGTAAACCGCCCGCCCAGCTGCAATCTTCCCAGGAAGGTATTCGCCTGAATCGAAGCCTCTATATTAAGATCGCTTTCTGCATTTCTGATATCCTGATCAAAAGTTGCCATCTCCGGATTAGCATGGCCTGCGTTGAAAAAATCACTGTACCCCGAAGAAAGAAAGCCCAGAGCTTTGTCATGTAGGATATTGACATCGGCGTAGGATGCTTTAAGCTGCAGTCCGACCTTCTTGGACAGGATCATCTCTCCGAAAAGATTATTGTAGATTTCTGTTGATGTGTGCTCATTAGTGAAATTAAAACGCTCGTCGCCCACCAGATCCTGATTATTGTTGGAAAAGCGATTATCAACAAAAACAGCGTTGAAGTCCATTCTCAACTTAATCTTTTTTGTATCATACCTCAGTTCTACTTTATTCTTGCTGGTGTGATCTCTTAGTAATCTAACTTCTTCAAAATTACCGATTCGGTTGCCATCGAGTACCTGTAGAAACGATCTGCCCTTTTGATCCAGATTGAAGTTATTGTAAGATCCCAGGTAGAGCTGCCAGTTATCAGATATATTTTGCTTAACGGAAAGCCCTACAATATTTCTATGTGCTTTTTGATAATCTTTAAAGCCGTAGAGTTCTTCATTAAAATTTTCTTTTTCTGTTAACCCTTCAAAAGATGCCGGTAGCTCAAATATTTTTTGGAAGGCTTCTTTCCCAAGATTCTTGATATTAGTAATTGGGATAGTTTCTTCGCCAAAACGATCACTCTCTGCAAATAAATGTACATTTCTGGACTTGGCCAGCGAAAATGCATTCAGATAGCCTCCCGGATCGAAGCTATTTTGCAAGCCCGCCGTCAACCTCAATTTACCAAAAAGAGATTTTTTTAAAGAGCTCTTGAGTTTTATATCTAGCACCACGAATTTGTCCGCATCCAACAAGCTTTCCTTAAGCTGGTTATCTTGCTCATCCGTCCTTAATTCGATTTTATCTACATCTTCCGGGCTAAGCGACCGGGTAATCAAAGCAGCCCCATTATTGGCCAACTCTTCTCCATCAATCAGTACTTTATCCACCTTTTTACCATCTACTTCAATTTCTCCGTCCCATGATATTTCAAAACCAGGGATTTTTTCCAATACTTCCTCCAGCGTGATATCTGATCCCTCCTGCCAGTGTGAAACATCGTAAATGACTGTATCTTCTTTGACAACTATGGGAGGTGGGGCCGTAACTACTACTTCCTCACCTTGCAACGCCTCAGGAGTCAGGCTAATTTGTAGCCGGATAGCCTCTTCCGCGGGTCCAGAAATTACAATATCCTGCTCATAAGGCTGGTACCCCAACCGGGAAGTCTTAATCGTAGTGATTCCTCTCAGGATAGGTAGTTCCAGAGAAAACGCTCCCAGAGAGTCGGTTTGAACGTAGGAAAAAATAGTATTAGATTTATATTCATACGCCACAACAGTTACATATTCCAGTGCCTCTTCTGTTTGTGCATCCCTTACTGTGCCTTCCAGTAGGGCCTGACCACTAGCTGGTGTGGAAAATAGTAACACAGTAATGATGCCAACAGCGCAAAATAGTAAGTCATTTGTCCTTATTTTATCTAAAATACTACATAACAACATAATCTACTTTTTACTGTTTCTTCGCTTGTATCGCCGCATTTCTTGCTTTAGCCACTCTTTGTCTATCGAATGAGGCCGAATGATTTCTTCCCTGGAAACCTTTATCCCATCATCGGGATATTCAAAATCTACCTCCTGGTCAAAGTCAATATCTCTGAGTAGGAAGATGATATTCCGCCGCTGCGTAAATTCAAGCTTGACAATAAGGCCGGGTAGTCCGTAATATCTGAATGGCCCGGTATGAAAGGGTAGTTCTGTAGTGAACCAGGCCACGGCATTCCCATAATAATTAGGACTGGCTGTATCTATTATATTGTGAGAATTGGTAATAGCCTTCTGTGCCTGATATCCCCCGATTTTTTTTGTCTCCTGTAAGATCTTCCACTTTTGTTTATTTTCCCATTCAGCAATCAGAACAGACCGTTTTTTATACTTACGCTGCTCGTGAACTTCATTATTTCTCCAATTGTAGTAATTCTCAAAATACTCGGCATAATGATAAAAATTGAAGCCTTCCTCAGTGGTTATTTTTTTGTTTTCCTTTACATAAACAAACTTTGAGCAGCCATCTTTAATGTAGAGCTTCATTTCTCCTTCATACCCCCCGTAACTATAAAAGTCATAAGTAATAACAGCCTGGTCCTGAGCGGAAATGTATTCCACTGACAGCAGTGACAATAGTAAAATAGTCAAAATCTTTAGCGTACAATTTTTCATAAGACGTTGTTTGATCATAAAATAATTGGTTTAAAATATATTCGAAGCTGGTGGCGTCGCTCCCCGTAACCAGGAGCGACGCATAGCTATTTTTGCAAATGTGAGATTAGAATACTCTACTTAAAATGAATATTTAAGCTAGATCCTTCTTTTGCTTTTCATTCTTGCGGTACTGCTCCCAGTAAGTTTCAAGCAGCTTTTCACAGTTACACATAAAACAGCTGGCAACGACATCTCCATCTTCGTCTCTTACTTTGCACATGATATCTTCCTCGGAATCGCTGGCCTCAACCTGAGCTTTTAAAGGTTCTACAAAGCTTTCGGAAGTGCTGCCAGTAGAAGCATAGGCAAATAGTCCTATTGCAAATACAGCTGCCAGAATCAGAGATAATTTCAAATTAATTTTCATTTAAATAGTTTTAAGATTACGCTCTACCTTGGTTTTAGGAGTGGTCAAGTCAATTCATTCTCCCGCTTCGTGCACAAGCCCGCCTCATTTTTTTCTATGTGACGCATTACAAAGGTCTCCGATTAGAATGTCAATCTCTGACACAGACCTTTCTAAATTTCATTTTCCATCATTTTTTTTAAAACCTCTTGCGGATCAAACTCAAAGGTCTCTTCGTAGTAGAAGCATTCTCTCATACGACAATAATTGATCGGAGCTCCACAGTCCTTGAGCCGATTAATTAAACGATAGAGTGTTCTACGGGAAATTCCCAAACGCTCTGCACAGCGATCCGGGTTGCCAGTACGTTTGGTACGAATGTAATGATGTAAGGTCTCCATCATGGAGAGGTGTTTTACAATTAGCATATTTTGGGATTGTTACATTATGAATTTTCCTTTCATATGCATCATTACAAAACGACATCAGGCAATCCGTTGCTTATCTTGTAAGCTAAGTTCTTTCTGAAAAAAATTCTCAAGCAAAATCTTGCAAAACAAAGCAAAACCTTGCAAGCTTACCTTTCATCAAATCGCTTATATGCTTCCGGTACAGGGAACCCTAAGGTGACATATATCTTACTGATGGTAACCGGGCTTAATAAACCACTGGGAATTTCAAGGTCAGCTTCTTTTATTCTGCGTCGCAGGGTGTCGTAGCTAATACCCATCTCGGAGGCGAGCTGGTACCTAGTCTTTGAGGTTGGTAGTTTTTCCTTTTTCATTTGTCTTAATTATCTATAGTAATAGTAAGGTTGATTAAACTATACATTTAAAATAAAAAATCATGTCAACTTTTGCAAAATGCTTGTTAACATTACATCGTAACACTATAAAGTCAAGTCAAGTATGCTCTAATAATGTTGGAGCCAAACTACGCAATATGTTGATTATCAGAGGCCCTGAAAAAATCATCATTTTCGTGCAGAAAATTTCGAATCTCTGTTTTCATTGCTTATATTTTATATGTCTTCACCTGATTTTTCTACCCATATCCACTGCCCAAAGGAATTATTTCAAATCATACATTTTTCGATATGACTAATTTAAGAGTGTTAATTTTAACATTTTTACAACTCAAAACGTATTGTTACAGTTTCTTATAAAAAAAGCATATGAAATTTCCCTTACACCGATTGTTATTTGCTGTTGTTACGATCATCAGCCTGAGTGTCGGCCCTGAAGCTTGGACACAACCTGAAGTAGAATTATCAGATTTCTATCCGGCCGGAGATGCCATTATCAAAGGTGATGAGTGTTTTCAGCTCACCTATGATCGCAATTGGTCATCGGGCTCTATTTGGTACAAAGATGCCATAGACCTTAGTAAGTCTTTTGAAATGGAACTGGACCTCATGCTGGGCTGCAAAGATGAGCTTGGTGCCGATGGTATCGTTTTCGTTTTTCACCCCAAAAGAGTAAGAGTAGGTTACGCTGGTGAAGGTATGGGCTTTGCCGGGCTGGTTCCTTCCCTGGGTATAGAACTGGATACCTGGGAAAACGATCATTTACTGGATCCCACTGAAGATCATATCGCTGTTTTGCAGGACGGGCGGGTGGATCACTACAGTAACCTTGCAGGTCCGGTGGTTATCGAAAATGTTGAAACCTGTTCTAATCACAAATTCAAGATCAAATGGGATGCTTACAGCCAGGAGCTTTCTATTTACCTAGATGGGAAACGCCGTGTGCAGATGGAAAAAGATATTGTAAAAGAAGTATTTCGATCTAATCCGAAAGTATTCTGGGGTATCACATCGGCAACGGGAAAGTATAATAATGCCCATAAAGTATGTTTTGAAAAGCTGAGCTTTAATATTGAACTGGGAAATTTATTTACAGATCCTAATATCGGCCAGTTTTTATTGAGTGGTAATCCGGCGATTATGCGTTCTATTAGTTTTTCTTCCGGCCGTTCTACGATTTTGCCCTCTTCCTTTGAGGAATTGGATTTGCTAGTAAAGTTTTTGAAGGAAAACCCCAAACTAACTATTGAAGTAGCTGGGTTTACGGATAGTGTCGGAAAAGCGTCAAGCAATCAGCAATTATCTCAGAAGCGTGCCGACTCTGTGGCCAGCTACCTTCAAAAGAATGGCATCAATATAGCTAGAATCAGTGCTACAGGTCAGGGCGAAAGTAATCCTATAGCGTCTAACCTTACCGAAGAGGGGCGCAAAAAGAATAGAAGGATTGTTATTAGGGTATATCGTCCATTTCCCTAACCTATCGACTTTAGCGCATCATACAGTCCATGTACAACGCTCTAAAAGTACCAGGTGTGATGGTTATCAAACAAATTGAATCTAACCCACCCGGTACTTTTTTATTTATTAGACTTGGCCTACCGAGCTTCCGACTAGGCATATAGGTGCTCGTAATACTCGTCGAGCATACGCTTCACAGCAAATTGATCTTTACAGCTCATGATGCTGGCTTTCATCATATTTTTCCATTTCTCTTTATCATCGTAGTACGTGGGTAGTACTTCTTCCAGCAAAACCTTGTAAAGAGCGGCCTGATCATGGCTATCTTGTTCTGCTATATCTTCACTTTCAAATGCATCGCCAAATTGCCAGCCATTAACACCATGATCACAGGCTTCAGGCCACCAGCCATCCAGGATACTGCAATTCAAAACGCCATTGATAGCTGACTTCATGCCGGAAGTACCACTTGCTTCCTTGGGACGTCTGGGGTTGTTGAGCCAAATGTCCGAACCTCTGGTCAAGGCAGCACCGGTAGCCATATCATAATTGGGAACAAATACCACACTATTAGGATACTTTTTACTCATTTCTACCAGACGAGCTACAATTTTTTTACCGTTATCATCAAGTGGATGCGCTTTACCGGAAAAAATGATCTGAATGCGTCCATCCTCAAAGTAAGGCCTCATCAAATCCATATCTCCAAAAATCAAATTAGCCCTCTTGTAAGGTACAGCCCTTCTGGAAAAGCCAATGATCAGCTTTTCTTCATCGAGTTGTGCACCTGTTCTTTCCTTTACAAAATCAATTAATGCCCGCTTATTTACCAGGTGAGCTTCCCACAGGTCTCCGCCCTCTTCAGCCGTTTTGATCATATTGCTATCTACCCATGTAGGCAGGTGAATGGCATTAGTAATGGGAATGATCTCAGAGCGATTGTCGATATGTGCCCACATCTTTTGGGCTGTTGCACCGTGTAACTGAGCTACTGCATTTGACTTGCGAGACATTCTGAGCGCCCCCACAGTCATGTTGAAAGGTGTACCACCCAACTGTACCAGCTGCTCAACCGTAAGTCCCATGTTGGCGCCCATATACATTAACCGATCGATAGGGTGCGATTCGTTCCCCTGAATAACCGGCGTATGGGTAGTGAATACAATCTTTTCTTTGGCTTTTTCCAGAGCTTCTTCAAAAGAATCTCCAGCTTCCATCTTTTCTCTTAACAACTCAAACCCCGCAAAAAGGGCATGCCCTTCATTAAAGTGGTAAATATCAATATCCAGCCCCAAAGCACGTATAGCCTTTACGCCTCCTACTCCCAGTACCATCTCCTGAGCAATGCGCTCTTCTCCAAACCAGCCGTAGAGTTGCCCGGTAATCCAGCCATCAGCATTGCCGGGTACATCGGTGTCCAGCAAATACAATGGAGCATTGCCAAAAGATTCTGTTTTCCAAACTTTACAATGAACCGTACGCTGCCTTATCGTTACATCTACTGTGACACCAGTATCTTCCAAAAATTCATACTCATAATTATGATAACTATCAAAGGGTTGGCCCTCCTTATCAATCAACTGATCCGTATAGCCCTGCTTCCACTTTAAGCCAATACCTATTATGGGAAAATTATAGTCCTTAGCACCCTTCATGTAGTCGCCGGCAAGTATACCTAATCCTCCTGCATAAGTCTTGAGCTTGTCGTCCAGCCCGTATTCCATACAGAAGTACGCTACTTTAGGAAGGTTTTTCGTTGTTGACATAAGTCTTAGATTTAGATTTTTTCGTAAAAATTTATGGTTAAAATTAAGCTCTGAACCCCTAAAAATCCATTCGCATTCGACTAATATTAATGCGAATTCCACCCCCCAAAAACTGAGTCTCCTGATCCTGAAACTCCAGATCACCGACCTTGCGCCTGTTAAAATACTGGAAATCTATAAACACATTGTGAGATAACTGATAAGATATATCAAGCCCCAATATGGTTATGGTAGCTCCCAGGCCCTGACCAATCTCGTTACCGATATCCTGTTCTCTGGTGGAATTGGGCAACAGCAAATTCCCTCCCCAGTTTGTGGTATCAGTATCTTCTCCAACATCAGCCAGAATAAGCCGGCCCTGAATTTCCAGGCGCGGTACAGGCCGATATTTTCCAATAATTATCCACTCCCCAAAATTAGCACCCAGTGGATGTGCCAGGGGCTGATTGTAATGGGTATAGCTGGTAGTGGCCGTCGTATGTGAATACGTATAGGGCCGCACGGTGTTTCTTTCTAATTGCAGATCCAGATGATCAATGCCAAAAGCATCAATGTATTTGGCGCCTGCCTGTACGCCGAATTTATTGCCCCACCAACCTCTGTTATTAGAAACCAATTCATTGAATACCAGTTCGTCCAATACAAACTGTCCATAAAGTTGTACCCGCTTCCATAAATTCCATTTAAAATCCAACCCCAGCAAAATATTGTCAGGGCTACCCAGCCCTTGCTCTACCGTTCTGTAAAAAATAACCGGCAACAGATACTGAAATTCAAAGCGATTTTCCCGACTGAAGATGACGGACTCAAAAATACCAAAACTCAGATTGGGAAACAGGTGAAGGTTTAGGTGATGAGCAGCCATATATTTTTTGGGCAGCAGTGTTGTACTTACACTCCTTCCCGTGCGGGCAGTCAATTCACTGAATATATTTTGGTAATGTAACTTCCATACTTTCCAGTTCAACTTCAGATACAGATAATTAAAAGAAAAATTAGACAGCAGTAACGACCGATAACCATTGCCAATAAAATTCTGACCGTAGCCGAATTGTACCCCAACGTGTTTGGATAAGTTAAACCCAAGGTATCCATCACTGAGCAGGTAATCCAGACCTCCTGAAAGACCAAAAGAGGTGTTCCTGTTGTCTTTAATCAAGCCGGCACCAGGAAGGGATTCAAATTGATCCACATAGTCATTAACGTATTCAGGAAACTTTGCCTGATTATCAATAATGCGCGTATGGAAATAAAATTTATCGTCAATCCCGCCGCGCAGTTGTGTGCCTCTTTGATTAACAAAAAGCAAATTGCCATCTTCACTTTCCCCAAATACCTGAAGATTGATTATAGGGTTTACCCTGAGGTGGAAATCCCGCTCGTTAACTTCTATCAAATTGGCTGGTGTTGGGTAAAAGTAATTGAATAATTTTTTCTTACTCTCCTCGTATCTCTCATCAGCAAGGCTCCTCATCATCATGGAATTAGCACCATCGCCCCGGTCAGCAAAATCAATCTCATCAAATCGCTCCCCTATCCATTCATTATTGTCGCGAAATAGATATCGCAAATCCGCATTGTCAATGGGCGTTAGTTGTGACTTATTAGTATCCAACAGCTTGGCAAAGCGGATAATATCTGCCCGGATATATGGTTTGAAGGTAGAATGAAAAAAACTATTCTGTTGGGTTTTAATTTCCAACCTATCCAAGATATGATACGAAGGCAAACCAAGCGGTGAGGGATTACCCTGCGCCCATAGCAGAGCGGGCATCACCAGTAAAATCAGGAAGAAGAGATTTTTCATGTTTTTGGAAGTATGATATACGTTAGTCTTATTTCGAAGTGTAAGCTTCGAAGGTTTTACACTTTGAAATTACATCTTTATAAAAATCTGTTCCCTTAGCCGTTCGTTCTATCAAGTCGAAGTAATAGTAACTTCGCTCAGTATCCTGGCTGTATCTTTTGACGTTGTACTCATTGCGCTCACATTTGGCCGCCATGTACATGGCTTTGGCTTTAAGCTCGGGATCTACACTGAATTGAATAGCTTTCTGGAAATAATCCAGCGCCTGCGAGCAATCAAAATTTTCCTTATTACCATACGGAAAATCCATATAGGGAATGATATTATCTCCATCCCGAAGCCAGTAAGGACTTAAACTGGCACCGCTGCGGAAATAGTCCATGGTTTTCCATGCATAACCGAAATAACTCATATTATAAAAAGCAATGCCCAGTTCATAGAAGATCTTTGCCCCGGCCTTAGGATCAGCTTTCGCTTTATAATCCATAGTGAATAAGCGCTCCAGTAGTTCTCCTTTGGTAAAGGCTTCCAGCGTATCTGGAATAGGGCAGTAAATGCATTCTCCAAAACGCTCATGAAAAGGCCTGAAGACACCGTAATCTCTCCAGCGGGCTCTGTCATCCATTAGTTTGTACTCTTCCAGTGCTCCGGCAATATTGAAGTCTGACAATAACATGGTCGCCTTCATATCCATCAGATCATATTCGATGGTGTTTTCTTCACCTGATTGCTCCAACATCTGGCGCTCCACAGTGGTCTTATTTTCATCTCTGGTAATGGCAATGAGGCTGTCCAGTATCTCGGGCCGGGGATTGGGCTTTAGGTCCTCAATATCGAATTGTACAATAAAGGCTTTTCCCTTATTTCCGGCTTTATCATACAGGTACGATAATTTATCTCTCAAAAAATCCGGAAAATAACGGTAGCGATCAAAAATATTCCCGGCCGACTGGATTTCTGCAATAGCTCTTTCCACCCTATCCGGGTTTTCCTGATAGTCAAGATAGCTTAGGCTATTGATATCCAAGGCTACCTGAAAGACCCTTAGCTGCTCTTTCAGGATTGGATTATTCACTTCTTCACTAACTATGGCAAAGGTCAGCTGAGCGGCGTAATTGTCTCCTTTAATCATCTCTAGGTAGCCCTGGGCCATTCGCCAGAAAGCTGGCCGCTCTACTTGTTTTTCATCAGCTAGCCGTTTGCAGAAATTGGTCAGTGCAATGATGTATTCACCAGCGTAATCCTTTGGATAACCGTAAACCCGTTTATTCAAGCGGCGGTAGTCGTTAAATTCTACTCCTAGCAGGTTTTTTTCCATCTCCTTAATCTCATTCACCATCAATGGCTCCAGGTTGCGGTCCAGAGGAGAATAGGCATAGATTTTTTGCATCTCCTCAATGGCGCGGCTTTTGTCTTCATAAGCGCGAAGTACGTGTAGTGTAGCCCGTTCCTGATCCGTTTTACACATTTTGATGCAGGCCTCCCACTCCTCGTCTGTTTTGATATAAAAACTTTGAAAAGCAGATTCTCTTTTACTGGCACAATTTTGAAATACTTTGGAAAATAAATAGGCCGCTTCCACTCTTCTGTTCAAACCTTTCAAGGCTCCGGCTTTATGCCCCATAATCCAGTAATCAATAATACTGGGCTCATTATCTGTTTTAGGCATACAATAATCGTACAAATCTAACACCCCCTGATAATCTCCGGAATAATGTGCCAGCCGAATCAGCTGATAGGCATACCGCAAGCGGATATAATGAGACTTGATGTTGATAAAATCTTCTTTTCCTGCTCTGATAAGCCTTTTCATGGCTGAAATATTTCTGGGGGAATCATCCCAGGGCATTTTAGGTATCACGTGTGGCTCACACTGCTTGGCAAAAACCAGGTAATTGGCAGTTTCTGTGCAACCATTGTTTTTTAGATAAACAGCAAATGAATTGGATGCTAAGCGAGGACTCAGATAAATGCCTTCCTCCCGGGTGGCTACTGCCAGGCGGCGCAAATCATCCAGGTTAGTTTTGTAAATAATGCTTTTAATGTCAGCCGGTATAGGAATTTCACAGTACCGTTCCCACCATTCCCGGACATTATCTTCTGGCTGAACAATTTCCTGCTTGCCAAATTCCTCGTAGAGGCTTTCAAATCGCGGCAGAAAGGAAGCCGGTGCCTGGGGGTCCAAAATGGTTGAAATCAAAAAAGTATATCCCTGAAAACCAG
The DNA here is from genome assembly GCA_964628385.1 of uncultured Saprospiraceae bacterium. Lineage (GTDB taxonomy): Bacteria > Bacteroidota > Bacteroidia > Chitinophagales > Saprospiraceae > JANQPA01. The sequence continues at coordinate 34,153 of CAZVOD010000003.1, forward strand.
GATTAGCGCCCGGCCCACAATCACTTGAGGTGCGCTGAGGCAGCATAACGAGAAGGCAGAATAACACAATGATGCTATTCCATGGCTTTATAGAAATGGTCCAGTTGTTCATAAGAAAATCGCTTAGTTAAGGTCGTATCCAAATGATACAACGCCAAAGTAAAACTCGATCCCTTAAAATAAGGTTTTAACTCCATTATCGCGTTCTCAATCAAATTGAAATTAGCCATTTCCAGCCGGATCAGGTCACCTTCGTAGAGGTATAAGCCTTCGAGATAGGTGCTTTTTTTTACCAAATACCGAAAATCCGCTATTTTTTCAAAACGAGTGCGATCTGCCAGGTCTTGTTGGTCGATATTATTTTTGAGTTGTATCATTTTACCGGTTCTGAAAATTACGGCCCAGGAAAAAATAGGCAGGGCCAAGTCCAGCTCCAGCGGATAGTCCTTCAGGTACCGGAGGTAGGGTTCTGCTTTTTTGAGATTGAGGATAGAGTTAGGCTCTTGCCAGTCGCTGAGTTCCCCCATGTTATAGAACATGAGTACACCCCGATCTGCCGGAGGGATACCCGCCAGCGCTTTATCTTTAAGCTGATGAAGCCGTACGGTGACACTGATTTGCCAGCCCGTTTTATTTTTTAGTTTATTGAGAAATGAAAAGTAGGCCGCCTGGGTGGCTGCCGTCCAGTCACAATCTAGTTGCAACTGCCTCGTATTTTCGATGGCCGGATATCGCTTTCTGACCTTTTCAATTAAATGATCCAGTAGTTCCTCCTCTGCTTTCAACTTTTTAAACGTAATGTTAGTAATGAAAATAGCAGGAATAATTTCACATTGCGGAGATAGTGAATCTGTGAGTACTTCAGCGGTAGCCAGCGGGACGGGCATTCGGTATTCCTCACTCCAGTCTATGTCAAAAATGCGCCAGTAAAGTACCTGTGTTTGTAAAGTATTCAGTACATCGTTGAGGGCAGGGGCCGGATCAGGGTAAGTTTTCCAGTGGTAGAATGCCCTTTTTACTGAGGGTTCTTTTTCAGCCTGACAGGCCCCCAAAAAAAGTAGCAGAATAAGCCAACTGATATGAGACGGTTTTATCATTGCTATGAAGTTGTTTAAGAATGTGGGGTTATAGTTGAAGGCAAAGGCTTGTGCAGCAAGGCGAAGCGCTTTTTTCTTTGCGTAGCCAAAGCTACGGAAAGAAAAAAAGCTGAAGTATTTGGTGCACAATGTTTTGTCTGCAAACATGAAACGACATTTTTAAACAACTTCTATATAAACCCTTCCTTTATTAAATCATGTAAATGAATGATACCCAGGTATTCCTGGTCATTACCCACCACTATAAGCTGAGTAATGCTGAAGCGCTGCATTTGGCGAAAGGCCTTTATCGCCAACTGATCTTTATTTATGGTTTTAGGATTTTTTCCCATAATATTTACAGCTTGCAATTTATTGATATCCAGCCCTTTTTCCAACATCCTGCGCAGGTCACCATCGGTGATGATGCCGGTAAGCTCTTGTTGATGATTCAGTACAGCGGTAGCGCCGAGGCATTTGGAGGTCATCTCCAGAATAGTCTTTTGCAGGTCATCTGCTTCATAAACTACCGGTTTTTGATTGTTGATGTAAATGTCCGAAACTTTCAGGTAAAGCTGTTTGCCCAGGGCACCGCCGGGATGAAACTGGGCAAAGTCGGCGGGCGTGAATCCTTTCAGAGCCAGTAAAGCCGTGGCCAGCGCATCTCCCATAGCCATTTGAGCAGTAGTACTGGCGGTAGGAGCCAGATTGTTGGGATCCGCTTCTCTGGAAACAGGCGTATGCAAAACGTAAAGTGCATTCCTGCCCAGGAATGAGTCAGGCCGACTAACCATGGCAATAATGGGGATACTAAGGTTTTTTAAGAGGGGGACCAGTACTTTTATTTCGGCCGTTTCTCCGCTTTTGGAAATACAAATCGCGTAATCATCAGACTTGATCATCCCCAAATCACCGTGAATGGCATCTGCAGCGTGCATAAAAATGGCATGCGTTCCTGTAGAATTCAGGGTGGCAACGACCTTTTTGGCCACCAATGCACTCTTTCCTACCCCCGTGATAATAAGCCTGCCACTACAAGCGGAAATTTCCCGTACACAATGAACAAATTCAAGGCCAATGCATTCTTTGAGTCTATTCAAGGTTTCGGTCTCAATTTCAATAGTATGCCGGGCCGTTTTAAGGATGAGTTCTTCTGAATTCACTGTTTTTTTTTTATTTTTGACAGCTTTATAAAAAGAGGCGAATTTTCGCTCTAAATTATTGACAAAAACTACTTTAAGGATAGTTAAAAAGTAGATTCTTTTTATCACTATCTTTAAAAGCAATTAAATTTAGAATTCTGAAATGTTTTGTCAGGTAATCTATACAATCCAAGTTTGGCTGACAGCATACAAAAGTACTCTAAATAATTTGTTTAAAGAATTGAATTGATGACCATGGTTGTAACGCATGAAAATTTGTATGAAGCGCTAGGCCGCTTTTTTGGGTTTGATGGCTTCAAAGGAAATCAAGAAAAGATTATAAAAAGTATACTTTCAGGTCAAGACACTTTTGTAATTATGCCCACCGGTGGAGGAAAATCCCTCTGTTACCAGCTTCCCGCCCTGATGTTAGAAGGTACGGCAATTGTCATTTCCCCTCTTATTGCTCTTATGAAAAATCAGGTTGACTCTATTAGAGGGTACAGTCAAAGTGACGAGGTAGCCCATTTTCTTAATTCGTCGCTCACCAAAGCCCAGATGAAGCAGGTGAAGCAGGATATTATGGACGAGAAAACCAAATTACTTTTTATAGCCCCTGAAACACTGACTAAAGTGGAGAATATCTCCTTTTTTCAGCAGGTTAATATCTCTTTTGTAGCCGTTGATGAAGCCCACTGTATTTCTGAGTGGGGGCATGACTTTCGACCTGAATATCGCCGGATTCGCTACATGCTTGAATCTATCGGCAGTGATATTCCAGTTATTGCCCTGACGGCTACGGCTACCCCAAAAGTACAGACAGACATCGTGAAGAATTTGAACATGAAGAACCACCAGACCTTCATTTCTTCTTTCAACCGCGAGAATCTGTACTACGAGGTACGTCCCAAGAGCAAGCCAGAACAGACGATAAAGAGTATTATCCAATTGGTAAAGAAAGTACCGAATCAATCGGGTATTATATACGTGCAGAGCAGGAAATCGGCTGAAGAGATAGCCAAAGCGCTCAAAGTAAATGACATCAAGGCCGCTCCTTACCACGCAGGTCTGGACGCCAAGACGAGGAGTAAAACTCAGGATGACTTTTTGATGGAAGAGGTGGATGTAATTGTAGCAACTATTGCTTTTGGTATGGGTATTGATAAGCCGGATGTCAGGTTTGTTATTCACTACGATATTCCTAAAAGTATAGAGAACTATTATCAGGAAACAGGCCGTGCGGGCCGTGATGGCCTGAAAGGCGATTGTATTGCCTTTTATTCCTACAAAGATATCCTCAAGCTGGAAAAGTTTTTGAGAGATAAGCCGGTAGCAGAACGTGAAATGGGCATTCAACTGATGCAGGAAGTTATGGCTTACGCTGAAACGACCGCCTGCCGACGCAAATTCCTCCTTCACTATTTTGGGGAGTACTACGATGATGCATCTTGCGAGCACATGTGTGACAATTGTCGTTATCCAAAGAAAAAAATCGAAGTTGAAAAAGAAATGTATCAGATGTTGAGTGCCGTCCGGGCATTAGATGAAAACTATCTGATCAAGACTATCATAAATTTTCTTATTGGTAAAAATAATAAGGAAATGGCAGATTTTGGCTTCCAAAAGAAGCCGGAATTTGGAGTTGGTAGTGAGCACGATGAAAACTTCTGGATGTCGGTCATCCGGCAAGGGCTTCTGCATAACTTCATTTATAAGGATATTGAAAGTTATGGCCTAATCAAGCTTACAGCTGCCGGTAAGCAATTCATGCAGGCCCCCCGCTCCGTAGAAATATCACTTAACCATAACTTCGACACTGAAAACGGTGAAGAATTTAATGGGAAAAGTAACCATACCGCTGTATTGGACAATACCCTGATGAGCATGTTGAAAGACCTGCGAAAAAAAGAGGCTCAAAGGCAGAACGTGCCGCCATTTGTTATTTTCCAGGATCCTTCTCTCGAAGATATGGCCATTCAGTATCCTATTACCATGGAAGATATGTCCAAAATAACGGGCGTGAGCAAGGGAAAAGCACAGCGGTATGGCCGGGCATTCGTCAACTTGATCAAAGACTATGTAGAGAGTAATGACATTGAGCGCCCCAATGATTTTATTTTTAAGCAAATCGCCAATAAATCCAAGATAAAAGTCAATATTATCCAATCTATCGACCGCAAGATCCCACTAGAGGATATTGCGCATAGTACTGGTATAAAAATGGAAGAACTGATGGAAGAGCTGTACGCCATTGTCTCCTCCGGCACCAAGGTCAACCTGGATTATTATATTGAAGAAAATATCGATGAGTATTCCAGAGAGGATATTTATGATTATTTTATGGAAGCCATTACAGATTCAGTGGATCAGGCTTTTGAAGAGTTGAAAGAAGATGATATCACACTGGAAGAAATACAGCTGATCCGCATCAAATTCATGTCTGAAATGGCCAATTGATATGATCAGATTAATCATCATCAATGGTCCGAACCTCAACCTTCTGGGTAAGCGAGAAACATCAGTTTATGGGACACAGGATTTCGATTCTTTCTTTGAATCCTGCCAGTCCAAATACGGTTCGCCGAGATGCGAGCTGCATTATTTTCAGAGTAATTCTGAAGGTTCGCTGATAGATAAGCTCCAGGAGGTGGGGTTTGAATACCAGGGCATCATTTTGAATGCGGGGGCTTATACCCACACCTCAGTAGCCATTGCCGATGCTATAGCCGCTATCCAAACACCGGTTATAGAAGTACACATTTCCAACGTGTATGCCAGAGAAGCCTTCCGCCATCATTCTTATCTGTCTGCTAATTGTGCAGGTGTAATCATGGGGTTCGGTCTGAAAGGTTATGAAATGGCGATACAGTATTTCATGGAAAAATAAGCTCTTTTCACCGGCGGTTTTAATTTTCGCCTGCCTGTGGCTTAACCACTGTCAAATCCAGTAAACGTAGGCGTTTACGTTTTTTAAATTTGACCTGCTTCACCTCGAAAAGCTTTTGAATGGCGAGTCCGAGTCCAATGGAGCTACCAGTAACGATCGCATCAGACCATCGATAGCTTGTATTGGGGTCACCGTCGGTGGCTGTTCCTACCAGGGCCAACCCGGACCAGCCCAGTCCGAAAGTAGCCAGGCTGGTAGACGCTGCTTTTGGCCATCCTCTTTTGTATTTCAAAGCGTAAATATTACTGATCTTGATAAAGCGATCTTTGAATACGATCAGGCTGTCTTCGACCAGGAAATCTTCGATGATCCCGCTGTACCAGCCATATTCGCGTGCATCTCTTAGTTGATAGGTAAGGCGATCACCAATATATATTTTTTGGGTGGCCGCTTTACCATAGGTTTCAATTTGCAGAATTTTACGGCTTCCGGTTTGTCCACCGAGGGGTAGAGCGAAAATGATACAGATCAAAATGATGAATGTGGAACAGATATGACGCATAACGTTACTTTTTTCGATTAAGGCCTTTTTTTGAGGCAATTCAGGAAAAGATGACACTAAGCTAACCCTACTTTTTTTTCAAAAATCGCTGTAGCATAATTTTCATGGCTAGTTCTATTTCCTTATAGCTCCTTACCTCCTTTGCTACATACAACACCATGAATGCGTATTGCTGTTCTTCATCTGTGAGCTTTGCAAAAAGTCTGTATTTGTTCGTACGGTAGGCCTCGCGGACCAGCCTTTTGAGGCGATTGCGATGAACTGCTTTAGGGAACTTTCGCCGGGGTACACTTACTGCAAAAAGGACGGGCACCTCTCCTGATTTTCGCGGTTGGGCTGACCACACTAACCTTAGTGGGTATTGTCCAAATGATTTGCCATTTTTGAACAATTGCCCAATAATCTTTTTACTCTTTAGCTTTTCTTCCCTCTTAAATAAGTGTACTGTCTTTTTTTCCAATAAATATTTTTTCAAAAATTATGGAATTCACGCTTAATTTACGTCTAATAAGCGTATTTATTCTATTTCAAAGCTTAAATAAACAACAAACAGCATGGAAAAACAAACCTTGTACACAGAGCAAATCAAAACTAAGGGCACGACCTATTTTCTCGATCTGAAATCATCAGAAAGAGCGGGGCCCTATTTAGTACTTACACAAAGCCAAAAGGAGCGCGATGGCAATTTTAACTCTCAGCGCATCCGTATTTTTTCGTCCGATCTGAATGAATTTGAGGCGGCCTTTGGCAGGATGGTTGATTCTTTCAAGCAGCAACTTCCCAAACAGGAATCTTCGGAGGCCAATTCAAAAGACTGATGGTTAAGAAGACAGAAAAGAAGAAGAATATTACAGATCATTTGAGAATAAAAGCATGGGCCGTAGCTGATCGCCCTCGGGAGAAGCTCAAGCAAAGAGGCAAGCAGGAGCTGTCTAACGCCGAGTTGATTGCCATTATACTGGGGTCAGGGAGCCCCAAAGAATCGGCTCTGGCTTTAGCACAGCGCATATTGATTGCCTGCAAACAAGACCTCAATGAACTGGGAAATGCTGAGCTCAAAGAGTTACAACATTTTCGGGGCGTTGGAGAAGTCAAAGCCATAAAAATCTTGGCCGCCCTTGAACTGGGCCGTCGCCGGCAGCTTACTTCCATCAGTGAGCGGCCCATGGTCAGTAGCAGTCAGGATGCTTTTGCCGCCATCGCTTCATTGATTATTGATTTACCACATGAAGAATTCTGGATTTTACTATTGAACAGAGCCAACAAGATTATCGGTCGGGAACGAATTAGCTCCGGTGGAGTAGCCGGAACAGTAGTAGATGCTAAAGTAGTATTTAGAAAAGCGGTCCAACAGCTCGCTTGCTCCATTATTTTGGCTCATAACCACCCCTCCGGTAACCTCAGGCCGAGCCAAGCAGATAAGAACCTTACAGAAAAACTAGTTAATGCCGGCAAAGCTATTGATATCGTAGTATTGGACCATCTTATCATCAGTAGTGAAGGCTATTTTAGCTTTGCCGACGAATCGTTGATATGATCACAGAAAGACTCCCTTACTTATTGTAAAACAGACAGTATAATACCTTGAACACAACATCAGCCCTAGAGCACTATTTGGATTTTACCCTTCAGTTAGCCTGCAAAATCCCAATATCGTTCGGGCCTTACTATTCCATTTTCTAATAACCAACAAACTAGACTATTATGAAATTAGGTAACTACCTAAATAGAGTTGAGAAGATTGACCACCTTATTCAGACCAGATCAACAGGCAGCCCAGCAGAGTTAGCGGATAAAGTTGGGATTTCTGAAAGTATGTTATACAACTACTTGCAATTCATGCGCCGTTCCGGAGCTCCTATTGAATATTCCAAAACTAAAAAAACTTATTTCTATCGCTTTAAAGGGAATTTTAGTTTTGGATTTAAGGAGACCGATTTATTAGGTTGAAATAGTGGATTATAGATGATGAGCCAATGTTAGGTATTACAGGCACCAAATGATATTGGTGCCTTTTTTTTTCTTCTTTCCCCATAACTTGTCCAACTGCCATTGCTTTTTTATTTTCACTGTTAAGTGTGACATTTCAACATATTGATCGTATAAAAAAGGAGATGGTATCATCTTCACAATTCTTTATTATTCATCCTTAACATAATAATCAAGAGAAAATGGCAAACGAATTACTACAAAACCTGCAAAGACAGCTAGATGACGACAATTTAATGGAAGCTTTGAGTCAACAGATTGGCGGAGCAGATAAAGAACAGACCAAGGCGGCAGCCAACGGTATCATGACTTCTCTGATGGGAGCTATGGCCAAGCAGCCTGAGAATGTTAAAAACAACAATGCCATCACTAATTTTTTGGATCAGGACGGCGACGGTAGCATGCTGGATGACCTAATGGGTATGATGACCCGTGGTGGTGGACAGCAATCGGGGGGCTCCGGTTTGATGGGCGGCCTCATGGACATGATGAGTGGACAGCGCTCCGAAACGCCCAAGAGTAACATCATGGAAGGTGTCGGTATTGTAAATTCTCTTTTGGGAGGTAAGCAAAACGGCATCGTCAATATGATTAGCCAGATTAGTGGCCTGGATTCCTCCAAGACCGGTTCGTTACTGACAGTGCTTGGCCCAATGTTTTTGAGTACGCTCACCAAAACAAAAAAGCAGGCCGGTGTAGATAATGACGGGTTGATGAATCTGGTAACAGACAGCTTTAACAAGCGCAAGACATTGGATGTGGAAGCTGAAGAAGCCGGCCCCGGAGAGGGAGCTACAGGGTTGATCAGCAAATTCCTGGATCAGGATGGCGACGGCGATGTGACTGATGACCTTACCAATATGGGGGTTAAGTTTATCGGTAGCTTATTCAAATAGCCAACGGATACCGCCAGAAAAAAGAAGACAAAGTGCCGTCGGCAGTTTGTCTTCTTTTTTTTAGCTTCATAGAAAACTATGAGCTTGATATTTTAGAAAGTCTCTATTTTGTTGCTGTTTTACTCAAACTTATTGCTCCTGTTACTTTCTGCTCTTTCTCGCTTATCAGGCTCACGCATTCCCTCTTTCAGTTCACTTTCTATGGATGAACGGGCTGAGTTAAACTCTCTAATACCTTTACCGATACCTCTCATTAGTTCTGGAATTTTCTTTCCACCAAAAAGCAGCAGGATGGCAAAGACGATCACAAGCATCTCAGGGCCCAGAAAGTTAAATAATAATAAAGTTTTCATATCTGTCTGATTTTAAAATAACGTAAATTTCTATTGTTCTTTAAGATACTATAAAGGTCTGAAGGTTTAATTGTTTTTGCAAATAAATCACTGCTAACCATTCCATTACCTGACTTTTTTTAGACCAATCTCCATCAATCGTTCCTCCAGGTATTCTATAGCAGTTATGGGCTTGTAGGCCAGAGGCTGCTCTTCGGTCACACAGCTACTAAGACAGGTTAGGTCCATTTCTTTTACGGGATGCAAAAAGAAAGGCATAGATAACCGCGCCTGATGCCACTCCGCTTTTGGAGGGTTGACTACTCGGTGAGTAGTAGATTTGAGGTAGTTATTGGTCAACCTTTGCAGCATATCCCCCACATTAATAACGATCTCATCATTTCCGGGGCTGATATCCAGCCATCGACCTGTTTTATCGAGTACTTGTAAGCCACCTGCTGAAGCGCCTACCAGCAACGTGATCAGGTTGATGTCCTCGTGTTGTTCAGCCCTTATGGCTGAGGCTGGCTCCCGAGTAATCGGTGGATAGTGGATAGCTCTTAAAATGCTATTTCCACTATTGATTTTAGCATCAAAATAATATTCTTCCAGTTTTAGATATAACGCTATGGCCTGTAATAAAGATTTACCGGTGGCCTCAAAGGCTCTGAATAGCTTCATGGCAACAGGCAGTAAATCAGGAACATCCGCTACCGCTACATTTTTGTCATAATCAAAATGGGCATTTAACTCCTTAGGAACTTCCTGACCGATCTGAAAAAACTCTTTAAGATCTGCTATTTCAGATTGCCTGGCATGCTCAACGCCAAATGCCGTATACCCCAGCTGGCTTCTCTCAGCAGGATGGCGATATTGCTCTTTTACCGACTCAGGCAAGGAAAAAAAAACTTTACAATTTTTATAGAAATGTTCTATCAGGGAGGTTGGAATGCCATGATTAGCAACGGTAACGAATCCTATTTTATGAAAAGCGTTACCCAGATCATTTACAAAAGATTCCTTTTCTTGCTGGCTGCCCTGCGTAAACTGATCCAGATTGACTACCGGAATATTTCTTTCCACCATATGATTAGCTCTGATTATTAATTTCAAAACAAATATAGAGACAAAATACTTTAACTAGCGTCTCGGTGGTTTGTATTTTGACATAGTCAGGATTTTTTGGCCATCTCTTACCTGAATGAGCTCTGTGAGACTCATCCCGGGATTCTTTCGCATAAAAGCCTGTATGATTTTATACCCCATCCAATTGGCGGTGCGCCCTGGAGCCTCTTTGGGCATTCCCGGAGCATTAGGGCTGTAATTCACGTATTTTCTTATCTTATCAGCATCAGTGGAGTAGATCAAATCTTCTGATATAAAAAAGGCCCACATGTCTGTTTCATTATTCTCCAACCAGGATAGTTGTTTTTGAGAAAATTCAAATACGGCAGTATCTGGCAAATGAGGCATTAACTGGTCCATAATATACATTTCTTTACCATTGTGGATCATTTGCTCCAGCAGGTTTTCACCGCGCGAATAGCCTAGTTTATCTTCTACCCAAACTTTCATAGTTTTAGGTACTACGTGATCTTTATTAAAACTACGGGTCAAGTATGCCGAAAAGTTAGGATTCGTAGAGTTTAGGCTTTGATAGGGGTAATCACTACCCAGAAAAAAATCAAGCCCTATAGCTAGTGAATGCTGCCCATAAATGAACAAACCGATGGAATACTCAGAAATAAAAGTAGTAATATCCGGAACACTATCGTTGGGGAAATAATATTTGAGATATTGAAAGGTCTTGTGAAAGTCAGCTTTGATGGTAGTCATATCGTCAAATTCTTCAGAACAGGTTTCGTAGAGTTGTCGGAGTGAAGGAAAGGTGACAAACCCCCGGAGGTATTCTGTTTTACTTTGGCCCTGAAGTACTCTTGGGTCATTAACGCCTAATACTTCCCCGAAAAAAAGAGGAGCGAAGAACGGATATTTTTGTTGAATAGCGCTGAGCTCGGCGGCAATAGTATTGGTATCGGCAGTGAAAAGATCTTGTTCGAAGCGCCGGATATTTACATCGACGTTAATGTCGGAAACATCGGGCAGCAGTATTTCGTTATCGTTCTGGCATTGCCAAAAGATAGTAGCCATCAGAAAAAGAATTAGTAGTCTTTTTGTCCATCTGAATTGATCAAACATTACTTTTCTTTTAGTTAAACAGTATTTTTACCCTTAAAATAAGCTCGCTGACAGTATTGCTGAACAGCTTGTTAATACACACAAAAAACTAATTAAAATGAAAAAAATTGCATTATTACTGTTTTTTGGACTTTGCATGCAAATGGTCCATGCGCAGCTCAACGATGTACGCTTTGGGCTTCAAGTCAGCCCGTCTTTTGCCTGGATGACTGCCAATAACAACCGAGTAAATTCCAGCGGTACTAACCTGGGATTAAAGCTGGGAATGCTCGGGGAGTTCTACTTTCGTCCCAATTATGCCTTTTCTACCGGTATAGGTTTTTCTTTCAACTACGGTGGTACTTTACAGCACGAGTGGGCTGGCTTTTACTGGGAAGATTCGTACCGGGAGCTCACTACCGACACAACAGCTTTGCCACAACAGACCAAGCTAAAATACAATATTCAATTTCTTGAGATCCCCCTGGGGTTGAAGCTTATTTCAAATGAATTTGGCTCAGCCGGCAATATCAGGTACTTTGTAGAACCCGCTATCACCCTCGGCATCAAAACGCAGGCTAAAGGAGAAATCATCGGCGTTGGGGTGGGCGACGGCTTTGACGATATTAACATCAGAAGAGAAGTTAACCCTATCAACTTGGCCTGGGGGTTGACAGCAGGTATGGAATATGGACTTGGCGGAACTACTGCGCTAGTTGCCGGTATTGGTTTTCAGGTTGGCTTTGCTGATGTTACCCGCGATGGAGATACAGAAATTAACCCTAATACAAATAATACCTCAGAAGAAGAATCATCGGGCCGATCTCATGCTATTACTATCAGATTAGGTGTAATGTTTTAAGGCCTTGCCTGCCTGTGTCCGGATTGCAGCGCATACCGAAAGAAAGCACAACATAGGACTTGTTTTGCGAGCTGCAATCCGAACTGGTGGTGTAGGTATAGGAAGTTTTAATTTTACGGTTTGAGATAACTGAGCATTGTTGTAGTTTTGTGCCGCTACTTATAAAAAGCTGAAAATATGACTATTACCGTTGAGGAAAAAAATGCGATAGATCAGTTCATTGATCAGGCACTACAGGAAGATGTGGGCAGTGGTGACCACACCTCTATGGCCTGTATTGACTCCGATTCCAGAAGTAAAGCCAAACTTCTGGTTAAAGACCCTGGCGTTATGGCTGGTATGGAAGTGGCCAGAATGATTTTTAATAAAGTTGACGGCAGTAATACATTCGCTCAGCATATCAAGGATGGTCAGGCCATAAGCCATGGAGACATTGGTTTTGAGATTGAGTGTAACACCAGAGCCCTATTGAAGGCAGAACGTCTGGTGCTTAACATCATGCAACGGATGGTCGGTATAGCCACGCTGAGCAACCGCTTTAAATTTGAGGTAGAAGATTTACCAGTTACTATTCTTGATACCAGAAAGACTACTCCACTCAACAGGATTCTTGAAAAGTGGGCTGTTAAGCAGGGGGGGTGTAGTAACTATCGCTTTGGTTTATTTGACTGGTTTATGATAAAAGACAATCACGTTGACGCTTGCGGAAGCATAAAAGAAGCAATTAACAGAGTACATCAATATAAACAAGACCATGGTCTTAACCTGGGGATCACGGTAGAAGTTAGAAATCTTATCGAACTCATTGGAGTGCTGGAAGTGGGGGGAATCAACCAGATTATGCTTGATAACTTTGATATTCCGCTGCTCAAAGAAGCAGTGGCTATTGTAAAAGGACAATACAAAACAGAAGCGTCCGGAGGGGTAAACATTCACAACATCAGAAACATTGCCAAAACAGGCGTTGATTTTATCTCTGTTGGAGCGCTTACCCACTCGGCCACCAGCCTGGATCTGAGTTTAAAGGTGCATCGCTAATGCTTTTTTCTGTAAATGTTTCAAGGATAATCCTGTTTGATTTCTCTGGGTAGCCATCCTGCTTTTAGGAAGCTGCTACCTGTGAATTAAGTTGTGATTGGATATCCCTGGACAACTAAGCTCAAAAGGGTTACCAGCGAAAAAAGTATTAACCAGAACCGCAGGTCTTTGTAGAATACATTGCCCTTATCCATAATTAATAAGTAAAATAATTGTGATTGATTGACCGGGTTCAGGACCATACCGTCCGTATGGATTGAACCATTTGCTTCCTTAAATGGTGGAGAGATGTAGTTATTTGGTTGTGGGAGCCCGTTGCACTGTTCTTCTTCCAAAAAAGATGCCAACAGTTTTTTTTATAATATATCAAGCTGGATTTGTAGCTGATCGCGATCACCGTCAGAAGCATTTTGGAAGCGCGATTATGTCTCGCTAGGTATGCTCGCTGGTTGAATAGGCTATTTTTTCACAATAATTCCCGTGGTTGGATAGCGTGCGAAAAGTGAAATTCATTTTTTTAAAATAGCCTTGTTAATTTGTTTTACCAAGCTTGGCCCCTCGTACACCATCCCGGAGTAAATCTGAACTAGTTGGGCACCAGCCTCTAGCTTTTCCAGGGCATCTTCAGCCGAAGCAATTCCACCGACGCCAATGATCGGAATGTGCCCTTCAGATTTCTGATGAATATACCGGATTACTTCTGTAGCCCGTTCTTTGAGTGGCCGCCCGCTAAGGCCTCCGTTACCAATATTTTCTACCGCAGCAGTGGGCGTATGAAGCCCTTGCCGGGATATGGTGGTATTAGTGGCTATGATTCCATCAATCTGAGTGATTTTGACGATATCAATAATATCATCTAACTGATCATTATTTAAGTCCGGAGCTATTTTAAGGAGTATTGGCCTGGGTGCTCCCTTTTGCTGATTGAGCTTTTGTAGATGGGTAAGAATAGCCGTTAGCGGTCCCTTTTCTTGTAGTGACCTTAGCCCGGGCGTATTCGGCGAACTCACATTAACTACAAAGTAATCCACATAAGGAAAAAGCTGCTCAAAACAAATAGCATAATCGTTGACAGCTTCTTCATTGGGCGTTATTTTATTTTTACCAATATTACCTCCAATAATGAAATCTCTATCCTTTTGGTATTTCTTCAAAGCCTGCATAACGGCCTCTATCCCGTCATTATTGAACCCCATTCTGTTGATGAGCGCTTCGTCTTTTGGCAAACGAAAAAGTCTTGGCTGGGGGTTCCCGGCCTGAGGCTTAGGCGTAACCGTACCGATTTCGATAAAACCAAAACCCAGGGTGGACATAGAGTCGATATGTTCCCCATTTTTGTCGAAGCCAGCTGCCAGGCCGACGGGGTTAGGAAAAGTAAGGCCGAATATATTTTTTTCCAGTTTTTCATGCTTGACGGTATACCTCTTTTTAAGCAGCAGCTTCATCAAGGGAATGCGAAGCGCAAACTTGAAGAGGGAAAGCGTAAAATGATGAGCTCGTTCAGGAGGTATTGCAAAAAAGAAAGGTTTCAAAAGAACTTTGTACACAGTATCAAAATTTGACGTGGCAAAAAAAGGGCCGGATAGTCAAGTGACTGTCCAGCCTTAATCATAATCCCAAAAACTATTTTATGCTTCTTCTTCTGCTTTTACGAGTAGCTGAAAACCATTACCATGGATATTAACAATCTCTATGTTCTCGTCTAGCCTAAGGTATTTCCTTAACTTCGTCACAAAAACATCCATACTTCTCGCTGTAAAATAATTATCCTCACCCCAAATCTTTTTAAGGGCTTCTGATCTTGGTAATATATCATTGAGATACATGGCGAACATTCTCAGCAACTGTGCTTCCTTTGGAGAAAGCTTAATTTTTTTAACTTGACCTTCAGGCTCAAAAGTAAGAATTCTTAGTGGAAAATTAAAATGATATTTGCCAATTATGAATTCTTTTACTTCTTCTTTTGGATTTGCCTTTTGAGTACTTCGTTTTAAGATAGCCTGAATACGTAATAAAAGCTCTTCGGAGTTGAAAGGTTTGGAGATATAATCATCAGCACCTATTTTAAAACCCTTGAGTACATCATCTTTCATGGTCTTGGCAGTCAAAAAGATAATAGGCATTTCAGCATCTTTATCTCTAATTTCCTTTGCCAGAGTAAATCCGTCTTTTTTAGGCATCATCACATCAAAAATACAAAGATCAAACTGCCCTTTGTTGTAGCTTTCGAGCCCTTCCAGGCCATCTTTTGCCAAGGTGACATCATATTCATGCATTTCAAGGTAGGACCTTAAAACATCACCGAAATTTTGGTCATCCTCCACTAATAAAATTTTATGCTTTGACATAACATAGATTTTTCCGGCCCACAGAAAGAGCATATCAAATTTTGGCTTTTTGAGTCACAAAGCGAGCTTTGGGGTCGAGAGCTGTTGCCTCGGGCTCAAAAAATAGCTTTCAATCTCTTGGTCTGTAGCGCTCGTTATTAATAGTTTGGGATTGTATAAACAAACCCTATTAATGCTTCAAATTAATCATTATTGACCCGGTAAGGAAATGTCAATTTAAAACTACTTCCTTTACCCAGTTCACTCTTTACGTCTATCTGGCCTTTATGGGCCGTTATCATAGCTTTTACATAACTCAAACCCAGGCCGAAGCCTTTTACATCATGCAAATCACCAGTGTGTACCCTGTAAAACTTATCAAATATCTGCTTTCTGACTTCTTTAGTTATTCCAATACCACTATCTTTTATTGTTACTTCAACGCCGTTTGATACGTTCTTGGTATGCACCGATATATCAGGTGCCTCAGGAGAGTACTTATTGGCATTGTCCAGCAAATTATTAATCATATTAGAAATATGAGTCAAATCTCCTTCCACCATCGGGTTAGTAGCCTGGAGCTCCGTCCTGATCTTTCCCGCTCTTTTCTCTACCTGTAAACTCATATTTTCTACTGCTCTCCTAATGACATCGTGTAAATTGACATCCGTCAACTTTAAGGAAAAGTCCCTTTTATCGATTTGCGCCATTTGAAGTACTTTTTCAACCTGGCTGTTCATCCTTTTGTTCTCCTGCCTGATAATATTTGCAAAGCGCTGGACTTGGTCAGCCTTACCCGCCAGCATAGGGCTGGAAATAGAATCAGCAGCCAAAGAAATAGTAGCTATCGGCGTCTTGAACTCATGCGTCATATTGTTGATAAAGTCCGTTTTCATTTCAGATAATTTCTTTTGCCGGAAAATAACATTTACAGAATATCCGAAGCAAAATAACACAATAGCTGCCAGCAATAAAGACCCCAAAAGGTTAGGTAACAAAGACTGCCATACAAAGCTTACCCTATCCGGAAACTGAATCATCAGCCAGCCCGGCGATGGCATCTCATCGGGAAAAAGTGCCACCCGATACCTCGGGTTAAATAGCGTTTTGTGACCTGCCAAAACGATATTAGGCTGGTTTTCTTCTACTGCATAGTGGCCGTTAATGATAACGAAGCTCTTTTTTTTCCTGGATAATACGCCGTAATTGTAGTCAATATCAATACCTCTGTTTTTGAGCTCCTGGTCCAGAACCATCTGAAGATGATTCAGCTTGATCCGTTCAGTAAGTGGACGGTCACTAAAATTCTGATTGTAAGACCGTATGATCCTGCTATACGAACTGCCCTTTTCCTGACCACACATTGGACATACATCACCGGCCAGGTGGTTGCCTAGCAGGCCATCCATACTCTTGTGACCAGATACACTAGGCATAGACATTTTATTGATTCCAAGATCAAGAGAGAGGTAAGAATCATTAGAAGAATACTGCCTTCTCAGGAAAGTACGCGAAAAACCATTGGAGGTAAACCGAGAAATTTCTTTTGTTTCTTCCTGCTCAATTCTGGCGGTCACCACATTGAGCGCGTCGTATAAATTCTTTTCAAAACGTTGCTCATTTACTTTGGCAGCAGCACGAATCAAGTCAATTTGTAATCCCACTATTCCGATAACAGCAAGGCTCATTAAGCCAATTATTCCCCAGATTACTTTTTTATTCATCTATTTCTCTGATTGCAGTTAATTTTAACTATGCTCCACAAATTTATGGTTTCACACAACGCTATATGGTATTTTAACAGACATTTAACTAGACATTGGAGTAATAATTACAGTACTTTCTAAGGTTTTATCAATGAAGTTGTTTAAGAATGTAGGTTTATAGTTGAAGGCAAAGGCTTGTGCAGCAAGGCGAAGCGCTTTTTTCTTTGCGTAGCCAAAGCTACGGAAAGAAAAAAAGCTGAAGTATTTGGTGTACAATGTTTTGTCTGCAAACATGAAACGACATTTTTAAACAACTTCAATAGTTAAAATAAAAATATGTGGGAAATATCGGCAAAAAAATAGAGGAATAAGCGCTAGTGATACCGCTCATTCCCCCATTTGATCAAAACAATTATTGCAACTGGAACCTCAAAATAACACCACCAGCCGTATCTGTTCTTGGAAATCCGGCAGATGTTTTGGGGACATTCCTTCTGTAGTCAAAAAACAAACGAAGCGATAATTGCTGATTGATCTTGTATTCTGCTGAGGGCGAAATACTCAATGCATAAGTACCCCTTGTTGGCTCTACAATCCCCTGATCCAGCAAGTGGTTAAAGGTCACATCATCTCTTAATGACAAATTAAACCTAATGTCCAGGTCCTGTGCCTGGCCACCGCCTCTACGACCGCCTCCAAGACGTGGATTGCGCTGGTTACCGCCCGGCTGATTCTGCTGGTCATTGCCTCTTCCGTCATCTCCGCTGCTGAATAAGCCAAAATTTCGAATTAAATAACCAAAGCCAACAGAAATCTCAGTAGTTTGGGTTTCACTCAGCTGATTGCTGATGAAGCTCATGCCCAATCGCCGTGTTTTGTTGTAAGTCATATTGAAAGACATCCCGTTTTTCAAGGCTGCATCTACCTGTGCCAACGGAGAAAATCCTTCCTGAATATCTACCTGAGGAATCTCCAACCTTGGATAAAAGTTTTGATTCAATTCATTGATAGGCCCCCCCGGGTCATTTTGAGTGCGAAGAAAATCCAGGCCAGTATCAAAGCTATTGACCGTTAGCGTTGAACGATAGCTATGAGATATACTTAGGTTCTGGAAAATCTCCTTGAACAGGGGCAGCTTTGTCAGACCATTATATGTCAATCGCCAGTTTATTCGAGGACTGGTATCAAAAATATTGAGATTCACCGTATTGGGATCCTCTCCGGTATAAGCCGCCAAAAAGGCCGGTATCAAAACATCCTGCTGCGTACGTCCATAGTTCTTGGTATACCCCTGGGCCGCCAGGTTCTCATCATCGTGTGGCTCATTGAGGTCACCCAGCCTTCTGGAAACGATTACCCGGTTTTCCTCAAAGGTTCGGAACAAGCCAATCAACTGCTCCCTGTCATCATCAAATAAAGTAGACAATGCCGAGAAGGATATTGTCATCGACCCCGATTTTCGGGGTACGGTATGCACCCATTCATTAATACCATCTGTCTGATCAATATCCTTGTAAAATTCGGAATGGTTTTCTGTAAAATCACGAGAAATCTCTACATCCACCCTGAAATCCGGAAAAGGCTCCAAAGTGGCCCGGCCATCCCAACGCTGGTTGTACTGCTGGATGACCTCCTGGTTCACAAAGACACTGGAGCTGAGCCAGCCCTTTTGGGAAGTCTGGAAAAGCCAATCCTCACTAGTGTTGTATTGACTTTCAGCCAAAGTACGGATAGTCGGCTGAAATCCTGTAATAAAATCTAGCCCCGGGGCGCCAAACCCAGGCGCCATCCCCAATAATCGAGATTGAGGTAAATATCCCGGGACGGTAGTCGAGAAGGTCTCCGAATAATTGAACCTGGCCCTTCGCAGAGACATCAGAGGCCGTATCAATATTTTTTCAAAAATACTTGGTCCTTCCCGCTTTTTCTTTTCTTCTTCCCCTTCTTCATCTGAATCTCCCCTTCCGGGCCGCTGTCCTCCCAAACGGGGCCGTCGAGAGCCCCCCCCGCTGCCATTAATTTTTTTCAGATAAGGGATTTTATTATAAAGTGCATCAAAATTAAAGTCTGCATTAATCTGCCTGTCTTGACTATTCTGGATCACATTACCCAAACTGTCAACATTGAGGGCTGCCGCCGCCCAGTTGTAACTTCCCTGGTACTGTGCCTTGACCTGTATCCAATCCATAAATGGAATGTACTGGATCGGTACGGTATAGCTGATATTGAAATTGTGCTGGAAGTTCTTAGTACGCCCAAATCGCTTGATATTTTGCCAAATACTATCTTTTCGATAAGCGACTGGATCCTCAATGTCAGGATTTTCACGAATCCTCGCTTCATCAGGTTCATCAATAACGGCATTGTTAGAAGCGTTATAAGTGAACTTCAAAGATTTGGCCAAATCCCATTGCAGAGAATAGTCTCTGTCCCACCGGTAACTCTTGTTAAAAAAGGTATTGAAGCGATCATCCAGACCAGTAAAGCGATATCTGGTTGTATTGAGTCGCCGGTCAAGTGTGGTGTTGAAAGTAAAAGAGTTCGGTAATGGATTAAAATTGAAGGAGCTAAATAATTCCAGTGCTTTTGAATCCCCCAAAAACTTAAGTGGCTCCACATAGTTGGCCTGACGATTATAGCCGTATTCGAGTCCGTAAGTCCTTCGTTCTTCCCGATCAAATTCAATGATAGGGGCTCGTTGTTCTGTCTTGGTATAAGCATAATTCAAACTGAAGTTCTCTACATCCCAGGGCGCCGGCTTGGCCTGGCCTCCTTGCGGCCCGCCGGAACGCGTTCGTTCCTTTCTGACGTTGGTAAAGTTGATACTCTGAACGGTATTGACCTCCTGAGCGATTTCTTGTATAGAGTCTCTGGCAGCAGGAGTAGCAGCTGCATCAACCTTATCCCTGAGCGTGACATCCAGATCGTAGGGATCAAATTCAGGTGATTGAATCTGCTTAGAATACTGTGCATAAAACGGAAGCCTAATGCCCCAATTGCTCGGTAAAAATTTCCCTAACTCCAGATTTACAGCCAAATCATAACCTGAAATCTCCTCTCTGTTTCTTTCCTGAACTTTTTGATCCAGTGCACCAAAGCCAATACTACTGAAGTTACCCGCCATAGTAATGCTCCCCAGGTCCGCTAACTGCATGTCTACTCTACCAACCGCCGCCATACCCCCGCGTTCGTCCAGGCCGGTAAGGCGAAGTTCGTTCAGCCATACTTCGACATCTTTTGGTGTACCATCTCCTCCATTAGGGTTTCTGACTCCAATCATAACTGATTTTACAAGGCCTAGGTTAGGGTTTCCCCTTATACTAACCTTTGCCGAAGCCTCTCCGGCAAGTTCATCTACCAACTGGGAAAATTCCTCTCCCAGAGCTGCCCCCTCTGCATTTCTTTGCTGTTTAAGATCTATCAAAAGCGATAAGGGAAAATCAATCTCGTTTTCCGCCAACCAGACTTCTTGCTTATACTCGTCGGTATTTCCTGCATTATCGCCCGGTGGCAACCGAGTAGTATCAGACATGGTCAGCGGGATTTCATATTCGTAGTAGTTATTGATAAAATCACTACCAACTCTCAGGAATAATTTTAATTCTCCATCTTCTATTTCCTGCCCGCCGACTTCTTCCGCGTGGACAAACATTTTCAACCGTTCGTACACGCGCCAGTCAAGATTTAAATTCTTAAAAATCGCTTCATCCTGCCCATTACATAATTGTTGAATTCTCATGGAAATGGACTGCTCATTCTGAAGAGCATTGAATACACCCAGTGATTGCTCTCGCTGAATGCCCAGAGGAAGAACGTAATTAAAGGGCTGACGGTCGCTATTTTCTTCAATATTCACTGCATCTACATTCAGTTCTGGTGGTATTACATCACACTCAATGGGATTATCAGAGAGTTCTCTTGTAAATCGACGCCACTGGCTTCGTACTAATTCCATACGAGCGAAACGCAAAGTTACAGGCTTGCGAAAACCTTTTAGATAAACCCTGATAAAACGAATGGAACGAAAATCCCTGATACCTCCGATACTTCTTTTTTGGTTGCCCTGCAAAGGTATTCTAAAACGATACCAAATCCTTCCGGTACTTTCATCTACTCGCTGATCCGTAATGAAAGGCGTAATCCTTTGGTCAATTTCGCGGGGGCTGGCCGGATTAGAGCGCAGCGGAATTTGATATTCAAAATAAGATTCCGTTTCATTGAGCGTATTATCCCGGTTCAAATCTTCTGCATCAGGAATGTTGGTAGCCGAAGACACGACCCCTGTTCCGTCATTGGCCCGGGAATTACCATGTGGATTGTTGAAAAAGCGATAGCGATCCAGTACCGAGGTAGTATTTCCAAAGGAAGCATCCCGATAGTAACGGTAATCATCATTTGCGGGGTCTTCATTCAACCTAGCTGCCGCTACTGGATTGGATTGACTGATCGTATTGATAAAGTCCCTGAACTGTATCTGTTCCCCCTCGTTTGTGAGACCATCGTAACCGACATCTTGTACGAGTCTGGATTCGGGGTCATTATCAAAAGCGTTTGTAATCTGCTGCCCAATCGGTACCACTGACCAGTTTGTAGAATCTACGCGCCGATCAGGGTTGGCAGGTCCGGGCAAACCATTTTCAAAAAACTTCCTGGAATCCCGCAGGATATCTTCGGAGATGTTACCTAGATTGACATAGATAGTACCTTCCAGATCTTCAGCATCCGGGTTCGGATTATTGGTGTTTTGCCGATCCAAAAAGGGACTTAACATCCAGAATTCTAAAAATTCAATATTAGCTGTCTGAAAATCATTGTTGTTTAAAGCCCTCATAATACCGCCCCATCTGGTTTCTGGATCATTAAGGATTACTGAATCTCCAATGAATTCTACCCCACGGCTAAGGCCAGAATGTCCGCCCGGAATGTCAAAGTTATAAGGGCCCCGCTCTTGCGGATAAAAGCTAAGGTCAAAGGTTCTGAAGATATTTTGCTGGTTGGCTGGAATATTAGCGTTAGGAAATACTTCCGTTTGCTCCACTCGCGATACATAAGGGTTAGAATCATCAGAAGACCTTACACTGGGATCGATTCGGTACCAGTTTAGCAAAGCTCTGTTGACCCCCGAGCGGGTATCATTGATCAACTCAGCCTCCGGGAATAGCGGATTGTTATTTTCATTATCATTTTGCGGAACGGAAGCCAAGAACCAACCATTGGCCGGCTGTGTAATATCTATTCCGTTCACACTTCCTTCAAAGTCATCCAACAGAACCACTCCTGCCTTATCTTCACGATTCTGATTGATAGCTCTGGAGTGCCCGGGTTTGAGAAAGGCCGCCTCACCCGTCACCGAAATGCTGGATGGTGCCTTGGTATTAAAAAATGGAAGGAAGTTGACAGCTTTTGTCAACCATGGGGCCTCTCTGTTGAGTGATAGATCCACTCCATAAATTCTGTTATTGATAGGATCTTCGCCGATATTTACTTTTTGAGTAAACGGCCGTTCAAATAGCTGAAGGTATGTAGCTCCCACACTGAAATCATCATCAATCTCATACTCAGCTCTCAAACCTAGCATCGTCTTGGCCTGCAAACCAAAAAGCTGGTTGTCTTCAAAAGAAACATTAACTGGAACCCCTGAATTCAAAATAGCATCGTTAATAATTTTCAAGCGGCCAGTATTATAGTCGATATCATAATCCACTCCTTCTTTCAATATCTGGCCACCGGCCCTCACGGTGACAGAACCTCTGGGAATATTAAAAGACCCCAGTGAGATTTCCGAAGCTACATCCGACTTAAAACTTCCCCGGATGGTAAATCGGTTTTTTTCAGGAAATTCCTGAGCTTGAAATAAAGTCTGATCGTATAATTCCTGATAGACGTATTTTTCTTGTAGATCAGGCTCAGGGATTTGCTCGGCCAGGTCAGTACCAAAGGGTTCCAGTACCGGAAACATCACCCGACCATTTCTGGGGTTAATTGTTATTCCCGGTACATAGTCAAAAATACCATCGGGCACCGGATCTCCCTGAACATTCAGATTATCCAAATTAAAGACCCGTAAAAGTGGACGGCCCATAATTTCACCTTCCGGCAAAAAGCGCTTTTCTCCTTCTCCGGGATCTTCATACAAAATATCCAGCTTGAAGTCTTGTCTGTTTACATTGAAGGCTCCAATAGAGTAGATATTTTTCATCATCAAGTCCCAGGTCGGTACATCAGTACGCTGTGTCGTACTTTTCAGCATTTTTACGTACAATACATTGAGGGAGGAATCGGCACTGGCATTTTCCTGGTTGTAAGAAAGCTCCCCCACCTTGTAGGTTTCCCCGTTGTAAGAGTAAGTGAAAGCTACTGCTACCACCTGATCTGGCTGAACATTTACATTAAGGGAAATAAAACCCAGCTCTGGATGAAAGGTGTATTCCTGTGGCCTCAATTTACGAGCGCTGACCTTTTCAAAATCGCTGGCCTGCTGCATTCTGAAATCAGGCCCCTGCAGGATAGCAACAGAACGGTCGATCTCGCGTATTTCCTCGTTGGCCAGTAGTCGTCCATACAAGTCATTAGAAGTGTTGTCCGGCAGACTTCCCCCGGCAATGTCAGGATTGACTGGCGTCCCGGGAATATTCACTTTGTCAGGACCTACCAAATTATTAGGATCCGTCTCTCCCAAATCTGCAAAAGCAACAATATCACGCACATTGTCCACTTCATTCCTGTTGTTAGTGATCCATACCTCCAGATTCTCCACTTTGAATAGTGAACGCACCTGCGGTAAGTTACTCAACCCCGACTCGAAGTTATTGCGGTTGTAAAAAGTCAGGAAGAAGTGCCTGTTTTCATCGTATTCATCGGCTTTTACTTCAAATTCTGTTAATTGGGAGCCTCCCTCTAGCTTTAGATTCTCTTGCTGAGATTTTTGCTGCGAAATGATTCCTGTCAACCTCAAATGACCAAACTGCAACTCCGTTTTAACACCAAACAAACTTTGAGCCCCTTGTATAAGATTACCTCTTAATGGTAAGCTAACGTTACCCGCTTCGATTTTTTTCAGAATAGCATCATCATCAAAAAGATCAGAATTATAATCGAGCTTGATCTGATTATCAAAGTCAAAGGTGGCATTGGTATTATAATTGGTAGTAAGATTGAGTTTCTCCCCAATCTTACCAGTAACATTCATTTGGATATTCATATCAAAATCGAAACCACCCTGCCGTCTTTGACGCTCCGTCAGGATAGGGTTTTCTACCCGGGTGGCATCTACGCCAAAAGTCAGGTCAATACTACCCTGTGGCCGTATATCAACCGTCGAACCACCGAACAAACGATCCAGCAAGCTCTTATCCACGTCTATCTTGGCCAGTGGGTCCAGCCCTCCGACCCCATCGCCTTCTGTCCCAATACCGGCCAGCTTTCTGAAATAAGCCCGCTCATCTTCCTTGCGGCGATACTCCAGGTATTCGTCAAAAGTCATGTAAGTAGGCGGGCGGAAATAGTCATCTCCAATTTTCTCGGTTAGAACATACCGATTGGTTATCGGATCATACTCGACGTTTTGTTCGATCACAGCAGGATCATCCAAATCAAAAGGATTATTCTTTTGATCGAAAATAAAATTCCCAGTTCGATCCTCAATAGGCGGAAGTGTATCGGTAGGCATTGCCGTTGACGCATTGTTAATCACATTTTCAACGGCGTAAGGATCAGTCAGTCCATTACGCCCATCAGCGGAATAGAAAATAGCAGCGATACACACAATAACGATAGGTAAAAATGCATGCTTCATAACTCAAACACGGGATTCTTCTCCAATCTTTGTTATAGTAATAAATTTCTAATGCTTACTTTGACTGAACAATTACACAACTTGTAATGCTGTATAATTACGAGCAGTCGTTACTTGTATTTTTTTTGGAAACTAAAAGCATGCCGCCTTTTAGCCTCCATAGGTTGGCCACTAAGAAAAAAGTTCAACTACACAAACCGATCTTGCACTGTAGTTTTTTGATCTATCAATGACAGTTCAAACAGCTATAGGATCAGGGTTGCTTAGTTATAGCTCCTGGCTTAGTAAGGCATTGTATGTGTCCACTAAATTTGCTAAAGAATAATCCGTTTTCGGGAGTAGCTTTGGCGTAATTCCTCATAGATGCTACATCAGGCTGATAATTCTTTTAAAGAATTCTTAATTAAGTCCTCTACGGTATTCAGGGAAGGTTTGGATTTAATAACCTTATTTAACGTTTTCTGAACCTGTGACTTGTTAAAACCCAAAGTAACTAAAGCAATTAACGCCTCCTCTCTCATTGTATTGTCTACAGAAGGAATTGTTAATGGCTCCGCGTCAGATTCTTTTATTAACTTATCCTTTAGATCCAGAATTATTCTCTTCGCCGTCTTGGGTCCTACCCCTTTCACTTGCCTGAACGCCGCTACATGCTCCCCTATGATGGCCTCCTTAATCTCCTGAGCACTCAGGGAAGAAAGCATCAACTGCGCAGTTGATGGCCCTATACCTGATACAGAGATCAGTTGTATGAAAAGCTTCCGTTCGGAGGCTTCTGCAAATCCATAAAGGGTATGACTGTCTTCTTTAATGTAGAGGTAGGTCAAAATTTTTACACTTTCGAGCGATTCCACTTTGGCATAAGTTTGTAGGCTAATATTTACCTCATACCCCAATCCCGCTGCCTCTACCACCAATCGCGTCGGGCTTTTTACCGTAATTTCTCCTTTGATGTATGCTATCATTAGTTTATAGTCTACGACATTGCGCCGATATTGTTCTTCCCGGCAAATATAACACAGTTGTAAGCTTTACCTCGATTTTGATTTTTTTTAAAACAAGCACAAAAGTAAGCAAAGCATTGGAGTAAAAGGGCAAAGTGTCCCCTTTTAAAAGTCGTTTTTTATCTTTTGATAAGCCTACGACACCAAGCCCCCCATCTTAATTCCATTCCATCCGCCCTGTGCCCCCTGCGAAACAAGTCCTTTTTTCGCCGTCCTTCCAAATCATCCTTGTATATTTGCACGCAAAACGAATAATGAAATTTCTGATCATCGGCAGCGGCGGAAGAGAACATACTTTTGCGTGGAAACTTTCGGGTAGTCCCAAATGTGAAGCTATTTTTACAGCTCCCGGCAATGCCGGTACGGCACAGCTAGGCAAAAACCTGGCTATTGATCCAATGGACTTCCAACAAATCAAAAAAGCGGTATTGCGGTATGCCATTGACCTCGTTATCGTTGGCCCGGAGGCACCCCTGGTAGCCGGAATCGTCGATTTTTTCAGAGCCGATGAAGCCCTGGCCGCTATTCCGGTAATAGGGCCTGATCAAAGAGCAGCTCAGCTGGAAGGCAGCAAAGCTTTTGCCAAAACGTTCATGCAGCAATACAATATTCCTACAGCAGCCTACAAAGAGTTTACCCTTAGCAACAGAAAAGACGGCATTGACTACCTACAAAAACATTCCCTTCCGGTAGTCATAAAGGCGGACGGGCTGGCCGCCGGCAAGGGTGTGCTTATATGTACTTCGCAGGAAGAAGCTGTTATGGAATTCAACGCTATGCTCGATGGTAAATTTGGCCAGGCAAGTCAGAAAGTTATTGTAGAGGAATTCTTGGACGGAATAGAGTTTTCCGTATTCATTTACACCAATGGTACGGATTATGTATTACTCCCGGAGGCGAAAGACTATAAAAAGATAAGAGAAGGTGATCAGGGGTTGAATACTGGTGGCATGGGCGCGATCTCTCCCGTCCCTTTTGTGAACGATCAGCTAATGGATAAAGTAAGGACTGAAGTTATAGAACGAACGCTGTCCGGCTTACAAAAAGAGAATATTCACTACAACGGTTTTATCTTTTTTGGGTTAATGTTGGTAAATGAGCAAACTTATGTCATCGAATATAATTGCCGGATGGGTGATCCCGAGACGGAAGTTGTTCTGCCCAGGATAGAGAATGATTTGCTGGACTTTTTTGAATTGGAAGGAGGTCCCGGGCTAAAAGACGTACAAATCAGATTGAAAGAAGAGGCTTTCAGTACAGTAATTATGGTATCCGGGGGGTATCCGCAGGCCTACGAAAAGGGTAAAAAAATAACGGGTTTGGAAGAAGTGCAGGATAGTATGGTCTTTCATGCGGGTACTAAAGTAGATGATGGCCAGATAATCACTAATGGCGGTCGGGTACTTGCTGTAACGTCCAGCCATACAGATTTCAGAAAAGCACTGGAACAGTCTTACAAAAATACGCGTAAAATTCAGTTTGATGGAAAATATTACAGAACCGATATAGGTTTTGACTTATAATAATTCCATAATTTTGAGTTACTTAAGATTACAATAGTAAAAAATCAATCACAAATGAATAAGCAGTTTACGGTTTTACTAATTGCATTGATGTTTGTTCTTGCCGCTGCTAAAGCTCAGGAAGAAAGTGCTGTACTTTTCACGGTAGAAGGTAAGCCGGTAACCAGGTCTGAGTTTAATTATATCTATAAAAAAACAAATGGCAAAGAAGCGAATTTTTCAGAAGCTTCACTTGAAGAATATCTGGACCTGTACATCAAGTTCAAATTAAAGGTTCAAAAAGCTGAGGACATGCAGCTTGATACTATTCCTTCTCTCAAAAAAGAATTGGAAGGTTATCGCCGTAAACTGGCAGACTCCTACCTGATAGATAAAGAGGTGACAGAAAAACTGACCAAAGAAGCCTACGAAAGGGCCAAACAGGATGTGGAAATCAGCCACATTCTCTTTAACATTCCGGCTACCGCCAGCAGTGAAGAAGCTCAGGAAATTTATAATAAGGCGCTGGGAGTGAGAAAAATGATTGGTAAAAAATCATTTGAGGAAGTCGCCAAAGAATTTTCTGACGACAAGTCTGTGAGTAAAAACGGAGGCTATATTGGTTTTATCAACGTTTTATTTCCCGATGGTTACTACAACCTTGAAACGGCGGCCTACGAACTCCCTTTGAATACGCTTTCAGAGCCCATCCGTACTTCTGCCGGCTATCATATTCTCAAGGTACACAGCAGAAGACCTGCCAGAGGTGACATAGAAGTGGCTCATATTCTGATCCGTTCGGATAATTACGAAGGAGACCTAGCGAAGCAGAAGATCGATAGTATCTATCAACTTTTGGAAGCTGAAGCTAATTTTGAAGAAATGGCCGAGCGTTATTCTGAAGACGGCCGCTCGGCATCAAAGGGAGGATACCTAGGCTTTTTTGGTATCAATCAACTACAAACGGCTTTTGAGGAGGCGGCTTATACCATTCCGGAGGATGGTCAATACAGCAAACCCATACAAACGACTATTGGCTGGCATATTATAAAAAGAATTAGTAAGAGAAAGATACAACCCTATCAGATAGAAAAGAGTCGTTTACAGCAGCTGGTAAAAAAAGATGGCCGTCATGAGGAGGCCAAGCTGGCGATGATAGAAAGGATTAAGAAGGAAGGAAATTTGAGGCTTTACGAAGATAAGATCAAAACGTTTGCTGATACCGTTGCCGATAATTTGCTTACCTTCAAGTGGAAGGCGCCCGCTGAAAAATCTTCAACCGTCATCATGGAGTTGGGTGATCGTTATCAGGTAACGCTGGGAGATTTTACTGATTACCTGGGTAGTGCCTCCAGAGATCGAATAAGAATGGGTAGAACAACGGAAATTCCAGCAGCTGTAAAGACTTTATTTGACCGATTTGTAGAGTCGGAAGTGATGAGATACGAAGAGACACAACTGGAAAAAAAGTATCCTGAATTCAAATACCTGATGAATGAATACGAAGAAGGTATCTTGTTGTTTGAAGTAACAAAAATGGAAGTTTGGGATAAAGCCTCTCAGGATACTACCGGGCTGAAAGCTCACTACGAGCGGGTAAAGGACAAGTTCCGCTGGGATGAAAGAGCAAAAGCTGTGACCTACTACATATTACCGGAAGCCAAGAATCAACTGCAAGAGATTAAAGCTTATATAGCTGATCACAACATGAAGGAGGTTTTGGAAAAATATAATATACCGGAAAAGAACCTGATCAGAGCAGAGGAAAAAATGGCGGAAAAAACAAAGGATAATTTGTTTTTTAAAATGCCATGGGAAGAAAAAGCAATCTCTGAAATCGGTATTGATGGTAAGACTAAAAACTTTTTCTTCACCAAAATAGAAGAGATTATTCCTCCCACCACTAAAACGCTTGATGAAGCCAGGGGATACATCATTGCTGATTATCAGGAATATCTGGAAAGAGAATGGATCAGGGAGCTCAGAAAGCAATACGATGTGGAAATCAACAAAAAGGTGTTCAAAAGTTTAATTCAGTAACATTAGACTGATTTTAAAATTGAAGATGCTGAAAAGCAGTATTCACTTGATCGGCCTGAAAAAATTAATCGTCGCCTGCTATGAAACGCTTTATATTTTTATCCATATTATTAGGGTTAGGTGTTATTGCTTGCCAGCCGGCTCCTGAAGCCTCCCAAGACAGAGTACTGGCTAAGGTTTACAATAAAACATTGTACCTTTCTGAATTAGAAGGAATGTTTCCAGAAAATACGAGTGCCCAGGATAGTACCTTGATCGTACAGGCCTACACTCAGCGTTGGGTGCGCGAAGCGTTGATCTTACACGAAGCGGAGCGCAACATTCCCAGTGACCTGAATATTGACAAACTGGTAAGAGACTACCGGGCTTCGCTTCTAAGACATAACTACGAAGAGGTGCTAGTCCGGGAAAAGTTGGATTCTACGATTAGCAAAGAGCAACTGGAAGCTTTTTATGAAGCCAATAAAAACCAGTATCAACTGGAAACCCCCATCATGCGTTGCCACTTTATAAAGTTTCCGCTTCCGGTTGATAATGAATCTGAGATAAGAAACTGGTGGCAAAATACGGATGAGGAAGAAGATTTCCAGAAGCTTGTAGATCTGTGTAATATCAGTGCTCAAGCGCACCATTTAGTAGATAGTACATGGCAGCGGCTAGAGGACGTGGCGATAGAACTTCCAAAGAACAGCTTAACGCCTGAAAATATATCTCCGAAAAAAGAATTTATTATCAAAGATGATAACTTCATGTATTTTTTCAGGGCCTTTGAGGTAAAGAATCAAAAAGAAATCGCTCCTCTTGCTTTTATTCAGGGACAGGCCAGGAAGTTTATTTTGCACAAGCGCAAAAAAGAGGTTTTGGATAAAACGTTGGATGACATGCTGGAACTTTCGATAGGAAAAAAGGGCGTAGAAATTTATTATTAGTGTGAGAAAAAGATTTTAAAAATATTGAGCTTATGAGATTTTTAGGTGCAGTTATCTGCCTGATGATGCTTAATGTAGCAAGTTTTGCACAAAAAGAAACGATTGATAAAGTGGTAGCGACAGTGGGTGGCGAATTGATTTTACTTTCAGAAGTGGAAGAGCAGTACGCTTTGCTGGAATCCCGTAACCAGGATAAATTACCGGAAGATGCCCGTTGTACAATCATGGATCAACTCCTGGCTACCAAATTATTGATCAACCAGGCCAAGCTGGATAGTATTGTAGTAACCGACGATGAGGTGGAAGCTCAGTTGGATGCTCGTATTAGCAGAATATTGGATTATATGGGCGGTGATGTCGGCCAGTTTGAAGATTATTACGGTCAGTCTATTTCAGAGGTTAAGTCTCAGTTTCGGGAAGACCTCAAAAATCAGCTACTTTCAGAGCGCATGCGCTCACAGATTATGTCAGAAGTGACCGTTACGCCTTCAGAGGTAAAAAGCTTTTATGCTGCTATCCCCAAAGATAGTCTTCCCTATTTTAGCTCAGAGGTAGAAGTAGGCGAAATCGTTTACAAACCAACTATTAGCTCGGCCGAAAAGGAAAGAGCGATTAATTTGCTCAATAAGCTTCGGGATAGCCTAGTCAACCATGGAGCTGATTTTGCTGCTCTGGCAAAAGAGTATTCTATGGATGGCACCAGAAACACCGGCGGAGACCTTGGATGGGCTCAGCGTGGTAAGTACGTACAAGAATTCGAAGCAGAAGCCTACAAATTAGATAAAAATGAAATATCTCCTGTTACACAAACGGAGTTTGGTTTTCACTTGATACAAATGCAGGAAAGACGCGGTAATTCCATCAGGGTAAGGCATATTTTGATTCGCCCTGAGATTCTGGATAGTGACCTTGAACGCGCTTATGATTATCTGGATTCTATCCGCTCCGTGATTATCCGGGATTCTATTGACTTTTCCCGGGCGGTTAAGAGATATTCTAACGAGAATTTCCAGAGTTATAATAATGATGGCCGTATGGTAAATCCAGTTACAGGTAATACTTTTTATGAGATTGGTGATTTAGATCCGGATATCTATTTTACGATTGATACGATGCAGGTAGGTCGTATATCTAAACCCTTTGAATTCAGAGGCCCTGATGGTGATACTTATTACCGCATTGTTCAATTGCAATCCCGGAGTGAACCCCACAAGGCGGATTTATCCCTTGATTACTCCAGGATTCAAAAGGCAACTATTGATGCCAAGAATAATGAGTTTATCAATGAATGGGTGAACAATAAAGTAAATGCAACTTATATTGATGTGGATACTCAATTTCACGGTTGCCCTATTCTTCAAAAATGGATTCGCGATAGTAAAACTACTGCAGATCCTTCCAGGCCCTAGTTTATACCGTTTACTAGACTTGTTTCGCAGGTATTCAAATAGGTTATTTTTTACCACAATTCTACCCCCTACGAAACAAGTCTAGCAAAAAAGCTACTCTTCCAGCACTTTATCCAGGATAGCTTTCTGCTCGCCGGTCAGTCCATATTCCTGACGAAATTTACCCAGATCAGGCTTGAAATAAAAGAAAGCCATCACGCCGATAAAGAAATAGATAGAATAATTGAGTTTGACTTCCAGCAGAATAATAATAAGTATAAAAATATTGGTGAGCTCCATTAGAGCGAGGCGAAGTAAGACCGAGCTTCTAAAGTAGGCAATTTTCTGATCCAATGACTTGAGTAATGCCCCTCTTTGTTGGCGCTGTTTGTCTATAAGGTAAGTGGCAAAGATCATAGATAACATAAAAATGGGCAGGATAGTATCGTACAAATCGTCTCCACTCAGCGATTGCTCCTCTGAAGTATTCTCTGGATAAAGAAAAAATACAATTATCCAAAAGAGAAACTGCCCACCCAATAAAGCGGTAAATATTATCCTGAGCTTATAGAATAGCTCTTTCATGAATCCAGCTTTTTTCCTTTTAAGTAGAGGTATCAGGCCTCAGATTTGTTTTTGCAGATACTAGAATCAGACCGTTCTACCCTGCTCTGCTGAACGCATCTCTCAGGCTGACACTTTCAGCAACAAAAAGCGCCGAAAAAGGTTATTGACTTTTTCGACGCTTTTTATCACTGCTCTATTGGTTAATCTAAAGTAAGCCAGTTATTACTTATCCTTCAGGCTGGTTTCTTCTGCTCCGTGGGTCATTCGCTTGAGT
This sequence comes from uncultured Saprospiraceae bacterium, assembly GCA_964628385.1. Classification (GTDB taxonomy): domain Bacteria; phylum Bacteroidota; class Bacteroidia; order Chitinophagales; family Saprospiraceae; genus JANQPA01. Next base: position 66,647 of record CAZVOD010000003.1, read on the forward strand.
GGTTTCAAGAATAAAATGAGAAGGACTCCAAATGCGATGGTAAATATCACTATGGATAAGAAGGTCCAGAGTTCTTGATTGTCTTGTACCTCAAATACTTTTATAGTACCAGAATACTGCTCTGATCCTTTTGGTTTTTCTAGCATGATCACTACTGTAAGCGGTTCTGCCTCACTATTAGGCATGCTTTGAACGTACCCTTTTAACAGCTCAGCATTTTCTGTACCAATGGACAGGAGTGTTTTAAGGTCATCTCCTTCTTTAGTAATTTTCACCTCATCATTTTGAGCATAAATATCCCCCACGATCTCGAAGTTAGGTGGTAGAAGGCCATCTTCAAGCGTCACATAATCATCAATTTCATCTGTGGAGGCCGCCAACTCAATCTTGACGGGAGGCGTCTGCGACAACTCACCGATAACCCCGGCCACCTTGTTACCAAAACCAGTAGCGGCAAAGTATACTCCCATCATTATAGATACATATTTTACCGGTGCTATTTTGGTAATAAAAGACATGGCCACAGGAGAAGCGCAAAGTTCTCCGATAGTATGGAACAGATAGGCCAGAATCAACAGAATCAAAGCGGCTTTATCGCCGTAATTTTGAATATCAACGGAAGCTTTGGCCATGAAAACAAAACCAATGCCCATGATGATAGTACCGACAGCCATTTTGAACAACGAGGAAGTCTCTCCGCCTTTCTTTTTCCACCAAATCCAAAAACCACCGACCAATGTACCGAAGATGATGATAAACATAGCATTGACAGACTGAAAAACGGCGGCAGGTATCTCGTATGGATTTGAAATAACGCCTCTACCTTTCAATATCAAATAAAGTACAATTAAGGTAATACCTATAGGCATGTAGATATACCCGGTCTGCTTTTTTCTTATGAAATGCAATACTCCACGCGCTGCCAGAAAACCACCGGCTCCCAGAAACAGGACATCCAGAAAGAGCATGGATACTTCGCGATCTATTTTGGTCAAGGTGTAGACATTCATCAGGCCACCGGCCTGTTCGAAGGCTCCCCAGAAGACGATCACAATCAGAAAAGCTAGCAATAATACCAAAAAGCGATCTTTTTCTTCCTTATTGATCTCTTTATAAATCATCATCAACATACCGATAGTTAAAGAGATAAAGATCCAAAGGAGGGTATAGCCAACCCTGTCGTATCCGTCTGTTCCCAGCAAGAACCCCGTAACGCCGACGATAGCTAATACTACGGTAATACCGAGTTGTAAAGGACTTTTGAATAAATTGGATAAAAGTACTCCGAGAGAAGACGTTTCTTCCTCACTATCTCCTGAAGAGGAAGTACGTGGAGCTTCGCCTACCCCTTTTAGGTACCTTTGCCCAAACAGAAAGAAAATCTGGCCGATAGCCATCCCTATCCCTGCCAAACCAAAGCCATAATGCCAGCCGTAAGCATTGGCGACAATACCTACGATTATAGAAGAAAGAAAGGCACCGATGTTAATACCGATATAAAATACAGTAAAGCCCTGATCCCTTCTAGGGTCTCCTTGCCGATACAGCCCTCCGACCATGGTAGAAACATTGGGCTTCAAACAGCCTACTCCAGCAATAATGAAGCCTAATCCGGTAAAGAAAGCCCATGTGGCATCAATAGCCAGAATACTATGCCCTACCACTAGCAACCAGCCGCCGAGCATTACGCTTTTCTTTTGTCCGATGTACTTATCAGCCAGAACTCCCCCGGGAATCGAAGCCACATAAACCAGCATCGTATACCAGCCATAAAGAGAAAAAGCAGCTACCGTATCCCAACCCAAGCCCGGAAATTCATCTGTTGTCTTGGCGATCATGTAAAGCGTTAAAATGGCGCGCATACCATAGTAAGAAAAACGCTCCCATAACTCCGTAAAAAATAAAACATAAAGCCCAACAGGATGCCCAAATAATTGGGGTTGATTGTCGTAGTCAAATTCCCTAGCACTCGTTCCGTTTGCCATTGATTAAGTTTGTTTGTTTGTAAATCGTCATTCCCGAACCATATCAAAAGCTGATACCATCCAATAGTAAAAGCTAATCTTGCTTAAATTCGCTTAAAAATAGAGGATTTCTTCTTTCAAAAAGAAAAATTACGGTTGATTATTTTGCTGTCGGCCAGACAGCAGTGCGAGAATGAAGAAAAACGAGGTTGTCAGACGCTAACCCCAGCTCACCAAGATAGGCCTCGAGCTGAAGGGCGGGCTGTAATGCTCCCTCTTTTGTAATTAGGTAAGGGTGATAATTGATTCGGGAAAGATACGCTAAAGCTTCCCAATGAACACGGTTTTTGCGCTCATCAGTAGAAAACTCCAGGACCAAGGCGGGAAACTCCCGGGTTAGGGTATCCTGCAAGCCTTCAATTACTTCCAGTTCTGCCCCTTCTACATCAATTTTGATAATTTTGGGCAATACATTCATTTCCCTAAAAAAAACATCCAAACGAACAGAACTCACCTTGATAGCTGTGGCTTTTACGCCCGCTACCCAGTCTTCGCCCTCGTATTGCTCGGCAAATCGCGTGTTGTACTCTGAAAAAAGGACAGGAAACTCAAAGAAAGTTAACTCTTTGCCCTGCTCTGCTCCGACGGCCGCATGTATGGCTGAAATATTGGAATGAAGAGCCGTATTGGCAGTTAATATATTAAAACTGGCCGCAGAAGCATCAAAAGAAAATACCTGGCCCTGTAATCCAACCAGTTTGGCAGCCAGCAAGCTAAAGAAACCATAATGTGCTCCTACATCTGCAAATACATCGCCTTCCTTAAGATTTTGAATTAAAAAACGAGTCAGTCGAATCTCTGAATCATGAGTTTTTAAGCCCATTATGAATATATCTGTTGCTGCCGGAAGCAATATATTCATGTGCTCAGAGAAAAAGGTAGGCACTTTCAGACGCTTTCCTCTGGAAAGAAAGCGTCCCTTCAGTCTATTGTAAAAGATAGCCAACAGATACGGCAACGGGTTATGCAGTAAGCGCTGCCACTTGTGCCCCTTGATGATTTTTTCCTTCTTATCCAGTATATCCAGAAACTTACGTTGGCTGGCAGTCATTACAAGTGTAAAGTTAATACATGTAGAAATGTGCGCTCTAATTGAGCAAAGTATCCCTCGGAGTGTAGGGAGCTAATAGTTTTCCATTCAATTTGACAGACCAGCCCGTGCTTTCTGTTATAAACTGTATCAAATCCAGCATTTCATTACCCTGCTTTTTCGCCTCTTCAAACAACTCACCATCTTTAGCCCGTTGTTCAATATACCTCTTGGCATTGGCATTCAGCTTATTGTAATCTTCCTCCTTAAAGCTATTAAAAGTCCCCTGCTGCAGGTCGTAGTAGTCGATATCATGCTCAATAGAAATAAGCTCCGGCTCCGGTAAATTGCTGAGAATAATAGTCCGGGTAGCTTCGTCAGCCTTTATCTCCATGGTAGATAAGTCATACCCAACGGAGACCTTTGCTTTGACACGCATGAGCGCTTTTTTTCTAAAAATTCCCCAATCATATCCCCAGTAATCTTTGTAGTTGTAAATTTCTGAAAAATAGCCTTCTACTGTTACTAATTTTGCCACTGTCTTTACCTGCTCCAACAATACATCAGCATTTTGTTCTACTTTCTCTTCTATCCTGAAAGAGTAGAAATATTGCGTCACCAAAACACCGGCCCCAAAGCACAGTAATAAGCCGATGATCCAAAATAGCCTTTTAAACATAATCCATTTTTTTATCGCTTGGAGGATAAATCGTGCCTCAAGCCGTTATAGCTGATTAGTACAGCTTTAATAGAGCCTACAGAAACGGGACTCTCTATCAATAAAGGTAATCTATTTTGATCATCAGAAACCCAAACGTTCATTTCTGTATCTTCATCAAATACATTTCCTGCAATTACTTCCGGGCTAAAGCGGATGGTATTGAATTTGCCCATCCCCTTAACCTTTTTCTTTTTGTCTTCTCCTTTGTAGACAACCTGCAGCGGCCAGGTTTCTTTATCCACAAATATTTTTATGGGAAACTTTTCTCCCTCTTCCATATTTTTAAAATCCAGGTTTCTTGAAAAGTAGACGATACTCAGAATGTCATGCATACAGCTTTCGATAGCGTATTCCGTCAATTTAGCATCTTCTTTAGTCCTACCTCTGATTGATCGTGCTATTTGTTGATTTCTATCAAAAGTAATACTGTCGTATAGTCGATATTTACCTTCTTCAATATCACGAATAGAGGTTGTAGGTAGTAAAGTCTCTTTGTCGACATATGCTTCGTAGCGATCCCTAACCTTGAAGAACCACTCGTAATTTCTATACGTGGAACCTACTGCAGATAAATGGTAGGAATTCTTTTTTTCTTTCACCTTAAAAACAACTTCACCGGCGGAAAGCCATACGAAATTCCAGTTATAGTAAATTCTGAATACAAATTTTTCTCCGTGTTCAAAGGTGGAGTTTTCAATCTGGCACTGCTGTTCTTTGATGATATCCTGTTGAACCGTAGTGACCCTATTCTTTTCATTGCTTTCCGGGGATTGAAAAGACATAAGGATGATTACCAAGGCGAATGTTGATTTAATCAGCATGGTTCTCATAGCCTAATGATTTTATCGTATTGGTTTTAATAATGTAGATCAACCCCACAAACGAGGGGATCAAAAGATTTATTATAAACAGTGTAAAGGTAGCAGCCAGTATGCTGATAGCGTTAGTTTCAAAGGGCGACCATATCAATATGGCTATTTGTCCTCTTGCCAGCAGGGCAGCAACGGGCGGTAACGGTATACCGGCCTGTATCAAAAAAATAGTGGCTACTCCCGAAATGGCTGTACCAACGCTCAAATTTATACCATAAAATTGTAGTATGAAAAAATACTGAAAACAAAACACCGTATATCTCACTAAAGCCAGGGCCATAGCTCTGGCTATTTCTGTTAATGGAACCTTTTGAAGCCCTTGAAAGCTTTTTACAAAGCCTCTCAAAAAGCTAATCCCATTGAGTTTATTCATGTACTTTGACCACCATGGCAGGGTGGCTGGTACTAGCCATAAAAGTATCATCAAAACAAAAGTGGCGGGAATTAAGTTGCTCAGGCCCGGGAATTCCTCTGTTAAGAATCGGTTACCAAAGTAGCTCAGGCCTAGTAATCCTCCGGTGGCCATTACCATAAACTGGCAAAAGTTACCCGCTAGTGTAGCGACGGCTGTATTCCAGTTCTGCTGCGCATCCACCAAGAGTATTCTTCCTCCATAATCACCGATGCGATTGGGCGTAAAAATCGCAAAAGTCACACCGGCAAGTGTTGCCTTTAGCGCTGTACGAAAGCCTACCTGCCCATTAGTAAATATCTGCCACTTCAAAGCTTCTAAAGACCAATTGACCGGCATAAAAGCAAGGCAAAGCAATAACCAGCCCCAATCAGGTGATCGGACCGCTACCAGAAACTGCCCCCAGATGCCTGAAAGATGCTCCTGCTGCCCAAGTCTTTGATAAATAGCCCAGCTCAACAGCAAAAGGACAAATGATTTTATAGCAAAATTGATTAAACGAGTCAAGCAATTGTTTTTGGGAAAATCAGACTTATAAATAAATTGTTTTAAATTCAGCTCAAAATAACCTATCTTTTGGATAAATGCCAGGAGCACAACAACACCTGCGCAACGATCCAAAAGGTCTTGGAATGGCGTTGGCTCAATTGCGGCACAAAGAAAAAAAGGATACCATGAAAATACTGGGCGTTGACCCCGGTACTAATGTACTGGGCTTTGCAATAATTGAAGAAAAACAGAAAAAGGCACAATTATCAGAAATGGGTGTCATTCAATTGGAACGGATCAAAGATCAGGTCGAAAAGTTAAAGCGAATTTTTGAGCGCCTACAACAACTGATAGCAATTCATAAGCCGCAGCATATGGCTATAGAAGCTCCTTTTTACGGCAAAAATGCACAAGCTATGCTCAAGTTGGGAAGGGCGCAGGGAGTAGCTATGGCAGCGGCTATTACAATGGACGTACAGGTAACGGAGTACGCGCCGAGAAAGATCAAGCAGGCTGTTACTGGCAATGGTAATGCCAGTAAAGAACAACTGGCAGCTATGCTCAAGCAGATACTGTCATTTGAGATAGAAAGCAACTATCTCGACGCCACTGACGCACTCGGGGTGGCGCTGTGTCATTACTACCAGGCTTCCAGCCCATTATTCAAAGCTGGTAAATCAAAGGGCTGGAGCAGTTTTCTGAAGGATAATCCCGGCAGAATCATTTCCTGAATGTTGCTTTTTTAAAAATAAATTTTGCTTCATTATTTAATTATTGCAATATTGCAATCAAAGGACTTGTTTTGCAGAAAATGGATTGAAACCTGTTTTAACATTCTCAAAACAAATCTACATACAAGAAAATGGGTGTTTCAAAATCAGAAAAGTTTACGATAGAGCAGAATCAGCTGGCCACTATTGCAAAGGCTTTGGGTCATCCGGCCAGAATTGCCATTGTACAGCACTTGCTGCAAGTTAATACTTGTATGGGTGGTGAATTGGTAGATAAATTACCATTAGCTCAGCCCACTATCTCCAGGCATTTAAGAGAATTGAAAGACGCCGGTATCATTCAGGGTGAAATAGAGAGTACCCGGATCAATTATTGTATTCATGCTCAAAACTGGGCTTTCATCCGTCAGCTGTTCAATGAACTTTTTGACCTAAAAGCACCTGATATTGATTGTAATTGCTAAATAAATAATATGTCAGCAAACAAGACTTCATTTTTCCCATCACTTGAAGAATACATCACTACGATTATCAGGAATTTTGATCATATTCCTTCCGAGCGGAAAGCTATCCTTGAGCGTTTTAGCCAGTATATTAACACTGAAACCAAAGGAGGTGGCAGCTTGAAAGTTAATTACATTTGTACACACAATTCCAGAAGGAGCCATATCAGCCAGGCATGGTCTTACGCAGCGGCTTTGTTTTACAATATCCCCAATACCGAGCATTTCTCTGGCGGTACAGAGGCCACTGCTCTGCACCCTAATGCTGCTGCCGCGCTGGAGAGAGCGGGCTTCAAAATCAGTAAAGCAGAAGGAAACAATAACCCTCACTATCTTTTGCGTCCGGGTGACGATATAGCCTCGTTAGAATTATTTTCCAAAATTTATGATGACGCTGCTAACCCCGCAAAGGATTTTGCTACCGTTATGACTTGCTCCCAGGCGGATGCGGATTGCCCGTTTGTTCCGGGGGCAAATTTTAGATTATTACTGCCCTACGAAGACCCCAAAACAGCAGATGGTCAGCCAGACCAGGATCAGGTGTACGACGAGCGGGTCCGACAGATCGGTACGGAGCTTTTTTACGCTTTTAGCCAGGCTGTTTAAGCGCAATTGTTTTTCTAGAAGTGATCATAAATTGGCACTAATGGCTTTTGATAAAGCTTCCATTTCTTCTTTTGAAAACTGTAATTTCTCCTTTTCGAAAGATATATCACTCATTTGATTGATGGGTACCAGGTGTACATGAGCATGAGGGACTTCTAGGCCTATCACTGATACGCCTATTCTTTCGCAGGGAATAGTGGCTTTAAGAGCGGCAGCTACCCGCCTGGCAAAAGGCATTATACTGGATAGCAACTCATCATCCAGGTCAAAAAAGTAGTCTACTTCTTTTTTGGGGACGACTAGAGTATGTCCCTTGGCGATTGGGAAAATATCGAGAAAGGCATAGAAATCTTCTGATTCTGCAATTTTGTAAGAAGGAATCTCTCCATTAATGATCTTGGTGAAAATACTAGCCATGGTAATTTTTTGATTAAAAGACTTGTTTAAAATGCTCTTTTCTTAAAGATACAACTCTAAGATAGTGATTTAAGGCGGCTAGGACGGTATTCTTGTGAATACGGGAATCTACTTTATTTTAAGAGATGCTAACATAGCATCTCTTAAAGAATTGTTCCGCGGGTACCAAGGTAGGTCAGCACCTCTCAAATGATCCCTAAAGTAGAGCTAAGCGTAAAAAGGGGGAAACTAAATAAGGGCTAATCAACGAGAATTGAACAGCCCTTATCTTATCACCTTAATCCAGTACTTTTAGATATTGATATCTACAATCTCAAATTCAATCTCCCCTCGAGGCGTATCAACTACAGCTGATTCTCCTTTTCTCTTGCCCAGCAAACCTTTGCCCATAGGAGAAGTTACTGAGATTTTCTTTGCTTTCAGATCAGCCTCAGATTCTGATACCAGCTGATAAGTAATGGGCTTTCCTCCCTTTTTATTCTTGATTGTTACCTTGGCAAGCACAGTAACTTTGGATGTATCGACCTGGCTGGCATCCAGGATTCTTGCATTTGACAACTCCTTCTCAAGATTGTTAATCTTAAGTTCCAGTAGTCCCTGAGCTTCTTTTGCTGCATCGTATTCGGCATTCTCGGAAAGATCTCCTTTTTCTCTTGCTTCTGCAATCGCCTTGGCAGCTTCTGCCCTTCCATCGGTCTTGAGGTGTTCTAACTCAGCTCTTAGCTTTTGGTAGCCCTCACTTGTTAGATAATTATAATTTGCCATACATTTGTGTTTTTAAAATGTTATTTCTCTCTCATCCTGAGCATGACAATTGCTTCAGTAAACACAATTTCAACAGAGTTATTTTGGAAAAGCTTTGAAAGTTGCGTTCGCTTAATGAGCGAGAAAGACTTTAGAAGTTTTTTTAATTTTTACCTATACTTTAATAAAAAGCAAGAACGCTTCTACTCTGAGAATAGAAACGTTCTTGTTAATGTGTTCTGCAAAGATAAGAGATTTAGAATTAATTCTCAAGCTATTCAATTGATGTGAATAGAATTTACAAGCTGAGCCTTAAAGCAATGTTATGTGTTCCTCCCCACAACCTGGTACTTCTGAAAGCATAGTCCAGCCCCAATCGCGTGTCTTTACTATCTTTGTTGATGGGAAAATCTACTGTTGCTCCAAATGCAAGTCCACTGTATATGGCTTCTTCTTCAGAGGGGATATTCCCCAGGTCCAGTTTGTAGGCCATCCTGATCATGAACAACTCATTAAGTGCATATTCTATACCTGCTCCTAATTGATCACGAGAAAAAGAATTGGAAGTAAAATTAGCCAAAGGAGTCAGGCGATGCTGTGTACCCAACCGCAAATCATAGGAAAAGCCAATATTCAGGGCAGAAGGCAATTCAAAATTGGCCGAACGCTGGCTTAGAGTCAACTCATAGCTGCCATCGGGGGAGGGAGCAGGTGTCGAAAGCCCTTCTCCGCTGAAGCGCATAGGCGAACCGACATTCCTCAAAGAAATGCCAAACCTAAAGTTATCTTCCTCTCCGGTCACGTATTGGATGCCAGCATCCAGGGCGAATCCAAAAGCTGAGACATCTGCTATGGATTCTGAAACCAGGCGCAAAGTAATACCCACCGATATTTTATTTTCAAAAGTATGCGCATAAGCTAAGCCCAGGTTAAAAAAGTTGGGAGAAAAGGTTGTCCCCGTTCCTCCGGGCTGACCTGTAGTAGTCACCTCGATATCGCCAAAATCCAGTGCCATGAGGCTAACTCCTATGGCCCCTCGCTCTCCTGTTCGGCTTACTACACCAAAAGAATTCATTTGTATGCCTGTACCTTGCAAATAGTTGGTATTTCCGACGTACACTTCCAATTGATTGATGCGTCCCATTCCTGCTACATTTAGGCGCATAGCTTCCACCCCCGTAATATTTGCAGTAGATAAAGTGTGCAAACCTGCGCTGCGAGCCCACGGATTCATCAACAACTCGTAAGCTCCGGATTCTCCCTGCCGATCAGGGTTTCCGGCATGCACTTGATATCCAGCCAGCCATAAGACTGAAATTATAATGATGTAGACTTTTTTCATCTCTTTTGTTTTGAATCAGCGCCATATATTACAGCCCTGAAGGATCAAATTTTCTGTTTACCCCAAACCATTTGATAGTTCGCTCTCCGAGCGAGCCAGCATCAATATGAATCAAATAAACCCCGCTTCCGATAGGAATCCCCTGACTGTTTCTAAGGTCCCACTCCAAATCAGGAGCAATCTGATTTTGTTTTATCCCACGGTTAGCCCCTTCTGGTATACCGGGTTGCTCATCCCGGCGATATTGCCGGATAAATTTCCCATCCAGCGAATAGATCGTTATGGTAGCGCGAGCCGGCAGGTTAGTCACCTTGACAGTAGTGGTAAACTTGGAAGTTTCGTACTCAGAATACCCAAGGTAAGGATTGGGTACTACCTTTATCATATCCAATGCCGTTTCCACCCCAACCGCAGAAAGAGGCCGCGGAGATTTTCCATCAATCCTGAATTCATAGGTCGGATATCCATCAGAAATGCCCGTGCCACTTTTTACCGCAAATGGATTATTTACCCTTAATTTTATCACGAGGTCAGCAGGTAGAAGCCCCTCAGCGTAAGAAAGAAGTTCGGTACCGGGAGCAAGTATCGGAAAGCCCGCCCAGGATATTTGTCTGATGGCATTGGCTTTCAGCAAATCACTGGGAAGATTGGGATCCAGACGCTCTCTAAATAAAGCGCATTCATCGTAAGGCGTTTTGGTAACATAAATAAAATGCTGCCCACCAGCCAGGAAATTGAATAGTGACACCGTAGTACCGGCATCCAAAATTAGTTGTGAACCAGGGTTAAACATCATATCACCACCTGTTGCAGGCCCGACAAAGGCCTCTGGAGCGATTTCACCATTATAAACCGAATTCTCACCAAAGAAAATATTCAGTCGCTGCCCGGTTTCTACATCAATAGCATACCCCGGAAACCACCCCATACCGATGCCAGGGTCTTCTGTATCGATATCCGGAAGGCCATCCCCATCTTCATCCTCTTTGGTGACATTGGGATCGGCCCGCAGATCAAAATTAGTGTGGTTACCTTCGGCATTAAAACCGGAGCTGTTATAGTAGCGGTTAGCCGTTTCTACCACCACACAACGGCTCCAAAGTTCTTTATTAGAGGTTAGTACAATATCTACATTGTTAACGTTAGCAAGCGCCGCTTCCGGACTTGTTCTGACCAGGTTACCGCCTGAGAGATCTGTCCATGCCGGGGTGATATATTGTAAATCTAGGTTTTGCTGTTCTTTTGCCCGCCAGTTAGCCATAAAATAAGGTATAAAGTAGCCGGGGCCGACATTGCTCAGGGCCTGATCAGCATCCAAAGGTGCATCTGGTTCTCCAAACGAGTTAGCAACATAGTCAAATACCTGATCGCCAATGATAGTTGAGCCAGCCGAAAAACCATCAGGGATGCCTGAAAACCACTCTACGGGGTTTGCTGTCAGGTATTCTTCCTCGTAGCCAATTACGCCATTATCACCGCTTTGGGAATCACCAAGCTCAGCGGTTTGCTCAATTGTGATACTAAAGCCATACTCGCTAATGATTTGCTCATTTAGAAGCGCTATACCTCGATCAGAAGTGATCAAAGGCATGGTAGGGTCAGATAAATTTCTCAGTTCCCAGGTTGCGTTACTTTCCAGCTGATCATCACTGAGGTTATCGTCTACAATTTTCAGCTCAAAAGTACCGTCTACGACTTCCAATGGATTGTAAATACGTACATCTATAGGTGCCCGGCCGGGTACATAACTAATAGCACCATCAAATTCAGCGGGATTCATAATAATAGCCTGACGCAAGGAGTCATTCATATCTATGAATCGGCCGCCAGCTCCTTTTCCATCCAATCTGACGATAACCGGACTTTGACCGTAATCGGCATTCAACTGCCGGTCAACGATAGGGTGAGGAATAGTCACGTAATATGGGTTATCCCCATCGCCAATATTTCGGCGGCCCTCCAGGTAAGGCATTCGCTGACCTATTACCTGATCTGGATCAAAAGGCTCATATTCATTGAAAGCATAAGCAAGCGCTGTAAAGTAGTATTTTTTATGGTTAATCAGTCGGCGATCTCCTTCTGCAAACTGATCCTCGGTAATTACAAAGGTATGCTGCAAGCCCTGATCCTGCCCTTCTACTTCCAAAAATGGTGCAAAAAACTCTTCGCCCGTCGGGTTATCTATTGTTTCCCAATTAAATATTCTCCCCACCTCATTTTTAATATCTACCTGATAAATCAACCGGGCCTTGTCAGGATCTTCCAGGTCTGCCAAAGTGACATCCGGCCCTGAAAGCTGAAACAGCTTATAGCCCTCAAAACGGTAAAGCGTATCTGTTGCACCGGCGGGAATCTGAAGCCCTCGCTGTGCATAAGATTCAAAAGCATTATTAGAACTCAATGTGTCATTAGTGAAAACAGCAATGATCTGTCGATCCAGCTCAATGAAGTCGACATCCGGAGCATCCGGACCATCCGTAATTTCGAAACAATTATCGAAAAGAGCCTGAGCAATATCGTCAGCTTCCTGCAGCTTTCTGATGCTGGGGCAGGGGTAATCCTGATCAGCTACCCACACCGCGCCAATAATCAATTCATTGACTGCACCAGGGTCCAGGCGGAAAGGCCCTGACGCCTGAATGGTCCTTCGGTCTCCAAAGGGCAAACCTGCCGTACACATCGACCAGCCATTAGGGTCATTAGGAGCTTCGGTAAAGGCATAATTGATCCTTTCTCCATCCTGATAAGCGTCATCACCAAACGTAAACGAATTGCCATCTTTCCAGGAACCGGAAAGGTAATTATAGTATTCGCGGGAGTTTTCAGGGTCAGTCGTTCCCTGAGGCGGTGAGCCTACTCCTGCATTATTGTAATAGGTAAAAGAAGACATGGGCAACTCATTGCCAAACTCGTCCAATGGACCACGAAAGTAATCTACTCCCAGGATAGGTATTTCTGTACAGTATGTATTGATCCCGCTACAAGTACAGCCCGTTTGTCCATCAATAGCATCTTCATTGTATACATAAGCAAGGCTGCGAGAAGTATCGCAGCCAATATAATCATCCGAGAAGCACCCGAGATCCGGGTCCACAAACATGGCAAAAAATGTAGAATCAATACTTTCCACAGCTCTGTTAATGAGCTTATAGCGCTGAAAAGTCATATCATTGATCTCATCATTTGTAGCGTAGGCAAAGGCTTGTACCTGTATCTCCATCTGAATGGCATCGCCCCGGGACTCAGAATGGATATTTCCTGCATCATTATAAATCCAAAAGATCATTTCATCCGGAAACTGAGGGTCATCACTACAGCCTCTGATCTCAATAACAGGATAGTCTCCATCCAGGGGATTGTATAGCTCATCTCCATTTTCATCCCAGAATCCGGCTAGGCCCTGACTGGTATTGGGCAGGTCAAACTGATGAATCTCTCTGAAAAAGGGATTACCACGGGCCGGCCAGCCCTTGACATCCTTCGGGATTTCTTCTTCGCTGTAAGAACGGCCTAGTTGTATGGCTTGTTGATAATTGCGGATGTGCTGCTCTATATTTTCTCCCCTAACCACAAAAAAGCGATCCCAGCTAGCGCAGGTCTCCTGATCAGTTTGGCCCGTTTGAGGATTTAATGGCCCGGGGTAATAGTCAAAAGAACCGGTACTGCGGCCGTAAGTTTGTGCAGCCAGCTTGAGGTTTCCTCCCGGATCTACCCCTCCCAGCCATACGGCACCTGCAAACATGGAAGAGACTTCCGGCAGGCCCGGGGCTACTTTAGGTACGACATACCTCCCGTCATTACCATCCCACCAAACATCTCCGCCGGTAAGCAAGCGAGCCCGAACGTTGTTGATCGCCTGGTCGATCTGCGTAATAGCATTATCACAGTTTTCCCTAAAACTAATTCTCGTCGGCGTATCATCTTCTCCTCTTTTCTTGTAGCGGGGGTCAATATGAGCTTCCAGCCCGGGACTGATGCCAAAGATGATAATTACAGTAAAAAGTAAAGTGTAAAAACGCATGTCTATTTTATTCTTTTATTTAGCAGCAATTCTTTGAAGTTGATTAAAAATCAAATATAGCTCCCAGAAAAATACGTCTGGGGAGGCTAAAAAAGTCCGGATTGAGCAGTGCCCACTGATAGGAATCTAAAAAGGCATTGACTTCTCTCCTGGAGTTTTCAATCGATTCAATTTGGTCCAGGCCATTGGAAGATAGCAGGAAGCCATCGTCTTCCGGACTGCCCGAAGCGGAATACACATTCAGGACATTCCTCCGATCTAGTAGGTTGGATACTCTTACATATACATTGACGTTCATTTTTTGAGCTACCTGAAAAGACTTGTCCACGCGGAGGTTCAATGTGAAAGTCCACGGCTGTCTGGATCCATTGATGGCACCGGCAATCGTATTACCGCCAAGCTGCTCCGGTGTGATCGTGGCAGTGTACGGCCGGCCAGAGACTGCAATACCCTGAAGATTAACGCCCAGGTTTTGAAAGATTCTTTTATCAAAAAGTATGGGCCCTTTATTAGGACCAAAACGGTAATCCATATTCAAATTAAAGCGATGGCGTTCATCGTAATTCAGAGGAAACAAAGACCTGAGGTTCCCGCGGCTGGTCAGGCCTCGTTGAGAATTGGCATTAGAGCCAGTTCCATCAGCGAATTGTAGCGTGTAGTTAGCATTTAGGGAAATATTGGAAGTTCTTCGCAGATCATATTCAAAACTAAAGCCTTTTACTGTACCAAAATCAAGGTTATCGTAAGTTGTATACTGATTAATGATAGGGACGGGAAAAATAGTTCTGACCTGAATCATATCACGAAGCTCTTTGTAATACGCCGCAAGCTTAACCGCGGCTGATTTACTCACCACTTGCCGGAACCCTACCTCATAATCAATGGTACGCTGTGGCCTCAAATCCGGGTTGTTCTTGATAATACTCGCTTCGTCGGTAAAGTAGAAATAATCTCTGGGGGTAGCGATGGTATTAGACTGGGGCCGCTGAACCAGAATATCATAATGGGCAAAGAAATTAGCTTCCCCAGATATTGGAAAAGAAAATGCCAAGCGGGGCACTACTGTAACTGCCGCCTCGTAATCTTCAAAAGAAACACTGGGATCGAACTCAGGAGATTTAATAAAACCATTATTTTGAGTGACCCGCTCATCCTGGTATTTGGGAAATACCAGCCCTCCCGAGATCACCTCTGTGGGGCCGTTTACCGGTGTACCGCTACTATCAAACCACTGATCGCCATTTCTGTACGCTTGCACTGCCGGATCGGAATTTAAGTCATCCTCACTCTGTAGATATACCTTATAATCTTTGCCAATATTACCGGGACGATTACCGCCAAACTCCTCGTGAAACTGCCCGGCTCCCATTATATCGTACAAAGAATAGATGTCTTTCAATACCCTGGTATTGGCATCATAGCGCTCTATCCGGACACCGAGCCGGAAGATAATATCATCAAAATTAAACTTATCCTGAATATACACAGCTGCATAATCTGGGCGATTAGGAGCCACAGGAAACGTTCTGATACCCTCTGCATCACGGGCAGTAAAAAAATCATCAAAAGTGCCGTTGAAGGGATTGCCCAGGTAGTCATACCCCAAATAATTTAATACGCCTTCATCGTTGAGCTCTTTGGCAGAAAACAAGTCCAGACTTAGGTCAGCGGGATCAATGCCATCTACGTTGACAAATTCTGATAATTCCTGCCCTGTCACTTTTCTGACTTCCCGAAAAAATCGACTATCCTCATTTTCCTCCAATTTCAGACTCAAAAGAGGGACCTCTTCAAACCCTTCGAGGCCATTAAAAAAGCCAACTGTATCTGGGTTTTCGGCTATACCCTGTATGTGAATATTGGCCTGCTGCCGGGCAATATTCCACAGGTTTCTGGGGCTTACATTGTATACCCGATTAATTCTTTTCTCGTACATGAAGCCCACCTGAATGCTATGACGCCCTCTATCAGAATCCCCCTTTGGAACAATATCAAAGTTAGCATTGGCATTGATCGTGATGACATCACTTTCATTTTTCCCATAACTATTAAATACAGTACCTACGTTAGTATGAAAATTCCAGGAGTTATTGAAAACATTTGAAATAATGCCGTTGGGTGCAATAAAACTCTCCAACGCCAGGAGGTTATCAATCTGATTAGAGCGGTTGGTAATGACGGCATTGCCAACAATGCCATTCACAGATTCATCAAAATTGAGTCCCAATACGTTGTTATAATTGGCCAGTACGGGGTTAGAAGGGCCAGGTGTGAAGCCGCGGAGTACTCTTAAATAATCTGTATGGATCAGACTTGAAGCTTGCGTTTCCGGATCTATCTGTTCAAAGAATGTGGGGATCCATTCCACATCAAAAGTCCCTATATGGCCGTATTCAAAAAATTGATCCCCGTGGTTAAAGTCAGCACTTTCCGAGGAGGTAAATTCATATCCCGCTTGTAGCGTGTACGAAGCGTTTTGTATAATGCCTTTTGTATTTTTGAATTTGTGACGAAAGCGAAAATTACCGCGGGCCGTAGTCGAAGTGGCCAGTGGATTATTCTGGCTATTCATAAGTGTCCAACTGCGACCGGGCGAGAAGCGATTCCTGGAATTCGTAAATGCTCCGGTAAGCGTAATATCCATTGCTTCATTGAGTAAGGCATCCACTTTTGCAGTGAAGTTGATATTGCTACTCTCATCGTTAGGATTCGCCTGTAAAATGTTAACGTCTTCGTTGGTGAGAAAATCAGCGGCAACCAATGGACTATTAGGGTCACCAATAATGGGATTGTCTTGGAGGGAGGCCAACCGTTCTTCTTTTACCTGAAATAAAGGTACAGCCGGCGGATCATCATCCAGACGATAGGTATATCGCCCCGCCAGGCGGTACCCCAGAACTGATTGGCCGGAGCTGTTTTTCAAGATCGGACCACTGAGGTTAAAGCCAATCAGGTTATTACTGTAAGGATCTAAAAACTGGGAAGTCTCCAGTTCTAGTCCACCAGAAAATTGCTTAGAAGGCCCCTTTGTGGTAATAGAGATGATACCACCAGTTACATCACCGTATCTGGCTTCAATACCACCAGTTATGACCTGAAGCTGATCAATTTCAGATTCCGGAATTAAAGAGCCCAGCACCCTGATGCCATCCACGTAATAATCAGTAGCATTACTCCTTGATCCCCTCACATTGATAGCCCCTCCTTCGTCAGCAGAAGCCAGACCCGCTGCGGTGGTAGCCAGCGCATTGATGTTTCTGGTAGGCAGATTTCTGATCTGATCACTTGTAATAACAGAGCCGGAAGTGGTATTATCTATTTCTATGAGCGGTACTTTGTAATCTACGACCTCGATCTTATCCAAAAGGACACCAGAAAACAGCTCAAAGTCGAGCTTATTGGCCTTTCCAGCCAGTACTTTGACGCCGACGATCTTCTGAGGCTGATAGCCCGTATAACTAGCCTCGACATCGTAGGTTCCCGGGTCAATATTGCTAAAGTTGTAATTCCCAGAATCATCCGTTTCCACAACATTTTTTAGTACGCCATTTTGTATTAAAGAAATAGAAGCAAATGGTAGTGTTTCATCGTCGTCAAGATCTTTTACCTTACCGTAAAGAGAGGTTTGGCCATCAGCGTAGTGGACAAGCGTGCATAGCATTATAATCGAGAGTGGTAAAAGTCGGTGCATCTGAAATATTGTGATGATATCAAATGTTGATTGCGCTAAAAAGAAAAACGATTTACTTAAAATTGGACAAACCCCATAACTCTGATGCGCTCTTAACTTTTATGGCCTGCTCTTAGGAGGATCTCTCCATTCGGGTTAATTTTGCGCTTTTCTGGAGCATCCATGAATTAAGTCATTTACAGAACGAACCATTGCGTACCTTTGCAAGTGTCAATAAAATTGATAAAGGCACTTTAGTCTAATAATTGACAAATGATTCAAGAGAGGGACGTCAGGATTTCGAACTACTTTTACCTGTTGTACTGTTGAATATTTTTTATGGCAAAAGATAATTTTATGAGATATACGGTAATCCTTTGCGCCTTGTTACTGAGTCTGTTTCTTTTTGGATGCCAAAAAGGAGGAGGATCAGGCACTGATAAGGAGCAATATTTTGCCAATTTATACGCAAGGTTTTTGCAAGAGGAACGCTCTGTAAAAGGAACGGCATCGTTCTTCAAGGGTACGTCCCGGCAAACGGCCCAATCTATAGAAAATGAAAGTGGAGTAACATTTTTTGGCGCCCCTATGAAAAGAAAAAAAATCGATTTACTGACGACTTATATCAGCCAAATCAACAATGTTGCTTATGATAGTCAGGATCTCATTTTCTACTTCAATGATCAAAAAGGGCGTTTACACTCTTTTCAGTTTGATATGTTACCCATCAGAAACTGGGAGCTCATTGGTCGGGCCAGCAAACAGAATGGCCTAAAAGTACGCTTTACCGGCGGTGCCATCCGGGAAAGCCAGGAACTGGTGTTGTTATTCTCGGATAAAAATCAAAAAGCACATTCCATTATTATTCAGGGGCCATTGGAAAACGAGCTGATCCTGACTCCTGAGCAGATACAGGACTGGCCTATGGGCGAAGGTAGTATGTATTTGATAAAAAAAGCGAGCTACGAAAAGCTTTCCGCCCCGTGGATCATAGAAGGACAGATAGAGTATTACAGTCTTACCAGAAGGGTAGATATTCAGGAATAGTGTATGGGTAAAAAAAAACTGCCCGAAAAGTCAAAAAAATCCACTGATTCCGCTAATTGGGTCTTATCTTTGCAGGCAATTTGTAAAACTAGTACTCACTCATGCCTAGAGATAATTCCATCAAGTCAGTTCTTATTATTGGAAGCGGTCCAATCATTATAGGTCAGGCCTGCGAATTTGATTATGCAGGATCTCAAGCATCCCGCTCTTTGAGAGAAGAGGGAATAGAGGTAACGCTGATCAATTCCAACCCGGCCACTATCATGACCGACCCACTTACGGCCGATCATGTTTACCTACTGCCTTTGACAGTAGAAAGTATTATCCAAATATTAGAAGAAAGACAAATAGATGCAGTGCTACCCACCATGGGTGGTCAAACTGCCCTGAACCTCGCTATAGAAGCCGGCAAGCAGAATGTCTGGGAGCGTTTTAATGTGCGGCTGATCGGGGTTGACCTGGAAGCCATTGAAATAGCAGAAAATAGAGAAGCTTTTCGACAGCTTATGGTAGACATAGACCTCAAGGTAGCTCCTTCTTTTATTGCCAATTCCTTTTTAGAAGGTAAAGATGCTTCTCAAAAACTGGGTTTCCCGCTGGTTATTCGACCTTCTTATACACTTGGCGGTACGGGTGGAAGCTTCGTGCACTCGGAAGAGCATTTTGATGTAGCCCTTAGACGAGGGCTTGACATGTCGCCCGTGCATGAAGTATTAGTAGAAAGAGCCGTACTGGGTTGGAAAGAATTCGAACTGGAACTGCTTCGTGACCAAAACGACAATGTCGTCATCATCTGTACGGTAGAAAATGTAGACCCCATGGGCGTCCATACTGGCGACAGTATCACGGTGGCCCCGGCTATGACACTTTCGGATACTGCTTACCAGAATATGCGAGATCAGGCCATTCATGCTATGCGTTCTTTGGGGAACTTTTCAGGCGGATGTAATATACAGTTTGCTCAAAATCCGGAAACAGAAGACTTGATTATCATTGAGATCAATCCTCGAGTTTCAAGGTCCTCGGCGCTAGCCAGTAAAGCTACCGGATACCCCATTGCCAAGATAGCAGCCAAATTGGCCATTGGATATACCCTGGATGAATTAAAGAACCAGATTACCCAGACGACTTCTGCTTATTTTGAGCCTAGCCTTGATTATGTGATTGTAAAGATGCCACGCTGGAATTTTGCCAAGTTCCACGGTGCTGATACCCGGCTGGGATTGCAGATGAAATCTGTTGGAGAGGTAATGGGTATTGGTCGTAATTTCTTGGAGGCGCTGCAAAAGGCTTGCCAATCATTGGAAAATAATCGCATGGGGTTGGGAGCAGATATAAAAGAGTGGATCAAAACCGCCGATGTACTCGATCGATTGGAGACGCCCCGTGATGATCGCATCTTCAGATTAAAGGATGCCCTACGCCTAGGTGTTCCGGCCAAGACTGTACATAAACTAACACAAATTGACCCCTGGTTTATCAAGCAAATCAAGCGCCTGGTCAAGATGGAAAAACAGCTGATGAAGTATAATATCCCGGAAGATATACCGGCTGATTTCTTCAGAAAGCTCAAGTCGGTAGGCTACTCCGATGCTCAGATTGCCTGGTTGATGCGCATTAGTGAAGAAGAGGTGAGAAAATACCGCAAGAAGCTCGATGTAAATCGCACTTATAAAATGGTAGATACGTGTGCGGCGGAGTTTGAAGCCCAAACGCCTTATTTCTATTCTACCTTTGATGAAGAAAATGAGAGCGTGCCTAGCGATAAAAAAAAGGTGATTGTTCTTGGCTCTGGGCCCAACCGGATCGGCCAGGGTATTGAATTTGATTATTGTTGTGTACACGGCCTTTTGGCCCTGAAAGAGATCGGTTATGAGTCTATAATGATCAATTGTAATCCGGAGACGGTTTCTACTGACTTTGACATTGCGGATAAGCTATACTTCGAGCCAGTATTTTGGGAGCACCTCGAAGATATTATTGACCTTGAGCAGCCCGAAGGGGTAATTGTACAATTGGGAGGACAAACCGCCTTAAAGCTGGCTAAAAATCTTCACAAGAAAGGTGTAAAAATTATAGGCACCAGCTTTGAGTCTATGGACCTTGCTGAGGACAGAGGCGCCTTCTCAGATTTATTAAAGCGACTTGATATTCCCTATCCTGAATATGGCGCAGCTACTGATGCAGACGAAGCGCTGGAAATAGCTAACAGAGTTACTTATCCAGTACTGGTACGGCCTTCTTACGTTCTTGGTGGCCAGCGAATGAGAATTGTTATTAATGACGAAGAGCTGGAACATCAGGTGCTAAGTATATTCAAGCATATGCCTGATAACCGCGTGTTGATCGATCAGTTTTTGGAAAGAGCCAAGGAAGCTGAAATTGACGCTATCTGTGATGGAGATGAAGTACACATAATGGGGATTATGGAACACATTGAACCAGCGGGTATTCACTCCGGTGATAGCTCGGCAGTATTACCGACATACTCCATATCGGTGGAAGCCGTTAGCAAAATGGTAGAATATACCAAGATGATTGCCAAAGAGCTTCAGATCAAAGGCTTAATCAATGTACAGTTTGCTATAAAAGACGATCAGGTATACGTGATCGAAGCTAACCCAAGGGCTTCCAGGACGACACCATTCATTGCTAAGGCATACAAAGTACCTTATTTAAAAATTGCCACCAAGGTAATGATGGGTACTCATAAGCTTAAAGATTTTGACATTAAGCCAAGTCCAAGTGGTTTTGCCATTAAGGTTCCGATCTTTTCCTTTAACAAATTTCCAAACGTAGATAAGAACCTGGGGCCAGAGATGAAATCGACCGGTGAAGCTATTCACTTTATCAAGGACTTGTCAGACCCATTTTTTAAAGACCTGGATAGCCAACGCTACATGTACCTAACCCGATAGCGGAGCGTTATTGGGAAATAGGTTTTGTGAAAAAGAGAGAGCAGAAAGTAAGGTTAAAATTAACTTCTTTCTGCTCTTTTAATTTACTAGCTCTCACCTAGTATCTACCTGATTAGTAACCAGGATTTTGTACCATGTTAGGATTGTTATCCAATTCTGCTACAGGAATTGGATTATATACCTGATCATCACTCCAGGTGACTTGCTCTGAATCTGTTGTACGAAACTTCGTCCAGCTCAATTGTCTACGCGTTAAATCAAACAGACGATCTCCTTCAAAGGCGAATTCTTTGCGACGCTCTAGCAGAATGGCATCGATCAATGCCTGGCCTGACGCGTTTGACGGTGTATAAGATGGATCAACGCGGCTAGCCACTGCGTCAAGGTCTTCTCTCGCTCCTACTTCATTTCCAAGCTCCGCCCGGGCTTCAGCACGAATAAGATAGATATCCGCCAATCTCATCACTTTAATGTAGTCCTGTCCGGTCTCTCCATTAGGGTACTTTCCTTCGGGGAAAAACGTATTTTCTTCCGCTCCGTCCTTATCACCGGGAATCATCACCTCCCGCCTTGCATCTGTTTCAGTGTAAATATTGTACAAATCATCTGTACCTAGAATATCTCCGTAGCCATCCTGGTCATATATACCGCCGATGGAGTTTACGCCAAGGTTATCAACTGCGGTATTAATAACGGTAAAAATATCTTCGCTGCCGATATTTGCTCCCCATGAAGCCAGCCAGTCTTCACCACTTTCATACAAACTAAACCTTCCACTCTCAATCACCTGAGTAGCCAAATTTTCCGCGCTTGTCCAATCTTCTTGATATAGGTATTTATAAAAAAAACAACTAAAATGCACGTCTCTTGGCTAGCGTTCTCCTACTTCTTTTAACTTGAGGGTAAACTCCTGAATACCCGGTATAGAATCTTTGCGCATATACTGCTCCAGAACGATCTTATGATCGCCAATCTGATTGAAGTATGCTTTCTGTTGTATTGGAATAGATAAAAGGCAAGACTCACTGGAACAATCGCCATGCCATACACCGCCCTTATTGGCGAGCTCTAGCGATAGTTCCGTACGCAACCGCCTGCCCCTGGGAAAGACGGTATTGATCCGCGTGTAGAGATTTTGGTAAGCATAGGAAGGATGGTGGGAAATATCAAGGTATAAATCATATATCTTGTTCGTATCCGCGATGGAAAACTTAAAGATCAGACTATCAGAATATGTCCAGATATCTTCAGAAATACCTATTTGCTTTTTGAACTTGTAGTTCTCTTCGCAGGAAATCACAAGAAAACCAAGACCTAATAAAAAGACTGCAAAAAAAGCGTAACGCATGGTGTAGGTGAGATTAGACGCTCCATTACAGGCCGGAGTTGGACACCGTGATGAACCGCTTGAACCTGTGTTTGGAATGCTCTTTTACAATTGAAAAAGCGTTCCAAGCACACGCTAACAAAATTTATTAATTCAAGTTGCGATATCTATCAGACTCGTTTTGAAGTTGTTTAAGAATGTGGGGTTAAAGTTGAAGGCAAAGGCATGTGCAGCAAGGCGAAGCGCTTTTTGCTTTGCGTAGCCAAAGCTACGCAAAGCAAAAAAGCTGAAGTATTTGGTGCACAATGTTTTGTCTGCAAACATGAAACGACATTTTTAAACAACTTCTTTAAGATGCTAGAATCAATTCGCTTATCAGTAAGCTTATTTTCTTCTTTCCCTGCGCTATACTACAACCTGGGTTAATTAGCTGAAATAATCTTTCATTCTTTCAAAGAAGCCCTTATCCGTCTTTCCGGGCTGTGGTTGAAAATTAGGCATATCTCTTAGCTTTTCCAAGAGGGCACGCTCTTCACTATTCAATTTTTTAGGCGTCCACACATTAACGTGGATAAGCTGATCCCCCCGGTTGTAAGATTGTACGGAAGGAAATCCTTTACCCTTTAGCCGAAATATTTTGCCTGATTGAGTACCCGCTGGTACTTTTATTTTAACCTTACTTTCTATAGTAGGCACTTCCACGGAAGTTCCTATGGCAGCATCTGCAAAGTTAAGATATAACTCATAGATCAGATTATTATTATCGCGCTGCAGAAACTGATGCGATTTTTCTTCGATAGAGATTAGCAAATCGCCAGCCGGGCCACCTCTTAGTCCTGCATTCCCTTTTCCTCTCAAAGAAAGCTGCATACCTTCCTGTACTCCCGCAGGAATTTCTATTTCTATAGCTTCCTCGCTGTATACCCGTCCATCTCCTTTACAATTGGCACAATTGGCGGTAACGATTTCGCCAGTTCCTCCACAGGTAGGGCAAGTAGTTGTGGTTTGCATCTGACCCAAAAAGGTATTTTTTACCTGACGCACATATCCTGCACCCCGGCAGGTAGGACAAGTCTGAACAGAATTGGAATCTTTTGCACCTGACCCGCCGCAGACATCGCAGGTCACCTGCTTTCTCACTTTTATCTTTTTGGTAACTCCATTAGCTATCTCTTCCAGTGTCAATGCGACTTTAATTCGCAGGTTAGTACCTCTTTGTCCCCTGGAACGAGATGCTCCACCGGAGGGCCCTGCGGCGCCACCAAAGAAGCCAGAATCGCCGAAAATATCTCCAAATTGTTGGAAGATATCATCCATTGTCATTCCGCTCCCGCTGAAGCCGCCGCCGCCGCCATTAGCAACGCCATCATGACCAAAGCGATCATAGCGAGCACGCTTATCAGGGTCGCTCAGCATTTCGTAGGCTTCAGCCGCTTCTTTAAACTTTTCTTCCGCTTGTTTATCACCTTCATTTTTATCGGGATGGAATTTGATAGCCATGCGCCGATAAGCTTTCTTTATGGCATTAGCATCAGCATCCCTACTAACACCAAGTACCTCGTAATAATCCCTTTTTGCCATGTTTGATTTTTAAATTCTACTAAAATTGAGCTTATTTTCCAACAACCACCTTCGCATGGCGGATTATCTTATCATTCAAAAAATATCCTTTCTCAATGGTATCAACTACTTTCCCTTTCATATTCTCATCAGGCGCTGGTATTTCAGTAAGCGCTTCGTGATGTTCCGGATCAAAAGGCTGGCCTGTACTTTCCATTTCTTTTAATCCCTTATTTTGAAGCACCGAGTACAGCTTTTTATATACCAAATCTACCCCCACGCTGAAAGTTTCCTCTGTATTTTCATCATCCGCATTTTTTTTAGCTCTGTCAAAATCGTCCAAAACTGGCAATAATGCTGACAAGGTGTCCTGAGCTGCTGACTTCATCATATCTATCTTTTCCTTCAGCGTTCTTCTCTTGTAATTTTCAAACTCAGCAGCTAGTCGTAAAAACTTATCTTTTAATTCTCTTTTCTCTTTTTCCAACTCTTCAACACTGGCATTATCCGCACCAATAGTTTCAGTTGCAGCCTCCGATTCCTCAGCTTCCTGGTTTTCGTGGCTTTGTTCTTCAGGTATAGCTTCTTCTGCCTTTACGTCTTGTTCTTCTTCCTGGTTTTTCAAATCTTCTTCTTGTTGATTAGTTTTATTTTTATTCTTCTCCATAGTTTTTATATTTTTCTGCATTATAGCATCAATTACTTTGCCAGACTGAGTAATTAGACAATTTGTCAGATGTCAAAACCTACTTTATTATTATGGATTATTTATTCCTAAAAAAACGCCTTAATTCCTCAACCGATTGATTGACCCCTACAATGATACCTTCCGCATTTACGAGATAGCGGGAAGGAAGCTCCCGGATCTGAAAGGTAGTAGCTATAGGTGTGGTTGACTCCTCCAGATTAGAGGTTTTTTCCATGATATGCAGCGGCCAGTCTAACTTATCTTTTTCCATCGCTTTCAACCACGCCGCCGAATCTCGTTCGATAGCTACGCTTACGAACTGCAACCGAGCACCTGATTTCAACGGTTTCTTATCGATTTCTTGTTTGAAGGCCACCAGTTCGGGATGCTCTCGCCGACAAGGAGCGCACCAGCTGCCCCAAAAGTCAAGCAGTATATAATCCCCCTTTAAGTCCTTCAATTGCAGGGCCTGGCCTTGCATTGTTATCCCCTGGAACGAAGGGGCAGGCTCTCCTACCAGCAGTCTGTTTTCATCTCCTGTATCTTTGAATAAGAAAGCCAGGACAACAGCCACTAGTAATCCAGCGAGAACGATTAAGAAAACAGAGGATTTCTTCATTTGCATCTTTTCAAGCAATTTGCAATGTGTCCAACAGTTACAAGATATTAATGGTTTAGAATTGACGTCAATGCATGTAAGTCAGTTTATTAAAGGAGAGGAATCTGGAAGAGCCCGTAGAAAAAAACAGCGATCCAGAGCATATCGCTATGCAGTAATCTTTTTCTAACTATGCTAGGGATGAGGGCGTCCATACTGGTAATTATAAGTACGGAGAACTTACAGTATAGCAATCTCATTAAACCGAGGTAATTAGCTAAATTAAAGCATTTTGTAAAGGAAAATTCTTGATCACAAATTCAGAGATCTCGGAGAATAAAGCCTGAGCTGATTGAGAAGGTTCCTGGAAAAAAGGCAACCCCTTACGATTTTTAACCCACTTTGATAGCTCATCTCCCCCATCCACGATTTCATTATACACCAAAGTGGAGCTTAGTATCCGTTCAGCCTTAACTTCTAAATCAATCCAATCCCAGAATGCGGGAAATATCTCCATATTATAAGGGCCGTTTTTTGCCTGGATGAGGATATTGGCATCTAAAAAATACGGTCCCATATAATTAGCTCATTTGTAAATGGTCGGCCAGGGAGTTAATAGTATCAACCTTTACACCTAATAATTGTGCAGCCTCTCTGTATAAGGTGTTACCCTCAAGCGTGTCGCTGATAAGTGTTTTGGTAAACCTTTTACTATTACGTACAGGTAATGTTTTGAAAGGATTACCACCGCTTTGAGCACTTTTACTCTGACGTTTAATATATTTTGGATATTCGTTTTTAAATGTGGCTTGATGGATCAAGTTTAAATCTCTAGCACGAATGAGTATGACCAAAGGACTTACACGAAAATATCTACATAAAGCACTTGAATTATAATCAATCGTCTTATCATGGTTCCACATCTCTAGAATCACATCTTCTGGAACCAGAACTTCGGCCGCAACAGCATTGCAGAATTTTTCAATTTCCTTTGTTTGTTGATCAGTTCCCTTAATCGGGTCAAAATTAGATACCCCGGATTCACCAAGCCATAAATGAACCAGTTCGTGAACCAAAGTAAAAATCTTTGCAGATTGGGCATCTCTGTTATTAAGAAATATCAATGGAGCCAAAGGGTCACTCAAAACAAAGCCACGAAACTCGTTCACATCAAGTGGCCTATGACTATTATTCCCAACAACCCCATTCCTCATTACGAGAATACCATGAAGTTCGACTTGGTCGATTAATTTAGATAGAAAATTTTCCCAGGAAGCACTTACTCTTCTTAACTCTTGATTAATCTCTAGAGTTTCCTGAATATTCCTGGCAACAAGCTTCTTATCATCACCTATAGAAAATAGCCCAATGAAGGGTAAAGGACTAACATCCTCTTTACATAATTGCTCTTTGAACCATGCTTGTTTTCTCAAAGCATCACTCAAGACCTCATGAAAATCTACGCTAAAAGTTTCTTTCGCCTGATTTCCAATTGTCCTAAAATCAGGAATGGTAGCTTGTACCCTTAGTGGATTTTTCAAAAAAAGATATCCAAAAGGAATATGGAATTTTTTGGCTAAAGATTGAGCCTGCTTGAACGTAGGGTAAGCCTCACCAGCTTCCCACTGCTTAAGCTTGTCCAATTTTACATTTAGAGATTGGGCTAAATCGTCAATAGACTTTTCAGATCTTTCGCGTGCCCAGAATAAGATATTGTTATTTATGAATGCCTGTCCCATATTCACTCAATTTCCAATTTGTATACAACAACAAACTCGAAAAGTTATCAGGTAGTGTTATAAAACGTATGATAGCCTGGGCCAATTGCCCTGTTAAGGGCAACATGTAGGTAGAAGAACAATGTGGCAGTATTTCAACGTGCCGTCAGGTACGCTTTTAATCGCTTTACTAATTCTTTTTCTACCCACATTCTGACCCTAAAGGGTCAGCTCAATAGTTATCATACATTTTAAAACATGACCAGTTATTATACTTTAAGTTAATAAAATTTAATCATGACAATCCATTAGAAAAGTAAGAAATGACTGAAAGTCTATCAAAAACTGAGAACCCTTTGCTGTAGTGTGATCAAATCGGAGTTATTGAGGAATTCAACACTTTATTACTGCATTAAAGCAATTGCATTTTACAACCAATCAAAAGCAGTAGAGTTAAGTCTCTGATCGTGCAGGTAACGATCAAAATGCCATTATCCTGCCCTGAAAATAAGGTATTGTTGATTGTATATAGAGCCTGCGAAACAAGTATTCTATTTACTCGTTAATGCAATGGATATTTTTTCGTTTTTTGCGGAAAATTTGTCCTGTAGAAACTTATTTTATGAAGACACTTGATCCGATCACGATGGGCCTGCCTTCCTTACACCAGTTTTTGATTTCCAGTGTAGCCCCCAGGCCCATAGCATTTGTGAGCACGCTTGACGAGAATGGTCAGCCCAACCTAGCACCTTACAGTTTTTTTAATGTATTTAGTGCCAAGCCTCCTATCCTGGTTTTTTCTTCTAACAGAAGGGGAAAAGAAAATACGACAAAAGATACACTTGAAAATGTTCATTTCTCCGACGAGTTGGTCATCAATGTGGTTTCCTACGATATCGTACGCCAAATGGCACTAACCAGTATGAACTATCCCAAGGGAATCAGTGAGTTTGAAAAGTCAGGACTTACTCCTATATCTTCTGAGCTTATTAAACCTTTTCGCGTTAAGGAATCGCCGGTACAATTTGAGTGCAGGGTTTCCAGGACGATTCCTCTGGGAGATGTTGGTGGCTCTGGCAACCTAATCATATGTGAAGTGCTCCTAATTCATTACGACGAAAACATCCTGGATGAATCAGGAAATATTGATCCTCACAAAATTGACCTGATGGCCCGAATGGGACAGTCGCTGTACTCCAGAGCCAGTGGCGAAGCAGTTTATGAGATTCCCAGGTTTGGTAAGCAGCTGGGTATAGGGTTTGATCAGTTGCCGCTTAGCACCCGACAGAGTAAAGTTTTGACTGGAAATAATATTGGCCAATTGGCAAGCATAGGTGTAGTACCCGATACAGAGGCGGTACTGCAATTAAAAAATGATCCTGAAATTTATCAGGCTTTGCGCTCTGATAACCCAGTAGAAGAACTTCACAAGATTGCAAAGCGCTTTCTCGAAGAAGAAAATATTTCAAGAGCATCAAGAATCATCTGGCTCGTTGAGTACCTATAGCTCGGTACAGTGCGACAGGAGCGGCTAGAAGCGGTACAATAACCGCTTAGATCTACAGCTTGTCTGATATTCAATTCCAGGTTTGGGCTGTGAATCTCTCATGAGTGAGCCTCGTGCCGGGAGTGATTTACAAGACTTGCTGCTGCGGCATGCTAAAGTCAATTTCTGTATTGTCACCGATATTCAGGCTTTGAATAAGACCAGTTATAGAGGCATCATTGCCGACGACTGAATTGTGTAGGTTAATTTCTTTAATCGAGGCGTAGTTTCCAATGATGGAATTCCTGATAATAGCCCGGTTAATAGTTACATTGTCGCCTATAGTCACATGTGGGCCAATAATGGCATTATTGATCTCGCAGTTTTGGCCAATACGTACCGGATGTATAATGATGGTATTGTCAAAGTGTGGGACATTATCAATACCGAGAGCTCCATCTTTTTCAAGGAGTATGGCATTGGTCTCCAGCAAAACTTCTTTTTTTCCACAATCATACCATTTATCTACTTTGATAGTATGAAGTTGTACCCCGCGCTGTACCATCCTCATCAAGCCGTCAGTAAGGGGAAATACACCGGCTGTGCGAATGTCATTACTGATATTGAAGTCAAGAGCATCAATCAATTCTTGTACTTCACGAATTTTATAAAAGCCTACCATAGCCAGATCAGATTTGGGAATTCTGGGCTTTTCAACCAGCCTGACTACCTTCTTTTCTTTATCTAACTCTACAATACCAAATTCTCTGGGATCTTTCACCTTTTGGATGGCCAAAAAAGAATTAGGAGTCTGTATCACCATGGCAATATCAAAATCTACAATAACGTCCCCAAAAAAGATGACGACCTCTTCAGTGCTGGCAATAAGCTCCCTAGCTACCCAGATGGCATGGCCAGTGCCCAGTCTTTTTTCTTGTAAAACAAACTCTTTTTTAATGCCCGGATAGCTTTGCTCCAGGTAGTTTTTAATTTTTTCTCCCAAATAACCAATTACAAAAACAAATTCCTCTATGCCCTGCGCTACCAGTTGGTCAATGATATAAGAAATAATGGGCTTACCGGCCACAGGGATAAGCGGTTTGGGTTGAGTGTACGTCAATGGGCGCAAGCGTGTACCTGCCCCTGCCACGGGTATGATAGCTTTCATATAATTTCTTCAAACTTTAGCACAGTGTCAGAAATACTATTTAAAGATAACCAAATCTTAAGGATAGTGTAAAATCAACAATATTATTTGGTCCTAAAAACCAAAATCTCTACCCTCCTGTTCTTTTGCCGATTTGGGGGGGAAATCACTGGGAACAAGCGACTGCTGTTTTCCCATTCCTTTAGCCCTTATGCTCTGGCCATCCAAACTTTGGAGCATGAAAAAAACGCTAACGGCTTTCGCCCTTTTTTCAGACAAGCCCAGGTTGTAATCCGATGTACCCTCATCATCAGTATGCCCAATAATGTCTATCCGGTATGGCTACTCGGTATCTCTTAGCCTGTTCCGCAATTCTTTAAGTCGCCCAATGTCGGAATCAGTCAATTGATGTTCACTGACTTCAAACAACAGGGCATCTGAAATCGTGAGGGTTATAATAGTTTCTTTTTTATCAATACGCAACAGCGGGTAATCCTTTATATTAAAAATTTTATGGGATGAGTCCCGGGGTGCGATCAAAAGCCTGAGACAAAGAAGCGGAATGAATCCCTGGAAGTATTTCAATCTGTTCCAGCAATTATCATCAGCTAGCTATTGTTCCTTTGATTCCTTCAAACGGAATATCATCGCCTTCTTTAACTATAAAAATCTTACTGGTTGTATCCAGTAATTGATTTTTAAAAAAGATATGCTGAGCAGGATTTAGCTCAAAGCCTTCCAGCCAAAGCACAAAACAAAGGTTATTTTTGCGCTGGCTCAGTTCGTAGACTTTTAGCCAGAAGTACCACTCTGAGGGATAAGTCTCATAAAAATGCATCATACGTTTTCGGAAAGAATAAGTCCAGGATCTTTTATAGTACCCGTCAATTGCCCTAAGTGCAGTCAGTGTATCTTTGGCTTTCTGAGCCATATCCTTCAAAAACCCCTCTGTATTCTCTTTAAGTGCCAGAAGTGGATCATGCCTGAGGTTAGGCTTACGCTCCCTGTAATTTTTTATTTCCCAGAATACGAGATGTTCATTATTGTAAATGGTAATAAAGTCGACTGCCTTGAGCCCTGCCCCACTCAGTCGGCTATAATAGGGATGGTCATCATACTTACGCACTTTCCAGTTAGGCTCAAAGTCGAATATCAAATGGCTTTCAGAAACCTGCATAAGTAGCATTCGGCATTTAGTGATGTTGTAATTTACCAAAATTTGGGATGGGAAAAAAGGGGAGATTAATAGGTAGTAGGCAAGGTATAAAAACACTAGCCCCAAAAGCAGAAATCCACTTTTGGGGCTATGACCAGACTTATTGCAACCCTTGGTTTTTAGTACCTGGATTGTTTAACTATTCTCAAGGGCCGCCGCACCACCAACGATTTCGAGGATTTCCTTGGTGATCGCTTCCTGACGAGCTTTATTGTAAGAGATTTTCAGATCGCGAAGTAGTTCTCCGGCATTGTCGGTAGCCGCATCCATGGCAGTCATACGTGCACCGTGCTCAGAGGCATTAGTATCCAGCAAATACTTTTGGAATTGAGTAAGAAGAATGTTGGGAATAAGATATTCCAGCAATCCGTTCATATCGGGTTCGAAGATATAATCGGCACGAATTTCTTTTCCTTCGATTTCCTGCGCTTCTATGGTTTCTACTGGTAGAAATTGCTCAACCTGTGGATATTGAGCAGCAGGGTTTTTAAACAGACCGTAAGCTACATCGATCTTATCAAAAACACCTTCTTCAAACTTATCCATCAAAAGTTGACCAACTTTTTTGGTATTGTCAAAGGATAAGTCGTTGAAGAGGTTCACATATTCCTTGTGGTACTGGATATTTGGCAATCTTTTCTGAAAGTATTCCAACCCTTTTTTACCTATATTGATCATATGCAGGTTACCGCTTTCATACACTTCGCTATATTCTTTGTTGATGCGTTGCATGGCAGCTTTAGAGATATTATTATTAAAAGCACCACACAGGCCACGATCCGAGGTAACAACTACGATACAGGCGCTTTTCACTTCACGCTCTGTGGAAAAGCTGGAAAACACATCATCGCCCTCCACATTGGAAAGGATGTTGCTCAGCATTTCATTGAGCTTGTCAGCGTAGGGGCGCATTTGCTGGATAGCTGTTTGTGCCCTTCTTAGCTTAGAAGCTGCCACCATTTTCATGGCGCGAGTGATTTGCTGTGTATTTTTAACGGACCCTATCCGATCCCGTACTTCTTTAAGGTTTGCCATGGATTAAATTTTACGCCATTGAAGAGTATTCAATGGTATTTTACCACTAAAAATATTTCCCATACTATTTTAAGACGCAAGCTGCCGCAACCCTACGACAGCGTGCGTACAATGGGCATCAATATTATTTCTTAAATTGGGCAGCTATTTCAAGCGCCAATTCCTTGGTTTTATTTTGAGCTTCCTTATCCCACTTACCTGATTTAAATTCTGCCAGAACATCAGACAAACGCTGCTCCATTTCCGTTAGGAAGCGCATTTCAAATTCTTTTACCTTATCGATTGGCACCTCTTTAAGCAAGTTATTAGTACCTGCATATATGATAGCTACCTGCTTTTCTACCGGTACCGGAGAGTACTGAGGCTGCTTAAGAATTTCTACGTTTCTACGGCCTTTTTCCAGAACAGCTCTTGTAGAAGCATCGAGGTCAGAACCAAACTTAGCAAAAGCTTCCAACTCACGGAAAGCCGCTTGGTCAAGCTTCAGTGTACCGGATACTTTCTTCATGGATTTGATCTGAGCAGAACCACCAACACGAGATACAGAAATACCTACGTTAATCGCCGGGCGCACCCCAGCGTTAAATAAGTTAGTTTCCAGGAATATCTGACCATCTGTAATAGAAATCACATTGGTAGGAATATATGCAGAAACGTCTCCGGCCTGAGTTTCAATAATAGGTAAGGCCGTTAAGGAACCGCCACCTTTGATAATTGACTCCCCGTTTTCGTCTTTGGCATTTTTCAATGATTCCGGCAAATCGTTCATCGTACGGGCAATTTCATCATTGTTGATAATCTTAGCCGCGCGTTCCAACAAGCGAGAGTGGAGGTAGAATACATCACCAGGATAAGCTTCACGCCCTGGAGGACGACGAAGTAAAAGTGATACCTCACGGTAGGCTACAGCTTGCTTCGATAAATCATCGTATACAATCAATGCAGGACGACCGGTATCACGGAAATACTCTCCGATAGCAGCACCTGCAAACGGAGCATAAAACTGTAAAGGCGCCGGAGATGAAGCCGGAGCAGAAACGATAACAGTATATTCTAAAGCACCGTTTTCTTCCAGTGTTCTGGCTACCTGCGCAACGGTAGAAGCTTTCTGGCCAGAAGCTACATAAACACAGAAAACAGGCTCTCCTCTTTCATAAAATTCACGCTGGTTGATGATTGTATCCAGAGCAACAGCTGTTTTACCCGTCTGACGGTCACCGATGATCAGCTCCCGCTGGCCACGTCCGATAGGAATCATAGAGTCAATAGCCTTGATACCGGTTTGTAGTGGTTCAGTTACTGGTTGACGATAAATTACACCCGGCGCTTTTCGCTCCAGAGGCATTTCATACAATTCACCCGGTATTTCTCCTTTACCATCGATCGGCTTTCCCAATGGATCAACTACGCGGCCAAGGAACCCGTCACCGACTTTAATCGAAGCGATCAGGCCGGTACGATGTACGCGAGCTCCTTCACGGATACCCTCACTGGGCCCCATTAATACGACCCCTACGTTATCTTCTTCTAGATTTAATACGATTGCTCTTACGCCGGTTTCAAATTCTACAAGCTCCCCCGCCTGGGCTTTAGTTAAACCAAAAACACGAGCGATACCATCACCTACCTGCAGAACGGTACCGTACTCTTCAAGCTCTGAGGAAGAGCTAAATCCAGAGATTTGTTGTTTTAATATTTCAGATATTTCTTCAGGTCTTACGTCAACCATATTTTTCGATTTTTCTGCCCGCTAAGGGGCGGGTTAGCGTTAAAAATAAAAAGAGCGTAATTCTTTGCTGCCGAAAAGTGATATCGGCTATATGATCAAGTCTTTTCTACTAATGAAGTATAAAGATTATCTCTAAATTCTTTCTTGAAAGTATTCAGCTTATTGGAAATACTGGTATCAATAACTTTGTCATCAAACTCAATAACAAACCCTCCGATAAGCTCCGGATCGATCTTGACTTCAATCTCTACAGTTTCATCCACAAATTTGCTGGTCTTCAGCTTCTTGCTGATCTTTTCCAGCGTGTCATCACTCAGTTCAGTTGCTGAAGTGAGCTTCACCGAAGTGATATTCATAATGTTTTTATACTGCAGGATGAACTCTTCGGCCACTTCGAGAAGGTATTTTTCTCTGTTTTTATTGATTAATAATAACAGGAATTTCATAGTTAGATCATCGTAGCTCTTTTCAAAAAGGCTCTTTATAATCTGTACCTTTTTATCCTTTTGAAGGATAGGCGACCGCAGGAAGTTTCTAAAGTCTTTGTTCTCTCTGGAAATAGCGCTGAATGATTCTACATCTTCTTTAACCCTATCCAGTTTATTTATGCCGGAGGCCAATTCAATCAGTGTCTTGGCGTATCTTGATGCTATTCTTGTTATTGACATGCGCTGTGCAAATTTTAAAAAGTTAGAGAAATAAGCTTGCTCAACGCAGCATTAATTCAATTCGATCTCATCGATCAAAGTGCTTACTAACTCTTCATTCTCTTTTTTTCCAGCAATCTGTTTTCTGGTCAACTTCTCGGCGATTTCTATGGCCATAATACCGAGAGAATTTTTAACGTTAGTAACCATTTCCAACTTTCTGTTTTCGATTTCTGTCTTGGCAGCGTTAACAATGCGCTGTGCTTCTTTTTTTGCTTTTTCTTTAGCTTCTGCAATGATAGAGTCTTTCATTTCTTTAGCTTCCAGCAGGATTTGAGACCGCTCTTCCTGTGCTTTTCTCAAAAGCTCTTCATTTTCAGCTTTCAGGTTTTGCATTTCCTGACGTGCTTTTTTTGCCTCATCCAAAGATTCCTGGATGGCGTCTTCTCTTTCTTTGAGTGCGTTCTGTATAGGTCTTAGGGCAAATCTGGAGAGCAGAAAATACACAATGATAAAGATAATGGAGGTCCAAAAGATCAACCCCGGATCTGGAACCAGTATAGGAAATTCTGCGAGAAACAGCATTTGAGTCATAGTGAATAAAATTTATATAGCCTGTATTATTTTTTTGCTTTTGGACGAATGGTCATGTAAGACCGGCAGCCAACCGCCCCGGCCTTACATCCTGCTTTTGACGCTATTGTGCTGCTTACAAGCTAGCCAATAGACCAACAACGATCGCAAAAAGTGCTGCACCCTCTACGAAAGCTGCTGTCAAGATCATGTTTGCACGGATATCACCCGCTGCTTCTGGCTGACGTGCAATGGCGTTCATAGCTTGGCTACCGATCAATCCGATACCAAGACCTGCACCTAATGCCGCTAAACCTGCTCCAATTGGACCCATTTGTTAAGGATTTATATGGATTAAAAAATATTCAAATTAGTGAGCGTGTGCTTCGTCGTGATGCCCCTCTTCTACTGCTGCTCCGATGTAAGACGCCGACAGAATGGCAAAAATGAAGGCCTGTACGAATGCTACCAACAACTCGATCAGGTTCATAAATGCAGTAAACAAACCTCCTACAATTGCACCTACTCCTGCTCCCAGTGGATTCTGCCCCATATCACCGAAGAGGAATACCAAACCCACCAAACTCAAAATGATGATGTGCCCCGCTGAAATATTGGCAAACAAACGTATCATTAAAGAGAAGGGTTTGATGAACAAACTTAGAATCTCTACCGGAGTAAGGATAAACTTCACGTAGGTTGGTATACCGGGCATCCAGAGGATGTGCTGCCAGTAATGCGCATTACCATTAATATTAGTAACGATAAATGTAATAACTGCCAGAGTAAGCGTTACAGCAATATTACCAGTCACGTTAGCACCTCCCGGAAAAAAGGGTATCAACCCAAACAGATTACAAAACAAAATAAAGAAGAACAGACTCATAATGAATGGCTGAAAGCGCTCGTAGTGCTTTTCGCCAATCATTGGCCTTGTCACTTCATCTCTCATAAACAAAAATATAGGCTCCATCAATGACTGAATGCCTGATGGCGCTTTACCTTTATTTTTCTTATAACCACTAGCCACCGAAAAGAAGATAAAAACCAGTAAAAGACCGGCCAGGATCATAGTGAACACATTCTTGGTAACAGAAAAGTCGTAAAAAGAAGTAATACCATACCCCAGAAGGTTACCATCCAGCTTACTTGGCCGCTCTACCTCGTACTGCTTGCCCTCGTAGGTAATATATGCAGGAGCTGCTTTCTCTTTTTCAGCGTTAGCATTGCTGCTTTTATCTGAATCACCAGGATCATCACCACTATGCCCCGATTCATCAGAATGGCCGGCAGCAGCAGAAGCTTCTCCATGCTCCGCATAATCAGCGTATTTTACCTCTCCCATAGGAAAAGCATCATCTTTTATACGATGTACCCTCCCGTGAATCAACACATATCTGTCAATCGCTTTAGTGCCGTGTTCAAAAGTACTGGACATAGTGAATGTCCATCCCTCGTCCGGTGCGTAGAGAATACAGGGCAATGGCATATGAACACCTTCCCAAATGTGAATTTCGTTGGCATCAGCGATATGCTCTACAACCACCTCGAATGGTTTGTATTCTTTTTTAGCATTGTCCGACTCTCCGCTGGCAAAAACAGATGAGCAATAAGCAAACAAAAAGAAAAAAGCTATTAGGGCGGGGAATCTATGTCTCGTTTGTTGTAATATCACTTCTTGTGCTTTAATGCATTGTTAAAATCGACCACAAATGTAGCCACTTAAATTATATTAGTAAAAAGAAATTGATCTTTTTTTACACCCTTATGATCAATTTTGATGAATTGATTCACAATAAGTTAGAGTACTTATATACTTTTCTACATATGTACTCTACAATTTCCTCAGGCGCTCCAAAGTAGCTACCGAAAACCCCCTCTCAAACAAAATATTAGTTTGAATAGTAGTCAAATCCACGACAAAATACAGGTGCCCTTTTAATCGTCTAACTCCTCAAGACCTTTTCTGGCAAAACTGTTCGGTGCAATATTTTGGCCAAAAAACTGACACCAGGGACATTCTTCCTTACCACAAGCTTCAAATTCCTGATTTTGAATTTTGCGGTAAGTCTCTTTGACTAGATTTTTAATAAAAAATAAACCTTCCTGGTCGTACTTAATCGATATATCCACGTTCTGCCCATTAATATCGGGAGTAATAAATGAGATCACGCCCTGTGTAGTCAACTCCAGGCTTCCTTGCCGCTGGTCCAGCAACAATTTATAAAAGTACAATTGGCGCCAGTAATTTCCACCGTGAGGCCTGGAGGGGGCTGGCCCTTTTACTTTTGTTGAATCCGGCTTGCCTGTCTTATAATCCACTACGCGCAGTACCTGTCCTTTGAGTGTATCCAGGCGGTCAATCACCCCGACTAACGGAATACCCTCCCATTCCACATTTCGGACAAGATATTCCGTTCGTACCTCGCTAGGCCACTCCTCTACATTCGTCTGATAATACTGTGTCAATTGTTGTTTGCCCAAGTCAAGGCGTATTTGGTAGTTTTTTTCCGAAAAGCGACCTCTGGACTGGGCCATTTCCTGCTCAAAAAAGCGGAGCAGCACCCTCAATTCCGGAAAGCTTTTTCGTCGTCTGAGACTGATCTGATCAAAGAGGCGCTGCAAACTATTGTGGATAGCAGTACCGAAAAGCGCCGCTTCTCTTTCTTGTACGGGCACCTTTAGCAGATGTTCGTAGAAGAACCCTAAAGGACAATACAGATAACTATTAAGGGAAGATACACTCAACTTGAACTCTTGTAAGAGTTGCTTTACCCATTCTTCCTGATAATCGCTAAAGTCTGTTATCGGTGCTTCCCGCAGTCCTTCCAGTTGACTTTCCAGGACAGTGGCTTTTTCGGGAAATATTTCCCTGAATACTAACTGGTCACTTTTTTGCAGTTCATCGATAAACAAGGCATAATTCAGGTCTTTACCATTTTCATCCTGCCGGCTGTAAGAAATATGAAGCGCTGCTTTTGCGCGGGTCATTGCCACAAAAAATAGTCGTCGCCGGGCTTCTAGCGCATCTTCCTCACCGGAATAGGTAAGCGTATCAGGAAGCGAAAAGCGATAGTTATTATGGCGATTACCTGGTTGCCATTGTTCCTTTACACAATCAATCAAAAAAACAGTTTCAAATTCCAACCCCTTGGCGCTATGCGCCGTGAGCAGTTGTACTCCGCGATCTGAATCGACACTCTTTTGCAATGGAATTGTGATGCGGTTGGTATCTATTTTTTTCAGTAATTCTATCAACTCCTGCAGCGTCATAAGAGGGTTTCGCTTACACTCACTTCTGATAAAATTCATAAACGAACTGAGCAACTGAATGTAATATTCTCGCTGCGGATGCGAAGCTGTGAATTGTAAAAAGCCAGAACGGTTGATAACCCGTTCGATGAAAGCAGGAAGGCTTATCTCGTAAAGTTGAAAAAGTAAAGTATTAAAAAAATGACTCCACTGATGAAAAGGTTTTTTGGGTTTTATACCAAAATGATCCAGCCAGTATGTTTCCTCCACGATGGTTCTCCATTCCGGCCGGTCTTTTACATTCATTTGTCCCAACTGCAGACTAAGCTGAGCTACGGCTTTATGAGGTACCCCTATGAACTCAAAGTGCAAAATTTTGAAGAGTAAATGCTCTCCGCCAAACGGCAGCTCGCTCTCCAGTGCAAAATACTCCAGCACGGTCCTCAGGCTTTGAATGAGCGGCTCTTCAAGGATATTGATGTCTTTTTTGACCTGATACGGGATATTTTTTCTTTCCAAAAGCGTAATCAGATATTCCGCTTGTCGGTGTCGGGCGTAAAGTACGCCTATTTCTTCCAATGGTTGGCCCTGATCTTTGTACTCCTGTATCTGATTGGCAATATGAACCATCTCCTGTATCCTGTTGGGATAAATATCGACCTGAACTGCGGTAGCTAATTCAGCGTATGCTTTATTGCGGGCTTTGAGTTGCTTATCAATCACAGCCTCGTCAATACTATTGAGAATCCGATTCTCGTTTTGAGCGATCAACCCGGTAGCTGTATCCAGTAATGACTGTGCCGAACGATAATTATCAGTAAGCAAGACCAAAGAAAGCTGATCCTTAAAATCAAGATAAAAATCCTGAAGATTTTTCAGGCGTGCTCCTTGGAATTCGTAGATCG
This sequence comes from uncultured Saprospiraceae bacterium, assembly GCA_964628385.1. Lineage (GTDB taxonomy): Bacteria > Bacteroidota > Bacteroidia > Chitinophagales > Saprospiraceae > JANQPA01. The sequence continues at coordinate 106,075 of CAZVOD010000003.1, forward strand.
ACTGATCATCATCGCCAACAATAAAGATATTTGGATTTTCCCAAAAGGCTATCAATTTTCTGATCAATTCATTCTGAGCGCCATTAGTATCCTGATACTCGTCAATCAAAAAGTATAAATAGCGTTCCTGGTAACTCCTTAATAAGGTGGGGTATTTTTCAAAAGCTTCCAGCACCCAAAGTATCATATCTTCATAATCATAGCGCTTGTGAGCCCTCATCAAATTCAAATATTTAGGATAAAGCCTGGCCGCTGCCAGTAGCAGTTCCATGCGTCGCTCTACATCTCGGATCTGGTTAATTTTCAGATCCCCTTTTTTCTTGTTGCCGCTTTTGCGTTTATAGATAAACTCTTCCCGCTGTGGCAGGCTTTTAAGGTAGGCTTCTACCTGACTTTCGATAAGTTCTACCGTCCAGGCTTCCTTTTTCATGTGTTTGAACAACTCATAGAGGTGCTTTTCATAGAAATAAACTTCTGTCCTTCCCCTTTTGATGGGATGTTGCCCCGGTAGGCCATCGATTAGCTCCCTTATGATATCAATGCGCTCCAATTCGGAAAGTGGCTCCAGTCCCCGCCGCCCAAAGAGCTCCATGTGATCCCTGATTATGGCATTACAAAAAGAATGGAAAGTAAAGATATTCACCCGATAAGCTTCGGGCCCGATGAATTGAAGTAACCGTTGCCGCATCGCTCTTACGCCTGCCTCGGTGAATGTCAGGCACAGGATATTTTGGGCCTTTGTATCTGACTGTAGCAGGATGGTACCAATACGGGCGGTGAGCATGTGAGTTTTTCCCGTCCCTGGTCCGGCGATAACAAGCATGGGCCCTTCAATAGTTTCCACTGCCTTACGCTGGGCTGCATTGAGCCGTTCCAGCTCTTTCTGAAACTGAGTATTGTAAAATTGACGTTTAAGGGTTTGCTCACTCATGAAAAGATAGAATAGGTTACTTTAACTGGTAAGCTAAGTAATATATTTCAAAAGTACTATGCCTCTGCCAGTAATTGATCCATATCCCTGATAAGGAGCCGACGACGATTGAAAGTCAATACATTTTTATTGCGCAATTCATTGAGCACCGTGGTTACCGTTTGGCGAGAAGTAGCCGTAAGGTTGGCAATTTCTTGATGGGTCATAAATTTGCGAACCAGCATTTCGTAGCCTACCCGTTGTCCTTTTTTTACTCCCATATCATGCAAAAACTCGATAATGCGCGTTCTGGAATCCTTGAATACCAACGACTCCAGGCGATTTTCCATATCGAGCATTCTAAAGCCCATAATTCTCATTAAAAACAAGCTTAGCCCATTATGCTCGCGCATTAAAGATTTCATATCATCAACTGTAAGTATACAGACTTCCGTATCCTCCATGGCTATAGCAAAATCCCGGCGCTTCTCTTCCCCAATCAATGAGAGTTCTCCGAATACTTCTCCGGAATTGAGAATGGTTTTTGTAATTTCTTTGCCAGATTCACTATAGGTACCAATCTTCACCCTTCCATCTGTCATCAAAAAAAGGCGGTCGGATTGTTCCTCAGGTAAATAGATGTAATTTCCTTTTTTGTATGTCTTGCGGGAGTGCTGCTCCATTTGGCCCTGACCGATTTTTTTGGGACAAAAGATTCCGGTAACATCTATATTTTCCAGATACCATAAGGATTGATTACTCATATACTGCTCTTTTTTTTAAAAGTTCTCAAAAGTAACGCCTTGAGTCTTGTCTAGTTGCCAAGCGACAAAACATTGAATAAGCTACTGTCTTTGCGCCAACAAAAATTGGTTCTTGTTTATCGATTACCTGAATTTCCCTTGCTCTATCTCTCTGATCATAGTTCCCAATCTTTTTATCCTGCCCGGTGGTCTTGTATGTATGTATGTATGTTGACCGGATACACCCATCGATGTTGAAGATATCCGTTTTTTTAACAGCACTAATTAAATTTACAAAAATGTACAAAGCTACAGCCTATTGGAGCTTTATTTTAGTGATTTTATCCCTTTTAAGCGCTTGTTCAGACAGGGAGGAGCGGTTATTTCCTGAATTCACTGGTAGAAAATCTTTGATTGTCAATGATCAGCAGGTAGGTTGTAAGGGCTGATACTCAACGAAATGCCTATTGATCAAGGATTACCCCAACGAGGAATGGCGGTATCACTACGGTGGCATCGAGGGTTTTGATTATGAACCGGAATTCATTTATTTACTTGAGGCCAATATTGTCAATGTACCTGATCCGTTGCAGGATCAGGTTTCCTTCTACTATGAATTAGTCAAAATGATCAGTAAACAGTGACCCTTACAGAAAGGCAGCTCCGAATACTCCGGCACTATCGCCGAGTTTGGGTTTTAAAAACAAGGTATTCAGCCTAGGATTAAACACATGTGGCCGGGCGGCATCTACCCCTTCTGTGTAGAGCAGGTCGATATTACCAACGCCCCCTCCCAGTACGATAGCATCGGGGTCCAGCACATTGATGATGGAAGCAATACCTTTTCCAAAGAAATGGATGAGCCGTTCTATGGTTTTCCTGGCGGCCTCATCGTGGCCGACTTTATAGTTTTCGTAGATATGCTTCAGTTTGACCTGCTCACCAGTGAGGCTTTTATAGTACTTCTCTAGGTGAGACCCTGCCAGTAAAGTTTCTGTACAGCCAATTCTTCCGCAATAGCACTCCCCACCTGCTGCATCCAGAAAATTGTGCCCCCATTCTCCTGCAATTCCTTGTTTGCCGTTGATTACTTTGCCATTGACTACTATTCCGCCTCCAACACCTGTTCCCATGATCACTCCAAATACTACCTGCGGATTGTCAAGGTGCTCTGGTACGGCGCCCATTTTGGCTTCCGCCATAGCAAAACAATTGGCATCGTTAGCCATTGCTATTTCCAGGCCCAGCTTGTCTTCCAGCCCTTTCTTGAAGGGTTGACCGTTGATGGCAGTGGTATTACTATTCTTGTGTAGCCCCGTAGAGGGATCAAAATTACCAGGAGTGCCGATACCTATCCGGCGAGGTTGTAGGCTGGTTTCTTTCTTCATCATTGATACCAACTTATTAATTCGTCCAATGATATGATCAAAACCCTTTTCTTTTTCAGTAGGAATTCTGTTTCGGTATAATACTTCGTAGGGAGCTTCATTTTTTAAAACCACTCCTTCAATCTTTGTCCCTCCCATATCTATTCCCCACAACATTTGGTTGTCTGGCATTTCTGAACTTTTTTATTGTGAAAGTAGGCTGTGCTAAGGCGTTAAATTACAATATTGCCTGAGTTTTACCAAGCTGATTGACAGGTACGCCACTATGATTTTACTCAGGCTTCATTTTATACAACGAACTGAGAATGCCGGCTTTGCTCATCCCTTTTAAGCTTTGGGGTTTTCAACTCGATCCCGAAAGTCAACCAAATCTATTTTTTTATGTTTTTTTTTAAATTTTTTGGGTCAGAGCTGCCAGTTAAAGCAATATGATCGTTTTTCTTATTTATGATTTTCTAAAATAGATAGCTCTTAGAAGCTGTTTGAATTTGGTTTTTGAAACCTGTTAGAGTGGGTTTTGCGTCTAATTGAGGCGCCAAAACCGGAGTTTAGCAGCGCTAAATAGCCTGTCCCGCAAAGTGGCGGGAAGGATTTTGGTAACGAAAAGTAGCCGCAAAAGACGCCTAACAGGATCGAAGGATTAAAGTCAAACAGCTTCTTAAGCTGTTTTTATTTTAAACAACTTCTTTATAATTTATTTTACTTTGAGTAGCTTTATCCAAACATATGACGACAACCGGCTGTACAGCTTATTGCTCAGCCATTGATTTTTAAAAGTTAATACCAGGAATTTGACAATTACAGCAACAAATCATAGGCTCAGTCTTCTTTTGGAAACGACAGAAGATTCTAACGATCCTATTTATATAGTAGGGAATTTCAATAATTGGCAAGCCAATGATGAAAATTACAGGATGATTAAAGAAGGGCCACGCAGGTATCGGTACACCTTCCCTAACGATCATCGCCTGCCTAATGTACTGGAATACAAGTATACGCGGGGAGACTGGAACAAAGTGGAAGTCAGTGGAGAGGGTGATGAAGTAGAAAACCGGAAGTTACCTAAAAATGCCGCTTTCAACACAGACCGTGTTATGCGCTGGGCTGACCAGGGAAGGCCTTACAAAAAAGAATATCTCCCGATCATAAAGACGATATCTGAGGCCTTTGAGACACCTCAACTGATCAAAACCCGAAGGATAGCGGCTCTTTTACCTCATAATTATCATCAGACTAATCGGCATTATCCGGTATTGTATTTGCAGGATGGACAGAATCTATTTGACGATTTTGCACCTTTTGGAAGCTGGGGAGTCGATAAGCAACTGGCTTTTCTTATGGAAAAAGGACGAGGAGATGTTATTGTGGTAGCTATTGACCATGCCGAATCGGAACGTATTCGGGAATTTACGCCTTCGGGAACTAACACGCATTTCGGAAAAGGCGATGGGAAAGCTTATGTGCGCTTTTTAAAAGAAACGCTAAAGCCTTTTGTGGATCAGCATTTCAGGACTATTCCTGACCGTTGGCATACGGGTATCGGTGGTAGTTCTATGGGGGGGCTGATATCCATTTACGCAGGCCTGATGTTTCCGGAAGTATATTCCAAACTGATGATCTTTTCGCCTTCGCTTTGGGTAGCTCCAAATATCCATTTCCATTCGCTCAAACTGAATGAAACACTGGATACGAAAATCTACATCTACGCAGGGGGCAGCGAAAGTCAGAATATGGTTCCTAATATCCGGCGCTTCAAGACGGCATTACAACAGCAAAATAGCAGTGCTAATCTGGACTTCAAGCTCAATATAGACCCTCAGGGCAGGCATAACGAAGCGAAGTGGGGTAAAGAATTCCCCCAAGCACTGCAATGGTTATTCTATGGATAGGTTGATTTTTATGTTTTTTGTAAATTATTAGTTTACATCGGCATAATTACTTTTGGAATGGTAATAAATATTTATTTTCGCGAAAAATTTTTGTGATCCCTCATTGGACTTAGGACCAAGAGAAAAAACAGCTTGAAATTGACTCTTTTATTATCCCTCCTTCGCTTTAATAATTGTCAGGCATTCACCGTTCAGAATTGCTCATTACCCTACGCTGCGCTTTTCAATTACCCGGCGCTATCGAGGCTTAAACAAGAGCAGAAATTTTCAAAATAGGTTTAAGGATCCCATGTAAACACTTAAGAATCAAAAAAATAGTAATGGAAATACAAATCCTCACTACTTTCCCTTCTACTTCAACAAGTACTTTCATTCTACCACTTTCAACATCGGATTCACTGGAGGCTGTCAATGCTGCCTATCAACCCAGTACAGACATTCTGACTACATTCGAGGCCAAACACGGCGACTTTATCTTGACCTACCTTGGAGATAAAAAAGTAATTCTGCTGGGGCTGGGAGAAGAGAAGTCTTTTGCCAGGATTTTGAGAGCTTTTAGGGCATTATCTCATAGAGGGCAACATCTTCTCAAGGGGAGCATCAGCATTGATTTTCTGAACGGTTCTTTGGGCACTACCCAAGCCAGACTGATCGAGGCAGCTGTTAATGGATTTATTTTGGGAAAATATCAGATTGGCCAATTTAAATCTAAAAAACACAACAGCCATCCGCTTGATCAATTAACTTCCATTACTTTGATAGCTTCAGATGCTCAGTCAGTATCTGAGGCAGCTCAGCGAGGACTAAAATTCGCAGGCACACAGATGCGTATTCTGGATCTTGTCAATGCGCCGAGTAATAAAAAACTACCTTCTGATCTCGCTAACTGGGCATTGCGCTCTGGCGAAGAACTGGGCTACACGGTGGAAGTTTTTGATAAAGAAAAAATTACAGCACTGGGCATGGGTGCCCTACTTGCCGTTAATCAGGGTAGCATTCATCCACCTACCTTTACCATAATGGACTACAATCCTCCCGGAGCTCAAAAAACAGTTTGCCTTGTCGGCAAAGGCGTAACTTTTGATACTGGTGGACTATCCATAAAGACAGCAGCAGGAATGCCTCTCATGAAAAGCGATATGGGCGGGGCTGCGGCTGTACTGGGTGCCGTCGATATGGCAGCAAGGCTAAAGCTGCCCCACCGCGTGATCGGCCTTATTCCTTCTACCGATAACTGTGTAGGGTCGGATGCCTTTAAGCCCAGCGATGTTATCCCCTCTTACAGCGGAAAAACCATAGAGATCATAGATACGGATGCAGAAGGTCGTTTGATATTAGCTGATGCGCTAGCTTATGCCAACAGGCATTTCCAGCCGGATGTGATGATTGACCTGGCTACGCTCACCGGAAGTGCCGTAAGAACCTTTGGCTACACTGTAGCGGGTTTATTTTCCAAAAATGAAACACTGAGAGACCAGCTTTTCAAGGCCGGCCTGGAAGTGGGAGAAAAAAACTGGCCACTGCCACTATGGGATGAATATTATGAAGAATTGCAATCTGATGTAGCGGATATCAAGAATTTAGGCACCAAACCTATGGCCGGAGCTATTGTTGCTGCTAAGTTTCTTGAATTTTTCACTGATGAGCATCCAGCCTGGGCCCATTTGGATATTGCGGGAGTCGCCTTTACGGAAATGGAATTTTCCAAACACAAAAGTGCCACGGCTTATGGTGTTCGCCTGCTAGTAGAATTTATGGAGAACATGCAGTAAGTAATGAAGATGTAATAACTCTTCGATTTGAAGTTGCTCATTTCTCCCTAGGCTGCGTTAAAAAGCCTCGCCGATGCCCTGCATCGCCTACGTTTTTTGCCTTACCTAGTGTTAAATGCCCTACCTTTATTCTCGAAACCTTATTATTTCTTCATTACTAAGAAAAGATTAAACCTATTTTCACAAATAAAAAATTAACCCATGCAGCGCCCGTTATCAATACTGTGCATTTCGTTTTTCTTCAAAGGAGCAGAATTCATTTCTGAATGCAAGGCACAGGGTAATACTGTATATTTACTTACCAAGGAGAAATTGAGGAATGACCCCTGGCCAAAAGATGATATCGACGAAATGTTCTTTCTACCCAAAGGAGATAACAGTCCTGAAAACATGAGAGAGATCATCAATGGATTGGCTTATGTACTGAAGAGTAGACCCGTCGATACCATCGTGGCTCTGGATGATTATGATATTGAAAAAGCGGCCTTGGTAAGAGAGCACTTTAGAATATCGGGCATGGGGCAATCTACTGCCAGACATTTCAGAGACAAACTGGCCATGCGCATACGTGCACAAGAAGCCGGGATAAAGGTACCTCCCTTTTCAGCACTCTTTAATGATCAGGCTATCACAGACTACCTGAAAGCTCATGAAGGCCCATGGGTGATCAAACCAAGATCAGAGGCAGCAGCGGCAGGCATCAAAAAGGTTTATTCCCTGGAAGAAGCATGGGAAGTGCTTCACAAAATAGGCGAAGAAAGACATCATTTTCTAATCGAGCAGTTTCGCCCCGGCGATGTTTACCATGCCGATGCTTTGATGTACAATAATGAAATGCAATTTTGCAGCGTATCCAAATATCTCAACACCCCTTTTGAGGTGGCACACGGAGGAGGTATATTTCGCTCGGCTATCGTACCATACGGCAGTGACGACGAAAAGCGATTGAAAGCGCTGAATGAACAGGTCCTAAAAATATTCGGGTTAAAACGCGGCGCTTCTCATTCAGAATTCATTAAAAGTAAGGAAGATGGCAGCTTTTACTTCCTCGAAACTTCTGCTCGTGTAGGAGGCGCTCACCTTTCAGAGATGGTCAAATTTGCTTCTGGCATCAACCTTTGGAGAGAATGGGCCAAGATAGAGAATGTTTCCCTTCGCGGTTTCTCTTATGAGTTGCCGGAAGTTCAAGAGGAATATGCCGGGATAGTCATTTCACTATCCAGGTACGAGCATCCGGATCAGCGCTTTTTTGATGCTCCCGAAATAGTGTGGAGGCTGCAAAAGAAAAACCACGTGGGAATGGTTTTGCAGTCCGATAATGAAGAGCGCGTTCATAAACTCCTCGATGAATATGCCCTAACGATTAAAGATAAGCTTCACGCCAGCGCTCCGGCCAGAGATTCAGCTATAGACGGAGACGACTAAGGTCATTGGATAAAGATTGGTCCTTGTTATACTTCCAGCAGATCGAGGATTACTTTGTAAGTATAACGAGGCGTGTCCTGGTAGAGCTGTTCGTAGAGCTTTCTGGCACTTTCACGCTCTTCCTCGTCCATTGGGTTGAGGCGATGCCACTCGAAGGCAACAGCCGCTTCCTGATCGATACTCAGTTCTAGCTTGTGTAAGGACCTGAGAATGTTTTTGGCTTCTTCAATCAGCCCATCCTCTATTTTGATGCGTGCAGCGAGGATGTCGGCTTCAAAGATAAGATCGGGATTTCCCAATTCATCGGCTATCTGGGTAGCCTCTTCGGCAGTTTTCATAAGCTCATCGCGATCTCCCGTTTTCATTAAAACGGCACTTTTTTCTACCAGGCTAAACCCAAGTACCAGCTTATTACCAATCTCACGGGTTACTTCAATCGCCCGATCATAAAAATGCAACGAGCGGCTGAAATTACCTGTCAGGTAGAAAACATCCCCCAGTGTGTTAAGTGCTTTGGCAATGCCTTTTTTATAGTTTAGCTCTTCAGAAATCATCAAATCTTTCTGAAGGTATTCTATGGCTCGATAAAACTCGCCTTTTACATTCAGCAGTTGACCTATCAATCCGAGTGCTATAGCGATACCCTGTTTATCCCCCAGCTCTTCGCAGAGCTCCAAATCTTTTTGATACTGTTCCATTGCCCGATCATAATCCCCTTTACGTTCGTAGATCACTCCTATGTTGCCAATGGCCACCGGCATAAGCATTCGGTTACCTAATTCTTCACTCAGCTGCAGGCCGCGTTCAAAGCTATCCAGCGCATTTTTATAATCCCCTTTTTCCAGGTAGACGATACCCAAAAAAGTAAGGATAGTAGCCATGCCTTGTTTATCGTTATTCTTTTCACAAATATTCAACTGTTTTTCCTGTACCTGAATACCTTTGTCATAGTTACCCTGATTCATGTAAGTGAGCCCCAAGTTGGCTACAATCTGGGCATTCACCGGTATTTCTTCATCACTTTGGGCCAGGTCAATACTCTTGGCAAAGTAAGACTTCGCCTCGCTGTAATCACCCTGGCGGAAATATAGATTCCCAAGGTTACCGTACACTTCAGAGATTCCTTCCTTATTATCAATAGATTCAAAAAGTAATGCAGCTGTTTTGAGGTAATCCATCGACTTATAATAATCCCCTTTTAGCATGAATACAGTTCCCATCCCATTGTTGGCCTTTCCAATCAATAGTACATCCCTTGATTTTTTGGCGAATTCCAGCGCTGTTCGGTAAGCAGCTTCGCAATCATCCCACTTTCCAATCAACTCCAGGATACGCCCTTTTTTAAGCTGTGTTTGAATTTGTTGAAAAGAATCCTGTTTGGAATTTAATTTTTCCAATAATTTCTCATAAAAATCCAGGGCCTGTTGATTCTGGAAATTACTCCTGGCATAGTCAGCGGCTTTATGCAGGTATTCACAAGTTTTGTCGAAGACATCTGCCTGCTCGTAATGAAAAGCCAAATCTACAAAACGCTCCTGCAGGTTGTGCTGATAAAGGCGCTCAATGGCTTCTGCTATGAGGCGGTGCAACTGCCGCAACCTGCCTCTGAGCTGCATGCTGTAAGCTGCTTCCCTTAGTAAAGAATGCCTGAAGATATATCGCAGCTCATTCATGGCATGCCAAATCTGCCCCTTCTCGGCAGTGGAGATCTGTTCTTTCAATAAAAGTCCTGCCTTCCCATTTTTCCCTCTAAATTCCTCGTGTTCTCGCATTACTTCCGTAAGGATAGGCAGCTCAAATTCCCGCCCGATAACAGCAGCCGCTTTGACCGTTTCTTTTACCAGAGACGACAGCCGGTCAATACGGGCCGTTAGTACGGCCGTTATGGAATTGGAAAGACGTATGTTTTTATTGCTTATCGTCCATTGTCCTTCTTTTTTACTCAGTAGCTTACTCTCATCAAAATATCCCAGAATTTGCTCCAGATAAAATGGATTACTATTGGTAGAGCGAAGTAACAACTCGTAGAAATCTTTAGCAATCTTTCCCTGAAGAATAGTTTCTGCGAATTGCTTAACGGCCGTAGGCGTTAGATAATTCAAATTTACTTCCAGCAGAGGTAAACCGAGCACTTCAATCAGGTCGGGGTCAATAACATGAGGTTTGGAACCGTCGTCTCTGTACCGGGAGGTGACCAGGAGCAAAACGGCATAACGGGACAATTGCCGGACCAAATCAGCCATCAATTCTTCAGAGTTTTCATCAATCCAGTGGCCATCTTCCATTTGTATGACCATAGGGCTTACCAATGATTCTGCCTTCAGCAAATTGACAATAGCGATAATAGAGTTCTGGTATTTACCCTTGGCATCTAACAGCAGCCAGATAGAGTTCTCGTAGGTTATGCCAATCAGAGCTGCCAGGACGGACCTGGTACGGTATAACTCTTTTAGAATATCAGCGGCATCATCATTATTGATGGTGGCGATTTTACCGGTAAGCTCCTCAAGTTTCTTTTCAAACTTTTCGCGGTTGAGCTGATCTGAGCCGTCTGGCGATTGCTCAAAATAATTTTTTAGAAAATAAATAAAGGGATTAAAGGGCTTTCTTAGAATCTGATCGGTTTGACAAATATGCCACTTAATGTTTCCGGCCTGGGTCAGCTGTTTTTTTAATTCATGTGTCAGGCGGCTTTTACCAATACCCGCTTCTCCATAAATGTAAGCGATACCTGCTACTCTGTTATTGAACAGGGACCTTGAAAAATGCATCAACTGCATAAATTCTTCTTCTCTACCCACCATTATCCCGCTGTAGGCCTGTTTGGACACATAGTTGCGGCCTATGAGCTTGAATGTGGGCACATTGCCTTCAATACCTTTATATTTTATGTCTCCTTTATGTTGGAAGGAAAAATGCTTTTCTTTTTGGATTTCGCTATCCACCAGTACTTCTCCCCAGTCAGCATTTACCATTAATCGGGCAGCCAAATTAACCCGGTTACCTACGGCAGCATACTGACAGCGTTCTTCTCCACCTACTATACCCGTGTAAGCCGTACCTACAGTAATTCCGGTTTTAAACTGCAGTTTTTTTTCTGATTCTAACTCTTTGAGTTCTGTTCTAAGAGAGTAAATAAATTCAAGGGCTCTTTCGACATTATTCTCAAAACTGACAGGCGCTCCAAAAAAGCCAACCATCACGCCCCCTTTGTCTCCAAAATCAATTTCTTTAAAATATCCGGAAAAACTCCTCATTTTATCAAGTACGATAGTAGAGAATTCATTCATCAACTTATGGCTGCTAATACCATCAAAAGCCAAAAATATAGCAATAGTCGTTCTGAACTCGCCCCTCGGTGTAACACTTAGTACAGATTCCGGCAGGAAGTCTTTTAGGATATCTGTCTTCATCAATGGCAATTTCGCCTTAGTTAGTGCCTGTTTTGGCGTAATCACCTTTGCATCCAGTCGATAGCAGGAAGTATTGACTTTGACTAATGGAATATCCTGGTCATCAATTTGTTGGTGTAGTGCTTCATCAAGGATGATATCCTGATTGTGAGCTTTTGTCTGGCAATAATTACAACTATCGATGGCCATACCTCGAAAATAATAAGCTTTATTATTCGCACTCCCTACGATTCCCCATTCTACCTCGCCGTAGGCCAGGCCAATCTTTAAACCAATGGTAAAGTTATCAAACTGGTATGCGCGTTGCCTGAACAAGTTGCGAACGGACTGAGCTGCTTCTAGCAACTTCATCTCATCAACCTCGTAGCCTTCTAACGGGAAAATAGCTGTAAAAGCATCTCCAGCAAAATAGGGAATAAAGCCATTACGGGAATATACCAACTTGACCAGGGGAGCAAAAATTTCATTCAGGATATTAGACAACTGCTCAGCACCTCTTGGTCCCAATCTCATTAAAGCATCAGTGAGCGCTGTGAACCCCGATAGGTCTATAGACATAGTGTAGGCAGTAAGACAGCCTTTTTCTTCCCCTTCGGCATAACGCTCGTAGATAAATTGTGGTATTAGGTTCTTCACATATAGCCTTTATTCCTGTTCTGTTTCCAAGATACAAATTATAAAAATATCCTAGGGGATCAATAAGATCGAAACTGGTTTCGCAAAAAACCTTTGTTAAATTTATCCAAACCAGAAAGCGATAGTCAATCTACTAATCTTATAATGGATTTTTTCATATAGCATAATGTACCAACGTAAATCCCCCCATCAATTGTTTTACAAAAAACAAATCATGCTGCAATTTGTGAAGTTATGTTTTAATTTACCGGGAGAATGGCGCTTCCTTCCCGCCGACACAGGAAGCGCCATAGGTTTTATTTTACTCCATAACTGCCTCTACCTGATAGGTCTTTTTTTCTATCGTATCATTACAGGCAATTTATTGATTTGCTACAAAAAGGCGAGATTCTAAGACTAACCCAGTATTTTTTTCGACCTCATAATCGAAGTTGTTTAGGATTTTTTATTTTTTTTCAGAAAAACTGTAATAATCAAAACGTTTTACAGACACAATAAGAAAAAAAGGGTGACTGGGCGATTCAAAAACATCATCGAACAACACAATGGCATTCTTTATAAAGTGGGCCGCTCCTACACCAGAACGGAGCAAGACTTTGAGGATTTGTACCAGGAAATCCTCATACAGTTGTGGCAATCGATAAAACGATTCCGGGAAGAATCAAAACTATCTACTTTTATCTATAAGGTAGCTTTAAATACGGCCATAACTTTCAGTGAGAAGAGCCGGAAAAAAAATCCACCGATCAATGCTGCGGCTATGCTTACTACGGTGGTAGAGGCGGATCCTTTAAGAAAGGAGCAAGCCAGCAGGCAGCAGTCCCGGATAGATTTACTTTACAGGTGCATCAATTTGCTGGAAAAGGATGATCGCGCTATTATTCTATTACATCTGGAGGGGCAATCATACGAAGAAACAGCGGATATTCTGGGAATTACCACCAATCATGTGGGGGTGAAACTAAATCGAGTTAAGAAAAAACTGTATAAACTACTTAATGAATATGGATATGCAGCCATCTAATCTACATTCAATTTGGGAAGAAAACAACAAACAGGCCGATGCCTACTACGCTTCTATTGAACCGGAAGTTTTGGCTAAGGCACAACGAAGGTCAAAAGCTACTGTAGCCAGCTTCAAGCGGTTTATACGTAAAGAGACGATCATTGGGTTGGTCTTTATTTTGCCCCTGGCCCTCTATAATTTCAGAGGACCCGCCTTTTGGTATGTTACCCTGTTGGTTACTTTGAGTTTGACGCCCATATTGCTTATCAATTATTTTACGTTCCGAAAACTGGACAGCATCATGTCAGAAGATGTTATCTGGGTAATTCGTCAGTATGCCAAAGCGCTAAAACAATTCGAACAGCGCATGGTGACCTTTTTATACCTGGTCAATCCTTTGTTTGCCAGCGCGCTCGTCCTGCTAGCTCGCCTGGATAATGACACTATTCCCGAATGGAATAGAACGTATTGGATAGCTGGTATTGCTTTTCTCTTTGGCCTGGCAGTAGCTATTTTTACTAAAAAAGTTTATTATAAAAAATTTGTTGGCGATAAATGGAGGAAACTGGAATCTATAGCCGACCACCTGGAAGAAGAAAAATAAGAATCAGGCCATTCAAGTGCGTGTTTGGAATAGAGTAAATGCAGGTTGTAGAAATGAAAATCATTTCTACAACCTATCATTTTTGTTACTGTACTACAAACAAGCTTCGCATAACTTTTCCGTTTTCTCCCATCACTTCATAGGAATACATCCCTGCCGGAAGCAGCGAAGTATCCAAACGTAGTTGATTGAGATTATTGTCTACCTGCTGTCGGTAACTATTCATGATTCTACCATTTACATCTATTATTCTGATTGTCACCTGTTGAGTATCCAGGATGGATAGGTTAACTGTCGCCACTCCATTGACAGGATTGGGAACAATCTGAATAAATTCTTCTACAGGTGCGTCTACATCCAGTTGGTCGATTACCAGTAAATCATTGGTTTTGAAGGTTAAGCTTTTTGTTGATGCAGTAAAAGGACGTATTCCAAGCTCTTGCTGACCGCTGAGTTTACGAATATATAAATCCATTTTTTCACCTTCATAAAAACCATCAATAAGCTCCGTAGAAGTATCATCTCCCCAAACGGTGATTGCTGTATTTTCACCATCAAACCGGGACCATCCAAATATTTTTCCTGCCTTATTCTTAACTACCAGCTCATCTCCCACATTCAGGTATTCAGTAGCTAATTTGTAAGGCAAAACAATCGTGGCTGAGCGCCCTGTGATCACAGGAGCAGAATAGTGCTGGCTTGTTTTTATGGAGTTATTAAAAGATTTTCTGCCCTGATTTGGCGCGGCCTGTAAATTTAAAGTGCCCACAGCGGAAGCTTTCAGATAATAGCCCTGGGTCGGCTGCAAATCGCCAATACCATTGATTCCAAAAGAGGGGATGTAGCTATTGCCACTGTTATCCTTTACAATTTCAATGATATTGTTGATACTGGAAAATGCCGTTTGCGCATTTTGTGGAGTACGATTGTAAACCGGAATGATCTGCCACCCTTGTGCAATAGAAATAGGCGTATCTTCAGCAACAGGATCCCCCTCAATGGTCAGGCTGGTATTGGAAGAGACCTTGACCTGATAGCCCTCTGAGATATTCCAATTACCAATATTATTGATATTGAAAGCAGGAATAGCAGCATTACCCTGACCGTCTTTGATGATTTCTACCTGATTACTGATCGGAGCTATGATACTATTGATATCGAGCACCTCCGGTACAACATAACTGGAAATGGTATTCCAGCCTTCGGATAAATTGATTGTTAGAGTCATTTGGTCAGGTTGAGAACCCAGACTCATTAACTGACTGATACCATTAACGGCAAACTGATCGGTATGCGATATTACTCCTCCTACCGGAGCGTAAGATGCATTGACTTCTACTTCACTACTCGTTGCCGCCTGCCATACCTTAATTTTGAAAGTCTCATTGATAGTAAACCCATCTTTTGCCGGCGTATTAGCATCGTCACCATAAATGGTAATCGAACCATTATTACCAGAAGTCCACTGGCCTGCACCAGCGCACTTCAAAACACCACCATCTTCATAGAAAAATCCTATCCAATCGTCAGCAGTTAAGTTACCTCCGTTGATATCGGTATTCATTGCCATCGTAATGATAACTGTGTGATTAATGCCCGTATTAGTATATTCCCATGGACTATTACCTGAACCGGAACTACCCAAACTATTAAGCACACTGATTCCATTAATAGCAAATTCATCGGTATGCGTTACAAAACCTCCGGTAGGCTGAAAACCAGCAGTAACCTCATATTCCTTCGCCTCCTGATCCTTCCATACTTTGACAATAAAAGTCTCCCTGATATCAAAACCATCTTTAGCCGGCGTATTGGAATCATCACCATAAACAGCAATCGAACTATTAGAAGTTGGACTCCACTGACCTGCACCAGCGCATTTTAAAACGCCAGCATCTTCGTAGAAAAACCCTATCCAATCATCTTGCTCAAGAGCAGAGCCGTTCACAGAACTGGTCAAATCAGAAATTACAATTACGGTATGGTTATTGCCGGTAGGTGTTACTTCCCAGGGAGAAGAACTACCCGCGGGCTCACCATTCTGAGTAATACTTACGGTTCTTGTCAAACCACTGCCACTTATGGTTAATATAGCCGTTCGGGTATCCGGAGAGGAATTCTCAGCATAGCATACTTCAAATGAACCATCGTCAAAGCCGCTAGTAGGATTGACATTTGTGATCCAGGGAGCAGAATGACTCACTTGCCAGTTGACATTACCACTGACATTGAAATCAACACAACCAGGAGATGCACTAACTTGCCTATCCGTAGGAGAAACGGATAAAGCTGGTGGAATAAACTTCCCATCCTGATTGATCGTTAGGGTTCTGGAAAGCCCTCCACCTGTGACAACAACACTGGCACTTCTTGGGCTGGTTGCGGGATTTTCTTCAAAACACACATCAAAAACTCCGTTATTGCTACCACCAGAAGGGCTAATTGTAAGCCAGCTAGCAGAGGAGCTGACCTGCCAGTTGACATTACTATTAACAGCAAATGTGGTACACCCAGCCACATAGCCCACATTTCTTACGGCCGGGGTTATCACCAACGATGGCGGAATCACCATCGCATCCTGCGTCAACGTGAAGTTTCTGGTAATCGTTCCTGAATTAACACTGATAGTAGCCACTCGGTTATTAGTGCTGGAATTACTGCTATAAAATACCGTAACCACCCCATCGCCCGATCCTCCGGTAGGAGCGGCAGTAGCCCAGTTTCTGTCAGAGCTGATAGACCATGTCGTATTAGAATTGACATTAAAACTAACTGCTCCGGAATTATCACTAACATTAGCAGAGGAAGGAGAAATACTCAATTGAGCACTGGCACCGGCCTGGGTAACCCTAACAGTTCTGTTGGAAACTCCCGTACCACTTACGGTGATCGTAGCAGATCTACTAGAAGTTGAAGTATTGGCCCCGTAGATAATATTTATGGTTCTGTCATTAGAGCCACTGGTTGGACTTACACTCAGCCAACTGGCATTTTCTGAAACAGTCCAGCTAATATTTGAAGAAACGTCAAATGATGCAGTTCCGGAAGCCGCACCTACATCTATGCTAGAACGGCTTACACTCAGTTCTGGCGTAGGGGCAGTTACAGTTATCTGATCAAGGTACCATTCGCGGGAGTAATTATTTTGATCGTCCCCGTTTGTGATCATTCTGACTCCTATGTAATAATCATTAGGGCTGGTATTGGCTGGTATTACAATTGGATTAGTAGCTGAGTTAATCAAATTCTGAAACCCATTTGCGTTAATATTTAATCCTGTATAATTATAGGTTTTTATTTTGGTATCAAGATTTGAAATAATATCGTTAGTAGATAAGAACACTTCAACTGTTGTTTCTCCTCTAAAATTGTTCTGAGAGAAATTAAAAACTTCAAGTAAAAAATCGCCGACACTCTCACCGGCTTGCACTGATCGATTAGTCACATCAACCTGAAAGGGAACTAAGTCAGTAGCTAAAGGAGGATCTTCATTCCTTTTTCTTCTAATTAAATCAGAAACAGTTTCATTAACGCGAGTATGTCCATTTTCCTGACTACCTAGGGTATGGCTGTGAACACCATATACATATCTTGAGTCATTGTCTATGTAATAAGTTCCACTTCCACTCTGACCACCATACCCTACTCTGTTTTGGTATAAAATTCCTTCTTCATCTCCCCCTACTCTATCAAAAGTTCCAAACCAGTAATACATATCCCTACCATTGTAAGGACTCTCTGCAGGGTAATTGTAATTATGAAAAGTAGTATTTAAAACAAAATTATTATCTGTATTATAAGCATACCCGAACCAACCTACAGCTCCTCCAATGGGAAAATCTAATGTTATTAGGCCAATATCCCAGTCGTAATCCCTATTCTGAGTCCAGGAGGTCCAGGAGGTTAGGTTAACACTTTGTGCTTCTCCAAATGGTTTTTCTTCTCTTTTGTAAGCAGGTACTACGGTGACATCGCTTACCCACCCTGCAAGAGCAGGATTTGAGTCATGATTGTATATACAATGACCTGCTGTTATAACATGAACTGGACTTACCAAAGCTCCAGAACAAACGTAGTTACCTCCATCTGTTCCCGTAAAAAATACTTTAACATTTCTCCTTGCCGGAAAACCCGCGGTATTATTTACCAAAGTCAGATCAGAAAACCTTTTTTGTCCTCCTGGTAATTCTTCCATTCCTTTTCCGTCCCCGGCCAAATTACTTCCTGGCTCAAATGCAGCATCAGCGTTTAATACAGATAGGTCAGGTTCTTGTAAGTAATTAATTTCCTTTGATTTCGAATTGTAAATGACTGGTTTATTGCTCTTAAAATCCGGTAATTTAGGAACAGAATATTCAGGTAACGGCATGGGCTTGTACATTTTCCCTTTAAATTCTTCTTGCGCTGTACCGGTAGTAACTACACCAAATAAAAACAGTAGGACAATAAAAGGTACGGAGTACCTGGAGGTCATTCCAGGGCTCGGAACGTCATTAGATGACATTAGCTTGAAATGTGAAATAGCATTTTTTGATAGCATTTTAAGTGAATTTTAGAAGTAGATAATGATATAACTGGCTTATCAATAGCCGTAGCTTTGATAGGCGATACTCCAATAGAAAATTGAGTCATCAATAGCTTTTGATGACAGGGAAAAACTTAATTATCAAGTAAAAAGTCGATATGGAAAGCCTAAAAAGGTTAGATATAATCAGGGCTTACTTTTTCCATCTTCCGAATAACACTTTTCAAGTCTAGTTCATATCTCTAATGTAAAAATATGAATATTTAACTAATACTAAAGGAATAGTATAGTTTTTTTCTAAATTTAAGTAATGATTCAAAAATAAGTATAACTAAAATGAATATTTGGAAAAATTC
>CAZVOD010000004.1:0-114009 GCA_964628385.1 uncultured Saprospiraceae bacterium
GCACTAATCTACTGATTTCAAAGAACATTTTTTATTACAAACATACGAGCGTGTTTGGATTTTACCCTTTGGCCTGCAAATACATTTACGACTTCATCAATTTTCCCTACAGCTTATAGCTCTTTTCCCTCCTTAGCTTATTAAACTCTTTAATAATATCTACAATATCTTTGTATCGATAGCCTCGCTTACCGATTTTATCAGCCAACTCTGGCGTTTGCCTTTTGAACAATCTTCGGAGTATACCCCTAAATTTCCTTCTGGTAATCAACATGGGATAACTGCCCTTGATCTCTATAAAGTATTCATCCGAAATATAGGTTTGCGAGGGCTGCATATAAAAGCTGGTCAGCCGACGCTCTCTTTCTATTTGTCCTTTAAAAAGATTTACCCGTTCGCCCTGGTATATCATTTTCATAAAACGACATTTACCACCGTAAACTTTACTGAGATAAAGCTCATTTTCACCGTTCTGATTCCTAACCACAAAGCCAAATATCAGATCAGCATAAATTTGGTAGGGCGTACCAAAATCATTGATAAAAAGAATCTGATTTTCGTTGTACACACTGCTGATAGAGCCGGTCAGCCAAACGCCACTTTTAGTGACCAGATATCCGCTCTTGTCCGCACTGGCTCTGGTGCTCAAAAATATGACCAAAGCGCTTATCAAAACAGTTCGAAGCAGTTGTTTATAATTTTTGTAGAAATTTACACTCATATTTCAACTTTCTTTTTCACATTTTCGAATTATAAGTCCTACTAAAGATATCAGTTCTAAACTGATCTTACAAAAAAAACTCTTTAAGAGTCGGCACCTTAACGGTTTGTTTACTTATCTTTTTTAATTATTTTTCCCTTCAAATGTTCTCATCAACTAAATTTTTTCAAAATGAAGTTTGAAATCTTTCAAAGTGAAGGAAATGAAAAATTTTATTTCCGCCTGAAAGCCAAAAATGGCCAGGTTATTCTCTCCAGCCAGGGCTATGCGTCTAAAGCTAGTACCAAGAACGGTATCGAATCTGTAAAGAAGAATGCTACGGATGATGCACTGTTCGAACGTAAAGAAGCTGCCAATGGAAAAATGTTCTTTAACTTGCTGGCCAAAAACAAGCAGGTGATCGGTAAAGGCCAGATGTATACCTCAAAAGATGGTATGGAAAATGGCATTAAATCGGTAATGAATACAGCTCCTGAAGCTACTATTGAAGACCTAACCACTGCCGAGAAAGAATAACTATTAAACAGTGGTGCCTTAAAATGCCTCCCTGTTTTGAGGCACCCATTGTATGTATTGTTTGCTGCCCGTATGAAAAGAATCAACGCCTGGTCTAGTCCTCGTAATATCTCTACTGCTTTTATGTACAGCTTTGCCCAACGGCCGGATACCACGGTAGTTGACGAGCCGCTCTATGCCCATTACCTAACTCATACGGATACCCAGGCCATCCATCCGGGTAGGGAAGCTATTCTGAAAAGTCAGGAAAATAATGGTGCGAAAGTTGTTAACCAACTTCTAAATGCCACCTACCCATCAAAGCTGGTACTTTTTAAACAAATGACTCATCACCTGATCAGTATCAGCTGGACGTTTTTGGAAAAGATGGATAATATTCTGCTTATCAGGGATCCCAGAGCCATTATCGCTTCTTACTCTAAAGTTGTTTACAACCCTTCTATAAAAGATGTGGGAGTAAAAAAACAAGCCGAGTTGTTTGACTATCTCAAGGCCAGGGGTACCCTCAGGGCCGTCATAGATAGCAAAGAGCTGCTGCTTGATCCGGCTGGTGTACTCAAGCAGCTATGCTTTGCTCTGGACATCCCCTTCATGGAGCAGATGCTTTCCTGGTCACCCGGAAAACGACCGGAAGATGGGGTTTGGGCGCCGTACTGGTATGACAATGTACGTGCTTCCAGTGGGTTTCAGCCCTACCAGGCCCGGGAGGTTCAACTGCGTGATGACCTTTCCCGGCTGGCAGAAGCTTGTCAGCCTTACTATCAGCGTCTGTACAAACATGCTATAAAAGCTAAAAAATAATTTATGCTACAAAACTTCAATCCAAAAAACGAAAACATCCTCGTCTTTGTAGGCGGGCAATTGCTACACCGTAAGGAAGCCAAAGTTTCTGTCTTTGATAGTGTTGTACAAGGTGGTGATGCGGTATGGGAAGGGTTGAGGGTTTATAATGGTAAAATATTTTCATTAGATGAACACCTGGAGCGGCTACAAAACTCAGCTCATGCACTTGCTTTCAAAGCCGTACCTCCTAATGACGATATTCGGGAAGCCATTTTTAAAACCCTTCAGGCTAACGGTATGAAAGACGGCGTACACATAAGGCTCACCCTTACCAGAGGCGAAAAGATCACTTCAGGTATGGACCCCAGGCTCAATCAGGCGGGTTGTACCCTGATTGTCCTGGCAGAGTGGAAGCCTCCTGTTTATCCACCTGAAATTAGGTTGATTACCGCTTCGGTACGACGCAATTCTCCTATGTTTCTGGACTCCAGGATTCATCACAATAATTTACTCAACAATATTCTAGCTAAAATAGAAGCTAACCACGCTGGTGCAGATGCCGGACTCATGCTGGATAAAGATGGATTTGTGGCAGAAGCCAACGGCGTTAATGTTTTTGGTATCTATAAAAACCAGGTATTCACCCCCTTTGCCAGCAGTTGCCTGCCTGGTATTACCAGAGGGCTGGTCCTGTCCATCTGCCAGGAAAAGAATATAGCCGTAGAGGAACGCGATCTTTCCCTAACTGAATTTTACACGGCTGATGTTGTTTTTACAACAGGTACTATGGGCGAGCTTACCAGAGTCGCATCCATAGACGGTAGGGCCATCAAAAACCGATACTCCCCGGGGGTATTTAAAAAAATTGAACTTTATTTTAAGGAAAAGACTGCAACCGAAGGGGTCGTTTTGCCTTTTTAATTGTTATGAAATTATTTTTTGATCAAATGAACCGGCCGGTGGAAATCCCTCACTGGCCTCCCAGGCGCATTATTTCTCTCGTTCCTTCCCAAACAGAATTCTTATCTGACCTTGGGCTGGAAAAAAAGATAGTAGGTATCACTAAATTTTGTGTTCATCCCAGGCCTATTTTTAAAAACACCCCTCGGATAGGTGGCACCAAACAGTACAAGATGGATCGAATCGGAGAGCTACAACCCGATCTGATCATTGGTAATAAGGAAGAAAATGAAAAAGAACAGATTGAAGAGCTTGCTTCCCGATATCCGGTTTGGCTGAGTGATATTTTAACGCTGCCGGATGCCTTAGATATGATGAAAAAAATAGGAGCGCTGGTTGATGCAGAAAAAAAGGCCACCCAAATAGCGGGTGCTATACATGCTTCTTTTGAATCGCTGGGGCCATTTTCAACGCGCCCCCGGGTTGCTTACTTTATTTGGCGGAAGCCCTATTTTGTAGCAGCTTCTGATACTTTTATCCATGAGATGCTCTATCAGGCAGGTTTTGAAAATATTTTTGCTCACCTCTCCCGCTATCCTGAAATCAAGTTGGAAGACCTGTCTGCGCTGCAGGCTGATTATATTTTCCTATCTTCCGAACCCTTTCCTTTTAAAGAGAAGCATTTTGAAGAATTTACCAGCTTTTGTCAGCCAAAAGCCATAAGGCTTGTTGATGGGGAGCTATTCTCCTGGTACGGCAGCCGCTTATTGAAATCAGCTGCTTATTTCAGTAAATTGCGTAAAGAATTGAATTAATGTTATTATCCCCCACTTAACACCCCCAAAACAGAGCCAAAAAAAGAAAATAGCATGAGCATTAAACTAGTATGGTTTATTATAATATTTGCGTTAGTTATCCCGGAAGCGTCGAATTTTATTCCTCAAAAAGAAATCATTATACAGCTTCACCACGGAGAGCCAATAGAACAATTTGTTGCCGATTGGAACGAGTCGGCTCCGTATGGATTTCGCCTTGATGAGTTGCGCACGCTGAGTGAGCGTACTCAGACTTATCTAGCTTCTACGTATCATTTTTCCTCAAAAATCATAGCGCTATTGAAAAGGCATCCTAATATAGCAACTGCGCAGTGGAATCACCCGGTTGATTTCCGTGGCCTTCCCAACGATCCGTTTGTGGGTAGGCAGTGGAGCCTGGGCAGAATAGGCCTGGAAGAAGTATGGGAAAAGACGAGGGGTGGCCTCACTACTGCTGGTGATACTATTGTGGTAGCTATTCTCGATAGTGGTTTTGATGTTGCGCACGAAGACTTGCAGGACAACCTCTGGAGCAATCGCC
Organism: uncultured Saprospiraceae bacterium; assembly: GCA_964628385.1. GTDB lineage: Bacteria > Bacteroidota > Bacteroidia > Chitinophagales > Saprospiraceae > JANQPA01. The sequence goes on from CAZVOD010000004.1 coordinate 4,277, forward strand.
TGGAAATTCCGGGAGACCGAATCGACAATGACGGCAATGGCTATATCGATGACCAATCGGGCTGGAATTTTGTACTTAACGCTCCTTTTTACCTACCGGATAATCACGGCACTGCTGTGGCTGGTATCATTGGTGCCCGTGGGAACAACCGAATTGGCGTTAGCGGTGTCAACTGGCATGTACAACTCATGCTATTTCAAATATCGGCTGTAGATGATATCATTGAAGCTTACGATTATATCATTGATCAGCGGCAACAATACAATCAAACCGGCGGGAGGGAAGGTGCTTATATAGTAGCTACTAATGCGTCTTTTGGTGCTGAAAACATCTTCTGCGAGCAGGAACCAGCCTGGCGAGACATGTACGATGAGCTGGGAAAAGCAGGAATACTCAGCGCCGTTGCCGCTTCTAACAAAGGCACAAATATTGATTTTCGAGGTGATGTACCTACTACCTGCCCCAGTCCTTATATTATTGGAGTGCTGAATACTAATCAGCAAGATGAAAAAGCAGGTGACAGTTCTTTTAGTACTACCCATATTGATTTGGGGGCACCCGGCGAAGATTCTTACACATTAAAAATGAATAGTGGATACGGTGGGTTTGGAGGAAATTCGGCTGCTACTCCACACGTCACGGGGGCTATAGCGTTATTATATGCTATGGCTTGCGAAGATTTTATAGCCGCTTCTATTCGTCAGCCGGCTCAAGCTGCATTGGATATGAGAGATATTCTACTCAAAAATACCGATCTTATTGTTACTCTGAATAAGTATACGGCCACCGGTGGGCGGCTCAACGTAGCCAGAGCAGTAGAAGGCATGCAGCAAGCTTGCGGTGTGGAACTTAGTGCTCCGTTGAAGATACTTGCCCTGTATCCCAACCCCGGTACAGAAGAGTTGACTATCGATTACGAAATGGATAATAACCAACTTCATACCATCGAAGTATTCAGTGCTACCGGGCAGCTACTTTGGCAGGAGCAAATCAAAAGCAGTACCTTTAGCGCCCGGTCCAAATATATTCTCGAACTTCCAGATTGGCCGGCGGGTGTTTATTTTGTGTGTATAAAAAGCCCGCAAAGGCAATCCCGAGCTTCTTTTGTAAAGCTTTAATGACCCTGGGCGACCGCGGGAGCCGGCCTAAACTTTAAAAAACTTTACATTTTCCTTTATTCTTTGATTGAGAAACTTTATCTTTGCATCCGCAAAACAAATTAAATGGTTCCGTAGCTCAACTGGATAGAGCATCTGACTACGGATCAGAAGGTTGCAGGTTCGAACCCTGCCGGGATCACATAAGCCATTCGTTGAAAGCATAGAGAGGGTGCCTAAAAAAGTAGGACAACCTTTTAGACACTCTCTTTGAAATTATCAAAGCTATGTCTAAAGTATGTCAACTGACGGGAAAAAGACCGATTGTCGGTAATAATGTTTCACACTCGAATATGAAAACCAAGCGCCGTTTTATTCCTAATTTACAGAAAAAGCGCTTTTATATTCCTGAAACAGATCAATGGGTAACCTTGAAGGTTACCACCAAAGCTATTCGTAATATCAATAAGCTGGGGATTTATGCTTACCTCAAGAAGCTAGAGGTCAAAGGGGTAGATACTGGAGTAGAGCTTAACGATCCTGTTTAATTTTAAAGTAAAATAATCATGGCTAAGAAAAGTAAAGGCAATAGAGTACAGGTGATTCTTGAGTGTACGGAGCATAAAACTTCTGGTATGTCAGGTACTTCTCGTTACGTAACGCAAAAGAACAGAAAGAACACTCCTGACCGCCTGGAATTGAAGAAATACAATCCTATATTAAAGAAGGTAACTGTACATAGAGAAATAAAATAAGGCATTGGGCCCCGGAAGCTATTGCCTGTTAAACTTATAAATCTTTTATTATGGCTAAGAAGGCATCCAAGAACGCAAGAATAGCACAACGTGCGGCATTAGCAGGTTCAGGACGTGATCACGTAAAAGTAGTGATCAGTATAAAGAATGAAGAGACAGGTAATTACTCTTTCAAAACTCAGATCGTTCACAAAGATAAGGTGAACGAAACTTTAGAAAAGTATAAATAGCTACAGCTACCTGTTTGAAAGGAAGTTATCAAAATACGTAGTTGTTTTAGAAGAAACCTGCTATTGTCCATCAGGAGATGGTAAACAAAAGAGATTTTCCTGTTCAGGGAAAATCTCTTTTGTTTTGTTGAAAGTAGTTTTAAACTTTTTGATAGAGGAAAAATGTACAAACAGCGATAAAAATTCCCATTCTATAGAGGTTTTTGATACTTTTATTTGGCAGCAAAAACTGGCAACAATTTACTGGTGCAAACGCCCTTTTTTATCATCAAACAAGTCCATCCTGCTATGAGCTTTTTTAATAAGTTTTTTAATAAAGAGAAAAAAGAAGACCTAGATAAAGGTCTGGAAAAAACTAAATCTACTTTCTTCAATAAATTGACCAAGGCGGTAGCCGGTAAATCCAAGATCGATATTAGTATACTAGACGAACTGGAAAATGTGCTGGTAACCTCAGATGTCGGAATAGATACTACCGTCAAAATTATTGACCGGATAGAAGATAGAGTAAAAAAGGATAAATTTCTGGGCCCCAAAGACCTTAACGAGATTCTACGCCAGGAGATCGTTGGACTGCTAACAGAAAACAACACGATAGATCTGGAAGACTACAACCTGCCTTCTGATGCCAGGCCTTGTGTAATCCTAGTGGTCGGTGTTAATGGTGTTGGTAAGACGACGACCATCGGCAAATTGGCTTGGCAATATAAAAATAAGGGAAAAAAGATAGTGCTTGGTGCCGGTGATACTTTTCGCGCTGCTGCCGTTGATCAATTGAAGATATGGTCAGAAAGAGTGGGTGCTGAATTTTACAGTAAAGGAATGCATACGGATCCGGCCGCCGTTGCCTACGAAACCGTAAAACATGCGGTAGACAATCAATTTGATGTAGCCATTGTCGATACCGCTGGCCGTTTACATACCAAAATTGGCCTGATGAGAGAGCTGGAAAAAATCAAAAAGTCCGTAGAAAAAGCCATGCCCGGAGCTCCACACGAGGTACTTTTAGTGTTGGATGCTACCACAGGACAAAATGCGATTGAACAGGCCCGGCACTTCACAGAAGCAACCTCAGTATCTGCATTAGCACTGACCAAACTGGACGGAACAGCCAAAGGCGGAGTGGCACTGGGCATCTCTGATCAGTTTAAAGTACCCATCAAATATATTGGTGTGGGTGAAAAAATTGATCAATTACAAATATTCAACAAAAGAGCTTTCGTTGATTCTCTATTTGCCCTTGATGATTAAACGCCCTGTTAAAGATCATTAAGAGCAATATAACGGGAAAGTAAATTTGACTTTTTTAAAAATATTTCTAAATATTATATGGTTAGAAAAAGGTATTTATTTTTTTGGAGATATTATGGCATTAATTCACTATTTCTTAAATTAAATATCTCCTTCACCCTTTAATTGTAGTTTTAAGCTTTACTCTTTTGAAGTACATATACTAATCGACTTGATAAAGTTCCTACTCAGCAAAGGGCTTATTTAAACCAAAAGTATAAACTGAACTACATAAAAACTGATACTGAATCAATACCATATAAAATGAAGTATTTTAGTCTTCTCTTACTAGGGTTGATCTGTTGTGCTACAACAACAGTAATGGCCCAAAAATATTCCTTTACCGGCTATGGTTTGTATTATTCTGATGCCCTGAATGGAAATAAAACGGCGTATGGAGAAATATACGACCGCTCTGAATATACTTGCGCTAACCTGAAATTTCCCAAGAACACCCTACTCAAGGTAACCCGTCTGGACAATAGTAAGTCCGTAACAGTTCGGGTAAATGACAAAGGGCCATTTCATGATCCCGCTCCCGACGGCACTGAATACATCATTGATTTATCAATGGCTGCTGCCAATGCCATTGATCTAAATGTAGTAGGTAAAGCAATGGTGAAAATTGAGCAAGTCGGTTACTCCACCAGCAATCCAGTAAGACAATCCAGTAATGGCAATGGCGGTGGCCTAACCAGCTATGACAATATGTTCACTTCCAGAGGTGGCGACTCGTCAGGGAGTAGTAATCCTCTACCCTCTTTTTCTGGCGACCACAATATCATAAGAACTATTAGTCCCAATGTTGGAGGCTATGGAATTCAGATAGGATCCTACATGACTCGTAAGAATGCCGAGCGACAGGTCGTCTCCCTGCAAAAAATAGGAGTTGACTATCTTTATCTGCTCGCCAGTACCAATTCTAATGGTAACCTAACTTATAAACTGATCATCTGTAAGTTTGATACCAAAGAACAGGCTGAAGAATATATGGCGCTGGTGAAGGATAATTATATGCTCAGCGGATTTGTCAAAAGAATCTGACCCGGCCTTACCAATCAGACATGTTCGGCCCGTATTAAAAGGGGATTTTTCCCAGTTGTTAGCCCGCGTGACATGTCTGTTCAGAGGCTGATGTCGCATCTACTTTTTAAACTTAAGATACTTTTTGGGAATCTCATTTCCTTCCCTTTCACTGTCCCACAAAATATTGACAATGTAGTATCGCTGACCATCATTCATAAGCTGAATAGAATTGATCCCCCTTGCAAATACTTCTCCATTCTGTGTTCGCCTTGATTGGTAGGTACTAAAGATATGAGTAACGCTACCAAAACGCTCTGTCCGACGACCTATCTCATTTTCAAAAAAGCCGTTTTTTTCCAGTGAGGTGCCGGCTTTTTCAATATATTCTTTTAGCGTCATAGCTACCATACTAATCTGGCCATTCTGATTACTCATGGCATTAAGACGGGCGGTAGGTGCAAAAAGCGAGCGCATTCGATCCCAGTCTCTGGACTCACCGGCGGCTCCTGATATTACGTCGTACAAAGCAGCGATTATAGCGTCCTCGGTAGCCACATCAGTTGGGCTGGCCGGAGTGGGCTCCTGACCGTGTGCAGAAAAATATCCTACGATTAAAAATAGTGTAAAGAGTAGATTGAATCTCATCTTCCAATTGTTAAATAATGAAATAAACGAAGAGTAAAATAAGAAATTAATCTCCGCAAAGAGGGAAGAAATTGCTTTTACAAAAGACTTGTTTCACTGGGGTAATTCCTCCGTGAGCAATATCACAAATCAATGTTTAAACTTGTATTATCATTGGGGTGTTTAAAAAATAAAATTATGTATCGATGCAAAAGGGAGGAGCATACTTAAATTATATTCTGGACCAACTGAGTGATTTGGAAGGTTTAACCTTCCAGAAGACAGTTAATGGCATTCGGTTTTTTGCCAAAGAAACCGAATTTGGAGCTATACAGGGTGGTAAATTCAAGCTAAAATCAGGCCAGGCCTGCCCGGGGCGGTCTGTAAAAGAGCAGGAGGTCATTATCCAGCCTAATGGCGTTCCGATCTATGCCATTGAAGTACCGGAAACGACCCTGGCTGACCGTAGCGAAATGGTAAATTGGGTCAAAAAGATCGTCGAAGCTAACAGAAAAAATAACGTTGTTGCGAAGAGGTAGGATGGTGGTAAAATGGCCCCATTCTATGTCCCGCCCGTAAAAGTTTAATCATTGTTTTTCCTTCGCATCTCAGCCTGCCGCATAGGCATGGAATCGATCAGATCGAAGACTTTTCGGGGGGTGGTCAGTTCTTTTTCCAACAATTTCTTACCTCCATCTTTACCAATCAGGACCAGCGCGAATGCTTCGGACGGAACGCCCCATCGCTGACGCCATTCTGCTGCTTTTTCCCCTTTGAGTACCTCATCGTTTGGATCTACCACCTGATCATTGATTTTATAAATAACCAGGTCCCGGTCAAGCAGCGCTTCTTGCTGTTCTGTAAAAAGCTGTAGTTGTTGAGTTAGCTTATCAGTAGTATTTGATGAAGCAAAAATTAAGATAATCCTATGTTTCCATTGATGCTTTTCCAAATGCTGACTTTTTAGTGTTTGATTAGGTACACAACTCATTAGCATAGTACCAAGTAAAATACCCACAACATTATTCCTTATTTTTCGTAAAAACATAGCGAAGATTTTATTTTATCCTGCATAATACAATATCCAAAGTAAGCCCGTAGTTCTATCCCTAAAGCCAAAAACTATATCTATATGAAGTGTTATTCCCTTTTGCTTATAACCATTCTACACGTCGTGAGTTTAGCTGCTCAAGAACGGCTTGTGGATAGCAACTACATCCAATACTTTGATTGGTTCCACCAGAATGCCTCTACTACTCAGCTTTACCAAAAAGATAGTCAACTATTTATTTTCAAAGACCAAACGGCATTACGGCGATCGCCGGATGAACAAGCTTCTGTTGCCATGTACTTATCTTCGGGAGAAGCAATCACTAACCTGACTTATGACTCTGGGCAAGATTCCTGGCCTGAAGATCAGATCAGCGGATATGGCGATCTTTGGTATCGGGTAGCAGTACAACTCAGCAGTGGTGAGGCCCTAACCGGCTATGTCTGGGGCGTTAACATCGCCAAAGCCTGGCAATACAGCGATATTGATCAGGATAATGAAGAAGAACTAATACTTTTGGGCGTATCTACAGAGCCCCGCCAATCGATATACGATATACGATCGGAACTTTGTATTTTGAAAAACAACCAGGAGCTGGCCCGGGAAAGTTTTGACAAGCTCTGTCTTTTTGAGGATTGTGCTTCCAGTGCTATGCTCACTGTTCATCAAATGAATAAGCAGCCTGTAATAGAAATAACCACATTAACTGTTGTCTGTGAAGTAGCTGTGGAGCAAGTATTTTTTAGCTTTGAAAATAAAAGCTTGAAGTCCCTTGAGAATATTGGGCATACCTTAGCTTCCAGAAGTGTAGGTGAACAATTACGAGAAGCCCTGAGTACATCAGTGGCCTCAGACCGATAAAATGAAGAATCAGCAGATGAGGTTAGTCTACTGATCCTTCCTGCTTTTCTAGATACTTTACCAGGCAAAGTTTCAATCTATTTTAAGAATAATCTTACCAGTGTTGATGTTATTTTGCATGATCTGATGTGCTTCTTTGACATCACGCCAACTCATAACCCTATCTATCACCGGCTTGAGTTTTTTGTTTTCAAAAAAAACCCATGCGTAAGCCTGCAAGTCTTTGGCCAGCGTAATTTTATAATCTAAATCTCTGGACCGCAGCGTAGAGCCTATTATTTTTAGGCGTTTCATCAGGATGGGCGCCAGGTTAATCTCTTCTATTTTCATTCCCCCCAAAAAACCAAGCATTACCAGGCGGCCTTCCATAGATAATGCGTTGAGGTTATTCTGGAAATAGGGCGCTCCAATAAAGTCCAGAATCATATGAACTCCTTTGCCTAAAGTTTTTTTCTCAGTAAATCTAGCAAAGTCATTTTTCTGATAATCAATGGCCCATTCCGCTCCCAGCTCATAACAAAGCTTATGCTTTCTGGCAGAAGCGGTAACCATTGGATAAGCTCCGGCTACTTTGGCCAACTGAATAGCCGCAGTACCTACCCCACTTGCTCCTGCATGGATAAGAACCTGCTCTCCCGCTGTCAATCGCCCCAGCCAAAACAATGCCTGATACGCTGTAAGAAAAACTTCCGGAATGGCAGAGGCCTCAACCAGATTGATTCCATTAGGTACAGGCATCGCTAAATCCTGATGGATGCGAACGTACTCCGCATAACCGCCCCCCGGTAATAAGCCACAAACCAGATCACCGACCTTCCTACGAGTAACATTTCTACCCAACTCCACAATTTCTCCTGACATTTCCAACCCCATGATCTCACTCTCGCCGGGTGGAGGCGAGTAAGCCCCCTTTCGTTGAAGAATATCAGCTCTATTAAGAGCTGTAGCAGCAACCTTTACCAGGACATCTTCCGGCCCTAACTCCGGCTTATCAGCTTCACCGATATACATTTGGTCAGCCTCACCGTATGCTTTTAAAAGTACTGCTTTCATATTTAGAATTTTGGGAGCTACTCTTTAAACCGAAATAAATGCCCCATTGACTCCGCTTTCGTTTTGAGGTATCCCAGGTTATCATCATTAGGATCGATAATAATAGGAACGCGTTCTAAAATTTTTATGGGAGAATTTTCAAAAGCTTCAATCTTGTCAGGATTGTTGGTCAGCAGCTTGATTTGACTGACGTTTAAAGCCTGAAACATTTCAATGGCCACACCGTACTGACGAGCATCCACCTCCAAACCGAGGTGTACATTAGCATCAATGGTGTTTAGGCCCAAATCCTGCAGATTATATGCTTTCAATTTATTGATAATTCCAATTCCTCTGCCCTCTTGCCTTAGGTAAAGCACAATGCCTCCCTCTTTGGCCGTCATTTCCATAGCTTTAGCTAGCTGTTCTCCACAATCACAACGCCTGGAGCCGAACAGATCACCGGTTATACATTCTGAATGTACTCTTGTCAGTACAGGTTCCTTAGGATTGTAGTCTTCGTGTACCATTGCTATGTGGGGCATCCAGTCTGATTCATCTTTTGCGAATGCGATCATTCTAAACACTCCCCAGGGCGTAGGTATCATTGCTTCTGCCTGTATTTCAATTTTTCTATTCAACACAATTTTATTTAAATCTAATTGAATAATGCAAGTTGTGAAATTTAAAACAGATTTATGGAGATAATGGATGTAAAAGCGCCATTTTTTCTATTTTCAAAGTAAATTATAGCTTTAAAATGATGAAAAAACTGAAAAGTAGTAGCATACTTATCACTGTAACGCTATTTGTCAGTCTAATAACTATCTATCGGATGGAACCTGATATTTTTGAGTTGGATTTTAATTTTAGGAAAGATGCTAAGCTCCACTTTAAAGATGAGCGGGGCCAAATCATAGCATCAATAGATGCAGAGCTAGCCGAAACCCGTATGCAGCATATGGTAGGATTGATGATGAGGCATTCTATGGAAAATAATCAGGGGATGCTCTTTATCATGGAAGAAGAGGCCATACAGTCCTTTTGGATGTTTAGTACTTATATACCGCTTGATATTATTTTTCTGGATGAAAATTTGAAGATCAACTCAATTCATGACGGCCAGCCTCAAAGCATCGAAGCAGTAGAATCAACACTGCCATCGCGTTATGTCCTCGAAGTCAATCAGGGATTTTGCCAGCAGCATCAAATTATTCCAGGGTATTTTATAGAATTTGAAAGAGTACTTTGATAGGCTTGCCTAGCTGAGGACTGAAATTTATCTCAGCTTGCCATGTACTTGTACAAAGTTAAACTCATCCGAAGAATATGCTTCACTTTCATGTACACCGCAAGCTGAATATTGTTAACGATTATATTACTAGTAACCGGTTGTACCATTATCTGTTGAAGTAGGCGGATCCATTTCTATATCATCGGGAGCCGCTACTCTGAATTCCACCCTTCTATTCATATAACTTCCTCGTAAGGGAACGAGCGCCTCTTCTTCACCTTTCCAAAGCAATACTAATCGGCCTCTGTCAATACCATGATTGTTAACCATATATTCTACAACCGCGTTGGCCCTTTCGAAAGATAAAAGCTCATTTTGGGCCTGATTACCCGTTTTATCGGCATGGCCAATGATAGCCATCTTCATCTCTGGGTTCCCCTTCAGTACCCTAGCAATACCGGCCAGCGATCCGTAATCAGAGTATCTGATAGTAGCACTTCCGGCAGCGAAATGAATCATAGGCAAAAACATATTAGTCAGCTCATAATTCGTCTGGGAAGTAATTCGCGTATTATTGCCAGTGTTGGTGCCTGGTGCGCTGGTAGAGCCCCCGGTTGAGTAGTTGCCAGAGCCAGCAACCGGATTTTCTGCCTTGTACTGAGCCAGCGCTTCATTGATCAGCTCTCTTACCCGATCCTCGCTTACGCTACCACCTGCACTTCCCACGGCTGCGATAGGGTTTTCTACAATACCTTCACTATTGATACGTTCGCCGGGCATTGGCGTATAATAAGGCTGCTTATCAAGGTGATCAGCTACACCGTCACGATCGCTATCCAGGGTTCTTCCCTTGGTATCTACAATAGCATCTTCAGGAGTGTCAGGCTCTTTATCCAAAGCATCGATCACACCATCATCATCGCTATCGATAATATCCATCGCCGGACGACTTTTCATCTGATTGAGGTCATCTAGGACTATCTGTATAGGATTCAGCCAAAATAATGGCTCAGAAGTTGTACCAGAGCCACCGATATTAAAGTTTATGCGAAGGCTAGTATAGTTAAAAGAGTCACCAAAAGAACTTTTCTGGCCCTGCTCATTGAACTGAATACCATCCAGGAGGTCGGCTCGTGTCCCGAGGATCAAGGCAGATTGATGTTCAATGCCGATATTGATTTTACTGTTGATCCTAAATGCAAACCCGGCTCCTACCGTCACATGGGCAGCCATTTCATTACCAACGGATCCCATCCGGGTTGTTTCCGAATTATATTCTACCGAAAAATCATTAAGACCGGCACCTGCCAGGAAGTAGAGATTAGTCTTTCTTACGGGTTTATCAAAGCGCATGGCATTTAGTGTAAGAATACCAAGGCCGGTGAAAGACATATATTTGGTGGTATGATCTCTCATAGGAACAATACGTTCTCCCTGTAATTGTCCATAAAAGAAATCCGCCCGAAAAGAGAACAGATAGTCTACTGCTTTTCGAACGCTAAGACCGACGCCATACCCCAGCCCTGGATTAATTTCACCACCGACAAAAGGCATACCACCGTGAATACCCACCTCAAATTTATTTTTTGGAGTCACAGCAGCATTGGTTTCTTGTTGCTGTGCTTGTGTTGGGTGGGAGAGCATGATAATAACTCCGAGGAGTAAAATTTTCTTCATAGTAATTGTAATTTGTCCTAGTAAGGGATTATGTTGAATAGTAATCATAAGCAATAATTATGGGTATTAGAGCGTATTTGGAATTAACCTACCTGACACCGCATTATTTACTCAGATAACCCTGTATACGGTAGAAGTACCATTCAAGGTTACTTTTTTGGCTGTAAACTTCAGTATATTTGAAGCATCTACGGCCATATGTGCCCGCAGGTAACGCCGTTAGAGCTGTTGCCTGACGATCGGGCTACCCAAAGCATTTGGCTTTGACAGAGCCTGGCACTCAAAAGGATATTATTGCGGGTTGAGAAAATGATTGAAAAGCAAATCTTGAGAACGGTTGAGATTATGGAGGGGGGGGGATGGTATTTTTTCGGTCTTAAATCGTATTAAACATTTCAAAATACAATTTATTGCTTATTTTACAATCATCAAAATTGTTTTTTATAAAAATATAGGTAAAATTCATGCTCGACCATTGGTTTAAGCCTTCCAAAGCCTCTTCTGCCTCTTCTGGATGGGCCGGTTATCAAATCGGTAGCCACATTACACCACTCCGTAAAGGTAAAAAATCATTGCCGGCAGGAGCTGTCGTACTCATTGGTCTTGACCAAGGAGCAGACGTAGTACGAACTGCGCTCTATGAACTCAGCTTTCCTTTTTCTCAAACCCGGCTGGTAGACCTGGGTAATTTTCGCAAGAAGAATCTGGACTTTATGATTCCCGCTCTCGAAGAGGTATTAAAAAGTAAGATCGTACCTATATTGATTGGAGAAGCGTCAGAAGGAGGTATGGCTGCTTTTAAGGCTATCAACCGAGTGTTGAAAAATGTAAGCCTCTGTATTACCGAGGAGCGCCTGACATTTAATAGCCAATCGGAAGAGCCAAATTATTTTGAGGCCATATTATCAGACAAGCAAAACTTCCCCTACCACCTATCCGCTCTTGGCTTACAAGCCCATTTCATGGATCCGGCAGTTTTTAAGATGCTGGATCAGCACAACTTCGAATATCTTCGTTTGGGCCGCGCCAAAGCAGACCTGGGTGAGCTAGAGCCTATTATCAGAGATGCTGATATTTTATTTTTTAACACAGAATCTATTCAAGCTGCCTATATGCCTCAGCAGCTAACAACTACCCCGAGTGGCTTCACACTGGAAGAAGCCTGTACCATAAGCCGATACGCAGGCATGAGTGATAAGCTAAAGGTGCTCAATCTTTTTGGTTTTGATGACCAGGCTCGCTTACAGCCGATGACCGCTCAGGGAGCAGCCCAGATCATATGGTATTTTCTGGATGGGTATCACAACCGTAAAAATGACTTTCCGGTGAGTATGGACGGCCTTACAGAATATATTGTTGACCTTAAGCAACTTGATTATCAGATTACCTTTTGGAGAAGCTCCAAGAGTGGTCGTTGGTGGATGCAAGTGCCCTACGATGAGCAGGCTACACAACGCCATGCCCTTGTGTCCTGTTCCTACAACGATTATAAGAAAGCTAGTAGTGATGAGCTTCCCGATCGGTTACTTCAAGCCCTCAAGCGCTTTTCTTGAGTAGTAATTGCTCCAATTTGATCCCGCGGGAGCCTTTTACCAGCATCAGCGCATTACTTATAGGATGATCAGCCCACCAGGAAGCGAGTTCGTTGACCTGATCAAAACAGAGGTGTTTCTTAGTATCAGCTACTTGCCGGAATAATGGCCCTACCAGTATGATTATCTTCAGGTCCATCCCGTCAAGCATATCGAGAATGTGCTTATGCTCAGATTCCGCTGATGGACCCAGCTCAAGCATATCTCCGAGAATAACCACTTTGTGAGGATGGGACATCAACGACAAGTTTTCCAAAGCTCCTTTTACGCTTGTAGGATTAGCATTATAGGCATCCAGTATGAGCCGATTATTTTCCCACTCCATCAACTGAGATCTGTTATTTTGGGGTAAATAACTTTCTATAGCTTCCTTGATCAGCCAACTTTTTACTTCAAAAAAAAGCCCTAGTGCTATTGCTGTGCTGATATTATTAAAGTTATATTTTCCTACTAATTTAGAATGGCTTTCTATTTTTTTACCCTGCTCATCAAAGAAAGCCGCACTAACGAAAGGTGCTGCTGCTGCCATTTGAACCGGAATATCAACGCGGTGTTCCTCAGATGGCGCTCCATAAAATATCCTTTTTGCTACATGTACAGAAAGGTTATCCAAAAAGGCCTCGTCTTTATTGATAAAAGCAATACCATCGTTTTCTCTCAACGCATGGAATAATTCCGATTTCCCCTTTTTCACCCCTTCAATGCCTCCAAACCCCTCCAAATGTGCTTTACCAATATTAGTAATCACACCATGGGTGGGCCTGCAGATCGTACATAAAAACGCTATTTCTTTTTGATGATTTGCCCCCATTTCGACAACTGCTATTTCTATATCGGCGGGCATAGAGAGGATAGTCAACGGTACTCCGATATGGTTGTTGAGGTTCCCCTGAGTAGCGAAGAGTTTATATTTTTTGGATAAAACAGTACTTACCAACTCTTTGGTAGTCGTTTTCCCGTTACTTCCAGTAATACCTATAAAGGGTACTGTAAACTGTTTTCTATAATGCCGGGCAAGGTCCTGCAAAGTGGTTAAAACATGATCTACAAGAAAATAACGATCATCCCTGGCGATGGCCGGATCATCCACTACAGCAAGCATAGCCCCCTGCGCCAGCGCTTGCTCCGCGAACTGATTTCCATCAAACCGGGCTCCTTTCAGAGCGAAAAATATACCTCCGGGTTTTACTTTGCGGGTATCAGTAAACACACCAGTACTACGTTTGAAATGCAGAAAAAGAGAGTTAATTTTATTCATAACAACCAAAAAAGGACACCGTTTTCGAATCTTAACGGCATCCTTTTCTTATAGTTTCAGTGTGTGTGCTCTAAAAAATTCTAGAATCTTCTTCCGCCACGACCGCGACGACTACGCTTTTTACTTCCTGAGTTGGAGGAACCAAACTGGTTACCGCCTTTCTCATCATTACCATTGGCTCCACCAAGGCGAATCATTGCACAACGGAAACCAAGGTTTCTGTCAGAAGAATTCTGGTCTTTAAACCGGCGAGTACCAGGTGATAGCCAGTAGGCACGATCGCTCCATGAACCACCCTTGTAGACGCGCGTTTCATCACTGATTAGGGTATGTTTACCATATTCATACAGTGATTGTGACTGCTGATCTCCATCCAGATAATTGTATACTTCACCGCGCTTGTAGTTTTCGCGACCTGCTACACTAGCATCTTCGATTGGCTGAGTTGGCAGACGTCCCAGTGAATCTGGTGCAGCGGGACGACCAAATTCGTCGGTCACTATTTCACGGAAAGTACCACCACGAACGGGGTTTAGGTCTTGATTTTCCACGTCCCTTAATGTCACAGAAGTAAGTGGACGATAGAGGTCAAAAACCCATTCATTTACGTTTCCGGCCATGTTATACAATCCGTAATCGTTTGGCAGGAAGGATCGAACAGGTGCAGGAAATGCCGCATTATCATTCAGGTTACCAGCGATACCCATGTAGTCACCAGCGCCTCTTTTGAAGTTTGCCAGTATCTGGCCCTGATAGCGATCTCTTGTTTGGTAGCGAACGCTATTGCCATTCCATGGATAAATTCTTCTATCACTGATAATTTCGTCTTTGTCAGAAATCATATTACCGATAAGGCCTAAAGCAGCGTATTCCCACTCTGCCTCTGTAGGCAATCGATAATCAGGTAAAAGGATACCATCTTCAAAGCGTACCGAACGATCTTCGCCAGTAGCTATATTTTTCAGGTTCTTACGTACATTACCCTGGTAATATCCAGCCAGATAAGAGCCGGTATTGAAATTATCAGCCCCTTTTTGCTCTGGACTTGGATTAAGAATTCCTTCTTCTATCAACCTATTTTCGTTGACACGATCTGTACGCCACTTAGAATATTCAGCAGCCTGTACCCATGAAACACCCACTACCGGATAGTCATCAAAAGAAGGGTGTCTGAAATAGGTTTTCACCAATGGTTCATTATAGGCAAGCTCTTCTCTCCATACTAGTGTATCCGGAAGAGAGCGAAGATAAAATTCATAATCTTCACTAAACACGCGATTCATCCAGAAAGTATATTCGCGATAATCAATGTTGGCCACCTCTGTTTCATCCATATAAAAGGAAGAAACAGTAACTCTTCTGGGGGTATTATTCCAATCATAAGTTACATCTTCACCGGTAACGCCCATAGTAAAGGTACCACCTTCGATAAGTACAAGGTTAGGTCCTGTATCCTGGCCCTCGTAATCTAACTTTTCAAAACCTCCATAATCCTTATCATTGTACTTCCAGCCAGTAGTTGCTGACCTTTCTTTCTTACTACAGGAGCTTAACAGGAACACAACTGCAAGCGCGTAGGTACTTAAAGACAAAAGCTTTTTCATTATTCTAGCCAAATTTGTTGATTGAGAATTGACGAACTAATTTCCTTCGCTTCCAAAAGGCAAGCGAAAATAATGGTCTAATCACGGTTTTCCAAATCTCGGTTTTAAATATATTAACCGAACGGATAGTTCATTAAAAAAGTATACACGCTACTAGTAAATATTTATTCAATTCTGGCTTTAGGCTCAGGATTAATTAAACATCTTGAAGCAGTTGCTATACCTGGACTGCCGCTTTTTGCGATTCAGCTGCTTGCTATCCCCAAGATTGATGGCAATAGAGATTTCATGTGTTCCTCCGGGTTGGGTAGTGGACAGATTAGAAATAGTAGCATCATAACTATACCCTATTCTCAAGACACCATAGCGAACTCCCATTAGGCCAATAACGGCATCCGGGTTTTCGAATGTATGTCGATACCACAGGCCTCCAAATACCTGGCCATAGCCAGCGTAAGCTCCCAGATTCAACTGTGTAAAATCTCCCTGTTGTTGGAAAAGAACATTTGGTGATATGAACGTAGGCCCATTTCGAATATTGCCCCCCGGAAGGTTTATTTCAGCTCCGCCGTGAAAAGAATACAGTGTGGGAAAGCCATCCTGTATTTGTTGGTTAGCATCCAAAAAAGGAGTATTAGACTGAGTGAGGTGCTTGATGGTAATCCCGCCGTAGAAATTGCCACCGTACACCAAAAGGCCGGTAGAAAAATCGAGTGTCGATTCTGTTAGATTTTCAGGTCTTATTTCTTCGGACACTATTGGGTTGCCTCCCGGTGTTTGTGCGCCATTCAGAGGGTCTAGCTGATCTACAAAGATCAACTGATCCCAATCCAGCCGCGTTTGGATCACCCCGGCCTGAAGGCCAATTTTAATAAATACCTCATTTTGGATATTCAACTGATAGCTGTAGGTACCGCTGATAAAATTGGTTTTATAGATTCCATTCCCCGCGTCATCAGTCATCAAAATAAGCCCCAGGCCGCTATTTAGCTCCTCGAGGGGCTGCTCGTATGTAGCGGCGAAAGTCCTGAAGGCACTAGGCCAGTTGGGCCACTGGTCTCTGTAATTGAGTGTAATTCTTGGACCGCTGGTAACTCCCGCAAAAGCCGGATTCAGATGTAAAGGTGCAGCATAAAACTGACTGAATGTTACATCTTGTGATTTTGCCGATACGGCCAGCGTCAGTAGAAAAAGATAAATGGTAACCTGTCTAATCATTGACATCTATTGATTGTTGATGTATTCAAAATTCAGTTATGTTTGCAATACCACAAAAACGGAAAATAGGTACTATTTGTACATTGCGCCAACTCTTTTGAGCGCTTTGTAGCCCAAATTACAATA
The DNA here is from genome assembly GCA_964628385.1 of uncultured Saprospiraceae bacterium. Classification (GTDB taxonomy): domain Bacteria; phylum Bacteroidota; class Bacteroidia; order Chitinophagales; family Saprospiraceae; genus JANQPA01. The sequence goes on from CAZVOD010000004.1 coordinate 20,952, forward strand.
CTTCCAGAGGTCATCTGTAATAAGAAATGAATGAATTAGTTATCAGATTGGGTTCAGGCATCAAACTACGTTTAGTTAAGGTCTTGTTTTTAGAATGTAACCTAAAAAGGAGTTGCAAAGTTATTTTGCGACATTTCCCCCAATTACTATTTTCAATTCAATAGCTACAGCTATAAAACGCCTTATCTTTATTTTTGAATGCCTTTCGGATGCGAAAAGCTACCAAATTATAAAATTGATTGCAATTATAATTCTCGTAAAATATGAAGAATTTTGCTTTAACAACCATACTTTTTTTGGCATTAAGTCTGTCAAGCGCCAATTCGCAGGTTAATTTAACATTTACCTTCAATTGGGAAGAGGCGCCTGAAGAAGTGCAATTTGAAGGCCAAAACTATAAAAAGTGGGATTTCAACGGAGCCGTCTTCAGTGAGAGCGCCCCGGGCGTCCCTTTTTTCAATCATGTATTTCCTACCTCCAGGCTGGGTACTGCCCAGGTAACCATAATTGATGCGGTGTATGAACCATTTCCCGAAGCGGCACAATTGTATGAATCTGCAATTGGAGAAGCACTGAATTTTGAAGCGGCTGCTTATCAAAATATGAAGGGGCAAATACAGGGAAGGCTGGGCTTTGTTCCGATTGTAAAAAGAACGGGAAGGTTTGAAAGACTCAAAGAATTGTCTGTACGCGTAGCATTCACAACATCTACCAGTGTTAGCAAAAGGGGTAATAATACGACGACCTCCAAACTGGCGGACGGAACGATTTATAAATTGGCAGTGAATAATACCGGGATGCACCGGCTGAGCTATAGCTTTCTCAAAGAGGAGTTGGGCGTAGATATTGATAATATCGATCCGCGGAATCTGCAAATTTTGGGTAACGGTGGTGGCCGCGTTCCTTTTGACACCGAGGAGCTCCGGATTGATGACCTGGATGAAAATCCGATTTTGGTGGTTGGTGAGGAAGATGGCATTTTCAATACCGACGATTATATCCTTTTTTATGCGGAGGGGCCTAACATTTGGAAGTTTGATGCTGCTAACAGAATTTTCAACAAGGAACAAAATATTTACAGCAGCCAAAACTTCTACTTTTTAAAAGTAGCTTCTACCCGGGCCCGTCGCATCTCTGACCGCGGTTCTTTGACTGGCACCGCGTACACTAGCAATACTTTTGATGATTTTGCCAGTTTTGAAGAGGATAAAGCCAATTTATTACACGATTGGAACCGTGCTCAGGGTTCCGGACAAATATGGTACGGCGATCATTTCAAAAACAGAAGGGAATACTCTTATCCGGCCTTATTTACTTTTGAGAATCTGGATTTTAGTGAACCGGTTCAAGTCAAAGTCAGAGCATTACTCCGGGCGGCTGTGTCTTCTTCTTTTGATTTGCAGGTGAATAACCAGTCCTTTTCTAGTAGGAATGTATCCAGGGTTTTTCCACTTTCCGGGCCCAATGATGCAGAAGTAACATACGGTTATCCAGCTATTATTGAAGAGGCGATAACTGTTGACAGAAATGCACTTGACTTTGTAGTCAGTTATCCTTTCCCGCAAGGTCAGGGTGATGGCAGTGAAGGGTGGCTGGACTATATCCAGGTCAATGTACGTCGTCAACTTGAAATGGTAGGTGATGAGCTATCGTTCAGGGATGTCCGTTCCCTAGATTTTCCAAGTAGTTCTTTTCAGCTGGGTAATGCCAATAGCAACACCAGAGTTTGGGATATTACAGTTCCTGCACAGCCGCAGGGGCAGGCTTTTGACTTCAATGGCAACATACTTGAATTTGGATACAACTCCGAAACTTTGAGGCATTTTATTGCTTTTCAGGTTGACGGCAGCAGCTTTGCCCAGCCTGAAGCGATTGGTAATATTGCCAATCAGAATATTCACGGTATTCAGGATGCAGATATGGCAATTGTTTACCATCCCGAATTTGAATCAGAAGCTTCAAGGTTAGCGGAACACAGGCAGCGTTTTTCCGGATTACAGGTAGCATTGGTGAATGTGGAGCACATCTACAATGAATTTTCATCCGGCCGTCTGGATCCGACGGCTATCCGGGATTTTGCCCAAATGCTGCATGAGCAGAGTAGTAATTTCAGGTTTTTATTACTATTCGGGGATGGCTCATTTGATCATAAAGATTTTTATAATTTGGGAGGAAATTTCATTCCGGTTTTTGAAACGGAATCCATGAATCCAATCAATACTTACCCTACTGATGACTATTTCGTGATTTTTGATGCGTCAACCAGGCGGGCTTCCAATGATCCCTTGTCGGGAGATTTGGAATTAGGTATTGGCCGCCTGCCGGCACAAAATATCAGTCAGGCCAAAGTACTTGTAGACAAAATCATTAATTACGAGACTAACCCGAATACTTTTCAGGAGTGGCGCAACAAGATTGTAATGGTCGGTGATGATGAAGATGGCAATACTCACACGGGTGATGCAGATGATATTGCCGAAAAAATTGATCGGCTTTATCCATCTTATAATATTGAAAAAATATATTTAGATGCTTTTCCTCAGGTTTCTACCCCCGGTGGAACACGATACCCGGAGGTTACTGCAGCTTTAAATCAGGCTATTTTTAAGGGTATTTTGAGCGTCACTTATCTTGGCCATGGTGGTAGTCAGGGCTGGGCACAGGAGCGCGTTCTCAATATCTCTGACATTTTGAATTGGGAAAATGACGAAGCGCTTCCGTTATTCATCACTGCAACTTGCTCTTTTGCCGGTTATGATGATCCGGCTTTTACTACCGCTGGTGAAGAAGTACTACTGAATCCCAGAGGAGGAGCTATTGCCCTGTTTACCACAGTGAGAGCTGTATTTGCCAATCAAAACAGACAATTAACAGAGGCGATTATGGAAACTTTATTTGATGACCAGGGCGGTGAGGTCATTACGCTTGGCGAAGCCATGACTGTTACCAAAAATAGCTTTGCCAGCACTTTCACCATTCGCAATTCCAGGAAATTTACGCTATTGGGGGATCCCTCGATGAAGCTGGCTATTCCCAGGCTCAATATAGTTACGGAGCGCATTAATGATAATCCTGTAACGGAAAATACTATTGACACCATTGGCGCGCTGCAACAAGTAACGGTTGTGGGTTATATTGCCAACCAGGCGGGGCAGCCTGATGAAGACTTTAATGGCATTATTTATCCCACTGTTTTTGATAAGCCGATAGAATCAAAAACCCTTGGGCAAGACGTTGGCAGTCCGGTCTTTGATTTTTCTCTTCAAAAAAATATTTTATTTAAAGGTAGGGCTTCAGTAAGAAATGGTCGATTTGATTTTACCTTTGTAGTACCAAGAGATATTAACTATCAATTAGGGATTGGAAAGATCAGCTACTATGCAGCTGATCTGAGTAAAAAAATTGATGCCGGAGGTTTTAGTGAAAATATAGCTATAGGAGGGACGGCTCAGGACGGGCTTGTGGATAACCAGGGGCCACGGGTGGAAGTCTTTGTGAATACGGAAGATTTTGTTTTTGGCGGCATTACGGACGAGAGTCCTAACCTGCTGGTAAAACTGGAGGATGACAATGGCATAAATGTTGTTGGTAATAGTATTGGCCATGATCTGGAGGGAACACTGGATGAAGATACTCAAAACACTATTCTACTCAACGATTTTTACCAGGCCGAGCTAGATGATTATACAAAGGGAACAGTTAGGTATCCTTTAGAAAACCTGGCTGAAGGCCAGCACAGTATCCGGGTAAAAGCGTGGGATGTTGCCAATAATTCGGCTGAAGGCTACACTGAGTTTATTGTAGCTTCTTCGGAAGGCCTGGCACTACAGCATGTTTTGAATTACCCCAATCCATTTACGGATCGCACCTGCTTTCAGTTTGATCACAATATAGAAAATATAGATCTGGATGTTCAGATCAATATTTATACCGTATCAGGCCGGCTGGTGAAGCAAATACAAACCAGCATTTTCTCAGATGGTGCCTTGCGCCAGGATGATTGTATCGAATGGGATGGTCGGGATGATTATGGTGGTCGTTTGGCCAGAGGTGTTTACCTTTACAAAGTGAAAGTCAGAGCACTAAATACCGGATCAGAGACGCTTAGCAGCGAAAGTGAGTTTGAAAAACTGGTACTCCTAAAATAAGATGCTCATTTTTTCGTATGATATGTAGTTGTTTTTCACAGTTTTTAACAGTTGAGAATCAACCATCAATTTTGTCAAAATACATACTCGCCCAATAAGCGTTTGAAAGGTTGCTTTTAAAAATTGCTTACAGGCGCTATCGGCAGTTTGGATAATGACGATATGTTTTTCGAAGAATTTAATATTTGAACAATTTTGAAAATTGAAGACATCTCATGAAGAATTTATTACTTCAATCTGTCTTAGCGTTAGCCTTCATAATTGCTGGCGCGCAAAGTTTACAAGCACAATGCTATGAGGGGCCTGACGGAAGGTTTTACAACCTCGATGGTACGCCATGTACCAACACAGTCGTTACTGCCGTCCCTTTTTTGCGTATTGTTTCTGACGCCAGATCGGGCGCTATGGGCGATGTAGGGATCGGTTTGTCCGTTGATCCCAACGCCATGCATTTTAATGCTTCCAAACTGGCTTTTGCCGAGAACAAAGTAGGGGTTTCGGCCACTTATACCCCATGGCTTCGAGCGCTGGGGCTGAATGATGTATATCTAGCCTACCTGACCAGTTATCTGAAGCTTGATGACCAGCAGGCGCTGGGATTCGGATTGCGGTATTTCTCTTTGGGTACTATCCAGTTTACGGATGAAAATGGCCAGCCATTAGTCCCCGGACGTCCTAATGAATTCGAGGTATCTTTTGCTTACGCCCGTAAGTTATCTGATAAGTTCTCAGCAGCTTTAACCGGTAAATTTATTTATTCTAACCTCGCCGCAGGGCAGATTTCTCCCAACGGAGAAACTATAGAGGTGGGAGTGGCAGGAGCTGCTGATATCTCCCTGACTTACGAAACGCCCATAGAAATGGCCAATGCTTCTTCTGATTTAAGAATAGGCCTAGCTCTGACTAATATCGGTTCTAAAATTACTTATACCAGATCTACCGTTCGGGACTTTTTGCCAGCTAATATAGGCTTGGGAGCTGCCTGGGATATTGATCTAAATGATTTTAACCGCCTTACGATTGCAGCAGATATTAATAAGCTGATGGTACCTACGCCTTGCCAGGGCGATGATTGTGATCTGGATAATAATGATATTCGCGACTATAAAGAACAGTCTCCTATTGCAGGAATTGTTTCCTCATTTAGCGACGCTCCTGAAGGGTTCAGTGAAGAACTAAGAGAATTAATATATTCTATTGGTGTAGAATACTGGTACGACGAGCAGTTTGCCGTACGTGCAGGTTATTTTAACGAGCATATACAAAAAGGTGGCCGTAAGTTCTTTACAGTCGGCCTTGGACTAAAGTATAACGTATTTGGTTTGAATTTCTCTTACCTCATACCTACTACTAATCAACGTAACCCGCTGGATAATACCCTTAGATTCTCTTTACTATTTGACTTTGTAGAATAAAAAGAGAAGACCAAGCCATTGTGTTTGGAATGATATTCAGTAGGAAAGGTGAGCCATCTCAAAGTAAAATGAGATGGCTCATGTTGTTAAGAAAGCTTTACTAAAAAGTGTAAGCCGGATTCTGTTCTCTTCAAAATTGAAGAGCCCTGTCATTTATCTAGCTCCAGTGTCACCACAGGAGTCTATCTGCCTACCCTTCTCGACTTTCCGAAGAAAACCAGGCGAGCAACCCGGCCTCTAAGAGATCGAGATATACATGGCATTTCAACCCATAAGGTTTGTCCCAAAAGCAGGTTACCCTGCCTTTGCGTGTGCTCTTACCACACGTTTTCACCCTTACCCGCCGGAGGCGGGCGGTATACTTTCTGTTACACTTTCTGTACCCACCCAAAGAGGGCCCCATCCGTTAGATGGTATGGCGCTCTACGTTGTCCGGACTTTCCTCATTTCTTCTTTTGAAGAACCGCGACAGGGACTTTTTTAGTAAAACGACTGTAAAGATACAAAACAAAGCATTATAATTTTCGTATATTTATGAATATAAACACATAAAATTATACAGCTAATGGTCCCGAGGCAAACCAGCATGTCTAATTTGGAGGTTTCCCCATTTGAGCATTAGTACTAAGCCTTTTAAAATGGGAAAACAGGCAATTACCTTTGAAAAAATACACTGGATAGGTATTCTCACATTACTGCTAACTGTTTCTTGCATAATTGTGCCACGGTGGCTAAAAATGAAAGGTAGTGGACAGCTTCCGGTAAGCGAGATGGAGCAGCGCATTAACGAAAGAATGAATAACGCCCGGACGGCCTTTGCTCAATTGCGCTCTGATTCCCTTTTTCAGTTTGGAGGGGCGACCGAATTTGAGTTTTTTCAGCAAAAAGAAGGTTCCTGGATTGCCCATTCCAGCAGTTATCCACTTCCACAGCTATTGATTGATTCTCTTTACCATTCAGGCCAACCAGTGGTTTGGCAGCGCAATTCCGGTCTTTTCATTCATAAGTTACTAGCTTCCAATTACAGCTATGCTGTTTTAAGTCTTCCGCTACAAACCCACCCGGAGTTTGGCTTTGCTAATATTGTACCCAACCGCTTTTCCGTAACCCAACCCGTTGCCCTAAATCCAGTGAAAGGCCCGGATGGCAGCACTTTATTTTCAATAAAACATAAAAAATCCGGTAAGCTCACGTTACTCCTATCAGCGGTATTTCCCCTTTTGTTTGCCGCAAGCCTGATTTATCTGTACTACTTGTACCTGTACTGCTTTCCCATCAAATACAGTTATCGGGTGGGAGGTTTTCTGGCGGCTGCCATATTACTTTGCACAATTTTCAAACTCCTGCACCATGAGGAAGTAACCAGCATCTACTGGTCTTCCGAGATGCTGTGGCAACCCTTCTTTGGCTTTTTCTACGTCGGAGAATTGCTGGTAATTAGTATATTCCTTCTCGGGCTCCTATTAGACTTTTGTATTAAGCGTATTTATAGTTCCGTTCCCCCCGTCTTGTTGTCAGCATTAGTATTTGGAACTATTGGCAGTACCTGGTGGCTAATGTCTATTTTTTTTAACTGGATACTTTATGAGTTACCACCGGTTTTTCTCCTTGATGATTTATACGAGTTCTCTACAGAGCTGATTTTAAAGATCATTCTGTTAATTACCTGGCTTTTCATACACTTTGTGAGTAGCCAACACCTGATACAGGTACTTGTCAAATTGAATATAAATCGGCAACATAGACTTTATGGGCTGGCGATAGGAGTCTTATTCAGTACCCTGGCAGCATGGCTACTTCCCATTCAGCTTGGCTTACTGCCTATCCTAATGATTACCTTGCTACAGTTGCTTCTTTGGGATCTGTTCATTGATCATATTGTCAATACCTTAACCTGGTCTTTGATTTGGTTGGTGTTTTATACTATAACAACTGCCGGACTTACCTTTAAATCTCAGATTGATCACTTGTGCAAAACCGGATGGCAGCAGGCTGAGGCTTTTGCCAAAAATGAAGATTTACTGGCCCAAAAAGCCATTCGTAATTATCAGCATATTATGGAAGATCAAGTCTATGCTTTTTCCTTTTCCATACATCCCCAAAATGAGTTTACGCTTAACCAACAATTCTTTGCTACCTGTATTCTGAATGATAAGTATTTTCAAACACATTACAGCACCGAATTTGTAGATGCCAGCATCCTGCCAGGGCTTCAGGCTTTTGAAAATAGTTCATACATTTTTTCTAATAAAAAATACACCCAGTGGCTTTTAAAAACTCCCGCTGGTGATTCTTCCATTTTGCTACGCAGAAAAACAAATTTTACCGCTTTTAACAATTTTGAGCTACGCAATAAGCAGCATTTTCAGAGCATCACCCTGTACGATATTCCTATTCATTCTTCCAAGGCATTATATCTCAGCGCTTCTTCCAGAGGCTACAATTTAAATAGCCAAGAACTTAACGTCTGGTACGCAGCTGCCGATGGTAAGGAAGTGGTCCTGAATAAAGCCATGGGAGGATATTTTGAGCCCTTGAGCATTTTTTCGCTCTTATTCATACTCATGCTGCTTAGTGTGTACGCTATTTTCTTGCTCTCCAGCTTCAAACTTATCAACCTGAAAGCTGATTATTTTTCATTTAAAGCCAATACGATCAGCCTGAAAATGCAAAGTGGCGTCATTGGCATCATCTTATTGTCTTTCTTGCTGATTGTGGTGGTTTCTATTTCTTTTTTGGGAAATGCTAACCGGAATGAGTTGGAAGAGCGGGAAGGTCAAGAAATACAACGACTGATCAATAAGCTGGGAATTCAGGTATACGATGGCCTCAAGGCCAGAGATAGCCTTTTGACCACCCGGGAATTCTTTGCCGAACGCCTGCCTGAGCTAATCAGTATATACGATACCAGCGGCCAGCTATTATATGTCAATGACTCCATGCTCTTGCAAACCGAAATGCTTCCCAAAAGTATTAGCAACAATTTCAATATACCTTTTTGGAATGGTCCTTATTCTAAATCCGCTTTTTCTGAACATGAGCTACGCTTCTTTAAACTGGCCAGGGGCTTTCCCGGAGGAATAGCAGCTATTGTTACCAGGATGGGTGATGGGTTCAACCGAACCGTGAGTGTCTCGGTGAGTGAGTTTTTAGGAAAACTGATGATCGTTTATGTATTTATGCTGGTGGTAGCTGGCATTGCCGCCATAGTTATTACCAATGTTATCACTCAACCTATAGAAGCGCTGGGTGATAACCTCAGTAAAGTAACGTTGGGAAAAAATGAGCCCATTGAATGGCACAGTGAAGATGAAATAGGTCAGCTCATCCGTACCTACAATGGAATGCTTGAAAAGCTAGAAGAGCAAACCCTTAAGCTAAAGACTTCGGAGCGGGAGGAGGCCTGGAGGGAAATGGCCAAGCAAGTAGCCCACGAAATTAAAAATCCGCTGACACCAATGAAGCTCAATGTGCAGTATTTGATGCATATCCATAGACAAACCCCACCCGAAGATATCGGCAAATTGCTGAGTAGAATATCCAGAACGCTCATTGAGCAAATCGATAGTCTATCAAGGATTGCTACCGAATTTTCTAATTTTGCCAAGATGCCCAAAGCTCAGTTTGGTCTTTTTTCTCTCAATGAACTTATACAATCCATTTATGACCTTTACAAAAAGCAGGAAAACGAAGCGCTAAGTATTACGGCTCATTTTCCTGAAGAAGATTGTCTAGTGCGAGCGGATAGGGAGCAGCTATCCAGGGTACTTTCTAACTTGATCAAAAATGCTATTCAGGCGATTCCCGAGAATAGAAAAGGAGCGGTGAATGTGCACTTTTCGCTATCCGGCACGCTGGCCCTTATAAAAGTCACAGATAATGGCACTGGCATCCCCGAGCATCTTCAGGAAAAAGTCTTTGCACCTAATTTCACTACCAAATCCTCTGGTACGGGCCTGGGGTTGGCGATTTCAAAAAATATTATTGAGGCCCATAGCGGAAGGATATACTTTGACACTCGCCCGAATGAGGGAACAGACTTTTATATTGAGCTTCCTTACATAAATGCACGTAGTAAGACTTCTGCAGCCCGGGCTTCTTGAACCTTGCCAATACATTCTTGTTAATTCGTTAACAAAAACAACACACATTGAAGGTAGGAATTATCGGAGCAGGAGTGGCCGGCCTGGCCACTGCCATAAGAATGGCGAACCGTGGCTATGAAGTAGAAGTATTTGAAGCCAATGATTATCCGGGAGGAAAGCTTTCGGCATTTGAGGTCAATGGGTATCGGTTTGACGCCGGCCCTTCGTTATTCACGATGCCTCAGTACGTCGAGGAGCTTTTTGAACTTGCTGGTGAAGATATCAGCGCCCAATTTGAATATATCAAGCTCCCTGTTGTTTGTAATTATTTTTGGGAAGACGGAACTCAGCTTCATGCACATGCTGAAAAACAGGCCTTTGTGAATGAATTAAGCCAAAAACTGGATTTGAGTAAAGATAAATTAGAGCGCTTCTTTGATAATGCTTCACTAAAGTACAGCTTAACCGGAAAGATTTTTTTGGAAAAATCCTTACACAAGTTAGGTACCTGGATGGACAAAGATGTAGCCAGGGCCGTGCTCAAGCTCGGTAAGCTGGATCTTTTCAGGAGCATGCATAAGGTACATCAAAAGTACCTAGACAATCAAAAGGCCGTTCAGCTTTTTGACAGGTTTGCTACTTACAATGGTTCCAACCCTTACAAGGCGCCGGGTTTGCTGACCATGATCCCTTACTTTGAGCACGAGATAGGTGCTTACTACCCAAAGAATGGTATGTATTCTATTACGGAAAGCTTATACCGTTTGGCCAAGTTAAAAGGAGCTAAGTTTCACTTTGGCACCAGAGTAGATGAAATCACAGTAGAAAAGGGAAAAGCAAAGGGGCTGAAAATAGGTCAAACAATACATCATTTTGATCAGGTGATCTCAAATATGGATGTATTTTACACTTACAAAAAACTACTGGCCGGGCAAAAGCAACCCCGACGGGTACTTAAGCAGCAAAAGAGTACCTCAGCGCTAATCTTTTATTGGGGGATCAAAAAGGAGTTTCCGGAATTTAACCTGCACAATATTCTTTTCAGTGACAATTACGAAGAGGAATTCGATTTGCTGGAGAACGGAAAAATTTCTGATGATCCTACAGTATATGTGAATATCACCAAAAAATTCACAGCTACTGATGCGCCACAAGGTTGTGAAAACTGGTTTACGATGATCAATGCCCCACATGATAATAGCCAGGATTGGGATGAATTAATCAGCGTAGCCAGGAAGAATATTATTGCAAAACTCAACAGAATGCTGGATACTGATATGGAGCCCCTTATCGAGTGCGAAGCTATTCTAGACCCCAGGACAATAGAGCGAAAGACCTCTTCACACCTGGGCGCTTTGTACGGTACGAGTTCAAATAACAGAATGGCAGCGTTTATGCGCCATGCCAATTTTTCCAAAAAAATAAAAGGATTATATTTTTGCGGTGGCAGTGTACATCCGGGAGGCGGCATCCCACTTTGTTTGTTGTCAGCAAGAATTGTTGACGAGGTGATGCATGAACAAAAATAAGCAGATATGGCAGATACAAATTCCAAATCTTTGAATTCTATATTCTCCGATAAAATTTTGCCGGACTGGTGGGCAAACAACAAAGCGTTTGTAAGTATTGCCATTCTCACCATTGTTTATGCCATAGGCATTATCGGTATAGAGACGCAATTGCACAACAGTTTTATCTACCTTACCCCCATAAATTTACTTTTTTCGCTTTTCATTGTGTTACTACATCACAAAGCATGGCAATTAAGCCATTACCTGTTCATGGGTATTTGCTTTACGGTAGGCTTTTTATCAGAAGTTATCGGCGTAAATACTGGAATTATCTTTGGAGAGTATTCTTACGGTAACGTTTTGGGGCTAAAAATATGGGGCACCCCACTGATCATTGGTATCAATTGGCTGTTATTAGTGTATGCTTCCAGTACTTTAATGAATCATTTATTCCTTGGTGTGCATAAAATAGGAAGGGCATTTCTGGCCGCTTTCCTGATGGTTCTGCTAGATGTATTGATAGAGCCGGTGGCCATAGCTTTAAATTTTTGGGACTGGAATTCTGAGGTCGTACCCCTACAAAATTACCTGGCCTGGTTTGTTATAGCTTTTGTACTTTGCATTAGCTTTCAGTTTTTAGTGAAAAATAACAGAAACATTGTTGCTATCGGCCTGTTTATTTTGCAGTTTATATTTTTCTTTGTTTTAGGATTAGAATAAAATCAGGATTGAGACCTATGGAGATTTTACTGTACATCATGGTAACTTTAGGAACTGTCATTGCGATGGAGTTCGTAGCATGGTTTGCTCACAAATACATTATGCATGGCTTTTTGTGGATTTGGCATGAAGACCACCACAAGCCACATTTCGAAAAAACAGGTTTTTTTGAGAAAAATGACCTTTTCTTTTTAATATTCGCAGTGCCCAGTGCGGCTTCTTATATCATTGGGCTTTCTACTACGCACTTTTGGCTGTTATTTGTAGGCATTGGTATTTCCATTTACGGGATGATATACTTTCTGATCCACGATGTGTATATTCACAGACGCTTTAAATGGTTCAGACAACTAGATACTATCTACAGTAAAGCTATACTTAGGGCTCATGGGGATCATCATTCCAGACAAACCAAGAAGGATTGTGTATCTTTCGGCTTACTGGTAGTTGATTCAAAATATTTCAAAAAGCGCAGTGAGTGGAAAAATGCCTAGGCAATAAATTTAGACTTGACGTTGCCCATTTTGATATTTTAACCAAGGAGGCTATTTTTTTGACCAAAACAATAGAGGGTTGGAAAATAAGTATTTAGATAAAATAGCTGATGCATTTAACATCCCGGCCCCTGATGCCACTACTATGGATGATTATCTTGACGCAATCCTTCCAGATGTTGGTCAATGGGGAGAGGATTTGGCAGAAGATGAATTTTATCTGGATAAAGCATGGTTAGAAATCAGAGATGACATCGACTTTCATGAAGCTGTTCTACATTTTTTTCAGGCAGATGGGGAATACTTACGCTCTGTCAATGGTGATATCTCGCCAGGATCATGGCGCTTTCTGGAAAGTAGTAACAAATTCATTATTGAAATTGATGGAGCTAGCGAATTATATGATTTGGCCTTCCTCGATGGTGATTTTTTCATACTGGATAAGCACGGGGATCAGCAGAAGTTGGGCAATGCCAAATATTTTGTAATGATGCGGGAAGCCATCGCAAAGAGACTGGAGTGGAAAGACGCTATGGACTATCTCTTTGCTAGATATAAGTCGCAGAATAATAACTTTATTATATTTTCACTGATTGTTCTGGCAGTGATTGCAATAATTGTCATCTTTTCTTTCCGATAGCTAGCAGCACGCTGGACTCAGGTGTTGTTAAAAACCAAGGGCTGCCCGACTTTTCTAAGCATTTCAGGCAGCTTCAAATTTCATTGGTTACCTACTCGAAGCTAACTTTTTTTTCAGAGCTTCAGCCATAGTAGCACCGATAGTAGCAGGTGATTTAACTACGTGCAGGCCGCATTCCTCCATAATTTTCATTTTCGCTTCGGCAGTATCTTCTGCACCACCGATAATAGCACCGGCGTGTCCCATGGTTCTACCCTTTGGGGCTGTTTGTCCGGCAATGAAACCGACTACAGGCTTGGTGCCGTGGGCTTGGATATAATGAGCGGCATCTGCTTCCATGCCTCCCCCGATCTCGCCGATCATAATAATTCCTTCTGTATCGGGATCATTCATTAATAGCTCAATGGCTTCTTTGGTGGTCGTACCTACGATAGGATCACCGCCAATACCAATACAAGTAGATTGCCCCATACCAGCTTTGGTTACCTGATCTACGGCTTCGTAAGTCAGGGTTCCTGATCTAGATACAATACCTATTTTTCCGGGATTGTGGATAAAGCCCGGCATAATGCCGCATTTTGCTTCTCCCGGCGTAATAACGCCCGGGCAATTAGGGCCAATCAAGCGAGTGTCCATATCTTCGATATAGGCTTTCACTTTTACCATATCCTGTACCGGAATTCCTTCAGTAATACAGATGATCACTTTTATACCAGCTTCAGCCGCTTCCATGATGGCATCACCGGCAAATGCGGGGGGCACAAAAATCACTGAAGTGTCCGCCTGAGCTTCTTTTACTGCTTGAGAAACAGTATTAAACACAGGACGCTCCAGATGTACTATTCCTCCTTTTCCTGGTGTTACTCCTCCTACTACATTAGTACCGTATTCTATCATCTGGCTAGCGTGAAACGAACCTTCCTTACCAGTAAATCCCTGAACGATGACTCTTGAATCTTTATTTACAAGAACAGACATAATGATATAATTTATCGTGTTAAAGTTGGCTTACAAGTCTTTGAGGCTTACCCAGCAAATACCGCCACAACCGTTTTAAAGCTTGGCTTTTGTCTAGATAAATCTATTAATTTTGATTTTTTTTCTCTATGATAAAGACATCTTCATCTTTCTTTTTCATAAAGTATTTTTCTCTCGCTATTTTCTCTGGATCTTCTCTAATTTCTTCTTCTTGCTGCTTTACCTCTTCGATTTTATTTTCATAGAATTCGCGGTCTTTCTCCAGCTTATTGACCGTGCGCTGAAGCCGATACTGCGTGATGATATCGTGCGAATCAAAAAAGATCAACCAGGCAACAAAAAAGATAATTGCCAGAAAATATTTATTTCTTAAGGGTTTAGGTACTGCTTCTATAAAACTTTGAAAAATAGTTTTCCCTGCCATATCCTCTATATTTTTAAGCTTAAAAATCTAACTTAAAAACCAGTAATCAAAATTTTGGCAAAATAAAGAAAACCGGACCTGGTGCAGTGTTATTATTTTAAAATAAAAGGCCACCTTCATTACTGAAGGTGATCTCCTATCTGATTCTCTTTTATTTTTTCAAAAGCTGCTTACCACCAAAAACAGCAGCATCTTCAAGTTCTTCTTCTATACGGAGCAGCTGGTTGTATTTAGCAATCCTATCCGACCTGGAGGCAGATCCAGTTTTAATCTGTCCAGTATTTAGCCCCACAGCCAAATCAGCGATAGTAGTGTCTTCTGTTTCACCAGAACGGTGACTCATCACTGTTGTGAAAGAATTTCGAGTAGCCAGATTAACCGCATCGATAGTCTCGGTCAAAGAGCCAATCTGGTTAACTTTGATCAGGATAGAGTTGGCTGCTTTTTGGTCAATTCCCTTTTGCAGGCGTTCTACATTCGTTACAAACAAATCATCACCTACCAGCTGTACACGATCACCGATAGCACTGTTAAGCATTTGCCAGCCATTCCAGTCATCTTCGTGCAATCCATCTTCAATAGAAAAAATAGGATATTTATCGCACCATTCTTTCCAGTAACTAACAAGATCTTCAGTAGACAGCTTATCGCCAGTGGATTGATGCAGGTGATATACCTTTTCATCTTCCAGATAAAACTCAGAAGCTGCTGCATCGAGAGCGATCATAATTTGTTCTCCGGGCTTATACCCAGCCGCTTCAATCGCCTGTAATACTGTTTCGATTGCTTCCTGATTAGATTTCAGGTTGGGTGCAAACCCACCTTCATCGCCCACATTAGTGGAATAGCCCTTATTTTTCAATACCTTTTTGAGGTGGTGAAATACTTCAACGCCCATTCTTAACGACTCTGAAAAAGTATCAGCGGCCATTGGCATGATCATAAACTCCTGAAAATCTATACTATTGTCAGCATGAGAACCTCCATTGATAATGTTCATCATAGGAACAGGTAAAACATGCGCATTGACGCCGCCAACGTATCTGAATAAGGGCAAACCTGCAAGGCTCGCTGCTGCCTTCGATACGGCCAATGATACCCCCAGAATGGCGTTAGCTCCCAGCTTAGACTTATTGGGAGTACCGTCCATCTCACGCATCAGATTGTCAATTGACACCTGATCGAAAACATCAAAGCCAACCAATTCTTCAGCTATTACGCCTATTACGTTGTTAACTGCATTTTCTACTCCTTTGCCCATGTATTTGGAATTATCCCCATCTCTCAGTTCAACCGCCTCATATTTACCAGTAGAAGCACCAGACGGCACTGCTGCCCGGCCTACGCTTCCCTCAGTAAAAACTTCTACTTCTACTGTTGGGTTACCTCTGGAGTCCAGAATTTGTCTGGCATGAACATCAATAATTGTACTCATTGGATAATGATTTTTGTAAGTTTAAGTTAATAACAGGCAAAAGCTATAATTTGGCTTTGGTTTAAGGCAGTAAGATAAATATCACCACTTTATATTCGGGTATCACCAGATTAAGTATCCATTAATTTTATGAATTCATCAAAGAGGTACCAGGCATCGTGCGGTCCTGGGCTGGCTTCCGGATGATACTGAACCGAAAATGCTCTTTTATCCTTTATTTTGATACCTTCTATGGATTCGTCATTCAGGTTGATATGGGTAATTTGTATATGCTCAGGTTTGTCCAATATGGTAGCGGCATCTACGCCAAAGCCATGATTCTGGCTAGTAATCTCACATTTTCCAGACACTACGTTTCTGACGGGATGATTGATCCCTCTATGACCATGATGCATTTTGAAGGTTGGGATATCTATGGCTAGTGCCAGGAGCTGGTGCCCGAGGCAGATGCCAAACAGTGGCATATCAACATCCAAGAACTTCCTGGTGAGCGTTACGGCATAATCCATGGCGGCGGGGTCTCCGGGGCCATTGGACAAGAATACACCATTGGGCTGCCATTCCATGATCTCCTCATAATTGGTTTTGGCAGGAAAAACTTTCAAATAACATCCTCTGGCTGCCAGGCAGCGCAGTATATTTTGCTTCACTCCGTAATCAATAACAGCTACCTTGTACCCGGCAGATTCTTCACCGATGTAGTAAGGCGCTTTCGTACTAACTTGCGAAGCCAACTCCAGGCCATCCATCGAAGGCACTTCTGCCAGCTGTTTTTTCAATTCTTTCACATCAAGCACTTCACTTGAGATGATGGCATTCATCGCCCCCTTGTCTCTGATATGCTTCACTATTGCGCGAGTATCCACATCGTATATGGCAACGAGACCCTCCTTTTCGAAATAATCCTGAATAGAAGCATCTGCCTGCTTACGAGAATATTGATTGGTGAAATTTTTACAAATAAGACCCGAAATTTTGATACTGTCGGATTCTGTATCTGTATCCTTGGTACCATAATTACCAATGTGCGCATTCGTGGCTACCAGGATTTGGCCAAAATAAGAAGGATCAGTAAAGATTTCCTGATAACCAGTCATTCCTGTGTTGAAGCAAATTTCGCCAACGGTCGTACCGGTCTTTCCGGCTGCTGTTCCGTGGAATACGGTGCCATCTTCTAATAAAAGGACAGCTTCTTTTCTATTTTTTTCGCTCATCTTTTGGTTTACCTATATAAAAAACTTAATCAGGAGGAGGACCGAAGCCAGCCTCCGCTGTAGCTTTCTAAACGAGTTTATTTCTACAAATATAAGAAGATGTACAGGTAATACAACATCACAAAAAAATTCCCGACCATAAGAGAATGATCGGGAACTTTTATTGTTATCGCGAGGCCAAAGCTTAATCTTCTTTTTTGTCTTCTGCTTCAGCACTATCTTCAGCATCTGGTTCTGTTGTTATAGCCTCTTCTTCATCAGCTTCTTCCACTGTTGTTTCCTCTGTATTTTGAGCAGTATCATTGGATTTTTTACCGGCTCCACCACCGCGACGACGGCGGCGTGTCTTTTTCTTACCTTCTTCTTCTGAAGAATCCGGGGTGGAATAAACATCATTGTAGTCAACAAACTCAATCATGGCCATTTCGGCGGCATCGCCACGGCGAAACCCTGTTTTGATCACTCTAACATAACCTCCGGGACGATCGCCCACCTTTCCGGCTATATTGACAAAAAGTTCTTTTACAGCATCTTTATTTTGAAGATAGCTGAAAACGACCCTTTGAGAATGCGTTGTATTACTTTTGCTCTTCGTAACGAGCGGTTCAATAAATTGCCTAAGTGCTTTAGCTTTGGCAAGTGTTGTAACAATTCTTTTGTGCGTTATCAGAGAAATAGCCAAATTTCGCAGTAACGCTTTACGGTGAGCGGACTTTCGCTTTAAGTGATTAAACTTCTTACTGTGTCTCATGATGAGTAAGTTTTAACTTCGTGACACGAACTGATTATTACAGTTGGTTATCACAATGATTATTACATAGAAAATTATTCTTCGTCCAATTTATACTTGGAAAGATCCATACCAAAAGTAAGACCTTTTTCCTGAAGCAATTCCTCTATTTCCACCAATGATTTCTTACCGAAGTTTCTAAACTTCAATAGCTCGTGGGTGTCATATTTGACCATTTCAGCCAATGTGTTGATCTTAGCTGCTTTGAGGCAATTGTAGGCTCTCACAGAGAGGTCTAAATCTTCGAGAGATGTTTTTAGCAGCTTACGCATATGCAAGATATGCTCGTCCACTATATTATCTTCTCTGCTGGATGCATCATCAAAGGTGATATTCTCATCCGTAATGAGCATCAGATGCTGTATCAAGATACGAGAAGCGTCTTTAATGGCCTCTTCTGGGTGAATAGTTCCATCCGTTTTCACCTCAATAGATAACTTTTCGTAGTCAGTACGTTGACCTACACGCGTATTTTCCACTTTGTAGGCTACATTTTTTATCGGTGTATAGATGGCATCAACCGGAATAACTCCGATTGGCGCATCTTTGGGTAAATTTTCATCGGCAGGCACATACCCCCGACCTTTAGTAACAGTAAGTTCGATTTCCAGGTTAACGAATGGCTCCATCGTACAAATAAGTAACTCCGGATTCATGATGCGGAATACGTTAGTGTGCTCTTCGATGTCACCTGCGAGGAATTGTTCTTTACCATTTATGGTAAGATAAATTTTCTCGTTATTGATTTCATCATCGCTGATTACCTGTTTGAGGCGTACCTGCTTGAGGTTAAGAATAATCTCTACCACATCTTCCACAACCCCGCGAATGGTAGCAAACTCGTGCTCCACACCGGCGATACGGATAGCAGAAATGGCAAAACCTTCAAGTGATGACAAAAGGACGCGACGAAGGGAGTTTCCAATCGTTTGTCCGAAACCTGGTTCTAGTGGTTTGAATTCAAAAAGCCCTTTAAAATCATCTGCCTTCTGCATTACGATCTTATCAGGCTTCTGGAAGTTGAGAATGCTCATAAGCTTATTTCAACGTTGATTATTAAGTAGGTAATTCAATTGAATATACCGGAAGCAATAGATTTTTGAGAAAAAGCGCTTTTTCTCATTGGTGGCCTTTTGTAGGCCTATATATCGAGGTATTAAATCCTTTCTCGAAGCTGAATTTCTCTACAAACAATTTTTTTTGACTATCTCTAGCTCTCTTGCTCGCGGATTTTTTATTAATTCAAAATAAATTTGGGAAAAAATTTTAATACCATGGTAAAAACTACACCAGTTCAATAATAGTTGAATTGGTGTAATAGAATTTATTTAGAGTATAATTCGACGATTAGCTGCTCGTTGATCTTCTCAGGAATCTGCTCTCTCTCTGGCCAGCCGATGAATATACCTTCTAGCTTATCTGGATTAAACTCTAGCCAGGAATATTTTTTAACGTCTGATCTAGTAGTAATGGAATCTTTAATGACATCCATACTTTTTGATTTACCTCTTACCGTTACAACATCGCCAGGACGCATTTGGAAAGAAGGTACATTAGTAACGGTACCATTTACTACAATATGACGATGTGTTACCAGTTGTCTGGCCGCTCTTCTCGTTGGCGCTAAGCCCATGCGGAATACCGTATTATCCAGACGGGCTTCCAGGAACTGTAATAAGTTTTCCCCCGTAACTCCCTTCTTGGCAGAAGCTTTTTCAAATAGCGTACGAAACTGACGCTCCAATATTCCATAAGTGTACTTCGCTTTCTGCTTTTCCATCAATTGCAAGGCATAATCAGACTTCTGCTTTCTCCTTCTGGTATTACCGTGTTGTCCGGGAGGATACTTTCTTTTTTCAAAACTTTTGTCAAAACCATAGATGCTTTCCCCGAAAGACCTCGATTTTTTTGTTTTTGGACCTCTATATCTAGCCATATTGGTAACTAAGAATTTTACTACTAAATGAATGCGTTTGTTTGGGCTTAGACACGTCTGCGCTTTGGTGGCCTACAACCATTATGAGGTACTGGAGTAACATCCTTAATTCTCATAACTTTTATGCCAGACACGTCAATGGCACGAATAGCTGCTTCTCTACCAGAACCAGGGCCTTTCACGAAAACTTCAGCAGTTCTCATTCCCGCTTCGTGGGCAATCCTGGCAGCTTCTGCTACTGCGACCTGAGCTGCATAGGGCGTATTTTTCTTCGACCCGCGAAACCCTGCTTTACCGGCTGAAGACCAAGAAATAACTTGACCGGCCTTGTTGGTAAGCGAAACAATAATATTGTTGAAAGAAGCCTGAATGAAAACCAACCCTTCAGAGTCGACCTTTACTTTACGCTTCTTAACTTTTTTTGATTTTGCCATTTTCTATAGATTGATCTTTTAACAAGATGACATTAACGAATTATTTCTTCTTATTTGCAACAGTCTTCTTCTTACCCTTACGAGTACGAGCATTAGTTTGTGTACGCTGCCCTCTCAAAGGTAAGCTCTTACGATGCCTCAGACCTCTATAACAAGCAATATCCATCAATCGCTTGATATTTTCTTTCGTTTCAGAGCGCAACTCTCCTTCTACTGTATACTCTTCAGTAATGATGTAGGAAATTTCCTTAATGTTGGCATCAGTCCAGTCTTCTACTTTCGTACTATGATCAATTCCGGCCTGATCTAGGATTGCAGCGGCTCTGGTTTTTCCAATACCGAATATATACGTAAGACTGATAATGCCACGTTTGTTTCTTGGTAGATCTATACCTGCTATTCTTGCCATCTTGAAAATTATTATAACCAGCCCAAATTAGCCTTGACGCTGTTTGAACTTAGGATTCTTTTTATTAATGATATAAATTTTTCCTTTTCTTCTAACGATCTTACAATCAGCAGAACGCTTTTTAACGGATGTTCTAACCTTCATGACAACTATTTTTAGTTTATTTGTAGCGATAGGTTATTCTACCTCTTGAAAGATCGTATGGAGACATTTCCACGGCAACCTTATCGCCAGGTAATATTCTGATATAGTTCATTCTCATTTTTCCCGAAATGGTAGCAACAATTTGATGGTCGTTTTCTAAACGCACTCTAAACATCGCGTTAGACAGTGCCTCTTCAATAATACCATCCTGCTTCAATAAGTTTTTCTTACTCATATAAAATTTTTCGGTGTGCAAAGATAAATAAATTATTTGTTTTTCAAAAGCTTTACACAACAAAAACGCCTAATACATCATCATTTTGCACAATCCGAATTATACTAAGCAGAAAGGGTATCCACCAACTTATTGGAGACGGATCGTACATTCTGATTTTTTTCAATAGCCTGTTCAATTATCTTATGATCAGAAAGAATATCTGCCTGCCCTTTCCTCACGGCGATTGTGTGTTCGTAATGTGCAGAGGGCTTTTTGTCTTTAGAGATGATTGTCCAGCCATCTTTAGCTGTTCTTACCTCTCTTTTTCCCAGATTAACCATAGGCTCGATAGCGATCACCAGTCCTTCTTTCAACTTAATACCTCTGCCACGGCGTCCATAGTTAGGAACGTCTGGCCCTTCGTGAAGTTCTCTACCTATACCATGCCCTACCAGTTCGCGAATAACACCGTATTTGTGCTCTTTTTCAACATACTGCTGAACTGCGTGACCAATGTCTCCTAAACGCTGGCCAGCTACTGCTGCATCAATAGCTTTATAAAGGCTAGTATTAGTGACTTCACACAGCTTCATCAGCTCCTCTGGTACTTCACCTAATGGAAAAGTGTAGGCTGAATCACCAAAAAAACCATTTATTAGTACGCCACAATCTACAGAGACAATGTCGCCTTCTTCAAATATTCTTTCTTCAACTGGTATCCCGTGAACTACCTGCTCATTGGTAGATACACAAAGGGTAGCAGGAAAACCCCGATAGCCTTTAAACCCTGGAACAGCTCCATGATCAGCTATCAGTTGTTCTGCCTCTTTATCGATCTCTACGCTAGAAATTCCAGGACGTATAATAGAAGCTACGTGTGCCAGTGCTTTACATACCAGCAAACAACTCTCGCGTATTAATTCTATTTCTTCGTCAGTTTTATAATATACCGTTTTCATCACTATACCTTCTGAACAAGTCTGTTAAAATACAGATGAGCAATGTAGTAACTCCATTGCTCATCTGTATATGAATATAAATTTGTTTTGTACATCATTGAGATGAGTAGTCTTCCACTGTCATCTTACATACCTGCACCGATCCCTTGCATACGGCTGGAATTGCGCCCTACAATCTTTCCGGACTTAACCAAACCGTCGTACTTACGCATCAACAAGTAGCTTTCGATCTGCTGAAGCGTATCCAGAACTACGGCTACGAGAATCAACAAAGAAGTGCCACCAAAGAAAATGGCAAAGCCCGTGTTAATACCAAATGCTACTGCCACAGCAGGAAGTACAGCGATTAACCCAAGGAACATAGACCCAGGAAGGGTAATTCTTGAAGTAATAGCATCGATAAAGTCAGCAGTTGGCTTACCAGGTTTGATACCGGGGATAAAAGCATTTTGGCGCTTAAGGTATTCGGCATACTGCTGCGGGTTGACTAACAGTGCTGTATACACGTAAGTGAACAAAACTACGAGCATAAAAGTAAAGATACTTGATGCCAGAGAGAAAGGATTAGTCAATACGGCTAAAATCGGGGAATTACCAGCGTTATTGCCAGCAGCAAACTGTGCTACCGTTGCAGGTAGAAACATTAGTGCCTGAGCAAAGATAATTGGCATTACACCAGCGGAATTTAACCGTAAAGGAATAAAATCTCTTTTCGTTTGAGCGGGCATACTGCCAGCAGTACGACCTACCATTCTACTCGCGTATTGTACCGGAATTTTTCTGACCGCCTGAACGATAGCAATTGTTACCATTACAATCAAGAAGAAAAGTACTAGCTCTACCACAAAAAGTAGTAAACCACCACTATCGAGCTGAGAAGTAAATTCGAAGGCCAGTGCTCCCGGCAAGGTAGCAATGATACCTACGGTGATCAAAAGCGATACACCATTACCTATGCCCTTATCAGTAATTTTTTCACCCAACCACATGGCAAAGATTGTTCCGGTGGACAGTAGAATGATACTTGACAACCAGAATATACCGTTAGGAATAGCCGCTGAAACTGCCCCCTGACTACTTATCAAGGTAAGGTATCCACCTCCCTGAACGAGTGTAATAGCTACAGTTAACAAGCGAGTAATCTGATTGAGTTTTCTACGACCTGACTCTCCTTCTTTTTGCTGCAAACGCTGGAAATAAGGAACAGCGAATCCCAGAAGCTGGATAATGATAGAGGCAGTGATATAAGGCATAATACCCAACGCAAAAATAGATGCATTACTAAATGCACCTCCTGTAAAAACATTGATCAGACCTACCAAGTCAGTAGGAGCCCCCGAAGAGCCCTGGGCAGCACTTGCAAGTTGAGAAGGAACAACCCCTGGCAGTACAATGAAAGTACCTAAGCGGAAAACCATCAGTAACCCGATGGTAAACAAAATGCGCTTTCTAAGCTCGTCGATTTTCCAAATATTCTTAAGCGTGGTAATAAATTTCTTCATTGTACTAGATTATACAAGGTTAACACTACCTCCCAGCTTCTCGATAGCTTCTTTTGCACTGTTCGAGCAAGCGTGAGCTGCTATTTCAATTTTTGTTTTTAACTCCCCAGTGCCAAGTACTTTGATCCTGGCGTTCTTTCTGACAATACGTTTTTCGGCCAGCCATTCCGGGCTGATCTTTTCGATATTGTATTTATCAACAATCTCCTGGATACGTTCCAAATTCATAGGAACGTAAGCCGTGCGATTAGGGTTTTTAAAACCTCTTTTCGGCAAACGCATCTGTAGAGGCATTTGACCACCTTCAAAGTTACGCTTACGACTGTATCCTGAGCGAGACTGCGCTCCTTTATGACCACGAGTAGCCGTTCCACCTTTACCTGAACCCTGTCCTCTCGCAATTCTTTTTCCGTTCTTGGTAGACCCTGAAGCGGGCCTTAGTTTATGCAACTTCATCGGAACTTTGTTTTAACAAATCTTGAATATAAAAAGTTGATGGCTACAAGTTCCATCATTACTCTGCGTCTTCCACTTTGATCAGATGCGTAACTTTGGCTACCATCCCCTTAACTTGAGGAGTAGCTTCTTTGATAACAACATCATTGACCTTACGTAAACCAAGGGCCTTTATTGTGTCCTTTTGTTTTTGTGTACGGTCGATAATACTCTTAACCTGAGTGATTTTTATTTTGGCCATAATAGTATGGGTTATATTCCTTTTATTTTTTTCTTGCATCCAGATCTCCAACCAATTAACCGTTAAAAAGCTTATCCATACTGATACCGCGATTTTTGGCGATCTCCATTGGGCTTCTTAGGTTGCTAAGTGCGTCAATAGTTGCTTTAACGACGTTGTGAGGATTTGAAGACCCCTGAGATTTGGCAAGTACGTTTTGTACACCCGCCATTTCTAAAACCGCACGCATTGCACCACCGGCAATTACACCAGTACCATCAGCTGCAGGCTTTATTAATACTTTCCCGGCGCCATACTTACCTTTTGCTTCGTGCGGGATTGTACCTTTGTGTATCGGTACTTTTATCAGACTCTTCTTAGCATCATCCACAGCTTTGGAGATAGATTCAGAAACATCACGAGCCTTTCCTAGCCCATGACCAACAGTACCTTTACCATCACCTACCACCACTATGGCTGCAAAACTGAATGTACGCCCACCTTTAGTTACTTTTGCAACACGATTAAGATTAACTAACTTTTCCTTCAATTCCGTTTCTGCTGCCTTCACCCTATCATTACCATCATTACCACGTCCTCCTCTACTATCGCGGTTTTTGTTATCGCGACTTTTGTTATCTCTGTTGCCACCACGGTTGTTACCGCCACGGGCATTATTGTTCGCACTTCTTTTAGCCATAACTAATTGACATTATTTTTTTATAAATTAAGTCCGCCTTCTCTGGCTCCATCAGCTAAGGCCTTCACCCGGCCATGATACAGGTAACCACTTCTGTCGAAGACCACTTTGTTGATATTTGCTGATAATGCTTTTTGAGCCAGTAGCTTACCTACCGCTTTGGACTGTTCCACTTTATTGACGTCTTTTGGAATACCTGCCTCTCTTGAATTGGCAGACAAAAGCGTAACACCTTCTAAATCATTGATAACTTGGGCGTAAATTTCTTTATTGCTTCTGTAGACACTCAGGCGTGGTCTTTCCTTTGTGCCCGTAATTTTTTTGCGAATTCTATACTTGATCCGCTGTTTTTTAAACTCCTTTGAAAAAGCCATTATTCTTATTTTTTGAACTTAGTGTAAGCCCGTATTACAAGGGGCAGACCCAAATTCCATTGAATTAAAGAGTTATGATAAATATTATTTACCACCAGCCTTACCAGCCTTACGTCTGATTTGCTCGCCAACAAAACGTACACCTTTTCCTTTGTACGGTTCTGGTGCTCTGAATGCACGTATTTTGGCAGCAACCTGACCGATTAATTGCTTATCATGTGACTCAAGGCGCACTACAGGAGCTTTACTCTTTTCCGTCTTGATTTCTAACTTAACTTCTTTTGGTAGTACAAAGATAATAGGGTGAGAATAGCCTAAGGTCAGCTCTAATTTTTGCCCTGAACTACTGGCACGATAACCTACTCCTACCAACTCAAGCTCCTTCACGTATCCTTCTGTAACACCTACGACCATATTTTGGATAAGTGCGCGGTACAAGCCGTGCATAGCTTTGTGGCGCTTCTGTTCTGTAGGCCTTTTCAAATTAAGCTCCCCGTCTTCTATAGCTAGTTCCAGGTCTGGACTAATCTGCTCCCTCAACTCTCCCTTGGGCCCTTTTACAGTTACCAGATTACCTTTGCTTACATCAATGGTTACTCCACTTGGAATGGTAACCGGCATCTTTCCTATACGAGACATTTTGTATCGATTTTCTTAAGTCAAAAATTAATATACAGAACACAGTATTTCGCCTCCAATATGTTTTTCTCTTGCTTCCTGCCCCGTGAGTACACCTCTAGAAGTAGATACAATAAGTGTTCCAAGCCCGTTTATCACTCTAGGCAGATCATCAGCCTTGGAATACTTCCTCAAACCGGGCTTACTAATTCTCTTCAGTTCTCTGATCACTGGTTTTTTAGTTTGAATATCATACTTCAATGCGATCTTAATCAGACCGGACCCTCCTTTTCCACCTTCTTCTGTAAATTTATACTTCAAAATATAACCCTGATCATAAAGAATTTTCGTTACACCCTTCAATACTTTTGAAGCAGGAATATTAACAACTCGGTGACCTGCCTGCTGAGCATTACGAATTCGGGTTAAATAATCCGCTATAGGATCTGATACAGCCATTTGTAATGAATTTCGTCAACCGGTTTTCCCAATATAAGGGAACCTGACCAACTATTATTATAAATATTTTTTACCAACTAGATTTAGTTACTCCAGGGATTTTACCCTCAAGTGCCATTTGACGGAATTTCACGCGGCAAACTCCAAACTGGCGCATATATCCTTTAGGACGCCCGGTCAGTTTGCATCTGTTGTGCTTTCTGATAGGACTAGAATTTCTGGGTAGCTTATCCAACTCATCCCAACGTCCTTCTTCCTTCAGTTGTTTTCTTAACTCAGCATACTTAGCCGTTAGTCTTTCTCTCTTTCTTTCTCTGGCGATTACTGATTTACGTGCCATAATTATATTTAGTTTTTCTGGTTCTTGAATGGTAAGCCCATTAGCTTGAGCAGGGCTAAAGCCTCAGCGTCTGTCTTAGCTGTGGTAACAAACGTGATATCCATCCCCTGAATATTACTCACTTTATCCAGGTTAATTTCAGGAAAGATAATCTGTTCTGTGATACCAAGGGAGTAATTACCCCTGCCATCAAAACTTTTATCACTAATTCCACGGAAGTCACGCACACGAGGAAGAGCTACGCTGATAAATCGATCCAGGAATTCATACATCTTAATATCTCTCAGGGTCACACGTACTCCAATGGTCATTCCTTCTCTAAGCTTAAAGTTAGAAACTGCCTTTTTGGCTTTAGTAGGAACAGCCTTTTGACCTGCAATCATGGCCATTTCCTGTAGGGAATTTTCTACCAGCTTTTTATCCTGAGTAGCTTTCCCAACCCCCTGATTGATACAAATCTTTTGGATGACTGGCACTTCCATAATAGAAGAGTATCCAAACTGCTCAAACAAGGCAGGAATGACTTCTTCTCTGTATTTTTTCTTAAGTCTTGGTACGTAACTCATTACTCAATAATTTCTCCTGATTTTTTAGAATAACGCACTATTTTACCTTCTTCCGTTCTCATTCTGCCAACACGGGTAGGTTCTCCTGTTTTGGGATCCACCAACATCAAGTTAGAGAGACTAATCGGAGCCGGCTCTTCGATGATACCACCCGGATTATCTTGAGAAGGTTTAGTATGTTTTTTTACAATATTTACATCCTCAACGATCGCCTTATTTTTTTTGGGCAATACCTCGAGTACTTCGCGTACGCGCTCTCTGTCTTTGTAAGCCCCGGCGATGACTACTACTTTATCCCCTTTTTTTATTTTCAACTTGGGGGCGAAACGATATTGCTTAATTTTCTTTGACATCTTTACTATTATTTACAGTCACAAAAACCGACCCTTTCAGAGAGCCATATATTAGAGTACCTCAGGAGCCAGTGAAATAATTCTCATATAGTCGCGCTCGCGTAATTCTCTTGCCACCGGCCCAAAAATACGAGTACCTCTAGGTTCTTCGGATGCATTTAACAAAACCACCGCGTTATCATCAAAACGAATGTAGGAGCCATCTCTACGGCGAATTTCTTTTTTAGTTCTTACAACTACAGCTTTAGTAACAGCGCCTTTCTTGATACCACCACCTGGTGAAGCGTGCTTTACAGTTACTACAATAATATCGCCTATTGAGGCATATCTTCTCTTCGACCCACCGAGCACCTTAATACAAAGTACTTCTTTGGCACCACTGTTATCTGCTACGTTAAGTCTAGTCTCCTGCTGAATCATGGCAATGTGATTGAAAAAGTTAAAAACCAAACAGGACGCCTCGTCCTGATATATAAATTTACTTGGCTCTTTCAAGAATCTCTACAAGCCTCCAGCGCTTACGCTTACTCAAAGGACGAGTTTCCATGATTCTGACCAAGTCTCCTTCGTTGCATTCGTTCTTTTCATCATGAGCGATGAACTTCCGTGATTTCTTCACGAACTTACCGTAAATAGGGTGACGTAATCGACGTTCAACAGCTACAGAAATAGTTTTGTCCATTTTAGTACTCCTTACTACGCCTGTCCTGGTTTTTCTAAGATTTCTTTCTTCCATTTGCTTTATTGAATTTAACTACTGCCGTGCTTATGAGCGCTTTTGGCGGCGACGTCTTTTACGAATTTTAGATCTGTTGTCCAAATCTTCTTTACTCATCTCGCTTATCTCGCGCTTGCGTATTTCTGTCTTTAAACGCGCTACATTTCTGCGAATTCTGCGCAGTACTACCGGATTGTCAAGCCCTCTAACCGCATGGTCAAATTTGAGCTTCTGATATTGACGCTCCGTATCGTTCATTTCTGCGAGTAAATCTTCATTGGAGAGCTCCTGTAGCTCTAAAGTTGTTTTTGATGCCATTTTTTCTTAATTTCTAATTGCCTAAACGTTACAACCCCGCTTTCCTATTTCCCTACATAATCCGGTCTGAACACAAACTTTGTCTGTACCGGAAGCTTTTGTGCAGCAAGTCTCAATGCTTCCATCGCAATAGCTTCAGAAACACCGTCAATCTCAAAAAGTACCCGTCCTGGCTTAATTATAGCTACGTAGTGATCCAATGCCCCCTTACCTTTACCCATACGTACCTCCAAAGGCTTCTTCGTAATTGGCTTATCGGGAAAGATGCGAATCCATACTTTTCCTTCTCTTTTCATATATCTGTTCATCGCAATACGCGCAGACTCTATCTGTCTGTTAGTAAGACGACCATCATCAAGTGATTTTAGGCCAAAAGTACCAAAGGATACCCGGTTTCCTCTTTGCGAAATCCCTTTAATCCTCCCCTTCTGCTGCTTTCTATATTTCGTTCTTTTTGGTTGTAACATAGCGCAAAATTTTATCCAAAATGGAATGTAAAAATTTATCTTTTACCCCTTTCCAAAAAAGTTTGGCAAAGGTAAATTAAAATATCTATAAAAACTAACGTTTACGCTGGTTTCTTTTGCGGCCACCGCCACCTTTTCCTCTTTCTTTCTTTGGTGCTCCGGTATTTGGATTAAGATCACGTTTTCCGAATACTTCTCCTTTACAGATCCACACTTTTATACCAATAAGACCGTAGATAGTCAACGCCTCTTTTAGGGAATAATCGATATCGGCCCGGAAAGTATGAAGTGGAGTTCTACCGTCTTTATATTCTTCAGTACGCGCCATATCGGCACCGTTCAATCTTCCGGCAATTCTAATCTTAACACCTTCAGCTCCAGCACGCATTGTAGACTGGATAGCCATTTTGATGGCACGTCTATAGTTAATACGAGCCTCTAGCTGCTTAGCAATAGATTCAGCTACAATGTTAGCATCCAGCTCAGGCTTTCTGATCTCTATGATATTGATCTGAACATCTTTGCTGGTAAGCTTCTTGAGTTCTTCCCGGATTTTGTCTACTTCCTGCCCACCTTTACCAATAATGATACCTGGACGGGAAGTGTGTATAGTTACGGTGATGCGCTTTAAAGTACGCTCGATGATAATACGAGCAATACCACCCTTTTGAACACGTGCTTGCAAATAATTGCGTATCCTTTCATCTTCAACTACCTTATCACCATAGTCATGACCACCAAACCAATTTGATTCCCAACCTCTGATGATACCTAAACGATTTCCTATTGGATTTGTCTTCTGACCCATATTCTTAGTTATATATATTAATCTTGTACAGTATTTTCTGTATCCACTTCTGCATTTTCGTTAACATCTTCCGCGTCTACCAAATCTTCGTCCTCTTCGTCAACGGGCAGCTCCAGAGTATTTTCAACCACTAGCGTAACGTGGCAGGAATGCTTGCGAATTCGGTGTGCCCGACCGTGAGGTGCTGGCCTGAAACGCTTCAGCATGGGGGCCTGGTCGCAAAAAGCGGTCTGAATGATTAGATCATAATCAGCTGCACTTTCTGTGCCATCTAATTTATCTTCCCAGTTGGCGATAGCTGATAATAAGAGCTTTTCCAACCATACGGCCGCCTCTTTCTTGGTATATCTCAAAATGCTGAGGGCTTCCTCTACATCCTCACCACGAATAAGGTCGACTACCAGACGCATTTTTCTGGCAGACATTGGTACATTTCGAAGTTTTGCTACAGCTTCCATTATAAATATATTTTCGTGCCGTCCTTTTGGGAGGCGGCTATGCTATTCTAAAATTACTACTTTCTACCACCGTGACCCTTGAAGCTCCGAGTCTGGGCAAATTCTCCCAATTTGTGACCTACCATGTTTTCAGTAACATACACCGGAATGAAAGTCTTACCGTTGTGTACAGCTATGGTTTCCCCTACCATATCAGGGATGATCATTGAAGAACGGGACCATGTCTTGATTACGGACTTCTTCTTAGCTTCTTTTGACTTTTCTACCTTTTTCAATAACTTATGAAAAACGTAAGGTCCTTTTTTTAGTGATCTAGGCATAAGCTATATTATTTTTTCTTATTGCTCTTTTTTCTGGTGACAATTAATCTATTAGAATTCTTCTTCGGATTCCTCGTCTTCTGGCCTTTAGCCATCTGACCATTTCTTGAACGAGGCAAACCACCCGACTGTCTACCTTCACCACCACCCATGGGGTGATCGATCGGGTTCATAGCTACACCACGAATTCTTGGGCGCCTACCCAACCAACGAGAGCGGCCAGCTTTTGCCGAAACCGTCAGGGCGTGATCCGGGTTGGAGGTCGTTCCGATTGTAGCCTTACACGTTTGCAAGACTCTTCTAACCTCACTGGATGGCATTCTAACGATGGCGTATTTTCCTTCACGGCCAACGAGGGTAGCATAAGTACCCGCACTACGAGCTAGAGCAGCACCTCCGCCTGGTTGTAATTCTATGGCGTGAATGGTAGCCCCCAAAGGAATATTACGCAAGTACATCGCATGCCCCAAATTGGGAGTAGCTTCCTCACCTGACATCACCTCCATACCAACTTTCAAGCCATCTGGTGCAATGATATATCTTTTTTCTCCGTCGCTATATTCAAGCAAAGCGATGAATGCACTTCTGTTAGGATCATACTCGATTGTTTTTACCGTAGCAGATATGCCTTCTTTATCTCTTTTGAAGTCAATAACTCTGTAACGACGTTTGTGACCACCTCCGCGGTGACGCACGGTACGCCTACCATCATTATTACGACCACCGCTTTTCTTCATTGGCTCCAGAAGGCTTTTTTCTGGCTTACTGGTCGTTACTTCCTCGAATGCATTACCTACTTTGAAACGCATACCGGGAGATACTGGATTATATTTTTTAACTGCCATTGCTTACTAATTTCTTACTCTTTAATCAGGTTGCATTTGGGAGATGCAAAAATAGAGCTCTCCGGGCAACTATCAAAATTATATTTCGCCAAAGAAGTCGATTTCTTCTCCTTCTGTTAACGTAACGATTGCTTTTTTGAAAGACGGCTTACGTCCTTTCACAATGCCCGACTTAGTAGATCTTACTTTCACTTTAGCAGGCATGATCACCGTATTAATGGAATCTACTGTAACATTGTACATCCCTTCGATAGCCTTCTTGACCTGTATTTTGTTAGCGTTTTTGGCTACTACAAAAGTATACTGATTCAGGTTATTGGAAAGCATCTCAGACTTTTCCGTAATAAGTGGTTTTATAAGTATTGTCTGTGCCATCGCTCGAAAATTCTATCAATTCATTAATTAAATGTCTTCACTAATTCAGCTACAGAACCTTCTGACAAAATCAACTTGTTGGCATGAAGAATCTGATAGGTATTCAACTCACTGGCTTTCATAACCAATGCTTTGGGAATATTGCGAGAAGATAAATAAACTTCTCTTTCGTGCTCAGAAGTAACCAAAATTGACTTCAGGTTGCTGGCCTCAAGGTTATTCAGGATATTGATATACTCTGATGTCTTGGGCGATTCAAAAGAGAAGTCTTCAACTACGAACAACATACCTTCCGAAACCTTACCGGCCAAAGCGGACTTACGGGCAAGACGCTTTACCTTCTTATTCAACTTTTGGGAGTAGTCTCTGGGCTTGGGACCAAAAACTCTACCTCCTCCTCTGAAGAGTGGGTTTTTGATATCACCAGCACGAGCCGTACCCGTACCTTTCTGGCGCTTCAGCTTCTTGGTAGAACCAGCTACTTCGCCACGTTCCTTTGATTTATGTGTGCCCTGGCGTTGATTGGCCAGGTACTGCTTTACAGCAAGGTAAATGGCATGTTCGTTCGGCTCAATACCGAATATGTCATCTGGTAGTTCTACTGCTCTACCGGTTTTTTCACCTTGAATATTTAATACATCCACTTTCATCGTCAAGCATTTTTTAAATAAGCATTTCTTGACAAAGCTTACTCAGATAATTTATTTTTCAATAATTACAAAAGCGCCCTTGTGTCCCGGTATAGCCCCTTGAACTAAGAGGATATTTTTTTCGGGAAAAACTTTTAGCACCTTCAGATTTTTGACCTTGATGCGCTTTCCACCGGTACGACCTGCCATGCGCATACCTTTGAACACACGAGCAGGATAAGAAGCCGCACCAATAGATCCGGGAGCACGTTGACGGTTGTGCTGACCGTGAGTAGCATCATTTACCCCGCGAAAGCCGTGTCTTTTAACAACCCCCTGAAATCCTTTACCTTTAGATGTACCAACTGCATTTACAGTATCACCTTCCTGAAAGATTTCTTCTACCTTAACAACATCGCCGATTACTTTTTCCACCAGGTTGAAATCTCTGAATTCAACTACTTTACGCTTTGGACCTGTTTCTGCTTTTTGGAAATGCCCTTGGAGTGCCTGGGAAGTGTTCTTAGTCTTTGCTTCGCCAAAACCTAGCTGTAGCGCAGCGTATCCGTCTGTTTCAGCTGTTTTCACTTGAGTAACCACACACGGGCCTGCTTCAACTACAGTACAGGCAATGTACTTACCAGTATTGTCAAAAACACTGGTCATACCAATCTTTTTACCGATTAATCCGTTCATCCAACAATAATTTTTATCAGCTTTGCTGCATTAATGGAGCGAAAGCTGCACTGTTTCTTTTGTGGTATAGGTATTTTAGCCTTTGTATTCAAAGGAAACAGCAATCGAAAAACAGTTACTAAAAAATAGCCGTTAGGTCAATTTAACCTGAATGTCAACCCCACTTGGCAATTCCAGTTTCGATAGGGCATCTACCGTTTTCTGGGTGGGCGTATAAATTTCGATGAGGCGTTTGTGGGTACGCAACTGGAACTGCTCACGAGATTTTTTATTGACGTGCGGCGAACGGAGCACGGTAAAAATCTTCTTTTGTGTGGGCAGCGGAATCGGGCCAGTAACAACAGCGCCACTATTCCTCACGGTCTTAACGATCTTCTCCGTAGACTTGTCTACCAAATTGTGGTCGTAAGAGCGGAGTTTAATCCTAATTTTTTGATTCATGCCAAATTTTAATTAAAACTTTCTTTAAGGAGCATCAGCCTTCAACAACTTTATACTGATAGCGCTGATGCCCATTTATTTTACCTAGGCGGTTACATCGCCTTTTGCTTTTTCGATAATTTCTTTTGCAACACCTTGTGGCGCCTCTACATAGTGAGAGAACTCCATGGAGGAGGATGCACGACCTGAAGTAATAGTACGCAGTTCAGTTACATAACCGAACATTTCAGATAATGGTACTTCTGCCTGGATAGCAACAGCGCCACCTGGGCGAGGATCTTGTCCTTTTGGCAAACCACGGCGACGGTTCAAGTCACCGATAACAGTACCTACGAATTCTTCAGGAGTAACAATTTCAAGCTTCATGATAGGCTCCATAATCACAGCACCAGCCTTTGGCGCGGCTATTTTAAACCCTTCCTTTGCGCATAATTCAAATGCGATAGGCTTAGAATCGACAGGGTGCATAGAACCATCATAAACACGTACTTTCATGCTATCCATGCTATAACCGGCAAGGATACCATTATCCATCATTGCAAGAAAGCCTTCAGTAATAGGCTTTACGTAGTTTTTGTCAATAGAACCACCAACGACATCCCACTTGAATTGGATTCTGGTTTTTCCATTCTTGAATTCTTCACTTTCCAGGAATTCTTCATCAGCAGGGCCGAGTTCAAATTCCATATCAGCAAACAAACCAGAACCCCCTGACTGCTTCTTCAAGCGCTCGCGGTGGGTCACGGTGTTAGTTAATGCTTCTTTATAGTTTACTTGTGGCTGCCCTTGAGCAACTTCCACTTTAAATTCTCTTTTCAAACGATCAACGATAATCTCCAAGTGGAGCTCACCCATCCCGCTGATAACCGTTTGGTTGGTATCTTCATCGAATCGTACCCGGAAGGTTGGATCTTCTTCTGCTAATTTGGCTAGTGCCATACCCAACTTGTCCAAATCTTTTTGAGATTTAGGTTCGATGGCCAAGCCGATAACAGGCTCAGGGAATGTCATACTTTCTAGTACGATCGGACTATTCACATCACAAATAGTGTCTCCCGTTTTTAAATCTTTGAAACCAACCGCAGCAGCGATATCACCAGCTTCTACACGGTCGATTGGATTTTGCTTGTTAGAGTGCATCTGGTACAAACGAGAAATACGTTCTTTCTTACCAGAGCGTGTATTGAGAATATAAGATCCTGCATCAAGTGCACCGGAATAAGCACGGAAGAATGCCAAACGCCCCACGTATGGGTCAGTAGCTATCTTAAATGCCAACCCTGCAAAAGGGTCTTCTACTGTTGGTCTTCTTAGTACTTCTTCTTCAGTATCTGGATTAGTACCCTTGATAGCACTGATGTCCATCGGAGAAGGCATGAAAGCACAAACAGCATCAAGTACCGCCTGAACCCCTTTATTCTTAAAGGCTGAACCACAGAATACAGGCATTATACTAATATCAATAACGGCTTTTCTAATGGCTGCTCTGATTTGATCAACAGAGATGGAATCTGGATCCTCAAAGAACTGCTCCATCAATGTGTCGTCGTAAGAAGCTACGGCCTCAAGCAATGCTTCTCTTCTTTCATTTACGTCATCCTGAAGATCCTCAGGGATAGGAATGATTTCATAGGTCATACCCATATCGTCATCATTCCAAATTCTCGCTTCATTAGTAATCAAGTCAACCACTCCGCGGAAATCTTCTTCTGATCCGATAGGAACTTGCATAGCAATAGCGTTAGCACCTAACTTCTCCTTGATATCTTCAATTACTGCAAAATAATCAGCCCCCGAACGGTCCATTTTGTTTACAAAACCAAAACGAGGTACTTTATATCTATCCATCTGACGGAAAACCGTCTCAGATTGAGGTTCAACACCACTTACCGCACAATAAAGAGCCACAACACCGTCCAGAACACGAAGAGAACGCTCTACCTCCACTGTAAAATCCACGTGACCAGGAGTATCAATAATGTTGATAGGATATTCTTGATCTTGCCAAAACCACTTAGTCTTGGTTGCCGCAGAAGTAATGGTAATACCACGCTCCTGTTCTTGCTCCATCCAGTCCATTGTAGCGGCACCATCGTGTACCTCTCCAATTTTGTGACTGATACCGGTATAGAAAAGAATACGCTCTGTAGTTGTAGTCTTACCCGCGTCAATGTGGGCAGCAATACCAATATTTCTTGTGAATTTTAAATCTTTTACCATGGCTAATTCTCGAAAGAGATTTTAAATAAAATAAATATGTGATACAGTTTAAACCTTAAAGTGAGCAAAAGCGCGATTGGATTCAGCCATTCTGTGCGTATCTTCTTTTCTCTTTACCGCGCCGCCTTCACCTTTACTAGCTGCAAGCAACTCTGCTGACATTTTTTCAGCCATTCCTTTTCCACTGCGCTGGCGAGCGAACTTTATTAACCACTTCATTCCTATTGAAATACGTCTTTTGGCACGTATCTCTGTTGGAATCTGGAAGGTTGCACCACCGATACGACGGCTTCTTACCTCAACAGCTGGCATGGCATTGTTCAAAGCCTTTTTGAAAATGGCATGTTCATCTGCTTTTGTTTTCTCCTTAATCTTATCCATAGCATCATAAAAGATAGCAAATGCTACAGACTTTTTCCCATCCATCATCATCATGTTCACAAACTGTGTAACTACTGTATCCCCGTAACGTGGATCGGGATTTATGATTCGAACTTTTGGTTTTCTTTTCCTCATTGCCGCTTTGAATTACAGTTTTAAATTACTTTTTAGGACGTTTGGTACCATATTTGGATCGACTCACCTTGCGGTCATTCACACCAGCTGTATCCAGTGCACCACGAACGATAGTGTATCTCACCCCTGGTAAATCCTTCACACGACCTCCACGGATCAATACGATAGAGTGTTCCTGAAGGTTGTGTCCTTCTCCGGGTATGTATGCGATAACTTCGATACCATTAGTTAAACGTACCTTGGCTACCTTACGCAAAGCCGAGTTCGGCTTCTTTGGTGTAGTTGTATAAACTCTTGTACACACCCCTCTTTTTTGCGGACATGCATCAAGGGCACGTGATTTACTCTTTTCTATAACTTTTGTCCGTCCCTTTCGTACAAGTTGATTAATCGTAGGCATAGAAAGCTTTTTAAAAAAACATATACTATTGCTTTTCCAGGGGTTTTACTACACACCCTCCTCGAAAGCGATTGCAAAGATACTTTTTCTATACCTTAATTCCAAAAAAAGATTAAACCTTTTAATGAATTACCTATAGGATAAAAATATAGAAATAAACATCAAGTGATGTTTGCAAAAATTAGCATGGAATTTGTACATTTATACTAATCTTGGTTGTGATATAGGTAAAAAAGGTGAGAGTACTAAAATTAGGGCCATTTATTCACTACAAAAGCCCAATTGCAATAACTTTTTTCATTCTCCCTTTACAAAAGTCACAACCCGGAAGCACATTAAAAAAATTACACAAATCATTTTTCAAGAATTGTATTATGACGACAACATTCATCCACCCTAAGTCTAGCGTCCTTCTTTTAGAAGATGACCCATCGTTGAGACAAATTCTCTACAAAGTATTTAAAGAGTCTGGTTACAACACTCTTGCCGTCAATGATGGCGAAATGGGAGTGAAAGAATTGAAGCGGTTTTTCCCCGACATCATTGTATCTGATATTAAGATGCCCAAAATGAATGGTATCGATTTTCTGAAGTACGTACGCCTTAATAAGGAGTATGAAAAAATTCCTTTCATCATTCTCTCTGCCAAAGCAGCCATAGAAGACAGAATATCCGGCTTAGAACACGGTGCAGATGATTACCTAACGAAGCCTTTCGATATCCGGGAACTGCTACTCAGAGTTAAAAATACCCTGAGACTTAGTGATACCGATACCCCTATGGCGCCTAACAGCAGTACCGGTGAGCCTGAGCCACTCAATCAGCGCTCTATTGCATTTCTGAGGCGTTTATATGACTATATTATTTCAAATATAACTGAGCAGGACCTCAACCTTACCAAGGTATCGACCTCTCTGAATATGAGTCCTTCCGGCTTACAGAAAAAAATCAAAAGATTGACAGATAAATCTTTTACTCAATATGTGAGAGAGCAACGGCTAGAATATGCCAAGCAATTGCTGGAATACGGAGCCTTAAATGTCAATGAAGTGGCGGAAAAAAGCGGATTCAGAAACGTATCCTATTTTTCTGATGCTTTCAGGCGTTATTTTGGATATCCTCCTTCACATTTAATTAAGTAGTCCGGACTGTTGCGGATGCTCAGGAAAAGTAAGAGCCACTAAAATAGAGGTGTATGCCTGTTGGTTTCAATTAGCAAGCTTTACTTTCCAGCATTTACCTCCCGGATTAAGATTAATCGTATGTGTTTTTTATTACTTCTGGTCTGGTAAGGCAGGAGGATGTTTATGATAATATCCTTCTGTTTTACAAACAAACTGAAGAAGTTCCATCAACCTTATTTCAAGCATTATATATGAGAGCGCTCTTAGTTTATGATGCCGCTGAGGCGGAAGCCAGCAAATGGCAAAAAATCATCAACAAGGAAAAACAATTTTCCTCTTTAACAGCCCTCAGGCTGGAAGATACCGACCAGATCAATGCTATATTGCAAGCCGGAGGTATTAATTGCTTGTTTTGCCTGTTCTCCCGGGAAGAGAGTTGGCAATATCTGGAAGAGCGAAAAGAGCTTTGCCAAAATTCCAATGTTAGTATTCACAGTTCTTTACTAATAGGAGAAGCTAATAAAAAAAACGAGCAGGCCGCTCTCAAAAACGGCTTTTCTGACTTCCTGCCCATAGATATGCCCCAGAGATTACCTTTTGTTTTATCCTCTTTACTGAGATACGCTACCTTGCAAAAACCTCTGTGGACAGATCGGTTGAAAGATAACTATTCCAACCTGATCAATAACCTCGGCTTTTGGACTATTGAGATGGATTCCCTGAACCTTATTACATCCGATACCCTTAAACGCATTCTGGAAATCCCCAGGGATCAGGACCTTGCCAACCTCAAGGAAACTGTCAGATTCATTTTTCCTGATGATCTTGCCGGGCTGAAAATGACCTTACAATCTTTTAACTACAAAAACCTCAGTCTAAATATTCCCATTATTACCCGGATCGTCACTCAATCGGGTAAAATGAAAAAGATACATAGTAAAGTTATTAGTTATTCAAGACATGAAAATGGAGCGCTAAAATACATTTCCGGGCTTTGTTTTGATACCGATATGCTTTCTCAAGCTGAAGAGATATACTACCCCAAAGAAGATATTGTTGGCGATCTCTTGAATAGCATTCCGCTTGGTGTTTATCTGTTGGATAAAGACCTGAAATTTATTCTTGCTTCCGGCAAGGTATTTCTGAATAAAGAGGCCGTAAATCTTGAGGTATCTAATGGGATGACAGCAGATAACTTTGATAAAGCATTTTATCAAATGGCTCAGCAAATGGACAATGATGAAAGCCGTGAGTTGATCACAAAGCGGACAAGTAGAGGAAAGACTTTTTATCTCTATCAACGAATAAAAAAACTATCAGATGGTAGATTCTATGGCTTTATATTAGACATTTCTCATGAAGTGAATACCACCAAAGAGCTGGAAGCGAAAAACAGAGAAGCCATTCGCCTGAACAAACTGCTCAATTTCACCCAAAAACTTACCAAAACGG
The DNA here is from genome assembly GCA_964628385.1 of uncultured Saprospiraceae bacterium. Taxonomy (GTDB): domain Bacteria; phylum Bacteroidota; class Bacteroidia; order Chitinophagales; family Saprospiraceae; genus JANQPA01. The sequence continues at coordinate 60,280 of CAZVOD010000004.1, forward strand.
CCAGTATTTTCTTTTACCTGGATAATGACGAAGTCATTTGGACCAATGAAATGTATAACCTTCTGGATATTGATAAACCGGAGCACACTCCTACTCTTGAGTATTTTTATCGGTTTATCCACACCGATGACAAGGCTATTTTCAATAGTCAGATAGAAGGTATCATACAATCGCTTAATCATGTGGAGCAAAATGTTCATACCCCATTTAGGATTGTAACGCCCAAAAAGGAGATAAAATATATAGAAGCCCGTTCACAGAGCTTTGAAGTTATTGGCTCCAGAACTCGGGTTCTTGCCTTTACGGATATCACAGAAAAACATCAGCGCGTAGAACAGCTCAAGCAGAGCAATGCTTTCTTTAGCCTGATCTATGAAGATTCTGTAGAAGCCATTGCTGTATTTGATAAAAATTGGCGCTTCCTTAATCTCAACGAGAAAGCCAAGGAAATCCTTGAGTTGGATGACTCTATTATCGAATCTACTTATTCCCCCCATTTATTGATTGATGCTCAGGAGAAAGAGGAGCGACCATTAAAATTGGAGGAGCTTCTTGATGGTAAAGCCATTACGAACTACCGAACGATCAAGACAAAAGATGGCAATATAAAGTACATTCATCATACGACCAAGCTAATGCCCAATGATACGTACCTGGTAATTTTCAGGGATGTGACTCCACAATTCAAAGTACGCAAGCATCTTGAGAAGCTTCATACGTTGCAGAATTTCAATGAGAAGATGGTCAAGATGGGAAGTAAGCTTATTGACCTGAAAACTGGCCAGCAAATATGGTCTGACCAGATATACGAAATTTTGGGCCTGTCCCCTCAAGAACACCAACCGGGGCTGGACTTATTTTTTGAGCAAATACACCCTAAAGACAGAGCAGCTATCCGTAGCCAATTTGAAAGCTTACTTAAGGGAGCAACTCCTCCCCGAGCCACTTTGAAATACCGGGCAGTAACGCCATCAGGACAGGAAAAAGTGCTGGTATCTAATATTATGGTTGACTACGAAAAGGAGGAGCCATCAACAATATATGCTGCACTACAGGATGTTACTCAACGCGAAAAGGAACTCAATCAGATCAAAGAGTATAACCTCGTGCTTGAGCAGGCCTACAAAATGACGAGACTTGGAGTAATTAAATGGCAGCCGGAGAGCCAGTCTTTAGATTGGACTAAGGTTATTTATGATATTTTTGAAGAAAATGAAAAAGAATTCCTCCCCACGATAGAAAATATTCTTCCGTTCATTCCAGACCCCAACCAGCAATTATTAATGAATGAACTGAACCATTTGTTATCCATCGACCATGAAGTGGAGAATACTTATCAACTAAAATTGATTATCAAAAGCAAAGTAAAATATGTGAAAATATGGGGGAAAGTAGCATTCGAAAAAGGAAATAGGGTATTACTGGGGGTAGTCCAGGATATAACCGAAAACTATACTAACGAGAAGCGGGTCAATAAGCTCAACAAACAACTAGGTAAGGTCCTAGTGGAAAAAGAGATTGCTCTGGATCAGGCTATGTTTCGCTTGAATAAAATCTTTGAAAATGACCTTATCGGCATAGGTGTAGTAGACGCCGGCAACTCATTTGTGGAAGTCAATAGCGCGTTATGCCAATTGTTAAAATATGAAAAGTCAGAAATAATTGGTCAAAATGGCCTGTTCATAATGCACCCGGCGGAAGTACCCGGATGTATTACTGATATTCAGAAATTTAGTAGAAATGAAAAAGATTATTCAGTGACCACTAAAAGGTTAGTTAAGAAAAATGGGGAAGTTATTTATGCCAAAATGTACATCACCATTGTCCGTACGCCCAGAAAAGCCGACAATATTACCATTATGATGATTGAAGACAGGTCGCATCAATACAATCTGGAGCAGCAGCGGCAAGCCACCCTCAATAAATTAACAGAAAGCGAAGCGACGTATCGTTTTTTGTCGGAAAGCAGCACCGATTTTATTGCTATACACGACAAGGAGGGTATGTATAAGTTCGTCAATCAGGCCGTTGAAAGCTTATTGGGCTACAAAAAAGAAGAACTTATTGGCCACTCTCCTTATGATTTTTTCCACCCGGAGGATATCCCAAAGATAAAACAGGACTCTCACGATCCTTTGCTCAAAAAAGAGGTAGAAACTTCAACGATAGTGCACCGGTTCCGAAAAAAAGATGGCAGCTATACCTGGTTGGATGCCAGAGCTAAATGTGTTCTGGACGACAATGGCAATATTGTGGGTATACACACCTATAATCGCGATATTTCCAAATTAAAAGAAGCAGAAGAGCAGATGCGAATCACATTGGAAAAAGAAAGAGAGCTTAATTCTCTGCGCTCACAATTCGTAACGACTGCCTCTCACCAGTTCAGAACCCCGTTGGCCGGCATAAAAGCTTCGGCTCAATACTTAAGTCTGATAGCTCAGGATCCTGAAGTTAGGGAAATTACCAAAAATATTAATAGTGAAAGTAATCGTTTGACTATCTTGATGAATGATATACTAACGCTGGGCAAATTAGATGCTAACCGACTGGAAGCCAAGCCTCAGCATTTCTTTCCCGAACGAATTGTTGAAAAAATCATTCAACAATATCTACGAACACAAACAGAAAGTCGGGTTATTGAGTGTAAAGTAAAAAATAGTCCTTACCTTATTTATAAGGACCCTGATCTTTTAGAACATGCTTTGAGTAATCTAATTTCAAATGCTCTAAAATATTCCAAAGGGCGTCCTACACCTATTGTTACTATTAATTATTTGAAGGAAAAACTAGTCATTGAAGTCAAAGATTTTGGTATAGGAATAAGTAAATCTGACCAAAAAAACCTTTTCAAATCCTTCTTCAGAGGCAATAATGTTCAGGATATTGAAGGTACAGGTCTGGGTTTGGTAATCGCCAGGCAGTTTGTAGAACTCAATGACGGAACGCTCAGCCTGGAAAGCCAGCTCAACAAAGGCACTACTTTTAATATAGAATTCGCTAATGAATCCTAGATATTTTGCAAAGCTGATTTATGAGTAAAATTTTGATTATAGAAAACGAGCATAGCATTAATGAAATGCTCAAGAGGATTTTAAAACATGAGCGCTATCGAATACTGCAAGCCTATAATGGGCGCGAAGGTCTGGTTACTGCCATTGAGCACCCTATAGACTTGATAATTTGTGATATTAAAATGCCTTTAATGTCTGGTTGGGAATTTATTACGATTCTTAAGCAAGCCCCCCAGCTGAAAAAAATTCCCATTATTTTTCTTACCGCCAAGGTCCAGATTTCCAATCAAATGCTTGCAGAACGCTTGGGAGTTGATTCTTATCAAACCAAACCTTTTGATATTGCTCTTTTACTCCCTCGTATCAAAGGATTAATAGCAAGAAAAACGGTCAACGAGGCTGATCAGGATACTATCAAACAGCTTTTTTTGACGGGAGAACTCTCTACGGAAGACTACCAGACCTCATACACGGTCAACCTCAACTATCTGATTGAAACTCTTTCAGAAAAGGGCAACGTGTCTGATGAATTACTGACATTTCTGGAGCAGGAATCGGATCGAATTACCGACTTTTTTAGAAAGGATATAGATCCTACCCCGGTTTTTACCAAAGAGGAAGTTTCAGTTGTTTATTCAATAGATGATGATCCGCTGCAAAATATCCTTAATGGAAAACTTATTAAAAAAGTATTGCCACATGCTGAGTATCAGTCTTTTCTCCATCCTGTAGATTTTCTCAATTACTTGCAGGAAAACCCTAATAAGGTTCCTCAACTGCTTTTACTGGATATTTATCTACCTTTCATGAACGGTTTTGAGATTGTCAGAGAACTCCACGATAGGGAGTATGATATTCCCTCGGTCATGATCAGTGCCACCAATGCCAAAGATATTATTCAGAAAGCAATCCGGCTTAAGTCTGTTATTGCCTTCATGGGAAAACCTCTGGAAGTAGAAAAGCTGGAAAGATTGTTTAAAAACGCCTGATCTATTCCTTAATCAGTTGACATTTTAAACTGGCCAATCCGCCGCCTTCAAAATGAATTAGCTCAATACGGTGCCTCTTGTCAGGTTCCAGTTGTACTTTTGCTTCGTAGGTGTTGGGAGTATGGATGTCCCACTCATCAATCAAGAGCTTTCCGTCAAGCTTCAGTTTTACTCCATCATCTGCTGTTACGGTGACTATATAAGTGCCTCCTTCAGTGATAAAGGCAGATTCTGCAAAAGTAATAAAATGATCAGCGTCTACATCTTCTCCCGGGCTATGCCACCAGATAAAAGCCAAATTATCTGACTGCTGCTCAAAATCCGGTTGCCCTTTGCCCAGTGATTCTACTGTAGCGTAATCCGTAATAGGATTGAGGGATGGCCCATATTCATAGAACCGCAGTTTCCAGCTTAAGCTTTTATCCCTCTCGCGATAGGTAAAGCGCACAGGCTGCCCCCGCTCGTATTGTTGTCCAAACTGATCAGTAAATGCCTCTCCCTCATAAGTCAATTCCAGCGTCAGGTAGTCTGCACCGGGCTTTCTGACAGCAATAATAGAGTTAGGAAAACTACCGCTACGTGGCGTTGTTGGTTCAAAACCTTCTATTTTCGTTACAGACCATTCACCTTTAGGCCCCAACAACAAAAAACTGTATTTTAATCCGTCAATTTCTCTCAACCATATTAATGGATAACTAAAATCATAGGGGCCCCATTCATTAACCAAAATGAATGATTTGCCTTTGGGATGCCTGGCCGGGAGGAAAGCATCTTGTCCGTTTTTCAGAGGTTCTATTTGGGTGATCTGTTTGGTGATTTCTCCTGAAGCCGGCAAACTGTCAATTTGCTTCCGTTCATTATCGGCCCAAAACTCCTCCGACAGTTCTAATTGATAATCCTGATATACGATATTATTTTTAACTATTACCCTTTTATTATCCTTTTCTACTACGACATTGCCAAAATCAAAAAGGTGATTATTCATAAATATTATCCGCTCCGTATTTTCCAGCTCTAGTGGCGTAGCATTTTCCGTAAATAAATTATTATAAATTTCGTACTGCCGGCTTTCTACGTTATTGTTTTGTACGAACCCCCAATCGGAAGGTGGACTTTCGGTATCCCAAAGCTTTATTCCCAACCGATTTTGATGAAAATAATTATTGTAGATATGGTTATTGTGGCCGTGCTCTACAGCAATGGCCACGTCATTACCTTCCAGACGATTGTTACTGAAATCAGAATGAAAGCTGTAGCCTCCCCAGATGCCGTGGATACAACCCCGGATAATATTTTCTATCACCTTATTTTTGCTAAAAGTCAATTCTACGCCATTAGTGGGAGCAAAAGAAAAATCATTTCTGTAGAGGATATTACCATTACAGCCTCCTCTTCCCGAATCCATAGTCGTTTGGCCGGCCCAAAGGAAAAAACCATCACCAGAATGAGTAGCAGAATTATAAGCAAAAATATTATCGTTACTTTGCTCATAACATAAAATACCAGCCGAATCCTGTCCCCTACTATAAAAATTATGGCTGTATCCCCTCACGTTCCAATCTAACTTATTGTGGAAAATGCGATTTCGGCTTGACCTGTACATGCCTAATCCAACACCAGAATTGAATTGTATGGTATTATTGTAAAATAAACCTTCATCACATCGCGTCAACATAACGCCGTTCTGACCTCCCGTTACAGTCACCGATTCGACTCGTGACCTATCACAATCCTTTAAATAAATAGCTGCACCATAGCGCAACCATTCATCCTGATCATTCTGGTGATAACTCAGCCAGTCTGCTAAATCTTCCTGCTCTCTGGTGCTTTTTAATTTTTGACGGTAGTTATGGCTCAAATTTGCGTTTTCAATAGTCAATTGCTCAACATTATCCCCCAATATGGCCAACTTAAAACCATGAATGTTGATATTCTTTAGTGTAATATTTTTCCCGTCTATAACATTTATCGCTACCCCTCTGAATTGGTTCGGCCAGTTAAGAGCACCGAAGCCCCGGATGGTGGCTCCTTGAAAATCAATCACCAGGTTTTCTCCCGAGATTGTCAGTACTGGCTCTTCCATTTCATAATAGCGAGCCATGGAATAATCAAGTCCCTGTACTTTGGTAGAGCGCTTTAAAATCATCCCCGGCTGCAGAGCGATCCCCCGAGAGCGAGAAGAACATCCCATACAAAATAAAACCAGCAGAATTACAAGCCTTTGGAAATTGAACTGTTTGGTAATGACCATGGTTTGTGTTATTGGGTAATTATATTCGTAAAATGAAACTAGCGACAATAGCTTAAAGACCCAAAATATTTTTAATTTTTCTATGAATATTACAATTGAAATCGACTGGGAAGATGTGGTTTTAATTTTGGGAAAATCCAACCTGAAAACCCTGAAAAAAGAACTGAATCACGCTACCTGCCCCGCCTGTAAGCGACACGGCAACGCCACACTAGCTATCAAAGACATCTGGCTCAACCATATCGGCGATATTATTCTGGATGGTTGGTGTAAGGATTGCGGCTATAAATTAAGTAAATACTTTGAAGCCAACCACATCCAGGGAAGCTACGACCAGGCAATGGCTATCCGGGAGCTTAAGATTGATATATTGAAAAACTACACCATCAAACGATAGGTCAGCCGGCTTAATCAAAGAGTTTGTTTTTAAAAAAAGCCTATCGGCCCTCTACTGAGATGCTGCTGTTTTTTGTTCCATTTTAGTTCCTGGCTGATAGTGAACAGCTGTCCTTAATTGTCCATCCTGCCAAACTATATCCCTAAAGGCAATATCGTAATGGTCAACAGCAAATTTTTCCTCAAATTGATTGATCTGGAAAAAGCAACTTGGAGTCACCATTAATGTGATATTTTCCAATTGTACCACCTTTTCTACATGATAATGACCAGAGAATACATATGCATTACCAGAAAAATTAAGCAAAACTTCCTGGACATCCGACATATTCCGCAATGAATGCTGATCATCCATGTAGGGTACGCCGACCTTAACAGGTGGATGATGCATAAAAATAAATACTTCAAAGGGAATATTATTCAATTGTTCTTCCAACCAGCTTAGTTGTTGCTTTGAGATTGTTCCCTTGGTAGTATCAAGAAATATTAGATGCTGATCCTGAAATTTTTCGTAATAATAAAACTCTTCCTCATGAAGATGCGCCTGTTTGCCAAAAGCAGCCGCCAGAAGCACGGGATCATCGTGATTACCAGACGTAACAGCCACATCGAAGGGTAAACTCGAGAGCTGCTCTTTGATCCAATTATAGATTTCTTGTTCTCCAACTGAAAAGCAAAGGTCACCATTGATGACCAGGAGATCAGCCGGGATACCTCTGATTTTTTCCAGTATATTAATAAAGTTTTCTCTCACGTTTACGCTATGAGTAAACTCTCCGGGCTTAGCGACATGTAAATCATTAATTAGTAGTAATCTCATCTATATATATGTTCATTTTGCTGGGAAATTTACAGTTGGGGTTCGTCCATTACCCAAATGCCATCTCTGCTTATTCTCTCGGGATTATAGTACCTTTTGGGAATTACGAAAGAGCTACCTGGATTGTTGCCCGGCTCCGCGAATATTAACCAACTTTTTGAGAATATCAAACCAAAATGGAGCGCCCAGGGAAATGGCCAGGGCTGTTACAATCCAACCCAATGCTTTAAGGACCCAGTCGTACCAGTTAGCCTGTTCATAATCAAAATTACTCCAGCCCAGACCGAGAGGCGTTTTGACTGCCTGAATTTCATTATTGATCAAACCTTTTACTTCCTTTATCTTAATATCGAGGGCCGCTATTTGCACATCCGGATTTTGTTTAAAAATTACAGCCGTATCGTAAGTTATACTGTCTACCTGAATGATATTAGTATCCAACACCATTTCCTGATTCTTTTCCACAAAAGATTCGGCCAGAGAAAGTACAGAAGCCAAATTCTCGGGGTTTGACCCCAGATACTTGTAAATAGCAATCGCATCCGCATTAAATACCAGCGCAATGGCCAGGCCTACGAATACCAAAATTTTCTGGGTGTATCTTTTATACCAACCTGAAGCACGATCCATAACATCGTCATACCATTTTTGAATTTTTCCTTTAAAAGCATCTAGTTCATGGTTGGCATCGCTAAGAAATTGTTTAAGCACTTTTCGCAGGTTTTCATCCGGGATTTCCTCGATTTGTTGTATGAGCTTATCTGTATTCTGCTCGCCCAAAATAGTATGCAGTAATATTGACTGGAAAGAATCAGCATTCATATAAGACGGGCTGTATTTCCGGCCAAAAAACTTTTGAGACAACTGAATAAATAAAGGATTTTGCTTAAAGTTTTTATACAAGGTTTCATCATTGCCGGCAGAAGCCAACATATTTTTAAGTGCTTTTTCGAGGTTTTTTCCTCTGAGGGCCAACCCGGAAGCGATAAGCTCCATGAGCGTAGTTGCCAGTAAGCTCAGCAGCAGCATGACGAATACCAGGCCTGTTACAATTTGCAGCATTATCATTTGGCGAAGGTTTTTGTAGTTTTCCGAAATACGGATTTCATTTCCCTGTAATTGTTTATGAACACCAACTAAACTTTACCAATATTATTTTAATTGTCTCTGGAGGAGTTTGAATATGCGTTTATACTCGTCTGTCCAGCTACTGGGTTCTGCAAATCCATGATCTTCCAGTGGAAATACCGCAAACTCCCAGTTTTCCTTTTTCAATTCTATCAAACGTTGCGCCAGGCGTACGACATCCTGAAATTGTACGTTCACATCGATCATTCCATGCAAAATGAGTAGGTGATCTTCCAGCCCTTCTGCAAAATAGATGGGCGAACTTTTGCGAAAAGCTTCCGGATCTTCTGCTGGTGTATTCAGGATATTAGACGTGTAGCCATGATTGTAATGCGCCCAGTCTGTAACGCTTCTGAGGGCAGCCCCACACTTGAAAGTTCCCGGAGCGTTGAACAATGCCATAAGAGTGATAAAGCCACCATAAGAACCTCCATAAATTCCTATGCGCTCTGGATCAATGTTGTATTTTTCTACCAAAAACTTTGCTCCGTCTATATGATCAGATAAGTCTTTACCTCCCATGTGCCGATAAATTCCCGTGCGCCAATCTCTGCCATATCCATCACTAGCCCGATAATCGATATCCAAAACTGTATACCCGTTATCTACCAGTAGATTGTGAAACATATATTCCCGATAATAGCTACTCCACCACTTATGTACATTTTGGAGATAGCCTGCCCCGTGCACAAAAATTACGGCCGGCCCATTTCTCTTGGCCCGCTCTGGCCTATAAATACGAGCAGGCACCTGAGCGCCATCCTCCGCCTCAAAGTAGACAATCTGCGGATCTCTCCACTTGTATGCTTTGAAAGCAGCCGTCGTAGACTCGGTTATTTGCTCTGCCTCGGCACCAGCTTTATTTTCCATTAAATATAACTCCCAGGGCTTGTTGCTGTAGGAATATCGAATGGCCAGCATCTTTTCATCCGGTGATAGAGTCACATCATTATTGCCCGTCATGGAAGTAATCCTGACCATTTCTCCTCCTTCTACAGACAGGTGGTAAAAGTGATGTTCATGTGGCGATGATGCATTAGCGGTTATAAAAAAAGTAGATTTATCTTTGGAAAGTTCGGCTGATAAAATTTCAAAATCACCACTGGTGAGTGCCTTTTTTTCACCAGTATTAAAATTCATTGTGTAGAGGTGAGCGTAGCCCGTTTCTTCCGATTGAAAGTAAAAGTGTTTATTATCTTTCAGCCAGCCGACATTACCCGTTGTGTAATTCCAGCTTCCAATACCTGGTCCGCCTATCCAAGCTTCATCCCTTTGCCGGTCCAGTAACCTCAGTGAACCCTCTTCAAGGTTAAGGGCCATGATCCAGCGGTCTTTATTGTCCAGTGAGCGTATTACTACCATTGCTTTACCATCATCACTATATACGGGCCCGTGAACAATAACTTCTCTTGGCTTGTCGAACTGGTCGTTGTATGGCTCTTCTCCTTCATGGTATTCTTCTATAAAGTCAGGCTTGTCATAAATACCCTCTATCTGTTTTGTATTGAGAAGATAAGTAGTATCTTTTTCACGATCGTATATACCAAAGTCAAATGTTGATTGTGGGGCTCCCACTTTTGAACGGCCTCGTAATTCTTCAATGAAGCCATCTTCTGTGACGTAATTAGGCACCTTTGTACCCTCGTAAGCACTATTTCTGGATAAGCGATAGGTCACAAAACGCAAATCCGGGCTGATTTTCAGGTCAGAAACATTATCATTACTCAGATAGATTTCAAGAGGCCTTTGGGGCCTTCGAGCTTCCCTGCGCCTATTTCTAGCTTCCCGCTCCGCTGCCCGTTCTTCCAAGATATCAATTAACTCCATTTGTTCCTCGGCAATCCATTTCCGGAAGTCTGACTGCGAGCGCTCGCTGGGAGCTTTACCCTTTTTGAATTGTGTAAGCTGAGTGGTCTTATACGGCTCTTCCAGCAAAAACAGATTGTCCCCTCTAGTGAAAATGATTCCCTCTCCGTCATTGGTAAACTGAGGATTCCCTTCTCTTTCTGCTGTGTTGGTCAACTGATCCCTTTTCCCGGATTGAAGCTCCATGAGAAACAGATCACCGTTACTTTGATAAAGATAAAGACTGGAATCCTGATTGTACGCTCCTCCTGAACCAGGAAGGCTCACTTCTTCTTCAAGGCTCACCTTTACCGGTTCTTTATTGGTGAGGGAAATTTTGTACAAACTACTGAGGGTATCTGCCTCAGGATTCCAATTAAAATATACCTGATCACTTTCCATGGACCAAAATATGCGAGAAGGACTACTCCCCACAAATTTATTACCCTGCATGATTTGATCAATAGTCAGGACAGATTGATTAGGAACAGGTTGAGCCAATAAGGAAACGTAAAGGCAACTAGCAACTAGTGAGCATAAAAATCTTTTCATCAAACTGATTATTCATTCGTCAGCCAATATAATCAATCCATTAAGTAGGAGGTAATATAACACCAAGATTTTGCCTCTATAAGCAGTGCTTTTCCATAATCATTTCCTATTGAAAACTTATGCAACCGATATGTGGACCATAAAAAAGAGGGAAACAGTTGTACAAGCAACTAGCATTCCCTCTTTCTCTATCAAGACTTACTTAACGCTTTTCTCTTTATGAAATCAATTAGTGGTTAAACTGCTCTTCTTCTGTTGAACCAGCCATAGCCACAGTGGAAGCTTTCCCCTGTTGCACGGTATTTTGGATGTAATCAAAATACTGAGTACCGACAAAAGTCTGGTGCTTTATAGCATTAAACCCTTTGCTTTGCAAAGCAAATTCTCTTTGTTGAAGTTGAGAATAACCAGCCATACCGCGCTCTTTATAGGCTAGAGACAATTCAAACATAGAGGTGTTCAGGGCATGGAACCCAGCCAGAGTAATAAACTGGAATTTATACCCTAATTCGGCCAAATGCTCCCTAAAACCAAGAATTTCACTTTGGGTCAATTTAGCCGCCCAGTTGAAGGAGGGGGAACAATTATAAGCCAGCATTTTACCCGGAAATTGCTCATGGATAGCTTGCGCAAATTCACGCGCCTCGCTGATGTCAGGATGAGAAGTCTCTAACCACAACAGATCAGCGTAAGGGGCATAGGAAAGACCACGATCAATACCTTGCTCCAGACCATTATTAACTTTGTAGAAGCCTTCGGCTGTGCGGCCACCGGCAAGGAACTTGTGATCTCTTTCATCAATATCAGAAGTCAGGAGGTTAGCGGCATCGGCATCAGTTCTGGCTATGAGTACAGTAGGTACATTCATAACATCAGCAGCCAAACGTGCTGCCACTAGCTTATTGATAGCTTCTTGGGTGGGTACCAGTACTTTGCCCCCTAAATGTCCACACTTTTTGGCAGACGACAACTGATCTTCAAAGTGTACGGCTGAAGCTCCTGCTTCTATGAGGCCCTTCATCAATTCATAAGCATTGAGGTTACCACCAAAACCAGCTTCTGCATCAGCAATAATAGGAACCATCCAGTCGGTATCACCTTCTCCGGATACTGATTGGATCTGATCTCTGCGCATTAGGGCGTTGTTGATTCTGCGTACAACCATGGGCACAGAGTTAGCTGGGTACAAAGATTGATCCGGATACATTTCTCCGGCCAGGTTGGCATCAGCGGCTACCTGCCATCCACTTAAGTAAATCGCTTCCAGGCCCGCTGCTACTTCCTGAACAGCCTGGTTGCCAGTTAAAGCTCCCAAACCAGCCACAAAGGGCTTTGTGTTGAGCTGATGCCAGAATTTTTTTGCTCCGTTCTTGGCTAATGTATATTCCATATCCACAGAGCCTCTCAGTTTGATAACATCTTCGGCACTGTACGGACGTTCAATACCTTCCCATCTTGGATTAGTAGACCAGTTCTGCTCCAAATTCTTGATTCTGATTGATTGTTGCATTTTGCTTTAGTTTTATTGTTAGACTTGTTTCGCAGGTATTAAAACAGGCTAAAACTGGTTCTTTTTACCCCACACTGTGCCTTTTATCAGTCTCTTAGCGCTGCTAGGCTCAGAAGGGAACCCTGCCCTTCTTCGCGCCAAAAGCCTTCGTGTGGGAAAAAAATAATTCAATTTTATCACTTTTCTACCCCTGCGAAGCAAGTCTGTTGTTAGGAATCATCTTACCGCCAACCCCAGGTAAAAAATTTATTTTATCATTTCATAAGCTGGTACTGTCAAAAACTCTGTAAAGTCTTCTTCTTTCACCAGTTGGTCGAATAGTGCAGTTGCTTCTTCAAATTTTCCATTTTCATAGTATGCATCACCGACATAAGCACGGATTTTCTCTAATTCCTCCTGCAATAAAGCTTCGTATAATTCAAGCGTTACCTTCCTGCCATCTGCCAGCTGACAGCCCTCTTTAAGCCACTGCCAAACCTGTGTTCTGGATATCTCAGCGGTAGCTGCATCTTCCATCAGATGGTATATAGCAGCAGCACCGTTCCCTTTTAACCAACTTTCAATGTAGAGAATACCCACATTGATATTCTTCCTGAGCCCTTCTTCAGTAATCGTTCCTTCCGGTACGGCCAGTAAATCTACTTTATTGATTTCCAGGTCAGTTCTCAGGTTGAATACCTGGTTTTTGGTAGGCATATATCCATTAAATATATCCATGGCTGTTTTTACTAGGCCGGGGTGAGCGACCCACGTACCGTCATGGCCTTCCTGAACTTCGCGTAGCTTATCTGCCTGCACTTTATTAATAGCCTCTTCATTGGCAGCTGGATTATTTTTGATAGGTATTTGTGCGGCCATTCCTCCCATGGCGTGTACTCCTCGTTTATGACAAGTTTTGATCACTAGCTGTGAATAAGCTTTCATGAACGGAACAGTCATAGTTATCTGTGCCCGATCCGGCAGAACAAAACCCGGCAGACTTTTGAATTTTTTGATAAACGAAAAGATGTAATCCCATCTGCCACAATTCAGGCCTGCAGAGTGCTCCTTTAATTCGTAAAGTATCTCGTCCAGCTCGAAGCTGGCCAAAATCGTTTCAATCAGAACGGTAGCCTTAATGGTGCCCTGAGGAATATCCAGGTACTCTTGCGCAAAAACAAACACATCATTCCATAACCGCGCGCCCAGGTGACTCTCTAATTTGGGCAGGTAAAAATATGGACCGCTACCTCTGGAAACCAAATTTCTTGCATTGTGAAAAAAGTAAAGACCAAAGTCAACCAGGCTCCCACTCATGGGCTCTCCGTCAACGATTAGGTTTTTTTCTTCCAAATGCCAGCCTCTTGGCCTCACCATCAGCGTGGCTACCTTATCTTTTAACTGGTAGAATTTTTCATTCTTGGGATTAGTAAAAGTTATGGTGCGATCAATGGCATCCCTCAGATTGATTTGGCCATTCACCACATTATCCCAGCTTGGCGTATTGCTGTCCTCAAAGTCAGCCATGAATATCTTAGCGCCGGAGTTTAAAGCATTGATCACCATCTTGCGATCCACAGGGCCGGTTATCTCTACCCGGCGATCCAATAGATCAGCCGGTAATGGTGCCACCTTCCATTCTGTACTTCTGATGTGAGCTGTTTCGGGTAAAAAATCAGGCATCTGACCTGCTTCAATGGCTTTTTGCCTTTCATTTCTCTGTTGTAGTAACGCTTTCCTCCTTTCATTGAATCTACTATGCAGTGCCTCTAGAAAGCTCAGTGCTTCAGGAGTAAGAATTTCTGCATAAGTCTGATTCATAAGGCCCATTACTTTAATTTTTTGTTTTATTGGTATCTTATCTGTTAGCATAGCTTTTTTTTCTTTGTTAGCTAAGGAATAAGTCAATGCAAATATAAGTCATTTTCGCTTTTAGCGGAAATTCCTCTAATGCAATTTTTGTCCTCAAAAATGTATATTTATGCTATGATTTCGGAAAACAACCTGATTAAAATGATTTTCGGCTTTAAGGTTAAGTACCTAAGGCAGGAAAAGAAGCTGTCTTACCACCAGCTGGCCCAAGTTACGGGCCTGTCAACTTCTTATTTACACGATATAGAAAAGGGTAGAAAATATCCTAAAGTAGCCAGGATTACGGCGCTTGCTGAGGCATTTGGTGTAACTTACGACGAGCTGGTATCCATGAGAGCTTCCAAGAAATTACAACCTGTCATTGACCTTTTGACATCGGATTTTGTAAAAGAATTCCCTCTGGATCTTTTTGGAATTAGCACCGAAAAACTTTTTGAACTTTTTTCCAATACTCCGGATAAGGTCAATGCATTTATCAATACGTTAATCCGGCTGACGAGAAATTATCAGATGCAAAAAGATAATTTTTACCTAGCTGCCTTACGCTCGTACCAGGATATGTACGACAACTATTTCGAGGAGCTTGAAAAGGCAGTTCACGAATTTCGAAAGGCTTGCAAGCTAAAAGCGGGGCCTGAAGTAGCCACTACTGACCTTGAACAAATCTTAAAAGAGCAATTTGAGATTACGGTAAACCGAAAAGAACTACAACTTTCCAAAGCATTAAAGGGAAAACGCTCCTATTTCTCCCAAAAAAGGGAGATGCTTTTTCTGAATGAAGGGTTGAGCAATGCTCAAGAAAACTTTCTATTAGGTAGAGAAATCGCTTTTCAACATTTACAGCTTAAGCATCGACCTTTTTTGACCAGAATACCGGATGTTCATTCTTTTGAGAAATTACTCAATAACTTTAAAGCTTCCTATTTTTCGGTAGCCCTACTCATGAATGAACACACTTTAGCCAAAGACCTTCAGGCAGTAATAGGGCAGCCCAGATGGCATGCCGAACAATTCTTGGCGCTGATAGATAAATATAACGTTACGCCAGAAATGCTCCTACAACGCATTACTAATATACTACCGCACCATTTTGGTATAAAAGACATTTTCTTCATCAGAATAACCGGAGAAAATGACCTAAAGCACTATAGAATGACGAAGGAGCTACATCTATCACAACCGCAAAGTCCTTACGCCAATGAGCTTAATGAGCATTACTGTCGCAGGTGGGTCTCTGTGAATATCATCAAAAACCTCCACACTCGCCAGCAGGTAGATGACCATTCTGATCTGGTCATTGGTACCCAAATATCGAGTTATCTAAATACCAACAATCAATATTTCTGTATTTCTATTGCCAGAGGTAATGCGCAGTTCCCTGATGTTCCTGCCAGCGTCACCATTGGGCTACTGCTCACTGATGAGCTCAGAAAAACCTTTACCTGCCTTAGTGATCCGGGTATAACTATCCGGGAAGTCAATACAACCTGCGAACGCTGCCACCTGACCGACTGCGAAGCCAGAATTGCTCCCCCCACTTTTATTCAACAAGCCAACCTGATTAAGCAACAACAGGAAGCTCTAAATCGGCTTGACAATGAGTAAGTTAAATATGTTATTAATTATATCATGCAGCTCCCAGAACTGTATGGCGGGCTACTTGTTTCTTGTTTTCACGATGTGTTATGGTAAAAAAGAATTATTTTACGCCAGATATTATTTTTAAGTAAAAGCCAACTCAATTCAGGTAACATGAAATACCAAAATGCCATAGAACTACTCAACTATCTTGGTACCTATGAAAAAGAAACCGGAGATAGCAATCTGCTAAATTTTGCCGTATGGCTTACTGAAAAAGCCTCAGGAAAGCAAGAGACTCAGATATTTGATATCAATTTAGAACAACAGAACGGCCACTCTTTTAGTGGCTCTGTTGCTGCTAGTATCAGTATTTTGTATCAGCACGCCAAGCACTATTCTAAAACTGCGCTAAAAGATAGTCCACTAGTTGGTGTCAATGACTTCATCTTCTTGATCACACTAATGGAGAAAGGCGATATGAGAAAAAAAGAAATTATAGATTATAACTATCTGGATTTTTCGCCAGGTATGGAGGTCATAAGAAGATTGATTAGAAACGGGCTACTCGATGAATTTGACGACCCCAATGATGGTCGTTCAAAACGAGTTCATATTACGGATAAAGGCAAAGAAATTGTCAATACGGTATATCCAGAGATGATCAAAGCCACCTCCCTGATCGATGGTAATCTTTCGGAACACGAAAAAATAACCATTATTAACTTATTCCAAAAATTAATGAACTTTCATCATGCTATCTGGCATCAGAGTTTTGGCCGTGATCTGGATGGGATTTCAAAAAAATATTTACCCGTAAAGAGTGTATAGCATACTTGTTGCCAGTGACTCCTTTAAAAATGCATTACCAGCCAATAAGGCCTGCCAGGCAATTGAAAGAGGCCTGAAGCGGGCCTCTGATAATTTTTTGGTCACTATCTGTCCACTTTCCGATGGTGGAGAAGGCGCCAGTGAAGTGGTACAATACCATCAGCCGGATTACAGGCCTGTAGAAATGACCGTATTGAACCCTTTGTTGAATCCTGTAGAAGCTCAATTTGTTTACAACCCGGTCACGGAGGTTGCCTTCATTGAAATGGCCCGGGCTTCCGGCCTGGAGCGACTACACACAAGCGAAAGAAATCCGAATATATGCTCCAGCTATGGTACGGGGCAATTCATCGTCCGGGCATTGGACAAAGGGGCAAAAGCTATCAAATTAAGTTTGGGGGGCAGTGCCACCCATGATGGAGGAACGGGCATGGCTCTGGCTTTGGGGTTCCGGTTTCTGGATGCTCACAACCGACCAATCGAAGAATTACCCGCACGGCTGCTGGAGGTCAGCAGAATAGACAACAGCGCTGTACACCCCAGGCTCTATGAAGTAGCTATATATTTGCTTTGTGATGTCAATAATCCGCTAACCGGAGCAGATGGTGCGGCTTGTGTTTATGCTCCTCAAAAAGGTGCCTCCAAAGGTGATTTACCTCTTTTAGAGAAAAAGATGCAGCACCTCAATGACTTGTTTAAATATACTTTTAAAAAAGACCTGTCTGACATACCTGGCACTGGTGCCGCCGGTGGGATGGGAGCAGGCGGTATAGCCTTTCTAAATGGTCAGATACAGTCAGGTGCGACTTATTTTCTTCAGCTTGCCGGTTTGGAAGAAAAAATAAACCATACCCACTTAATCATCTCCGGCGAGGGTAACCTGGATAGCCAAACCAAAAGCGGAAAATTACTGCATGCGATCTTACAACTGGCAAAGCAATCAGAGACGCCTGTGCTGGGCCTGTGCGGCCAGCTAGACCGGGATGCGGCCCTCGAAGTCGGCTTTAAAGCTGCTTTTTCTATAAATAGTAAACTTACATCCCTAAAGGAAGCACTACCCCGCACAGCTATCAATCTGGAGCAGACCGCTCATCAGGTGGGTCGATTGATTGCCAGCTTTGTGTAGCAGGCTTATATCAGTCGCATCAAAATAACAGCTTTTCCATGTTGTCCAATTAAATAATCCTTGTATTTTGCGATTGAACCGGCCTTTACCTAAATATATATGGTTACGGTCAGATGTTCCAAATAAAATTACGCAACTATCATCAAACTCAAGGCTTCCGATATAGCCTAAAAATTTACTGGAAGTAATGTACAGGTATAAAATTATTCCTTTTGGAAAGTTCCAAAAACAACGACTCATTAATGAATCTACCGGCAATTCCTTCACTATTGCTCCTGAGCGGGGAGCTACCCTGTTAGACCTTTCTTTCAGCCGGCAATCTATCCTGGATGGATGCTCAACACCATTAGACCTTGATCTCAATAAGTGGGGAAAAAGTGCGATTCTTGTACCTTTTCCCAATAGATTAAGGGATGGTAAATTTAATTGGCTCAACCGCCAGTATCAGTTTCCTATCAATGATACGCTTACAGACAATGCTATTCACGGCTTTATGATGGATCAGGAAATGGAAGTTACAGAAATAGGCCTTCACGAAGATTCAGCGTACATCAAATGTTCTTACCGCTATATGGGGAATCATCCTTTTTATCCGTTTCCTTTTGATTTTTTTGCCACTTTTGAAATTTCAGACCAATCGACTTTTCAGGTCACCTTTAGCATCGAAAATACAGGAAAAAAGGTATTTCCAGCAGGCATGGGATGGCATCCCTATTTTAAGCTATCCGATAAAGTAGATAATGATCAGCTCAGATTAGACCCCTGCAAAATGGTAGGTGTAGATCAAAGAATGCTGCCTACCGGAAAAAAATATGCCTACGATGTGTTTGAAGAATTATGCCCCATCAAATCGACTGTCCTGGATAATTGCTTTGCCATCTCCCCTGATCAGGGTGATAACTTTACACTCGATTACAAAGGCCAAAATGGACACATCAGATACTGGCAAGAACTGGGCGAAGATAAATTTAACTTCATACAACTTTTTACCCCGCCCGAACGGCAGTCTCTCGCTATAGAACCTATGACCTGTAATGTCGATGCCCTCAATAATGAGGAAGGCCTCAAAGTTTTACAGCCTAAAGAAGCGATGAGCGCCAGTTTTGGTCTTTCTTATACAGTAAACTTGCTTCGCAAGTATTAAAGTTGGTCCTTTGCTAATTAAAGCGCTGTCGCGTTCCTTCGCTTGAATGCACGCAAAGCATTCACCTCACAGGACTGCTCAGACATCACTACACTGTGCTTTTTATCAGTCACTTAGCGCGTCTGGAGCTCACAAGAGAACCCTGCCCTGCTGAGCGAAAAAGCCACAAGACTTTTGAGGCAGCCCCGTTTGGTATTTCCTCATTTACTCTCCAAATAAATTAACACTGCCATTGAGCTCCATGTAGCTGTCATCGATCAGGCGAAGCTGTACATTATAAATAAATACACCAGTTCCCAGTCGCTTGCCGTTCAACCTTCCATCCCAGCCATTATTGGCATCGTTGGGAAAAAAGTCACGCCGCTCGAAGACTCGATTGCCCCAACGGTCAAAGATTTGAAAGCTTTCAATTTCAATGACCTGATCTTCACTACCAAAAACAATTAGCTTATCATTGAGTCCATCCCCATTAGGAGAAAACGCAGTAGGGACAAAGACCAGAATATCTTCTTTGAGGATAACATTAATGATGGCATCATCTTCGCAGCCAAAGATATCTTTAACCCAGACCTTGTAGACATCATCATGGATGGTTGTCAGGACCGGGCGCAGGCAATCATCACAGGTGAGGTTTCTTCCCGGGAACCAGGCGACCGAATCGACCATTGAAAAGTCCATAGCTAGCTGTGGCTCCAGGCGGTATTTATCCCCTAGTTTCACGACAAGGTTTTCCTGTATTTTGACAAAATCTTTTACGCCAGTGGGCATTTGAAGTTTTTGCTTAAACAAGCAACCGTTGGCATCTTTGATGGTCACATCATAAACGCTGGTAGGCCTAAGGCTACTAAACAATTCTGGTCCGGCAAAACGTTGCCCGCCATCTACTGAATAGCTGTAAGGTGGCGTTCCGCCCTGAGCAGAAAGCATTTCAAATGAAAATTCATTAGCCTCACAATCGTAAGTTAAATTTCCAAGAGGTTCAGGAGCTTCAAGATCAATCTCGTAGCTGGTTACACAGCCAACAGCATCTGTGATATCGAGAAAATATTGACCCTCCCCTATTGACCTGACCTGTTCAACGTCACCATTTCTATTATACCAACGAAAATCAAAGGGGCCATTACCAGAGATATCTTTGATTTCAATAGCGCCATCTCTTGCAGAATGGCAGCTGGGTTCAGTGACCTCCGGCATCACCCGAACCGTACTAAAAGTAACAAGTCCTTCCCCAAAACCGATACCATCGCAGTATTTATCAGTAGCGCCCCTCACAATATACAATCCTTCATCACTTACATCAAAACTAAACGGACCATCTTCAGGCACCTGATAGGTAGCTATATCACCATCTGGCCGTTCAATATCCAAGCGGAAGGGAGCAGTGCCCGTCAGCTCCGTTTGGAGAATAGCTTTTTCTCCTTCGCAAATAAGTTCATCACCACTAAGAAATGCTTCGGGCACTGCTCGCATATCTATTTTTACATTTTTTCTCACAATTTGTCCACAGTTATCTGTGATAAGCAGAGAACGCTCCATGGGTTGCTCTGTGGCAATCCATATGTTTGAAATAGTATCTTTGGTATCCCATTCAAAGCGGTAAGGAGCGTGGCCTCCACTAACTCCCGGTCGGAGCTGCAAAGAATCGCCGGGACATATTTGTTGATCCGGTAAATCAATATCGATAGGCGGCGGGTCAGTCAGGTATAAATAAGCTGTATCAGTAATGCATTCACAAGGATAATCCAACTCTAAAATGAGGGTCTCCGGACTTTCCTGTAAGCTGTCAATCAATACCGAGACTGGCAGGCGTACCTCCTTCTGCCCTGCCGGTATGACGATTAATCTGCTGAAAGGTAAAAAATCGCTATTTTCATCCGCAGTACTTTCTAGTGAAATTTTGAAAGGTACGGTTACATCATCTTCAGTATCAGTTTTGTCAGCTCTGGCAAAAATGAAAGCCCCATCTGAACAGCCTTCTGATACTTTATTATCGTCGGCATCAGCTTGTGCTTCAATTTTCACATCTCCACCAATAGAAAAACTCTTAGCTTTTAGGAATACCGCCGAATCAAAATAATTATCTCCTAAATCTCCAACCACTAGGCGAATATGGTAGGTCTGGCAGGGAACTAACCTCAAATTGACACTCATAACGGCCGTGAAACCATCGAACTGAATAAGTTCTTTGGCATCTGAGGGCTCATAATCAATCCCACAGGCTTCAGCGTCTTCCGGTAATTCATTGCCTTTGTAATACTCCGCATTTTGCAAATGATTAACCGAGTTGATAGAGACGTAATTATTCGTATTGGGAATCAACGCTACATTAATGGCACCATTGCTGAAGGGACCATTGATTCCGGGGCCACTGACAAAAAAACCGAATACATCATTATATTTAGTACCTACAAACTCGCAGTATTCCTCAGAGGCAAAGACATACTGGAAATTCACCACAGAATCTAGAGGTACAAAATCAAATTCCAGGCCTACAGCATCTTCTACTCTTCTTTCAGCCAGGATGTTTAGGTCCCGATCGCCTCTTTCGTCCGCAAAGTCTCCACTCTTATCCCGGTTGACATTCGGCCCTTCTGCATTGCGAATATGCCCGGTAGAAAGAATGATGCCCTCGTCGATAGCAATAGAGGTTCCACCATTTTCAAAGTATCCAATACCCTCTGTATCACCGATGGGTCTTATATTTGAGACATTTTTACATCCGCCTTTTACAAAAAGATCTCGTACTAAAGTTTCGGGTGAGTAGTTCTTGTCAGTTTTAATTCCCTGATCAAATACAGGGCCCGGCTCTTTTGTATCATTCCCGAAGGTCATTGTCATTCCAAAAAGTCCAAAAAAGAGCATAAACCGGACCTTTCGAAAAGTAGTAGTCGAAGTAATCATGAGATTAAAAGTTTTTGGGAAGAATTGGTCTGTTATTATTCATAAATCTACAAAAACATCAAAAAAAATCCAATACGTATTTAAGCATGTACGTATTTATGCAAACATTTTGCCACAAATTTTCGTACTGAAGCCCATAGTAGAGCGAATTCAAGAGGCGTTTAAAGCAGTTGGTTGAGCCTGCAGCCTAATTTTTCTGTATAATTGAGGCCTCAGTGCTTTTATTAGAGAAAAATAAATATTAATTTCGCTAAAAGTATATAAGTAATATTATCCGTATTATTGGAATATAATCTACTTATCATTCATGGTTTCTGTGCTTATTTCATCCCCTCTGAAAGACATAGATCCGTGGCTGCCCCCGAGGCTGATTTTGATATGCTCAAAGTGTTTTGGACCAGGATTCTGGTATGTTACAGCAGCAAATAGTTGACATACTATTAGCTGTTTATAACGTGAATTTTTCCTTAGGACAGGTCAAAACCAACGGCGTCCGGGGCCAACTTATGTGTTGTCACTCCTGATGCCTGCCATCTTTCGGAAGTTATCACCATTTCAAAAGTTTTGATCAATTTATTATTTTGAGTTTCCAGGGTTTTAGTAAACAATAAATTTATATCTCATGAAATTGAAAAATCTACTTAAGATTTTTTTGGCAACTGTACTAACTACTAGCGTCCTAAACGCTCAATCCACTTTCAAATGTCTTCAGGAATTTACTATCAATGCACTGAATGAGGACGGTGACATCTTTAGCTGTGCTGGTGCCGACATAGTAGACATTCTCGAGTTGAGAAGTAGCTCTTATGCTACTCCAATAGGATATTTGGTAATCAATGAAAATGATATTATTGTAAAATTCAGCCTCCGTTCATTTCTCAATGTGGATGACTTACCTACCGGTAACTATAAAATATACGGCTTTTCCTTCCTGGGAACGCCCAATCTCAAAACAGGCATGCCTCTTAATGATACGGAGCTAGCCAATATATGTTATGAACTTTCAGATAACTTTATACGGCTTTTTAATGTGGATCCAGACGGCCAGTCTATTGCTACTGATGATGGCAGCAGTAGTATTTTTGTGTGTTCACAAGATGGCAACGCAGATATTATCAATTTCATGACTACCAGCCTTGATCCTAATTATGCCTACCTGGTAACTGATGAGCAAGGCATTATCCAGGATGTTATCACCAGCAATAGCTTTGACTTTGAGGGTAAGCCTTTTGGCCCACTCAGAGTATATGGCCTTTCCTTTGTTGGCGATCTGCTAGCCATACCTGGTCAGTCTATTTTCAGTGATCAACTTTCCGTAGAGTGCTTTGATCTCTCCGATAACTTCGTAGATGTCATTACTACCGAGCCCGTCGGTGGGCAAGTACAGCTCCCTACAGGAGAGACAGAAACTGTTGTCTGTACAGGTGATGGAGAAGATGACATTCTTTCTTTTAATGTCCAGAACAATAGTAATGCACCTCATCAGTTTGTTCTAACCGATAGCATCAACCGGGTATTATTGGTATTGGGAGAAAACGAATTGAATTTTGACTTTCTCGCTCCGGGTACTTGTCGTATTTGGGGAGTTTCCTTTACTGGAAATCTGGATATAGCAATTGATGAAAACATTACAGAACAGGCACTTAGTGATGACTGTTTTGACCTTTCTGATAACTTTATCAGTATCACCAAAAAGAATCCTACGGGTGGTAATGTATCGCTACCAGATGGAATTACCGAAACCCTTTTGTGTATCAATGATGAGAATCCTGATGTGTTGACTTTTCTGAATACAGGAGGAGTTAACGAAAGCTATGCTTACATCGTTACGGATACCAATAATGTGATTACCGAGCGAATAGATGGTGAGCAAAAGGATTTTGAAGGGACTGCTGCCGGTAATTTCAGAGTTTGGGGGCTTGGCTTTACAGGGAATTTTACCGGGCAGATAGGAGAAGTGATCACTGCAGCAGCCCTTTCTGACGAATGTTTTGAATTATCACAAAACTTCATCCAGATCACCAGTGTATTTATTGATCCGGGGAGTATCACGCTGACATCCGGCGCTACCGATACTGTTCTATGTTTGGGTGATCCCAATGCTGATATTTTATCTTTTCAATACACGACCCAAACCAGCGCTACTATCCGATATGTACTGACAAATGGCCAGGATTCCATTCTAAGCATTTCTACCTCCAATACCTTTGATTTTGCAGGTAATACCCTACCAGAATGTAAAGTCTACGGTCTTAGTTTTTCAGGAGATTTACTGGTTGCAAAGGGTGATAATATCCAAACGGCCATTATATCTACTGAGTGTTTTGATATCACTGATGAGCCGGTATTGATTCAACATACTTTTATTGAAGGAGGAAGCATTAGCCTTGCTGACAATACAGATAGCCGGACAATTTGTGTACAGGATGGATCTGAAGACCTACTTACGTTCGTAGCCAATGATGCTATAGAAACACAGTATGCCTATATCATAACCGATGAAAATAATATTATTACGGCTGTAGCTCCGGGCAACAGCTTTGATTTTGACATGGAAGAAGGTGGTACTGCCCTGGTATACGGTGTTTCCTTTAGTGGCAACCTGAGCGCCACTGTAGGGGAAAATATTAATGAAATTCCTTTGGCGACAGAATGTTTTGACCTTTCCGATAACTTTATCACACTTACAAAGCGCTTTTTGGAAGCCGGCAGTATCAGTCTCCTATCAGGAAACCAGGATACTATTATCTGTTTTGGTGACCCTCAGGCTGACCGCTTACTCTTTGATGTGGAAGGATTTAACAATGTAGGAGACTATCGATATCTTTTGACAGATGCTGATGATAATATTCTCGCTATTTTTGATCGTCCTGTCTTTAATTTCGAAGATATTACAGTGGATGAATGTAAGGTCTTTGGCTTGTCTTTCACCGGAGATTTATTGGCAGAAGTCGGGGACAATGTATTCAATACTGTATTCTCAACAGAGTGTTTTGATCTGACAGATGATTTTGTTGCCATCAGGCATATATTCGTTGAGGGCGGAACAGTAAGCCTTGCCGATGGTAGTACCGAATTGGTGGTGTGTGTACAAAATGGCGCGGCTGACCTACTGGAATTTACGGCGCAAAATGCTTTAGAAGAACAATATACCTATATCATAACTGATGAAACCGGTACTATTACCGATATCTTGGCATCCAATACATTTGACTTTGAACCTACCCCGGCCGGATTATCTCTCGTATATGGCATTTCTTTTAGTGGAAACCTAACGGCTCAGGTTGGTGATAATATCGATGGACAATTGGCATCCGAATGTTTTGACTTGTCAGATGAGCCCATTGTAATTACTAAAAAATTATTGGAAGCTGGTTCTGTTAGTTTGTCATCTGGTAATAGAGATACGACTATTTGCTTTGGTGATCCTATGGAAGACAGGCTTGAATTTGCTGTCTCTGGCTTTAATAATGTTGGTGACTTCAGGTTTGTACTGACAGATAATCAGGATAACATTTTGGCTATTTTCACTATGCCAATGTTCAACTTCAATGATATTACTATAGCCAGATGCAGCGTTCAGGGTATTTCTTTCACAGGAGACTTTCTGGCGGAGGTCGGCGATAATCTGAATACGACAGTTCTGGCCTCTGAGTGTTACGATGTGACAGATGAGTTTGTGGATATCAGACATGTATTTGTTGAAGGTGGCCTGGTCACTCTTGCTGATCAAAGTACAGAAAGGACTATCTGTGTACAGGACGGAGTAGAGGATCTCATTGCTTTTCAGGGCACTATGGCCATAACAGATCAGTACGCTTTTATTCTTACGGATGAAAACAACATAATCACCAGTGTCTTGGACTCCAGCAGTTTTAATTTTGATAATGAATTGCCCGGTACTGCTTTTGTTTACGGGCTTTCTTACAGTGGTACGCTCACTGCCCAGGTAGGACAGGATATCAACGCGGCCAGTCTTGCTTCTGAATGTTTTGATATTTCCAGTAATGTAGTGGAACTTACCAAGAAACAACTAGAAGCTGGCCTGATCAGCCTGACCTCAGGCGCTCAGGATACTTTCATTTGTTTTGGTAATCCAGAAGAAGATATATTAAACTTCGAAATAAACGGCTTTAATAATACTGGTACATTAAGCTATGTGCTTACTGATCGCCAAAATATGGTATTAGCGATATTCGATACTCCACAGTTCAACTTTACTGAAGTCCTTGAAGATCAATGTAAGGTATTTGGTATTTCTTATACCGGAGATTTGACACTTCAAAATGGCGACAATCTTAACAATGCCATTATTTCCACTGAGTGTTACGATATAACTGATAATTCTGTAACTGTAGAACACATCTTTGTAGATGGGGCCAAACTGGAGCTTACGGAAAATAGTGCCGGAACAACAATTTGTTCTGCCGACGGCATTCCAGATATCATTGAAGTGGTCAATAATAGTACTTCCGATGCTTCTTATCAATATGTACTCACGGATGAAAACAACAGGATTATTCTGGTGCTTGAGGGCAATAGTATAAACCTTGATATTGCCAACGCAGGGACTTGCAGGATATGGGGTGTCTCTTTCACTGGTTCGCTAGAGGCGGAAGTGGGACAAATACTAACAGCAGAAGTACTCTCTGAGACTTGTTTTGACTTATCTGATAATTTTATAGAAATCACTAAAAAAGACCTCATCCCTGGTAGTGTGACTCTTGCCAATGGAGCTACTGAAATAGCTATTTGTGCTGGCGAGGAGGTTCGCGAAACGGTTCGTTTTACCAACACATCTCCACAAAAAGACGAGGACTTTGCCTATGTCATCACGGATGAAAGCAATACGGTGCTTAGCATTTCCAATGACTCTACGGTAGTATTTTCCAATATTACTATTCCAAGGTGTAGAGTTTGGGGGGTTATTTATTCAGGTGATTTATTACTGCGCCCCGGAGATCAAATACTCAGTACTGTCATTTCAACGGAATGTTTTGAGGTCACTAACAATTTTGTAGCGGTAAGGCATAAAATTGTTGAAGGTGCTATGGTATCGCTATCAGATGGTTTATTAAGAAAAAATATCTGTGTACAGGACGGTAACCCCGATCCTTTGGAATTCACCAGCAGCTCTACCTCCAACGAGCGTTATGCGTATTTGCTAACGAACGAACGCAATCAGCTACTCAATATCTTGCCCGGTAATTCTGTGGACCTGGACGGAACGATAAGTGGCATAGTTCATATTTATGGTTTATCCTATACTGGAAATATAACCGTTACATTCGGTGCCAACGTTACGCAATCGGTATTGACAGACGACTGTTTTGACCTTTCTGATAATTTTGTAGAAATAAATAAAATAGACCTTCAGGCTGGCACCGTTAGCCTTATTAATGGCCTTCAAAATACATTTGTTTGTTTTGGAGATGGTGTAGAAGATAGACTACAGTTTACTAATACTTCGGCTGGCAACCCGAGTTATGCCTATGCATTGACGGACCAGAACGACAGCATTCTTCAGTTATCTATTGCTCCTGAGCTAGCGATACAAGAGCGTAATATTCCCGGTGCCAGAGTATATGGCATTGCGTATACCGGTTCTTTCCTGAGCAATGCATCCGGCAACTTATTCGATGCGGTATTATCGACAGAATGTACTGAGATAAGCAGTAATTTTGTGGATATTGAATACATCTTCCTGGATGGAGGTCAGGTGAGTCTTAACGATGGACGTACAGATATTACGGTTTGTACTAACGATGACATTCCTGATTTGCTCAACTTTAGGGCTCAAACTGAAGCCAATGGAGCCTACGCTTTCATTTTGACGGACGACAATAACAATATCCTTCTGGAATTGCAGGGTAGCACGATCAACCTGGATTTAATCAATCCGGGGAGATGTAAAATCTGGGGGGTTTCTTTTGCTGGTGAGCTTAGCTTTCCTATTGGAGCCAACTTATTGAATACTACATTATCCGATGATTGTTACGATATTTCTGATAATGCCATCACAATAAGGAAAGAACAGGTTATTGGCGGCAATATAAGTTTTCCGGATGGTAGCACTAGTATTTTCACCTGTCCTGACGGCCAGGAAGACATACTGACCTTCAACACTTCCGGTGTAACCACCAGTGCTTATGTTTATGCCATTACTACTGCCGATAATGAATTTATCCGGTTTGCCAATGGCAATGCCTTCAATTTTGAGCGTCTCGACAACGAATTTACGCGAGTATATGGCATTGCTTTTTCGGGCCAACTCAATATTAATGAAGGAGCAGATATTAGTACTACGGCCCTTTCCAATGAATGTTTTAGTTTATCCAACAACTTTGTTTCTATTACCAGAGAGGTACCCGAGGCTGGATCTTTGGCCAGCCAGACTGATGAAGTAACTTTTGACTTTTGCGCAGGTGATGGCGTGGCCAATCTTATTCAGCTGGATAGTGTGAATACATTTAGTGGTCCATATGCTTATGTGCTCACTGATGATTACGGTGAATTTCTCAATCTAATCAATGATGATGAGGTAGATTTTGACACTGTTGCTTCAGGTTTGTACAGGATTTATGGCATTGCTTACACTGGTAATCTTATTGCCTTTGAGGGTACATTGCTGGAAGAAGAGCGTCTGTCGGATGATTGTTTTGATCTTTCTGATAATTTCATTTCCATCACCAACGATACGCCTAATGTAGGCTCCATAAGTACAGCCGACAAAGATACACTCGTTTATGTTTGTCCTGATGATAATGAACCTAATTTGATCGAGTTCTTCAGCGAAGGGCAATCACTTAATAATTTCACTTATTTACTGACGGATGAAGATAACGTAGTGCTGTCTGTATTACCGGAGAATAGTTTTGATTTTGAAAATGAAGTACCTCTATTCACAAGGATATGGGGACTTTCTTACGCCGGTGATTTGCTCGTTGAGCCGGGCTCTGACCTAGATGATGCTCAGCTTGCTGATGATTGCTTTGACTTATCTGATAACTTCATCAGGGTGGTGAGCGATACACCGGATGCTGGGGAAATAAGTACTGAAGCAGGTGTTAATTCTTTCAGAATTTGTGCCAATGATGGTACTCCTGATGTTGTTAATTTCACTACAACAGAAGATTCTGAAGCCAGATATATACTAATTTTGACGGACGAGAACAATATCATTCAGGACACGCTGGAATCCTTAAGTACCGACTTTGAAGTGAGCGATGCCGGAATCGTGCGGGTTTGGGGATTGTCTTTCACTGGTAATCTCGACCTTCAAATAGGAGCCGATATACAGCGCACTATGCTATCGGATGATTGCTTTGAACTGACAGAAAACTTTGTAGAAATAACAAAGACAGAAGTAGATGGCGGTATGATCAGTACTATCTTCAACTCTGATTCTATCTTTGTATGTCCGGACAATATTGACGACATCATCGAATTCAATAATAACAGTGATGCCCTAAGTGCTGACTATCGCTACGCCATTACGCGTTCTAATGGCCTAATTTTGGGCTACCTGGATGGTAATAGCAGAAACTTTAACAACACAGCCATAAGAGAACTAAGAGTATATGGAATCTCTTATACCGGTAACTTTGTAGATAATGCCGGTAGAGGCCGAATTGATGAAGTGATGCATTCTGATAGTTGTTTCACCTTATCCAACAACTTCATCACCATATTCCTCGATGTTCCGGATGGTGGAACAGTCAGTACTGCTGATGGAGCTTCCAATGTAGACTTCTGCGCCAGCGTAGATAATCCGTTTCTGGAGCTGAGCAAAGACAACAATTCTTTTGCCGGCTATGCTTACCTTTTAACTGACACGGCCGATCAAATCATTAGAGTAAGTACGGCCGATGCTATTAACCTGGGGGATGTAGCAAGAGGAACGTATCGAGTATATGGCCTTTCTTACACGGGCATGCTCACCGCAGCACAAGGACAATCCATCGCTAATACAGAGCTGGCCAGCAGCTGCTTTGATCTATCGGTTAATTTTGTTGAAGTTAATCGTCTTGGTGATGTAGACGGCGGCCAAGTATCGCTGTCTGGTGGTAGTGATGTATTGTTCAGCTGCCCCGGAGATGCCGAGCCGGACCTTGCCGTGCTAGTGTCCAACAGCACTTTACAGAATGAAAACTACCGATATATCATTACGGACATGAATGATCGAATTCAGATTACAGACATCAGAGGGGAAGTGATAGACTTCAACCCTGCTCCTCCCAGAGTTTTCAGAATTTATGCTGTATCTTTTACGGGTGACTTTACGCCGCAGGTAGGACGGGATATTAACAGTTCTGAGCTTTCTTCTGAGTGTTTTGAGATCTCTGAGAACTTCATCACGGTATTTAATGAAGGTCCTATGGGGGGTACAGTAAGTCTTGCCGATGGCAGTCAGGCAGATACTATTACTATAGCAGATCCTTTGGTAGAAATGACTAACACAAACGGAGTTGGAGCTATGTATGCCTATGTTATTACGGATGAAGATAACAGTATCATTGATGCTACCTTTGAGCAGGAAGTTGATTTCAGTGCACTTTTGGCGGGGACTTACAGAGTATACGGTCTTGCGCTGAATGGCAATTATACTGGTTTGACTGGTGCAGATATCTTCACGGCCACTTTATCAGATGCCTGCTTTGGCCTTTCTGATAACTCCGTGTCCATTACATTAGCCGAACAAGTAGAAATCGTTGATAATAACAATAGTGAAGTGGAAGAAGCGCAGGAGCAAGCTCAAAGTGCTGACTTGAGGTTATGGCCTAATCCAGTACGAAACAGCCTGGGTATTGAGTGGCATTCAGATTTCCGGGGTGATATCAAATTTGTTGTATTTGATGTATTTGGAAAAGAAGTCATCAGTCGCGTATCAGTAGGAGGCGCGGAGGAAGTTCTCACTACAATCAGTGTAGACCAACTTAATACGGGAATCTATTTACTAGTAACTATTAAGGATGGAAGAGTACTCGCAAAAGAGAAATTTATAAAATCAGAATAAGGGGCTACGCCTTATCACTCATAAAGCAAGCAGTATCAGAAGTGGATAATCCTTCTGGTACCGCTTTTTACTTTCACCTAGCCAACTCTGCTTCCGCAGCAATGTATCCAAAAGCGCTCCAGTATTTAGTAGTTACTATCTTCTTAAATACTTGCATTGCTTTTTCTGGTTTTCCATTATAAAAATACCAACTGCCTACACCGTAGCCCTGCGTTACCAATTGCAATAACTGCTCTTCGTTGCCCGCTTCGAGATCAAGCAATTCTTTGGGCTCTATCAAGCCCTTATACATGAGTAATCGCTTGTGGTAGGCATCATTTTCGACAATTGTCATTTCAGGAGTGACCTGGGCAAGTATTGCTTTGGCGGCCGCCTCTTCTCCTACTCTGCGATAGGTCATGTAAAGCCAGTCTGCCGTGGCAGTCAGTAAATCGTCATTGACGGAATATTTCATGCATTTTTTATAAACCGGAATAGCCTTTTCAAGGTCCCCTTTCAAATAATGAGCCAGCCCCAGGTGATAATAGATATTGAAATGCAGGTTACTTGATGGTTGGTTCAATCTATTGGGCAACCCATCTGGTTCTATTTCAATATCCCGGTTCTCGGCCAGTTTTGCCGCCTTTTCAAAATCCCGGATCGCTTTATCAAACTTACGAGTGGAAATATACCTATGCCCCCTGTGGCGATACAGCTCGGGAGCCTGTGGAAACTTTTTGATTCCCTTGCTGTAAATTTTTACAGCTTCCCGGTAATTACCAAGATAAGCTGTGCGCCGGCCCAGCCAAATTATCTTGTCTAAATCATCAGGGTCGGATTCGTAACTAGCCTGGGCTACTTCCAGTAAACTATCATACTTAGCCTGGGTCACAGGTGAAAGCTTCATCGGAAACAGCTTTCGACCGTCCAGAGAGGTAGCTTGCTTTTTTTGAGCAAAGCCAACTGCCATATGAAGCAGTAAAAAAGATACGACAAAGAATTTTTTCATTGTATCAACTTTTATAGCGTTTTACAGGAATAAAGAACGTAAAAGGTAGGCATTTAACCCTACATTTTAGAGCCTGCCTAGCAACTGCGTTTGAAGTTGAAAACAATAAAATCTGGAGAGCTACGAAGCTAGCTTTGAGTTTCTTAGTAGTGCTGTGCGGTTACAAAGGCTTAGTCATCAACCAGGCGGTATTGCATGGATAAGCTTTGGCAGGCCAAAGGGCAGTATCTAATACCCATCCGAAACCTGGTCTGATACTATGCTTTGCCTTATCATAAAAAAATAAGTCATATCGAATAGTACATTCAATATGACTTATTTTATGGTCAGGATAAAACAACCAACTACTTTGTAGGCTTAGCTGTTCTTTTTTCTTTAATTCTCGCTTTTTTACCAATTCTATCGCGAAGATAATACAGACGAGCACGACGCACTTTACCTCTTTTCAATATTCTAATCTCAACAATATTGGGAGAAGTAAAGGGAAAAATACGCTCCACTCCTACGCCGTTAGAAACCTTTCTAACGGTAAATGTACGGCTGACACCTTCACCTTTGATCTGAAGGACATCACCACGGAACTTCTGAATACGCTCCTTGTCGCCTTCTACAATTTTATAATCCAATTCTATATTATCTCCCGGATAGAAAACGGGTAAATTCCTGTTAGAAGACAGTTGTTCGTGAACATAATTAATCGCATCCATTACACTGCAATTTAAATAGCTTAGCTTAGATTCTTAAATAGCCGTGCAAAAGTAATCTTTTTTTATTGTATAATAAAGGGAGTCTCTATAAATTTTAGATTTATTTACCTCACCAGAGTGGCAAGACCTTTCAATTGGTAATCTTCACCCCTTGGCCCCCTGTATTTTACTTTTACCACATAGACACCTGGTGGCGCATTTTGACCGGAATTAAATTTTTGTCCATTCCATGCTTCTTCTGGATCTTTAGCGAGAAATACCATTTCCCCCCATCTATTCCAAATGGACATCTCAAAGTCAGTAGCACCATCCATCAGGCCTACACCTTTATATATATCATTTACAGCATCTCCATTGGGCGTAAAGGCATTGGGAAGGAAATACCGGACCTCGGGTTGTATATCGATATTTTTCCGTATGGTATCAGTACACCCGTTAGGATGAGTTACCACCTGAGTAATCACATACCTGCCTGTATCCGGGTAAGTGTACACCGGGCTCCTTTCCAGAGAAGTCACACCGTTACCAAAATCCCACTCCCAGCGATTAGCCCGCTCAGAAAGGTCTGTAAAGGTCAGCGTAGGCTCTAGATTACTGGGTTCCTCAGGGAGGAAACTAAAATCAGCCAAAGGGGATTCTTCCATAGAGATCAGACTAGTAAATGTCGTATCTGTCTCACAACCAATTGGTGAAGTTATATCTACAGAAACAGTGAAATCTCCGGCCTGATCGAACGTATGTGTAGGACTGATATCCGAACTTGTACCACCATCTCCAAAATCCCAGTTGATATCGTAGGTAGAATCAATAGGAAAGGATAAATTATCAAAGAAAATATCAGCAGGAGTACAACCTGCAAAAGCACTAGGCGCAATAACAATAAGCGCTGGTACCGGAAAGTATGGAATAATCTGAGTGGTATCAGCAGAGCAGTTATTGATATCGGTGACTCGAAGGCTTACCGGAATCTCACCGGGGGTTATATATTGATACACCGGACTTTGCCGTCGCGAAATACCTCCGTCCCCAAAATTCCAGGACCAATCCACGATGGCATCTTCACCGGCTCCGGTAACCGATAGGTCATTAAATAGCACTTCGCCGGCTACACAGGTGTCGTATTCGTACTCAAAATCAGCTGTGATATCCGGGAAGAGTTGTACAAATATATTAGCAGTATCCCCACAATCCGTTTCAGGATTCAAAATAAGCTGGCCATTGTAATCACCTACCCCGGGAAAGGTGATTGTAGGGTTCCATTCATTAGAGGTCACCTCTTCGCCGTTAATATCAAAACGCCACTCGAAAAAATCGATGAAGCGTTCCTGAAAACTTTCATTAATAAACGAAACCGTATATTCTCCACAGGCATTAATCAGAAACTCCTGATCATTAACAATAGAATCTTCCAATACGTCAGCCACCACTGTCGCATCACAGGAAGCCACATTAAACTGAAAGTCCCGGAATACCCGACTAAGCAACTGTCCATCTCTAAATTCGGAGACGTATACCCCCACTACAAACTGTCCCAGCACATCCGGCGTACCTGTAATCAAACCAGTATTAGCATCAATAGCTATTGTTGGGTCGCCCCCCATCGGATTTCGGGGAGAATAATTGGGTACAATAAAACTGACGTTGCCGTAGGGTGGCGGGCAGGGCGGTGAAGGTTGTGCCCCCTGACAGGATTCATAAGCAGGTGGTGTAAGAATAGGCCCACCCCCCGTTAGAGGAGCCGCAAATTCATATACCAATTGATCCCCATCGGGATCCACTGCTGAGTGATCGAATTCAAGGGCCGCATCGGCGCATATAACCGTTGGCGGAAAAGTCTTAAACTTTGGACTGTTATTACAGAGCTCCTGCGCCAGAGGAGTAATCTCTACTGTGTAGGTCGCTCCTACATCATCCGGCGTGAAAATATTATTGATCGTCTGGTTTCTGCAGCAACGCTGATAAGAGATGTGGTAACTCTCCCCTATATTGGGCAGACTAATACCATACTCACTAAGCGAAAAAGAATAAATACCCTCTTCTACACAAATCTCTGGAGGTATCAAACAGGGATAATCGGGTGCCTCTACCGGATTGATCTCATCGAGGGGCACACTCAAGACATACAAAGGGTCATCCTGCCCCAATCTAAAGCAGGTAGAATCCGGCGTACAACTGTATATAGAAATCAAGGCAGGCGCATCAAATCCTGCACAGTTACTACACCCACAATCTCTGTATACCTTTAGTGTAAATTTATAATTGCCTTCACCAAGACACTCATAGTCAATGCTTCCACCGATGATGTGTCGGGCTTGTACTTTTTCAGTTATCCCAATAAGGGCGAGAAAAAAGACTACAATCCAATACTTGTTCATTGATCAAAAGTTATAAATAAAATTTTATACAATAGCAACTCTGATTTTCAGTTTATACTAGAGGCACGACTGTACTGTAACGCCATAATACAGTTGGTCATTTCCTGCTGATGTAGGGAATTTACAATTAAAAATTTATTTTTATCAACATCTGGCAGTTAGCTGCACTTTGTTGGCTAAATTTTTACTTGACCCTGCATATTTTATCATCAACAATCACTTCACAACTAACAGTCATGTTTATTTACCTGTTCAAGGTAATTATTGTTTGGCTTAACAATCAGTTTGCCTGCCACAATCTGTTGGTTCGTAAACTTAAAGACACAAAACGGGTAATGCAGACGACCGCATCAAGGCTTGTACTCTGAAGTAATCAAACAATCCGTACGGAAATACATTACAACATTCAGGTAGCTTGATGAAATGGGTAAAGTAATAAAACGGGAATGAGACTTAAGTTTATTCCAAATTTCCTGATTACTTTTGCCTCCTGTTTACAGTAGTTTACCCCCCATCCCAAAACCGATTGGTACATGTTTAATTCAACCTTAAACCGATTTTCTCATGGATGTTTTGATGGATAAAAACTCAGCCGAACAAATGATGGCATTTGATGAAATTGAGGGAGCAAGAAAAGTGCTTACTTCTGGGGGGCTAGCCCTTCTGCCTACTGATACGGTGTGGTGTTTAGGATGTAGCATCTTTGATCAGAAAAGTTACAACAGAATGCTACTCTTAAAAGACCGCCTTTCTCCCTTCGGCCCCGAGATAGTAGTAGATTCCCTGAAAATGCTCAAAGCCTATATTCCCGGGGTGCACCCCAAATTAGAAACACTTTTAATATACCATACCCGGCCACTGACGATTTTATTTCCCGAAAAACACGGTTTTCCTGCCTTTGTTAATGGTTCTGCATCAGGTATTGCGGTAAGGGTAGCCACTGATCCTTTTTGCAGGACACTGATTCAGGCCATTGATGCTCCCATTATCACTAGCTTTGCCAGCAGTGATGATAATGATTATCCCAAAAGCTTCGGAATGATTAGTTCCTCCATATTGAAGTCAGTGGACTATGTGGCCAGGTATCAACAAAAAGAAAAAGGCCAACATATGCCGGCTGTAGTTATTCAGCTATCCGATAAGGAAGAAGTGATTTTTTTAAGGGAATAAGAAAAAGGTAGTTCTAAGCTCTTGAAAACAGTTAAACACTAATTCTCAAGGGCTTAGAAAATCATTATCATAGCGCTTTCGAGGCTATTCTCTTAGGACGGTTAATGAATTGGGGTCATTCAAAACTTCTATAGCCTTTTGTAAAATTTTATCATCCTTATTCCAAATTTCAAAATAAGCTGTAGAATCAAAAAGCAACTTAGCCATTTCAGCTTTAATGGCTCTTTTAAGATAAGGCTCCAGCTCTGACATTTGGCTATTAGAATAATCAAACCCTCTGTTGCGGATGTGTGCCATAAAAGCATTCCAGGAATTGGCATCTACATCAAAAGCATCTTTGAACTGATCAAAAGTAGCGAACCTTTCTTTTTCTTCTGAGAGTAGCTTTTCGTAATAGTGAAAAATAAATGGCGCCACTTCTTGTCTTAGGTTGATAAATTCATCTCGGTACATTACGGTGTCTAGTGGTACGAAAATATCAGGGATAATTCCGCCGCCTCCAAAAACTACCCGGCCATTTCTGGTGTAGTAATTTGTGGTATCTTTAATTATCATCTCCTGCTCCAGGAGTAG
This sequence comes from uncultured Saprospiraceae bacterium, assembly GCA_964628385.1. Lineage (GTDB taxonomy): Bacteria > Bacteroidota > Bacteroidia > Chitinophagales > Saprospiraceae > JANQPA01. The sequence continues at coordinate 97,045 of CAZVOD010000004.1, forward strand.
CTCGCCGGAATGATAGCGCTCCATTAGCTCATTTTCGTATTCACTAAAGTCTTGATTTTTGTACGGCTTTTGGATGGACCTGCCCGAGGGGGTATAATACTTGGCGATAGTTAATCGCAAGGCTGAACCATCACTCAACCTGAACTGCTTTTGTACCAGACCTTTACCGTACGACCTTCTCCCAATGATATGCCCGCGATCATAATCCTGAATGGCACCAGCTACTATTTCACTAGCTGATGCAGAGCCTTCATCAATAAGTACTACGACTTTTCCTATATCAAAGTAAGCATTTCCCGTAGTTTCATGATCTTCTCTGGAGGACTGCTCCCCCTTGGTATAAACTAACAGATTACCTTTCTCGGAAAAAATCTGGCTCAAAATTTCTGTAGCCTGCCTCAGATATCCCCCTGGATTTTGGCGTAAGTCCAAAATTAAATTATCTAGCCTCTGCTGATCAATCATTTTATCAATAGCATCTACAAATTCACGGTTGGCTTTAGCACTAAATCGATTAATTTTCACATAGGCTGTTGAAGGGTCCAGCATATAAGCTGCATCAAGGCTTGTCATGGGAATTTTATCCCGCTTTACAGCAAAATACTTTAGTTCTTGCTCTCCAAAACGCTTTATTCCTATCTTTACTTTAGAGCCCTCTTCTCCTTTCAAAAGGTTTTTAATCCCCTCTGTACTTATACCTATACCAGCGACAATGGAATCTTCCACCGCAATTATTTTATCGCCGGTTCTAATCCCCACTTCTTCACACGGCCCTCCTTTGATGGAATTAACGATAACAATAGTGTCATCCATGATCATGAATTCTACACCAATACCTTTAAAGTTCCCTTCCAGTGGATCATTCACATTGTGGTATTGATCGGCAGGAATATAGGTAGAATGAGGATCCAGCTCGTCCAAAATACCGTTTATAGCTTCTTCTACCAAGGCTTCGCGCTTGACTTTATCTACGTATTTGGCCTCTATATACCGAATGATTTCCCCTATTTTACCCTGGCCATGAACAAGTTCCTGGCTGTCGTATTTTTCGACCAGTCCTGCCGGTACGGGATTGGATAATCTCGCTCCGATGAGCATTCCTACTGCCAGGCAGGTACCCAACAACAATGGAAGCCATATATGTACTTTACTGTTTATATTACTACTCTTTTGACTCATTTCATTCAAATTATTACACCATCCGCCTATTTACAAAATATGAATAATATCCACCAGAAAAGCTAATGGATTTACAAATTACACCTCAGCCCACTTTAGCTTATGATTTGACTAAATATAAAAGAAGAAAGGATAGAAAAAGTTCTGGTTTCATTCCAAATAAATCGCCTGAGCTTATGATTAAAGGTTCCGCTTCTTGAATTTATCCTTTTGCCGATTCATAAACATATTTTTTGCTATAAACAGCAAATATTCTTCTTCCTAAACACCCCGCTACAAAGGATAAGGAAAAGTATCTCTGGCATAAAAGGGAAGGCAATACGTTATTTTTTCTAAAAAAGCCAAGGAAAATCGGGTTTCTTTTGATAATATGTAAATTAAAAGATACTTTTGATGAAAAATTAATAATTCCATAGTAATACTATATGAGCAAAGGGAACGAAATTGATCAGCTGGACAAGCAAATCCTTTCCATTTTGATGAGAAATGCCAAAAAGGCCTATACAGATATTGCTAAACAGCTATACGTATCGGGGGGCACCATACATGTTAGAATGAAAAAGCTGGAAGATGCTGGCATCGTAACCGGTTACAACCTGTCCGTTGACCATAGTAAGTTGGGGTTTGATGTCACTGCCTTTCTGGGGATTTATCTGGATAAGAGTTCTTTGTATGATAATGTATCAGAAGAGTTGAAGAAAATTCCCGAGGTTACCAGCGCACATTACACCACTGGTTTATACAATATCTTTGCCAAAGTCATTTGTCGAGATACCAATCATTTGCGCGATATTTTGCATCGCATTCAGGAAGTTAATGGCATACAGCGTACTGAGACGTTTATTTCTCTTGAAGAAGGCATTGAACGGCCCATTGCTATTGAAAACACAGATCATAAAATCTTGATAGAACCGAAAGACTAGCTACAACCGGGCTGCCTTTCCGAAGTAGGAACTTTCTTACAAAATGGAAGCGAAGCGATTTTCACGAAGGCTTTCCTGAATCTGGTAGGGAGCCTAAAAAAGTTTCACCCAATTGAGAATAGCTTTTGGACATATTCTCGATCGAGTGAAGCTGGAAGTTATCAGTCTATTATTTATACAATGATTAGGAGCCGAGGTAACCTTTCAATAATTTACTTCGATTAGCAGAACGCAATTTATTGATAGCTTTATCCTTTATCTGGCGAACGCGCTCTCTGGTTAGCCCAAACTTTTCTCCAATATCCTCTAACGACATTGGGTGTTCTACACCTATTCCGAAGTACAATTTGATCACATCACATTGCCTATCGGTGAGTGTACTTAAAGAACGTTCGATCTCGCGGCGCAGGGACTGGTTGTAGTCGAGTTCCTGGTCTGTCTCTGGCGTGCTGGAATTTTCCAAAACATCCAAAAGGGAATTATCTTCTCCTTCTACGAAAGGTGCATCCATAGAGACGTGACGTGCAGCGACACCCAGTGTGGTTTCTACTTCTTCTGTAGGAATTTCAAGGGTATCTGCCAGTTCATCAGAGGAAGGTTCTCTTTCGTACTCCTGCTCTAACTCAGAGAAGGCTTTATTAATCTTATTAAGCGAACCTACTTTGTTTAGGGGAAGACGTACAATACGAGACTGCTCGGCCAGAGCCTGGAGGATGGACTGACGAATCCACCAAACGGCATAAGAAATGAACTTAAATCCTCTAGTTTCATCGAAACGTTGAGCGGCTTTGATCAGTCCAAGGTTCCCCTCATTGATGAGATCACTCAGGGAAAGGCCCTGATTTTGGTATTGTTTGGCTACTGATACAACGAATCTAAGGTTAGCTTTGGTCAGTTTTTCTAGGGCCGCCTGGTCACCCTGCTTAATACGCTTGGCTAATTCTACTTCCTCCTCTGGGGTCAGTAAATCTACCTTGCCTATTTCCTGCAAATACTTCTCCAGCGACTGACTCTCACGATTAGTAATAGACTTAGTAATCTTAAGCTGTCTCATTTATTATGTACGTTTTATTAGTTTTACTAAATAGAAACTGCGTTATCATGTGAATTTGGGGAAGGATATGAATGGGAATTATGATAAAAGGGAGGCGGCCTTCGGTAGTACTAACCGTAAAGGCTAAGCATAACAGCTTCTTTTCAAACCTCTTGAGCATCTAACTTTTGCTTTACTCTTTTGCGTTACAGCGTACAAAAATAGTCTATTCATGTTATGTTGTCAAGTTACTTTTGTTTTTAGCTACATTTTGATCCTGTTTTTGATAATCGAAATTTCTCTTTTTCAATAGCTTAAAATTTTATTTGGAAAAATGGTTTTTTTATATTTTATTGTGATTGACGGATATAAAAAAAATGAAAGAATAATTTAAAAATTGTTTCGTCAAACCGAGGAATTTTACAGTCTCGCAAATATGATTTAGTATATGGAACGAGTAAGTCTCACACAGGAATATATTTTTAAAGCCTCCCCTACCATCCTGTATAAATTCTTCACAACTCCCTCCTGTCTGATCCGTTGGTTTTGCAACGAAGTTGATATAAGTGGCGATACTTTTACTTTCATTTGGAATGGCTCCGAAGAAGTGGCTAATATGGTTTCCAACGAAGAAGATGAACTTATCCGTTTTGAGTGGGAAGATGGCGAGGAAGGCGAATATCTTGAATTCAAAATCGAGCGCTCTCCGGTTACCGGTGAAACGATACTACACGTAACAGAATTTTGTGATGATGATGAAGTAGATGATCAAAAGCAGTATTGGAACAATTTAATGGATCAACTCCGAAAAGAAACCGGCGGATAGTCGGCATTTCCTATGAAATTATATTTTGGCCTTTCCTTCGATGATTCCTATCATCCTGAACCTCCTATGAAAACGGGTGGCACCCACTTTGCCGGCACAAGCGGGCTGATAAAAATCCTGGAAAAACACTACGGATGTACTACCTACCAGAACAATGTGGACTACCTAAGGATAGAGCAGTACCGGCAGGCTCTGAAGAAGCACCTTTCAAACAACAAAAATACCTTTTATGAAGCTTCTTTTCTGGCTGATCAGTTTGCTACAGCCACCGAGCTACTTTCGCGCCGAGATGAACTTAAGCGAGCGGGCTGGAACTTCTCTGATGCCGGAGTCGCTCTTCCGGAGCGACTTCAGTGCCTGCTTGAACTCGAAAAGATTGTACAGGATGGTGGTCTGGCGTATGGCTTTGCCGACCGCCTGGATCATCTTTGCAAAATTGCTCCTGAAAGGGTACAAAGGATAAAGCGTATTGATGTTTGCAATCCCAGAAATTTACTCCCTCCGGAGGTTTGCAGACTTTTAGATGTTATGGCTCAAACGGGCGTGGAGGTTTCTTATTTTGAGACCTATGAGCCACTCCCTAGCAAACCGGATCTCAGGCATTTTCAGCAACAGCTCACCGAACAGCTATCTCCTACTGATAGGATTAGCGCCAAAGGTGATGGGAGCTTGGTCATTTTGAAGGGTCAAAATGAGTCAGAGTTAGCAGCATTTTTGGCCAAAGTGGCTAAAGATAATCCGGGATTTTCTCCACTGACCCTGTTGCCCAGAAAGACGAGAATTCTGGATAATGCATTTATTCAGGAAGGCTTACCCTGTATGGGAATTTCTACAGCCTCCCTGGCCCGTCCGGCGCTACAGTTGCTCAAGTTAGTGACTACCTTTATCTGGCAGCCATTGAATCCTTTCAAGGTTTTGGAATTCTTATCTCTTCCCATAAAGCCGCTGGATGAAGAGCTAGCCAATCAATTGGCTATTAAAATGACACAAACCCCCGGCGTACACAGCGATGCCTGGTATGCTGCCATTAGCCAGTATTTTGAACAAACGGACCAGAAAGCTTTGACTGACCGCAGAATAAAACCTGAAGACATCAGAGCACAGTACAAATTTTGGTTTGACCGGAAGCGCTATGAACTTTCTGAACAAGCGCCCAAAGAGGAAGTAATTACTATTTTTCGATATATTCAGGTTTGGGCACGTGATTTATTTGACGAAAAGACCAATAATAAGCCTTCTTTGATGATTCTCAGCGAGCAAGCCCAACAGCTAACTGAGCTGCTTACGGCTCTACCGGAAACACATTTGAGTGCGCTGGAGTTTGAGCGCATTGTTAGAACCATTTACGAGCCTGCTCCCATTCAGTTCAGGCCATCCGAAAAAGGGCACTGGCCATTTATCCATCATCCTGGCTCTGTTTATCGCAACTGCCATCAATTAATTTGGTGGGGATTTATTCAGGATGAACCGGCTCATTTTTTTTCCAGATGGTACAAGGTTGAACGTAGCTATCTCGAAGGACAAGGTATCAAGCTCCTTAACCCCACTCAAGAAAACCAGCTTCTGGTATGGAGCAGAAAAAACCCTGTCTTACGATGCCGCGACCAATTGATCTTGTGTATTCCGGAAAAGGTTTTGGGAAAAGCTACCAATGCACATCCTCTGATGGGAGAACTCCAGGCCATTTTTGATAATATAGATGCGCTGACAATCGATCTAAAATCAGAGCACAATAATGAACAACTACTCAAACACCTTAATTTACCACGGAAAGTACAGATTCCTTCCAGGGAACCAGGCAGGCCTCAGGCCATTGTTCAAATGCAGCAATCACAACGTCTAAAAACCAGAGCCACAGAGACTTTCACCAGTCTGAATGATTTGTTTTTCTATCCGCATAAATGGGCTTTCCGATACCAACTAAAATTTAACAAAAATACCATTCTTAGTATCGTCAAAGATCATACTTTGATGGGCAATCTTTCTCATAAGTTACTGGAAAAGCTATTACAGGCTGATCCTTTCAACTGGAGCAGATCAGAAGTATATCAATGGATTGAGGAAGAAAGTAAAAAATTATTCGTCAAAGAAGGCGCCGTGCTATTGCTCTATGGTAAAGAGCCTATCAGAGTAGGGTTTATTAAAAAAATGCAGTATGCCGCCTGGAGCCTAATTAACCTGATCAAGAGCAATAATTGGACCGTTTATGGAGTGGAGCTTCCTATCGAAGAAGCTTTCAAAGACATACAAATTAAAGGAAGGATTGATCTTGTATTGCAACGCGGCAAAGAGCTGGCAATTATAGACCTCAAATGGCGGGGGATCAGCTACAGAACAGATATGATCAGAAATGAGGAAGACTTGCAGCTTGTTTTGTATGCCCAAGTATTACAACACGACAGAACCTGGCCCCACACCGCCTACTACATTATTGAAAGAGGCACAATGATTGCCAGAAATAACGAGGCGTTTGAAGAAATCAGCGGCATCAATCCCAGTGCTGACAGGATGGAAGTCAATCAGCAGATTCTTGACAAAATGTACGCTACTTTCTCCTGGCGACAAGCGCAGCTAAAGAAAGGCCTCCTGGAAATACGATGTGCACAAACAGCCCAGCAGCTGGAAGAGTTCTACGGCGCTGAATTGATGGATGTCCTCGAAATGAAAACCGAAGATGCCAGGTACGACGATTATCGGGTGCTAATCGGTCTGGTAGTCTAACTATTCCGCCTCCGGTGCTAATTTAACTTCTAGGCCGTCAATAGCATCGGTTAGCCTCACCTGGCAGCCCAAACGCGAGTTATCTTCTACAAAGAAAGCCTGATCCAGCATATCTTCTTCATCTTCCGACATCTCAGGAAGTTCGTGGTCACTGAGAATATATATATGACAAGTAGAACATAAAGCCATCCCACCACAGGTTCCCTTCACTGGTAATTCATAAGCCTTAGCCAGTTCCATCATATTCATATTCATGTCGGTGGGTGCTTCCAGCTCATGCCTTTTATCGTCTCTGTCGATTATCGCTATTTTGATCATCTTCGATTATTATTTTAAAACTGCGCGAAATTAGCAAGTTTATTAATAACCGAAAAGATTAACCCGTCTATTGTTTTTCAATTTTACAGGTGCAGAGTTCTAGCGGGTAGACACGCTATCTGTCACCGTCAATTCTTTAATTTCATCTTCCAGCCAACCATCCAGATTGTGATACCAATCTACGTGAGGCGGCATGGCACGACAACCCCCAGCAAACGGTATACAAGCGGTGTGGGTCCACTGTTTTCCACAATCAGGGCATTTGGCAGCTGTATCGAAGGTATTCCAGACACAACCACAGGTACATTGCCAGTGGGGACGGCCATCCGGTTCCCATCCGCACTTTGGGCACGCGATTTTCACATCACTCATTTTCTATCAGCTTTTTTACTATTTTAACTGCATCTCCCAATCTGATAGTTCCACCCTGTAACACTTTTGTAGTAATCCCACCGTGCCCACGCATGGCATTATAGCCTCCTTCTCCGAGATTGGCTTCCATTCTTGAGCAGGGATAACAAAATCCTGTACCTTCCAAAATGACATCTCCTATCGTGAATTGGTCATCCCTCAGAGCCAATAAATTAATGCCGGATACCACTATATTTCTTCTGGTCAGTTTGGGATCAATATAATCTTTTCCCAAAAGTTGTGCTACTGCATCGAGGTGCTCTTTTTGGATTAGGGTCACTTGACGCTTGCCTTCCTGGCGTTTGTAGTGATCTCCAAGCAGTCCTTCCTCTAATGTTACCTCTACTGCTTCAATAGCGTGTAGGTCGCCTCTTTTTTCAGGCCGGATACCTATCCATTCCACTTTACCTGTCTGTGGTAGTATGTCCTTTAAATCTTTAATAGTCATGTTCCTGTTTTTCCCAACAAAATTACAGATAATAGCTTGCTTTGATGGTCTTTTTTATGGGAAGAATAAACAAAAACTGGCCTTGCTCATCTTCTTGGGAAAGCCGGCAGTAAGCAAATTTCGATTCTAACATTCATCCATCAGGTAAATTTCTTTGATCTCGTTAAAACATCTATGCCAGATGCTCTAAAACTGCAAGCGATACAGAAAGTCAGGGAAAAGGCCCAATTGAAGGACCTCGTTAACCACATTGGTTACTCTGTTATATCGCCTGATGAATACATTATCGCGGTTTAGCACATTCTGAATATCCAGGAAGAAGCGGTGAGATAATTTTTTGGTGGGGCTATTAATTTGAAAACCTACTTTTACATCCCATCTCAAATAATCATCTACCCGCTCACTAAAAGCCTCCTCTTCAACTAATATTTCCCGGCCTGCCATCCTTGAAGCTTCCAAGTCGATTGGCGTGAAGGGGCGCCCACCTGCCAATGTGAGCTTTGTATCAAAAGTAATAGCATTGCGCTTGTCTTTCCCCACTTTAAACTCCTTACCAGCCAGTACATTAAGCACATACTGGTTATTGAAAGCTGTATTTCTTTCCATTCCGTCACTACCTTTATATTGGGAGTCAAATACAGATGCAGTCAGCAAGCTATAATATCCGTTACTAAAGAACTTTTCTACCGTTAATTCTACCCCCATATTAGAACCGCTGCCTTCGTTAACCAGGTTGAAGCGATCCGTTGGAAAGCCAAAATCTGCTCCTACATTTAATATAGAGAAACTGCCGGGAATAGGCTCTACAGCTGCCTGACTGATATCCTGGTAATATACCTCCACCTTTGAACGCCAGGATGGCGCGAATCTCCAGTCATATCCCAAAACATAATGGGTACTGCGCGTGAAATCCAGGTTTTTGTTAGTCAATTCTACAACTCCGGGACTGGTTTCGGTTTGAAGTAATAAAATAGGGATAGGCTGAGTTTGATGATGTACACCATAACCCAAACTCAGTGTTTGATTAGGAGCAAAGTCCCAGTTTAGAGCCGCCCTGGGCTCTACCACAAAATTACCATTTAACTCAAGATACTGAGAATGAACGCCCAGATTGAGCGTCCAGGCCTCGCTGAGTTTGTACTGTCCCTGCATATAGGCTTGCAGTAATGTAGCACTTTCATCAAAACTGTAAAGGGTGGTCAGATCCGGAATACCGTCATCATCAGCATCCTCTTGATTTTCCCTGTCTCTGGCTTCGATATCATACTGAAAGTTCTCTGCCAGAATACCCAATCGGGCAGTAAAACGCACATTGAATTTTCTGTTGATAAAAGAATTGACGGAGTAGCGATTCACTCTGTTGTTGGCTTCAGTATACAGCTCCTGAAATTCATCGGGCTGACCAAAGTTAAGATAGCGGTTTTCATTAAAATCATCTCCTGAGGTGGAAGCTGCTATTACTGTTCTGATATAGGTATTATTATCCACTATATAATTATGCTTCAATCCCACTACCCCAAAGATAGATTCGGCAAAGGCATCAGAATCTTCGGCAGCAAAAAGGTCATCTTCATCAATCTCTTCCCCCAAAAATTCGATATCACTTTTTCCGCCCATCCCAAAGAGCGTAAACTTCCCTATTTTAGTATTAGCAAAATCTATTTTGAAGCCGATATCCTGGTAATTAGGTGTGGCATTGGTACCTACCGGAATACCTGCATCACTGGCCAGCCCCACGAAACTATATCTTCCCGCTACAATGAAAGAGCTGTTGTGCTTTTTATTTAATGGCCCTTCTGCCATAAGTTCTACACCACTTACTGCTCCAATCTGAGCAGTAAATTCGTACTCATCTTTATTGCCAGACCGAAAGCCCAGATCAAAGACACCAGCCAGGGCATCTCCGTACTCAGCGGGGAAAGCACTGGTTAGAAAGTCAGAATTTTTTAAAAGGTTAGGATTTAAGGCACTCACAGGGCCGCCCGTGGTACCTAGCGTAGCAAAGTGATTGGGACTGGGAATGGGGATACCTTCCAAACGCCACAAAACACCGGTCGGCGAATTCCCTCTGATGACAATATCGTTCCTGGAATCGTCGGCGGTAGAGACACCAGCAAAATTACCAGCTAACCTGGCGACATCGCTCCTTCCGCCTGAATAACGATTAACTTCTTCCAAAGAAAATTGTCGGGCAGAAATCGTTGCCATCTCGTTTTGCGCCCTGTCTTTTCCCACATATTTGCTCGCTTTTACTACTACTTCGCTGAGTTGCTCAAAAGATTCTTCCAACCCTACATTAACAATTGCCTCTTTACCCGAAGTAACAACAATATTGGAAATCGTAACCGGATCATACCCCAGATAACTAACCCGTATGGCCTGCCGTCCTACCAGTACCGCTTCCAGACGAAAATATCCGTCTACATCCGTAGTTGTTCCTTTTCCTTGTTGATTTATTAATTCGACAGTAGCCCCTATGAGTGGCATTTCTGATTGTTGATCTATGATTCTTCCCTTTAATACCTGTACCTGGCCATATGAAAAAGCCAAAAAGGTGAAGTAACATAAAAGAGTCATCTTAAAGCCTCGCATGTTTTTATTTTTTGAGTGAGATAAATTCCTATTGAAATCATTTTCAATATGCGGGCATTACCACTGTCGGGTAGGAGCAAAAAGATTGAATCGTCAATTTTTAAAGATAAATTGTAAAGAAATTTAAACGATTGGTATTTGGCCATTAAACCCAATCGGGCGATGACCGTCCAAACAGAGCAAATTTTTTAAAACTACATTCAAATCCGATGAAAATGAAAAACACTGCAAATCTAAGACAATTGTTCTCTGCTGTCGCCGTAATAATGGTAGCTTTCCTAACGATGAGTGCTACAGTAGTAACTCCGGAAGCTGATATCCGACCCAATTGGGAAAAACTAGGCGCTTGCCTCGTAAAATATGACGCCGAAAAAGATGTTATCGGTGTGAGTGCCTATGAAGGTCGCTTTAATGCAGTAAGGATAAAGGTGGAAAAGTCAGATATCAATCTGTATCGGGTAGCTATCCACTACGGCAACGGAGATGTGCAAAATGCCAAGGTAGGCAAGATCATCCGCGAAGGCCAAACCACCAGAGCCATTGATCTGAAAGGTAAAGGTAAAAGGATAATTAAAAAAGTAGAATTTTGGTACGAAACCAAAGGCTATGAGAGAAGAAAAGCCAGAGTAGAACTTTGGGGAAGACGCTTCTAGAGTACTTAAGCTATAAGCCACTGGATTTTGTTATTGAAGTTGTTTAAAGTTTCTTCACTGGGCTGCCAAAACGTCTTTTATGCCCATTTTTCGTTTTTTTATCGCTCCATAGCGCTGCTATGAAACTCAAAAAAGCCTCAACTGGAACTAAAATCCTGTTTTTTTCGCTTCCAACAGGAAACCTAAAACAACTTCATTGCCTCCGGTGGCTAATCTTCTTTATCTTGAAAATATTTTTAAAAAACTGTGAGAAAAGTTGGCGTAGAACCGAAAATACTCATAACTTGAATAAGATTTTCAATGGAAGATAAACCCGAATAGTGGGTTCGTTCTAAAAGACATTATTATAATAGGTGTATCCTTCAAACTTAAGTGGCAAGTTAATTGGTTTTCATATCCTACCAACCGTTATCCCATCCATTTTTAGTTCAGTCATCTTTACTGTTGTCTTTTTTGTAACATAATTGGTGTGCTACCCAATTAAGCCTTCCAGCTTAACAGATCTAAGCTAACCGGCCATAAAGTTCCGCTAGGTAGCCGCATCTGTTACTTAGTGAGTTGTTTTAAATTGAATTATTTTCAATATTTTTTACATTTTTTATTTTTTTCAATTATTCTATTAATTTTTTGTAATGAACATTTTTGTAGCAAAGTTAAATTTTAAAACTACGGAAGACGATCTTCGTGATTTATTCGAAGAGTTCGGTGACGTAGACACTGTAAAGATTATCATGGACAAAGAAACAGACCGCTCCAAAGGATTTGGGTTTGTGGAAATGGCTGATGAAGAATCTGGACAAAAAGCTATAGACGAACTGAATGAAACCGAATTCCAGGGTCGCGAGATCGTTGTCAAAAAGGCTCGTCCAAGAGAAGACAACAACCGTGGTGGTGGTTACGGCGGAGGCCGTGGAGGCTACGGCGGAGGTCGCGGAGGTAACCGTGGTAGTTACGGCGGCGGTTACGACAGACGCGACAACTACTAGACTTGAATTAAACAAGAACTACTGATATAGTATTTTATGTCACATTCAGAGGCTCTTTGCTCATCGCAAGGAGCCTCTTTATCATTCTAGCCTTATTGCATGCTGGCTATGACTCTTCTTAAAAACTCATCAATAGCATTACCTTTAATCCAGCGAGCAACAATGACAAGGTTGTGCTCAGGATCACAATAAACCATATTGGTACCAGAGCCTAAATGAGCCCAGGAAGTAGCCGGAGCGCTGGGATAACGCCCCTGTGCATTGATGAAATAATTCATGTAGCCATAACCACCATTAGCGGGGCCAGGAGTTCTGGATAATTCCACCCATTCTTTGGAAATGATCTGCTGATCGCCCCATTTACCATCATTTAACGTTAATAATCCCAGCCGGGCCTGATCGCGGGCACTCAAGAACATACCTCCTCCCCAGTGACCGCCGCCACTTACAATTTGTACTGGCTCTCCATCCAAAACAATCCATGAATTTTCGTAGCCATGCCAGCGCCAGGTGGAGGAGGCTCCGATTGGGTCCATTACGTATGCTTTTAATACTTTGGGAAGCGGTTCTCTCCAGATATTTGTAGCTGCCAAGGCCAGTAAATTGACACGGGTATCATTGTATTCGTATTCTGTACCGGGTTCGGCCCGCTCTTCATCGTACCAGCTGGAACGATCCTGGGCCGGACGATCTGCCCAGTCTGGCTTTCCCCATAATGTGCCCTTCCAGGCACTAGACTGACGCAGCAAATGATCCCATGTGATTTTTTGATTATGCTCAGACTCAAAGAGCGCCAGTACATCCAGCTCATCAAAGTGATCAGCCCTATCGTAGGCCATCTTATGAGGCTGAAAGGGTACCACCGGAGCCATATAAGTATGTACTTTATCATTGACATCTCTTATCATGCCCCGATCGTAGGCTAACCCGACGGTTGTAGACAAAAAAGTCTTGGTTACGCTAAAAGTCATATCTACTCGGAAAGGCTCTCCCCATTCAGCGATAATATAGCCATCCTTTATAATGATGCCGGTTTGAGGACCACGCACTTTAAATGGTCCTACCGGATCGCCAAAGGGCTCCCGGCCGAATCCTTGATAGTGCGCCTTTTCAAGGTCTTTAGGGTTTTCAGATTCATTGGCTATGGCAAAGTCGATGGCCGACTGCAGTGTATCAGGATTAAATCCGGCGGCCTCTGGTGTTTTACTTTTCCAATCCGTACCGGGTCCGGGAAAGTAATTTTGCTGAGCATTGATACTCAACGTTATAATCATAAATAGAGAAAACAGTGAGCTAGTTAGTATAGCGATATTTCTTTTCATACTATATATATTTTAGGTAAGTTATATTTTCATAAAATCCTCCTGGAAAACCACATTCAATTGATCCAGAAAGAAATCGGCATTTTTTTTATCAAATACCATTGGAGGTTTGATTTTCAAAACATTGTATGAGGGGCCGTCGGTATTCATTAAAATACCTCTTGTTCTCATTCGGTTGGCCAGGTAAGAAGCCTGGTCAGCAGCGGGCGTTTTTGTTATTGGGTCTTTCACCAATTCAAAGCCTAGAAAGAAGCCATGTCCTCTTACATCTCCAATGATAGGAAATTGCTTCTGAAGCTCTGTTAAACCTTTTTTCAAATAATTACCTACCTCTAATGCCTGTTGTTGCAGGTTTTCTTCCTCAACAACTTGTAGTACAGTCCTTCCAATGGCACTGGAAACCGGATTACCACCAAAAGTGCTAAAAAATTCCATTCCATTGGCAAAAGCAGCAGCTATTTCTGGCGTTGTTACCACCGCCCCCATTGGATGTCCATTGCCAATAGGCTTACCCATCGTTACTATATCGGGAATAATATCTTGCAGTTCAAAACCCCAATAGTGGGCTCCTACCCTACCAAACCCCACCTGTACTTCGTCAACAATACACAAGCCTCCGGCCTGACGGACTTTTTCAAATACCTTCTTGAGGTAGCCCTGTGGTAAAACTACCTGGCCACCACAGCTCAGGATACTTTCGCCAATAAATCCGGCAATATCCCGGCCTTGTCTATGTACTTCATCTATGGCTTTTTGCACGTGTTCTGCATAAAGACTACCTGCAGTGGCAGCCTCCTGATAAATCCCCCGATAAACATCTGGGATTGGCACGACCTGAGTATGGTCAGGCGCTCCACTTCCTCCTTTTCCATCAAACTTATAACTACTTACGTCTACACAGCCCACCGTACTGCCATGATACCCTACCTGTACAGCAATCATATCTTTTTGCCCAGACCAAGTTTGGGCCATTCTTAAGGCCAGTTCATTGGCTTCACTGCCAGAGTTCACAAAATGAACCACCGATAAAGGCTCGGGCAGTTTACTGGCCAGCTCTTCAGCAAAGCGAACCACCTCTTCATGTAAATATCGGGTATTGGTGTTTAGCAGACCCATCTGGCGCTGCGCCGCTTCTACTACTTTAGGGTGCTCATGGCCGACGTGCGCCACATTATTAATGGTATCCAGATAACGGCGTGCAGTAGCGTCATAAAGGTATTGGCCATAGCCCCGAACCATATGCAATGGTTTTTTATAGGAAATACTAAGACTACGACCCAGGTGTTTTTTGCGTTTTTCCAAAATCTGTTCAGCCGACCAGCGCTGTTTCTTACCCAGAGGTAAATCTACCGGGATGATCAGGGCCGGATCGGGACAATTGCTCAGCCAAATATCGGCTTCAGTCGGAAACGTGGCACCGGGGAAATCACCGGACTTATCGAACAGGTCCAGCATCAACTGAAAATGTAGATGAGGTGGCCAATTGCCATTTTCTGGTGCCGGCCCAAAACGAGCAATCTCTTCCCCTTTTGCCATTTTTTTTCCCACATACAAATCATCCAGCGAATCCACATTTAAGTGACCATACAGGCTATAAAAAGTCAACCCTTCCAACTGATGTTCTAAAATGATAGTCGGACCATAATCGCGTTCAAAAGCATTGTTTTGAAAGCTATGCACACATCCTTCCAGGGGAGCAAAAACCGGCGTTCCCGCTTTTCCCCATATATCCAACCCCAAATGAACCACTCGCCACTGAGGGCCATCATTGCCCATCACCTGATAGGCATCTGTAGTATAAACCGGCCGGGTTTCATTGTACCCCCCAACTCCAAGATCAGCATCTTTGTACATGGAATTGATGGTTTTTTCAAAGGCTGAAATAGTAGCAAAGCGGCTATTGTTACCCAGCTCCAGACTACCGACCGAAAGGTCAAAAGGGGTTATTTTTTTATGGGGAAAATCTACGACCGGCGCAAAATCTATAGCTTTTATTTTTTGATGGAAAATGATATTGTCAGGACAGGGTTCCCAGCCGCAAGCCCGACGAAAATAAAAATGGGCAAAAGCCGGAGAGATATCTTTCAGTTTTTTTAGCAATGCCCATGCCGGACGTTCGCTGATCCTGAGGTATTCATTGTCGGGACGCTCTACTTTATTAGCAGCAGCAACAGCCACAGAAGTCAACATTCGGGCCATAATCAGGCCCAACAGGAGCTCTATCTCCTGAACTTCCAAAGGAAAAACTTCATGAAAACCTGAAACTACATGGCTGGCACTTTCCAATGGATCGGCTTTGTCCAGCATCGCATAAGCACAAGCAATAGCCAGATCATTCACCGTTTGTGTATAAAGAACATCACCAAAATCAATAATGCCACAAACGCTGGGGCTAGCTAAATCCTCACTAACTAGGATGTTATAATCGTTAGCATCATGATAAATGACACTTTTTCTTAACTTCGAAAGCTTTGGAAGAATATGCTCTTCAAAATAGGCCCACAGATGATCTACCAACGCCAAATGAGCCGCATCTTTGATATGAACCCGATGCTTCCTGTTTTCCAGCGTAGCAGAAGGATTCCACTTCAGATTGCGATGCACCAGAGGATGGTCAAAGCGCTGCAAAGCCCGGCACAGATGACCGCAGGCCGCCCCAAGACTCTTCAGCATCTCAGGAGTATGTGGACAAACTCCTGCCATAACCCGGCCCGGAAGCCAACTTTGTAAGCGAATATGTACGGCCGTTCCCTGATTGGTTGGCTGAGTTAGCTTTATCGATCCGTTTACGGTTTTTATTACTTCAGGTAAAGCAAATGGAAAATCAAAGCTCGATAGATGTTCCATCACGGCAGCCTGAAAATCAATGTATTCAGCAGTCTCTCCTTCCCGGCTGATCTTCAACAGGTATCTTTGGTGATCGTGAGTAGTCAATAAATAATTAAGGTCAAACTCTCCGGCTATCAGCTGGAGTTGACCTCGCAATCCATAGTGTTCTTTCAATAATTGATCCAGGTGATCCTGACTAATCAATGGAAATTCATGAGTCATAGTCTTGATTTTTCCTTGTGAGGAAAAATAAGATAAATTCTTTGTAGTCTATGGCTAGAGAAAGGTATTTTGATAAGTCTCAAATTACAATAGATTCAAAGTAGCTATTGCCATCTTAAATTTAGCTGATGGACAAAATAAAAAAATGTTGCGCCAGTTTTAGCTGGCATGAGGATGTGTTTCTTTGGGAATAATTTGGTAAGCCCGTTAAACTGGCATTACTCTTCTTCTCGTACATAAGTTTTTCATTCCATAGACCATGTTGTATACATCACTTCGCTGTCCACCTAAAAAGGTGGCAAAACTACATATACGTATCTCATTTTTGTTTTAATAATCTGATAATTCCTTTTAAGCTAGTTATAACTGACCCTACAGTGAACCATCCCCAAATCAAAAAAAACCTCTTGCAAATCATTGATTCACAAGAGGTTTTAACCTTACTTAGTAGCGGCGGCAGGACTTGAACCTACGACCTTCGGGTTATGCTTCCCACTACAGC
>CAZVOD010000005.1:0-113916 GCA_964628385.1 uncultured Saprospiraceae bacterium
AATTGGCATGGTTTGCGCCGATATGGGTGGCATGGTTTCACCGATATATACATCAACGATTGCCCAAGCGACAAGTCCTAAACAACGAGCAGAAAGCATCGGTTCTTTTCGGCTTTGGCGAGATTTAGGCTATGCCTTTGGAGCAGTGATTTCAGGAATTACAGCCGACTTGTTCGGAGTAGAATATGCCATATTCTTAATTGGTGGATTGACGATTATTTCTTCATTAATAATTAAATTTCGTATGCCAAAGCACATAAAAACTATCAAAGAATGCGTTGAAGTTGAAGAAGTAAAGGAAGCACTTCGAACCAACAAGAAAATCCAAATCATTGATGTGAGAAGTAAAGAAGAATTTGAACAAGCACACATTCCAAATGCCTTGAATATTTCGCTTCAAGAATTGAAAGACAAAATTTCACGACTTGACAAAAACTATCAATTTGTAACTGCTTGCGGAAAAGGTGGCGGCCGTTCAGCAGATGGTGCTAAACTTTTAAAAGAATATGGACTCAATGCAATTTGGCTCTGTGGCGGAACGAATAAATGGTTGAATATCAATTAATAAGGAAAAGCCAGTACCTAACAATTGCTATACGTAATACGGGCTAAAGTGCTGATATGAAAGTAATTATATTAAATAAATTCTTCGGTAAACAGACAGTGAAGTGCCTTGAAACACACCACTAGACATTTTAAGAAAGAAGGGCGAAAGCGACTATCTTTAAAGTTGTAGGTAATGAATAAAAAACAGTTAAACATAAGCCATATTTTATTTTGACTGAATGAGCTACGCTGTTACAAAATCTATTTTTGATTAATAAAGTTGGTGGAGATTGGAAACTTGACTTATGGTTTTATAAAAAAAATAACAATAATTTAATCTGACTCTTTTCTTTTAAAATTAACTTTGAAATAAAAAATGAATAATGTTTTCTGTATTGCGATTGTCTTACTGTCATCTTCCCTTACAATGGCTCAATCAACTCAAATTCCTGCTTCTTATTCTAATTTAGCTTTCGATAAAGATAAGAAGCTATATTTTGAAGTAAAAGGAGAGAAGTACTTTGCCGAAGAAGTTCCTAATGTACTTACAATAGCACGATTTATGGGCAAGCCAACAGGAACGGATACGGGGGTTCAATTGGATTTTGGCAATTTTAAAGGTACGATTACTTATGGTTTGATACCTTACGGAAAAGCACCACACCCACTTCCTGTTTATCGTAGGACTACTAAAATTGACAATGGCAAAGTAGGGATTAATATTAAGGATGACTTTAAATATCCTTATGACTTTGTAGATTGGCAAAAAAACGGCTATGTCAATATAGGGTATCGCTTGGCAGATGAAGAGGGAATGTTGCTCTTTGATGGAGTGGTTGCTTTAGAAGGAGCAGATTCATTTAAAGTAGTGCCTGCCATTTATGAAGGACCCTTCTTAAATAACATTACGGATAGTTCGGCAGTGATTTGGTGCAAAACTACACATCCAACAGCTGTTAAAATAGAAGTTAACGGAAAAGAATATAAAAGTGAAAAAGAAACAACATATCATCAATGGAAAATAAATGGACTATCTCCTGATAAAGAATACGATTACAAAGTAAGCTATGGTATTCAATCACAGGCCTATCATTTTAGAACTGCGCTCAGTAAAGGGAGCAAAAAGCCCTTTGTATTTGGTTATGCCAGCGACAGTCGTCATGCTACTGGTGGTGGTGAAAGAAAAATACTTGGGGCAAATGCTTACATCATGAAAAAAATGGCGGCATTGGCTTATATGAAAGACGCTAGCTTTGTTCAATTCACTGGCGATATGATTAATGGATATTTGAGTAATAAAGAATTGCAACGCCTAGAGTATTACAACTGGAAAAAGTCCGTTGAGCCATTTTGGCATTATATCCCGTTCTATGTCGGTATGGGTAATCATGAAGTACTGGGACATATTTTTAAAGATGAAAATGGCAGAACGCAAGGGTTTATTGATGCCTTTCCTTTCGAAACAGAATCCTCAGAAGCCCTCTTTGCGGAAGAATTTGTACATCCGAGAAACGGTCCCCAGACGGAGGATAACAATAAATATGACCCTAATCCAAATCAGGCTGATTTTCCCTCTTACGAAGAAAATGTATTTTATTATACCTACGGTAATATAGCTATGGTTGTACTCAACAGTGATTATTGGTATGCGCCTTCATTAAGCAGACAACCTAGAACAAATGGAGGACTTCATGGATATATCATGGACAATCAACTTCAATGGCTGCGAGAAACCATTTCAAAACTGGAAAAAGATGTAGATATCGACCATATTTTTGTAACCCAACACACACCAGCTTTTCCTAATGGAGGTCATAGCAAAGACGACATGTGGTACAGTGGCGATAACAGTAAAAGACCCTTTATTGCAGGTAAACCTGTTGAGAAAGGCATTATTGAAAGGAGAGATGAATATTTAGATATTTTAATAAATGATAGTAAAAAGGTAGTGGGTATCCTTACCGGTGACGAGCATAACTACAACTGGCTCAAACTAACCTCAGAAGTTCCTATCTATCCAGAAAATTATGCATATAAAAAGCTGAACGTTTCACGGCCAATTTACCAAATCAATAACGGAGCTTCTGGCGCACCTTATTACGGTCAAGAAATCCTACCTTGGAGTGATTTTACGCAATCCTTTAGTGTAGAGAACGCCCTTTGTCTGTTTTATGTAGAGGGAGATGAAATAGTAATGAAAGTCTATAATCCGGATACTTTGAACCAAATTGACGAAGTGAAGCTAAGATAGTAGTTTTTTATGGTGCATATCCTTAGTAACAGGTAAAAAATAACGCAGCATAAGGCTGCAAGGACGAGTAGAAATCGATAAGTTATTCTTTAACTGTTACTTAATGAAATAAGTTGCTTTATTTTTTTCAAATTAGCCAGTATTACTTTTAGTTATCCTGTGATTCATACCGCACTAATGGATAACTAAGCTGTTGAAATCAACAGTATCGTGCAACAGTAAGATCAATAAGCGTTTCTTAACAAGTAAAATGGGAAAATATTGGGAAGATGAAGATTAAATATGACCAAGAAGTGGATATCCTTTTGATAGAACTCTCAGAGTCAGAAGTTTATGAATCTGATGAATCCAGGCTAGGCGTAATCCTAGATTATGATCAGGAAGAAAATATTATTAGGATCGAGATTATGGATGCATCCAAACGGACAAATACTCCTTTCAAATTTGAATATGAGATGATATCTGAGGAGTGAACACGAGACATAGCATCGTGTATACTCCATGCTGCCTAAACGGACTGCACGGCGTACGCACTGACCGTCAGACTGTGCAAAACCTTCCCAAATCCTATCAGAAATGAGAAATAGGTTGTGAAGACTTTACCACTTTTTTGAGATCACATCTTTGGCCATCTCAAGTTATTGGGCTTGATCAGCGAACATCCGCTTAAGCCGATGGTTTTCCTCTTCCAGCTCTTTTAGGCGCTTTAGATGGCTGACTTCCATCCTGCCGTATTTCTTGCGCCAGGTGTAGAAAGTACCTTTTGCTATACCTAGTTCCCGGCTGATCACTTCTACTGATTTACCAGCTTCGTTCTCTTTCAGTGCTTTGATTATTTGGCTTTCTGTAAAATTGGATTTTTTCATAACAGCTTAAAGTTAGTAAATTCTTAAACTGTCTTTTTTTACGCAATGCTACACACTCCTGTCCATTTTCAGCTGAGAAGTAAAATCCAGGCTCGCCCGTATCAGGCCGGGGGGCCTTTGAAACAAGCCTATTAAAATCGTTGATTCGGAATTTTGATCTGATAAGACTTGCGGTAACGATTGGTCAGGCGAGAATCAATCAGCCAGGGATTGTATATTTTTAGCATTCGATAGCTGGTATTGTGTTCACGGGCAAAGTCACCAATATTTTCGATGGCACCATCAATTTCTACGATCGTATAATCATCAAGAGGGCGGTATTTGTCTTCTTCGTCCAGATAAAAGCCAAAATCTTCAGGCCGGCTCAGTATTTCTTTGATGGCTACCAGCCTGAAAAAATACCTTGATGTTTCTTCATTGAGATTGAGGTCATAATAAGAGCCTGCTCGTTGCTCTTCCAGAAGCCTGGCTGTTCTGGTAGGCCCCATATTGTAGGCAGCGGCTACAGTAGCCCAGGAGCCAAATCTGTTTTTCAAATATTTGAAATATTTACAGGCCGCTTCGGTAGCTTTTTCTACGTGGTAGCGCTCATCCACTTCTGAGTTGATCTCCAGGTCGTATTGCTTGCCAGCAGAAGACATAAACTGCCATAATCCCTTGGCGCCGGCCGGTGAAACAACATTGCTAAGGTTACTTTCAGCAACCGCTACATATTTCAAATCAGTGGGCAAGCCATTTTCCTTAAGAATCTTATCCATCACGGGAAAGTATCGGCTGGCTTTTTTTATGTTCAGTAAAGTGCTGGAATGCCAGTAGGTATTGACACTCAATTCGCGGTCTAGTCGTTCTCTGACATCAAAGTTCTCTGTGGGAATGCGCTCCCCGGCAAAGGTAAAGGTCCTGTTAAGATCGGGGCTCTTGATGATCTGAGGGATGATCTTTTCTGACTGAATAGGCACTTCTGTAACTGCAGCAGCAATATCTTTTTCGGATGTAGAAGTAAAAATGAGTACAGTAATGATTGCAGCTAGAACTAAAATAGATATTTGTAGACTCTTTTTCATGGCCCGGTTGTTAGTTTCGAGGATTGTTAATACTTGCGCTTCTATGTACGTTGAATATAGCCGCTTGATACTGTTGTTTCAAAATGTATGACATCTTGGTACAATTGCTCTGCCAGGAGGAATAAGATGGTAGAAAAAAATTGTAGCTGTATTCCAGTATACCTGACGGCACGCTTTTACCTGCTTTACTAATCTGTTTTCTACCTCTATTCTGACCTTTTAAATCGGGATAATATATGGAAAAAACCTTGTTTTGTTAGCGGAAATTAGAGAAATATTTGCGAAAACTAAAAGTTAAATCCACCAGTAACTGGCTGGCGGGTTTCTACTCAAAAACCTGCTTACAGTCAGGGCATTTTGAATAGAATACTTCAGGATGCAGGCGATCTACTTTTCCACATGGCGGTGTTGATTAGAGAATAGCTGGTTAGTCCAAAACTAGCTGAGCAGTATGCTCATCAATCTAATTCATAGCAAGCTCAGAGCAGGTGTTCATCCCCTGTCAATTTATTTATTTGTCGGATAGTTGTCATTTTGCTTAATTCATGGTTTGCATGGTTTGCATGGTTTGCATAAATTAAAATATATTTCTATCACAAAATATTATAATTTGCTATGAAAAAGCGTGTTACTCTACTCAGTTATTCTTTATTACTTGTCTTTAGTTTATTTTTTTCAAGCCTCAATTCCAATGGTTGTATTGATTGGGGCAATGGGGTGCTCACATGTGCTGCCGCAGATCAATATTCGGGTTGTTGTATGCGGTGTCAGCCAACCCCAATTGTAGATTGCTATTGTATCTTCACTGGTGGTGGCTTGGATTATTGTACTGCAGATCTTTTTGGTAGTTGTTGTGGAGGAGATGGAATAAACCCTCACTAGGAATCTTTAGATATTCTGTCAGAATTCAAAATGAGATGTAGGACTATTACTTAGATAAACGGAATTTTGAAGAATTTAGGCTGCGAATGATTCTATTCAGAATAATGCTAATTTCAGGCCAAAGTGTAAGATCCAAACACACTCTATGAGTTATTAAGAGCATTAGATTTATATCTTTCAATGTTTAAGAATGGAATAAGATGAAAACAAATCAAGCAAGGATTACGTATCTTTCTTGGCCACTTGGATTAATTATAAGAATACTTTTTAGTATCATTGTTGTAATGTTGATCTGTCAATCTTGTACTGAGGATAGCGTAAATAATAAAAACCTTTTGGAAGTAAATATTAAAAAAGCTCCATCCGCCCATATTTGGGAAGCATCAAAAAACATAGAACTCATACCGCTTGAAACTGATCTGAACTCTATTATAGTCAGAATAGGAAGTCAGCTCCTTCTAAAACGAGATACCTTTATTGTGCTAGATGTCGTGAAATCCTCTATTTTATTCTTTTCTCAATCTGGGAAATATCTGGATAAAATAGCGAATGATGGTACCGGGCCTGTTAATATCGGTAGAATCACAGATATGGAAATTAATCCATTCACTGGTAATCTGGATATACTTTCTCCCGATGGCCGGTTTTTCACTTATAATTTTCAGAGCCAAACGGTCAGTCGAAGTTTTATATTGCCAGAAGTCAAATCGGTACATTATTTTGTGAATCTCACTGAAGATATCGTTGCTTTCTACTCTTCTATATATGATGATTATAAACTTTATATCTATTCCAGAGAAAGGAAGGAAATAACCGAACGTTTGATGCCAAATCCCGATAAAGAAGGTAAAGTGAGGATGGGGCTAACGGTATCTCCCTTTTATAGAACAAATGACCAAGTACGTCTGGTCTATTCCTTTGATTACACAATTTACACTGTTACACCGGCGGGACTTACGCCCTTTTTAAAGTTGGACTTTGGACGCTATAATCTCAATGCTGACGAAGTCCCTCCTACTTCTGGGGATGATGTTTTCTCTTTCAAAAGATATCAGGATGAAAACTCTACTGTATTCCCCATAATAAGTTATTTTGAGGATGACGATAAAGTACTATGTTCTGTAGCTTATGGAAACAACAATTTTCGGACTATTTGGTACGAAAAGAGTGACCAGTCTTACCGGTTTTTACAAGTCCCATTCGAAGGGAAGTTTTTACCCCATCTCGCTTTTGATGGAAAAAATCACTATGGTGTAGTAGTGAATCACTTGGCGAAGGATAAAGTATTTACAAAAAACATCTTGGATCAATCCAATAAAGGTATTTTTGACCGTATAGATGAAGACGATAATCCTTTGATAATCAAATATCAGTTAGTAGAACAATTGAAGGATTAGGCTCATACGCGAGTGTTTATCGTTAAAGTTTGTAATAGACTTGTTTCGGAGTTTCAAAGTAGCTCACCATTGTACCATCCTTGCACCTCTTCGAAACAAGTCTATTAGTACTTGGAGGTTGGGCCGATGGACTCAAGTGAGGACATACTCGATACCTTTACCCGATTCTCTTTTTTGGCTTAGCGCTTTTTCTTATAAATGGGTACAGTAGAGCAGGGCTCCCCAAACATGATAGTTTTGGCGATTGGTTGAAGCCGCTGGGTGAGTTTTAAATAGGCCGAAGCCGGTACCGGACGATCACTACAACCCTTAATGATGATCCGCTGATCCTGGTATTGCTCGATGGCCAGCTCCTCAATAATTTGATTATAAGTATTTTGGAAATACTCTTTTTCTGTGCCATTGAAAATATCTTTACTGTATGGAGCAGCGTAGGCGGCCACCAGCATGTAGGCCCACATAGGCACGATAGCATCTGTAGAACAATAAACCAACAGTACTTTATCCTGGTACTGTGGCCAGTCTTGCTCTTTGAGGGCCGCTCTAAAGTCTTTTTCTTTCAGTAACAGCTCTTTAAACAAATAATTTTTTATATCAAAATGGGCTATTTCAACCTCTGGAAAAAAGTCTTCCAGATCCACAGTGATTAGTCCACTGGCAGCTACTCGATTAACTAATGGTTGCTCGCTCATAATTTTCCTTTTTTTTAGTCAACACTCACAAAGTGAAGTAAGTTTTTACTCCTCAATAGGAGCTTGCTCGCCAATTTGTTCTTTAGGTTCCTCGAAGTCTTTTGGTTTGGGAAGGTCGCTGAGGTCTCTCAAGCCGAAATACTCCATAAATTTTTGGCTGGTACCGTAAAGTAGAGGCTTTCCGGGGCCCTCACTTCTTCCAGTTATAGCGATGAGTTCTTTTTCCAGCAGTTTTTGGATGGCGTAATCACAACTTACACCGCGTATTTTTTCCAGCTCTGATTTGGGAACAGGTTGCTTGTAGGCGATAATGGATAACGTTTCCAAAGCTGATTTAGACAATTTCTTTTTATTGGTACGACGCAGGTATTGACCTACGGTTTGATGGTAGGCACCTTTGGTCATAAATTGATAGCCACCAGCTACTTCCACGATTTCAAAAGAAAATAGAGGATCCTGGTATTTTTGCCTGAGTTGATCTATGGTGTTTATTAAATCTTCTTCCGGGAAGTTATTTTCAAAGAGTGACTCCAGGCAAGCCTGTATGTCCACCAGCGGGATGGGCTGTTCGGCGGTGAAGATCAGGCTTTCAATATGTTGAGCAAGATAATCCACTTTTTTAACGGTAAATATAAGCAATTTGAAAAAGAAAGAAGCGCTTCATCTTCATCCATAAGCCTCTACCCTCAGCTATTAACCTACATTCTTGAATAAGTCTAACAAATAGATGATACGCTTTTCAAAAACAATCCAGTATATTCTGCCAAATTCAATTACGAACATTGATATGGAAGAACAAATTAAATTACTGGAGCAGCAATCCAGATTACTGGAGCCGGATAGTCATCAGCGCCAGGAATGGAATGAGGCGGTACATTCTTACGCCGATAATTTTTTAGAGAAAATAGAGGAGCACAAAACCTATCTGGCCCCCACTGAAAAACAGGAAACTTTACCGTTTGGGGAAGAAGGTAAACATATCGACGCTTTACTGGTATTTCTGGAGGCCCACACGGATAAGTATGGTTTGAATCCGGCCGCGCCGCGTCACTTTGGATACATTCCGGGAGGCGGAGTTATGACTACGGCCCTGGGCGATTATCTGGCTGGAATCACCAACCGATATGCGGGCATCTTTTTTGCAGGACCGGGTGCTGTCACCATCGAAAATCAATTGATCCGTTGGATGTGTACCATGATGGGCTACCCAAAAGAGGCACTGGGTAACCTGACTTCTGGTGGTTCTATTGCCAATATGACAGCTATCATTACGGCTAGGGATCACTTCGCATTAAAAGCTGCTGATTATCCTAAAGCGGTAGTTTATCTGACCGAGCATGTGCATCATTGCATACAAAAAGCCCTTCGGCTGGGCGGAATGGCCGAAGCAATTATCCGATATATTCCCGTAGACGAACGCTTCAAGATGAAGTCGGATGAGTTGGAAAAACAAATACAGGAGGATATCAAAAAAGGCCTGAGGCCTTTTGTTCTTGTAGGAAACGCTGGCACTACCAATACCGGAACTATCGACCCGCTGGATGAACTTGCCGCTCTGGCTGAGCAGTATGGTCTTTGGTATCATGTAGATGCAGCTTACGGTGGTTTTTTTGTTTTATTGGAAAATTATAAAAAGCTATTTAAGGGCATTGAGCGTTCCCATTCTATTACCATCGATCCGCATAAGGGGCTTTTTCTGAGTTATGGTTCCGGGGCTTTACTGGTGCGCGACCCCAGGCCACTGCTGCAGGCCAATCATTATACGGCCAACTATATGCAGGATGCTTCCGATTACATGGCAGCGCCTTCTCCGGCTGATTTATCTCCCGAGCTAACCAAGCATTTTCGTGGCCTGCGCATGTGGATTACCCTGCATCTGTTTGGCCTAAAACCCCTAAAAGCTTCCATGGAGGAAAAAATTCTATTGTGCCGTTATTTTTATGAAAAAATCCAAAAGCAAGGGTTCGAAGTAGGTCCCTACCCTGAATTGTCCGTTATGATTTTCAGGTATGTCCCCGGGAATGGTGAGGCCAATACCTTTAACCAAAAGCTGGTTGACTACACCAGGCAAGATGGGAGAATTTTTATTTCAACAACTACCATTAATGGTATCTATTGGCTCAGAATGGCCGTAATGAATTTTAGAACGCATTTAGGACATATAGACGATTGTTTGGGCGTTCTAGAGAAAGGTGTACGGGCCGTAAAAAAATCCATGGAACTGACGATCAGATAAATCCCTCCTATGGTTGCTGCCTGCACTGAAAGTATTATCTATTTTCCAAAAACTATAAAATAGAACAGATGAGACTATTGTTATTGATTGCTTTAGTGTGTACGACCAGTATTTTGACGGCTCAGAACAGGCCCCGGCCATCGTATTGTGATGAGTTACCCACTTCTTATGATCAGATTATTAGTAAGAACAGACCATTGCCCCGGTTTATGACCCAGGCGGTAGTAGAATATAAAGTGCAGGTCGCTCTGCTGAGGTTTACTGATCCTTCTTCTTTTCCTTTTCACAGTGCTCTGATTGCTCGATACCGCCCCTGTGAGCAAGTTTGGGTGGTTGAGTCAAGGCAAAGCTACAAGGATAAAAATGATGCGATCCGCCTCAAAAATGAATTGGAAAGAATTGGATACGAAGGGGCTTATGTAACGCAACTAATCGCTTACGAGCAGGTACTTAGGCCGGGGTATTAAAGTTAAAAGGTTGTCAAGAAAGGTCCTGGACCTTTCTTGACAACCCAAAAAAGTAGTTCAGTCATAAATTTCTTATTGGCCTATAAGCATTTTATGAGTAGCTACAAAATCATTGCTTTCCATAGTCAGGATATACATACCGGCCGGTAAGTCATTCGCCTGAAACTCTATTTGGTTGTGCCCTTCGTAGAAACGATCATAAAACTGCCTGATTAGCTGCCCGCTGGTATTCATAATTTTTATGGTCAAATCCATAGGTTTGGGCAAGTCAAAGCTGATAGTTGTTCGCTCCCTGAAAGGATTCGGTGCATTGCTGATATTTACTTCCGTAGTTTGAGCATCCGGCGCAAGATTGCTGGTGCCTGCATTCGCTATTTTTAGATCTGGTTTGGAAGCTGCAGATTTTCTTTCCGCAACAGGTGTCAACTCCGCCCATTCACTACCCTTTAAAGATTTATTATAGCTTCCGACATGGTTGCCTCCAGCGTAAGGGTCGCAGTAAAGGTCTTTGAAAATGATATTGTCAATGTAAAACTCGCAGGGTAGTTGGGCACTCGTTTTGAAAGCCATATACCCCAGATAATGATCCTCAATAGTTGTATTCAAATATTCATGGCCATCAATGCTGACGATTATTTGCTTGTGATCCAGATCAATGATACTTTTTACGGTGACCCAGCGATCAGAATAATTACTGTTGTTGTAAGTTATTCCAGCCAGTTTATATAATTCATTGTTAGCATTGGGCGTGCTGTAGAAATTACATTCTGCATATTTATTTCTGGGGACGAAAATATCCCAGCTTAGTTCATATTTTCCTGTTTGGCACTCGTCAAGGTTGTACAAAGCGGATTGCTCGTGATTGTAATTATCTAGCTTTAGCACCTTATTATTTCCTTTGGTAATTATTTTTCCGCTATACGTATTGGAAAACTTGTACCATTGAGGATCATTAATGACCTCAGCATTGGCGGAGTAACCTTCAAAGCTTACGTATGCCAGGTCCTTACAGGAGTTCTCGCAGTAGTAATCCTTTGTGATAATATCGTCTACAAAAAATTTACTATGTTTGCCATTTGGCGTTTGGAAGGCCAGGAAGCCAAGGGGAATATCCAAAATGTATTTTTCGAGGACTTTATTGCCGTTGATCCATAGTTGTACGTAATCCTGATCCAGATCAACTTTGCATTCAATATTCAACCACTTGTCGTAGTAATTCGGATTATTCAGGAGCAAACTTGCCAGAGCGTGGATGTTTCCGGCGTGGTCAGCAGCAGAAAATAGGTTAAATTCAGCGGTTGATCCCTTTGGGAGGAACACTTTCCAATTCAGCTGATAGGCACCGGTATACCAATCGCCGAGCTTTATTAAGGCCGATTCCTTACCGTGGTAATTCTGGAGTTTCAAAACTTTATTTCCTCCAAAGGGGATCACATTTCCGCTATTGGTATGGCTGAGCTTAAACCAACCGGGGTTAGTTACCACAGGGCCAATAGGCAAGTGCTCAAAATCTTCGAAGTATAAATCTTTACATGTAGGTTCTACAAAGATGGTGATAACCCTTTCAATTTGACGGCCACACTTGTCATAAATGATAGCTTTGAGGGTATGAGTACCTGGTTGTAGATACTTTAAGTCAGGATAGTGTTGATCCCAGTAGTAGGGGAAGTTATAATCTTCGGCTATCAGGCGCCCATTAAAGTAAAGCGCAATCTTTTTGATATCAACCCAATTCGAAGCGGCTATTTCTACATCCATACTTTCTCCTTCGTAGTACACCTCGTGATCAACCGGATAGCCCACAGGCCAAAGATGGGGCCCAGAAGCAAAATCCACATCGCCAATTCATTATACGCCTGATAAGTATTGATCAATTCAATACTGAAAATAGAAAGGGTAAATCCCAGCGCATTGACAATTGTCAGAGCTGAGCCAGTAAAAGCCTTTGGAGTGTTCTGGGCTACTAGTGTAGAAAATTGTGGCGAATCCCAGTGTACCACTAATAAGACCCAGCTGTACCGAGGAGGTTATCCAGCCTAAGGCCTCGGGGCTTAATCCGAGTGCCTGCTGTAAGTCTGGTAGGACGGCATTTCCTGCAAACCAAAGAGAAGTCCCGGCAAATTGAGCAAAAATAATGGTAGGCAAAAGGTATGAAGGCGTCCTGGACATGATTTCATTTTATAGGTGACAGGACCAAGGTAGACAGACTTTTATGTTCTTCCTAACCTAAACTTACAAAGCCTAACGCATAAATGTAAGCTGAAGGCGTTATATAAGAGCGTGTTTGGATTTTACCCTTTGGCCTGCAAATACATTTAGAAGAGTGCTTCCCGCTTTCAGCGGGACAAGATATTTTAGCTTTTTTTCGCTCCATAGCCCTGCTATGAAACTCAAAAACAGCTTCATTTTCATCACCCTAAATGCATTTTCGGCATCAAAAGCAAATTCCAAACACGCTCCAAGTCTCCCTACCTTTTATTGCTCCTTTTGCTGGCACTTCTAATATTTCAGTAAATCAGTAATGGCTTTCCCAACTTTTTCAGTAGAAGGGATCATGGTCTGTTCCAAAAGCGAGTTGAGTGGTATGGCCGGCATATTTTCAGAGCCCAAAGTAGTGACCGGGGCATCCAAATGATGAAAACACTGCTGCTGAATACGGCCCGCAAGGCTTTGTGCAAAAGTGTTATTCACCGGCTCTTCGGTAACAACCAGTATTTTACTGTGCTTTTGAGCCACCTCATAAATATAGGATTCGTCGAGTGGGTACAATGTCCTCAAGTCCACTACTTCTACTTTATCTTTTAATTCTTCCATTTCAATACCGGCATTGTAGGCCCAGTGCACCCCCATTCCGTAGGTAATAACTGCAACGGACTGCCCATTGCGAATGTTTTCTTCAGAAGCTTCCAGAACAGAATGAGCCTTGCCCAGAGGCAAGATATAATCTTCGGCCGGCGGAATACTTTTGGCTGTTTTAGTACCCAATTTCTTGGACCAGTACAACCCTTTATGTTCCAGGATAACTACCGGATTGGGATCATAATAAGCAGCTTTAAGAATACCTTTCAGGTCACCACCATCGCAGGGATAAGCTATTTTGATCCCCCGGATATTCGTCAATACCGATTCTACACTGGAAGAGTGATAAGGGCCACCACTGCCGTAAGCGCCGATAGGTACTCTAATAACACAACTCACTGGATATTTTCCATTTGACAGATAACACGAACGGCTTACCTCCGTAAATAGCTGGTTCAATCCGGGCCAGATGTAATCTGCGAACTGTACTTCTACTATTGGCTTCAATCCTACAGCCGACATACCCACGGTACTACCAACGATAAAAGCTTCCTGGATGGGAGTATTAAAGACCCTGTTATCACCGAATTTCTGAGCCAATGTCGCTGCTTCCCGGAATACACCTCCGAGTCGACTACCTACATCCTGGCCGTATAACAGGCATTCCGGATGTTTGTGCATCAATTCTTCTACAGCCAACAAAGCACCGTCTACCATTACTACTTCTCTTCCCTTTTCCGGCTTTCTTTCCCCACTTTCTTCAGTGATCGGAGTAGGTACAAAGTCGTTAGTAAACAGGTCCTCAGGCTTTGGATCTTCAGCAGCTTGTGCCCGCTCAAAATCAGATTGTACTTTTTCTTTTACACTATTTTCTATGGCTTTCAGTTCTTCTTCGGTAATACCAACGTTCAATAGCTGACCTTTAAAGATCGGGTAGGGGTCTCTGGTTTGGTGCTCCTCCAGATCATCTCTGTACCACTCTTTTCGAACACCGGAAGTATGGTGATTCAGTAGAGGAACATCTGCTCTGATCAAAAATGGCCGGCGTTCTTTTCTTATCGCTTGGATGACCGATTGAATAGTCAGATAAGATTCAAAGAAATCACTGCCATCAATACTTAATGCTTCTATACCGTGAAATCCTTTGGCGTATTCTTCTGCATTTTGGGCTCTAGTCTCTTCGGCATTAGCAGAGATATCCCAACCATTATCCTGAACCAGATAAAGGATTGGCAGTTGCTTAAGCGCAGCCATTTGAAAAGCCTCGGCCACTTCTCCTTCGGTTACGGAGGCATCGCCCAGGCTACACACTGCTATAGGCTTTTCTTTCCCAAAATCTTTCGAAAGGCCGAGTTCTTCCTTGTACTGAAGGCCCATGGCTACACCGGTAGTAGGAATAGCTTGCATACCGGTAGCTGAAGATTGATGCGGGATTTTGGGCTTATCTTCATCTTTAAGACTGGGATGTGAGTAATAGGTCCGACCAGCCGAAAAGGGATCTTCTTTCTTGGCCAGAAGCTGTAACATCAAGTGATAAGGCTCCATTCCAATACTGAGAATCATGGCATCATCCCGATAGTAGGGCGCTACATAATCTTGTGGAAGTAATTGCATGCCCAGGGCGATCTGTACCGCCTCGTGTCCTCTGGAGGTCGCATGCACATATTTGGAAACCAGCTTGAAGTTTTCTTCATATAGCTCCGCCATAGATTTAGCTTGCGCCATCAGCTCAAATGCTTTGAGCATCGTCCTTTTCTCTATTCTGGAATCAATTTTTATCATATTGGTTAGGATTTTTTATTTAAGAGGAAATAAAGTAGGAATGGGGCATTAATAAAGTGTACAAGATTTACGCAGGTGTTTTGCTGTTCAGTGAGGCAAAAAACGTAGGCGATGCAGCGCATCGACGAGGCTTTTTAACGAAACTGGGCAGCAAAAGAACCAGTAAAGATGTATAATTTATTATTGACTCATTCCTTAACAGAACAGATCAGTTCCGGCTACACGCAGCTTTCCCTTTTCCCCTCTTTTATTTTTTCTTAAACGCTTCAATTGCGCGCTTTGTAAAGTCTGATAAAACCAACTTGCCACTCATGGCCGCCCGCTTTTCCAGTAGCTCATCCCAGTCTGAGGTGCCTTCCCAGAATACCTGCTTGAGCAAGCGCAAGGCTTCGGGGTTGTACTGTGTAAGTTCCTGGGCAAGCTCCTGAATGGCCTGATTCATGGCGTCGTTAGAGTCAAAAACCTCTGTGTAAAGGCCATTGGCTTTGGCCCACTCTGCGCTTTTCCATTGTTTAGGAGTAACGGCCATTTGTGAAAACCCAGTTTTACCCAACTTTCGCTCAACTGCCGGGCCGATAACAAAGGGACCAATCCCGATAGCCAGCTCGCTGAGTCGGATAGCGGCAAATTTGGTAGCCATGCAGTAGTCAACGGCTGAGGCCACACCGACACCACCGCCAACTGCTTTACCCTGTATGCGTCCGATCACAATTTTGGGGCATTTACGAATGGCATTGATTACATTGGCAAAGCCCATGAAAAATTGCTTTCCCTGTTCCATATTATCGATGGCGATAAGCTCGTCAAAGCTGGCTCCAGCGCAAAAGGTACGATCTCCGGCACTTTTTAGAATAACTACCTTCACTTCATCATCTTCACCAGCAGCAGTGATCGTTGTTTTCAGTTCAGCTAGTAACCTGCCAGGCAAAGAGTTATGAGAAGGATGGAAAAAAGTAATAGTAGCAATTCCATCCTGCTTAGTCAGTTGAATTTTTCCTTGTAAGGTTTTATTGGTCATTGATTCTTCATTTTCACCATAGTCAAGATCGTAGCAATGGCTACTGTTTCATTCGTTTCATCATAAACGTCCACCAGCCATTTGACTATTCCTTTTCTGATATCATCTTCGCTGCGCTTTTCTTGAGCCGTTTTTTCTTTTACCGTCAATTTTACTCCAATTGTCATATCTGGATAAACAGGCTTGGTAAATCGACAATCTTCAAGGCCATAGTTCAATAAAACCGGGCCTTTTCGGGCTTCTACAAATAAGCCGGCGGCTTTGGCGAGTACCCAGTAGCCGTGCGCTACTCTTTGCTCGAAAATAGTCCCATCAAGAGCCGTCTCATCTGTATGAGCGTAAAAATGATCGCCACTTACATTGGCAAAGTTGACGATATCTGCTTCAGAAACAGTATGTTTTGCAGTTATCAGCGTTTCTCCTATCTCTAAGTCCTCAAAGTGCTTCATAAACGGATGCAGCAATGTTTCTTTTTGCTGACCTCCATATTGATAAACATTGGTAACGGCAGAAATCATGCTTGGATGCCCCTGAATGGCCGTACGCTGCAAGTAGTGTTTAACACCGCGAACGCCTCCCATTTCTTCTCCACCGCCAGCCCGGCCCGGGCCACCGTGTGATAGTAAAGGCATGGGCGAACCGTGGCCAGTACTTTCCCTGGCACTTTCTTCGTTCAAAATCAGAATCCGACCGTGGTAAGGAGCGGACTCCAATACATAAGTTTTAGCTATTTTGTCATCAACAGTTGCTATTGTGCTAACAAGTGATCCTTTACCCATGTTGGCTAATTCTATAGCCTCTTCCATGCTCTTATAGGGCATAATAGTACAAACCGGACCAAAGGCTTCCACCTCATGACTATCGAGTTTCTTGAAGGGTTGATCATTCAAAAATACGATAGGAGCGAAAAAGGCACCGTACTCTGGTTGGGCTCCTACGATTTCAAAATTATCCAAATCGCCAATAACCACCGGCGTATCTTTGGAAAGCATTTCAACACGCTTTCTTACTTCTGCTTGTTGGTGCTTTGATACCAGCGCGCCCATGCGTACATTTTCTAACCTGGGATCACCAATGACTGTTTTGGATAAGGACTGGCCCAACGCAACCTGAACAGCTTCCAGGTATTTTTCAGGAACAATTACCCGGCGAATAGCAGTACACTTTTGACCGCATTTGGCCGTAAGCTCCCGTCTGACTTCTTTAATGAAAAGTTTGAAGGTAGCGGAATCCGGGTGAGCATCTTCTCCAAGTACGGCGGCATTCAGGCTATCAGCTTCCATATTGAATGGAATGGCCTCTTCAATAATTTTGGGGTGCTGTTTTAACATACGGCCTGTACTGGCAGATCCTGTAAAAGTGACAATATCCTGGTTGGTTAAGGGGTCCAGAATGCCAATTCCTTTACCACAAATCAATTGTATAGCCCCTTCCGGTACGATGCCCGAAGCAATAATATCCCTAACCATCGCTTCCGTTAAAAAGGAGGTGATCTCAGAAGGCTTCACTACAGCGGGCACTCCAGCCAGCAGGTTAACAGAAAGTTTCTCTAGCATTCCCCAAATCGGAAAGTTAAAGGCATTGATGTGCACAGCTATACCATGCTTGGGTACCATAATGTGATGCCCGATAAAAGTTCCTTCTTTGGATAGCTTAGCCATATCGCCATCTACATAAAATGGCTCATCAGGGAACTGCCTGCGAAGACTGGCATAGGCAAACAAAGTACCTATCCCGCCGTCTATATCAATCCAGCTGTCTGATTTGGTTGCACCTGTCTGGTAACTTATCGTATAGTATTTGGCTTTTATCTCGTTAAGGTGCAGGGCCAGCTTTTTGAGCATTAGCCCACGCTCTCTGAAGGTCATTTTGCGTAAGGCAGGCCCTCCGACTTTTCTGCCATAATCCATAACAGCAGCAAAATCAATCTGCTCACTGCTGCAATTAGCGATCAACTCACCGGTTACGGCGTCGTACTGAGGAAAGAGGTTGCCCGAGGGATTATGCCATCCTCCGGTTATGTAATTTTGGGTATTGGTCATGGCTAGGACTTTATGACTGACAATAATCGGTTAACGAACTATTGCGAATGAATGTTCGTTAGCAAATATAGCTATAAAGCAGTTGGCACACAAATAGAGAAGATACTGAAGTATCAAGGATCAGCAAAAAGGTTGGACTATGGATATGCCCGGCGGTACTTTTAGTTTCTGGACTTCATTACGGGGACGTCCTTATCATCAAGGTTGAACAGTCTGAGTTGGTTTTTTGCCACCTTAAAAGCAAATTTCAGGTCGTTCTCCGCAGCTAATGTGGCATAAAACTGTCTGGAAAAATAAATTGCCGCTTCGTCAGTGATAGTATTTTTCATACCAATAATCAGGGGCACATGCTTATTTAATGCTTCAGCTTGCTCACCGACATAGCAGGCATTTAGTATGACTGCTTTTATTCTGTACCTTTCGGCAAAAAGCTCAAAGACATCGGAGAGGGCAGAAGTACTTACCAGGCTTCTTTCTCCATTAGGTCCTTCAAGTATTATTCCATTTTCACGCTCGTGGTTTTTTTTCTTGAGGCCTCTGGTAGCGGGGTCTTTGGGCAGGTCTCTGGCTGGTATACCATGGCCTGAAAAGTGCAATATATTGGGCTTATGCTTTATAATCAGGTTTTGAAGCTCTAGCACCGTTACTGCCCACTCTGATTTTACCATAAAAGAGGAAGAATTATTTTGGAGTACATTGTGTAGCTGGGCGAATTCTTTTTCGAGTTCCAGCTTATCGGTTCCCTTCGGATTACTACTCAGAAAAAGAATGGTTGTTAAGTCAGGATCGCCGGGTGGTTCCTGAGGGGGGAGTACTGGATTTCTCAATAATTCAAGGGATTCTAAAAGGCTATTCACAATGGTCCGTCGCTGAATACCTGCTTCAGAATATGAGATGATACCGATCATCTCATTTCGCTTGAGCTTTTGTAGGTTATTTTTAAGGTTGTGAAATATTCTTTCCGTTGATTCATCAATGGATCTGGCAGCTTGCAGTGCTTTTTCAAGTGCCTGTTCTTCTCTTCCTCTTCCTATTAGCTCTTTAATCTCCTGAATGATTTCTTCCATAGAAATAACGTTTAGGGTTGTTTTTAATAAACCTGAAATTCTTTCGCCACATTTAAACCGGCAGCATTTACTGCTTTTTGAGCCTGACTTTGGGGCTGCATTAAAGGGTTAGTATGGTTGAAATGTATAAAGTGAATTTTTGCTCTTTCTTTTTTTTCTAAACCTGAAAACAACTTTATGCTTTCTTCTACAAATGGATGTGGTATGAGACTCATATCTCGGCCCGGGATTTCTCCATTTTCAAAAAAGGTACCATCCAGAAAAGCGAGGTTTACCGTTTTGATAATTTCTATAATATCCTTTTCCCATAAATTCCACTTATCAATATCCGGGATGAAAATAGCAGATTTTTCCCCATAATCAATCCTAAAGCCTACTGTTTCTGAAAATTCATCCCTGTGGGGAACCTGATAAGGCATAATTTGAATATTTTCACTCAAAATGATAGTAGAATCGGATTGTAGCTCTTGGAGTTGTATGTTTTTTAGCCCGATCAACTGACTCCATGGTCCGTTATTTCGCAGGTAGTATTTCAAACGAGGCATGGCGTAAACCGGCATTTGATCAGCGCCTACTGCTTCCCGGC
Source organism: uncultured Saprospiraceae bacterium (assembly GCA_964628385.1). Lineage (GTDB taxonomy): Bacteria > Bacteroidota > Bacteroidia > Chitinophagales > Saprospiraceae > JANQPA01. Next base: position 19,696 of record CAZVOD010000005.1, read on the forward strand.
CAAGATGCATAAGCCCGGTATAATGCCCCATGTGAGCGTGTGTTAAAAAAATACCCGCCAAAGGAGTTGAATAGGTTTCCACCAAATATCGCCATTGCTCTTTAAAATCAGGAGTAGCATCAAATAGCCAACTTTGCTGCGTTTTGGGGTCAACCAGCCCCAGGCAGCTCACCATTTTTCTGAGCTCCTTTCTGTGCCAGGCTTCTGCACAGCAACTTTTCTGACAATTAGCCTGTGGGAATCCCGCGTCCTGAGCAACACCAAGTACCACTAGAAAAGGCGCATCGGTAGGTGAAAGTGATGAGGTATCCGAGTCTTCAGTAGAAAGACCTTTCTTGCCATAAGACAAAAGGCAGAGCCCTAACAGTAAAAGTAAGCAATGGATTCTATTCATCTTTCTTAATTTCATTCCAGGTTTTAAATAGGATTTCCTGCTGAGAGCGATTGTCAGGTACTTCCCGTAATGGATCACAGGGCTTCAGTGATTCATAACAGTCCTGCGGCAGCTTTTGATAAAGAGCCGTTCCTTTGGTTTTCCATCGAATCATTTCATCAGACACTTTTTTGATGACTCTCCCGGGGTTTCCGACTACCAGACTTCTATCGGGAATCTTACTGTCTGCTTTAATAAAGGCTAAAGCTCCGATGATACATTCCTCTCCGATCTTTACCCGATCCATAATGACGGCATTCATACCTATCATACTGTTCTTACCAATTGTGGCTCCGTGAATGATAGCGCCGTGACCAATATGTGCAGAAGCTTCCAACAATACAGTCACTCCCGGAAACATGTGAATAGTACAATTCTCCTGGACGTTACATCCCTCTTCTATAACAATGCCTCCCCAATCACCACGTATAGCCGCACCCGGGCCTACATAAACGTCCTTACCTATGATTACATTACCCGTGACAGTAGCCTGCGGATGGATAAAAGCACTTTCGTGGATAACCGGGCGAAAACCCTTGAATTCGTATATCATGAAATTGTAATATTTGTTAGTTCAATAAATTTTTTCAGGCAAATTGAAAAAATAAGCTTCTTTTCTTTGGTCAAATGTAAATTTGTCAAAATTTCATAGCTACAGTGCCAGTTTTTCAGGTGTTAAAATAGATAATGGACTGGAATAATTGGTAAAAGCTCTTTATATTATCGTAAGAGCATATTTGGATTTTAACCTTTGGCCTGCAAATACATTTAGAATATTGCTTCCTGCTTTCAGCGGGACAAGATATTTCAGCTTTTTTTTGCTTCATAACCCTGCTATGAAGCTCAAAAACAGCTTCATTTTCAGCATCAAAAGCAAAATCTAAATACGCTCTAAGTCTAAATTAAACTGCTTATAGAACTAAATTTACTCAACATTGGCACAGCTCCATTGGAATTATACCAGTAATCAGGGGCAACAGTATGTTGTCGGTCTGTATCATGGTCCTCAAAGCGGTCATTTTATAGCCTACTGTAACTCCGCAATTATTATAATTGATTTTAATGTAAAGAATAGTAAAAGCTATTCATTTTTTTTGGATAACGATCTTTGTCATCTGAAAATCCAAGAAGAGAATCAGGCTTTTAGTTACGACTTTGATGTAGAAATGGAGGCCAATCCTTCCCATGAGGAAGCTGTACCTGAAAAGGAGCGCTACATGGGGATATGGGCTGTAGCTGGCCTATTTCTTCTCGGCTTAAGTATTTTTCTCTTTAGCAACTGGATGAGTCAAAGGAATCAAAAATACATTTCTGCCAATTTGCCGACTCTGCTGGCTGAACAGGGAGAATCAACGTGGGCCAAAATACATCTCAGCAATGCCTTCGGAAATGATAAAATTCTAAACTACTCCTACATCGCTAACGGAAAAGCACAAAAGGGTGCAGCTCAGCTTGCAGGGGAAGATATATTTCCCATTCGCAATGGAGACGTCTATCAATTAACTTTTTTGCCGGATCATCCCGAATTCGGGCGTTTAAATTTATCGATACCAGGAGATCGAACCATCGAGCGCCTAAAAGTAGAAATAGCCAGGTCCATGGCTGATGAATCAGGAAAACAATCCAGTAGTTATTTTTTATGTCAATTGGATTATGTAGAAGAAAAAATGGGATCAAGATACCTGGCTCACTTTTATCATCGCAATACTGATAAGACCATCAATTCCGATTACAACAGGGCTATTTATCAGGCTATTGTCGCTGATGATGATTTTCAGGAGCAGGTAGCCCGAATTTGTATGGGCAAATGAAAAAAGCTCAGCTAACAGTGCTCTGTTTGAACGCTTAATCAGCTTTTATTAAATCTCTGCGAGTAATAATTTTATTTAGCCTGTTATTATCCATAGCTTAGCACATTGTAAAAAAGTATAAGTTATGGGCTTAAAAAGCACACTTTTAAAACCTTTGGCAAAAGCTATCGCAAAATCCATTGACCGTTGGTCTGCAGAGGCTGTTGCCGCTCAGGAAAAAATTTTTGACAAGCTAATCAATGTCGGGCAGTCTACTCGCTTTGGGGAAGACCATGGTTTCCGATCAATTAAAAGCTATGAAGCATTCAAAGATCAGGTGCCTATACGGGATTATGAAGGACTAAGGCCCTATGTTGATCAGGTTATAGAGGGGCAGTCCAATGTATTGTGGAAAGGACGGCCCAGGTATTTTGCTAAAACATCGGGAACTACCTCCGGAGTCAAGTATATTCCTCTTACCAAAGAAAGTCTTCCCAATCATTTTGGTACCGCTCGCAATGCTCTTTTTAATTTTTATGCCAAAACCGGAAAAGGACAATGGTTGGGAGGCAAAATGATCTTTCTCTCCGGAAGTCCGGAAATGTCAGATACTAATGGAATTCCTACCGGGCGCTTGTCTGGGATTGTGAATCATCAAGTGCCTTCCTGGCTGAGAACCAATCAATTGCCCAGCTACAAGACCAATTGTATTGAAGATTGGGAACAAAAGCTGGAAAAGATAGTCGACGAAACTATCAATGCCAACATGACCTTGATCAGTGGGATTCCACCCTGGGTACAGATGTATTATGAGTGCTTATTGGAGAGGTCCGGCAAGAAATACATCAAAGACCTTTTCCCTAATTACGAGGTGTTTGTCTACGGTGGGGTTAATTTTGAGCCCTACAGACCGGCCTTAGAAGAATTGGTAGGGAAGCGATTGGATAGTGTAGAGACTTATCCGGCCTCAGAGGGCTTTATTGCCTTTCAGGATGACCCTCAAAATCCGGCTTTGCTGCTGAATGCCAACTCAGGTATATTTTTTGAATTTGTACCCGCAGATGAGATTTTCAATGAATCACCCATCCGGTTGAAGCTGTCAGAAGTAGAAACAGGCGTGAATTACGTGGTGATTCTTAGTAGTAATGCCGGGCTTTGGGCCTATAATATTGGTGATACGGTACGCTTTATTTCCAAAAACCCTTATCGATTGCTGGTCACCGGCAGGGTCAAACACTTTATTTCTGCTTTTGGAGAACACGTAATTGGTAAAGAGGTAGAAAATGCGATGAGAGAAGTGGCTGCTCACCATAATGTAAAGGTTACTGAATTTACCGTTGCGCCACAGGTAACCCCACCAGAGGGAGGAACGCCCTACCATGAGTGGTTGGTGGAGTTTGAAGAGATACCAGGCGAACTTTCTTCATTTTCTGATGATTTAGATAAAGCGATGGTAGACCAAAACATTTACTATCAGGATCTTATTAAAGGAAAAATTCTTAAGCCACTGAAAATTACTCCACTAGAGAAAGGAGCTTTCAGAGCTTATATGAAAAGCCAGAGTAAGCTGGGAGGACAAAATAAAGTACCTCGCCTCTCTAATGATCGAAAAATTGCCGATCACTTAACGGCTTTTAAGCTTATTGGTAGTTAGTAGCCCCCTTGAGATTTGCCGCTGGAATTGCAATTGGTCATCTTTGAAATTCCTTACAGACAGGATTGCAGTATTTTGCATTTTTTCTACTAAGGTTAAGGCTTTGCTACCAGTTTAACCTTACAAAATAAGTTCAGCAATTAATTATAAAAATTGACTACTTTTGCATTTTAAAATGATTACTGAATTAAAATTATTGACGTTCTATGGGTAAAGGAGATAAAAGATCAAAAAAAGGAAAGATTTCCAGAGGTTCTTACGGTAATGTAAGGCCAAACAGCAGTAAACTCAAGAAGAAAGAAAAAGAAAAAAGAGAAGCAGCTAAAAAGGCTGAAGATAATGCGCAGTAGGCTGAATAGCTTACATTGCATCTGTAGAACGGGCTGATGAGCCGCTTAATTGGTCAACTGGACAAGAGCGTTTCATCAGCCTCTTGTCTATCTAATTATCTTGTAGATTGTAAAAAAGCTCTAATTTTAAAAAAAGCTTTTCTGGTCGTAGTGATATTCTTAAATTTACATATATTCACTTCAAATAGAATGATAGTGTATTAAGATGTATGATTAGAAAATTATGAGCTTTACCCTGTTAGGGGGTAAAGTGTAGGTCGTTCAAATTTTTTACCTAGATTTTTCTACACCACTGGTAGCATAAGCTTGTTTATTAATACCCAAAGCATACCTCAACTCCATGAAGATACTTCAAATCAGCCCGGAATGTTATCCGGCAGCTAAGGCTGGCGGCCTTGGTGATGTGGTAGGTGCCTTACCTAAATACCTCAACAGAATAGGTGAATCTACAGCGGTAGTCATACCCAAATATCAAACCAAGTGGCTCAATCAGCAACAGTTTTCTACTGTTTACAGGGGGAGTTTTCGGCTTTTCAGAGCTATGATGCCCTTCACGATAGAACAGGTCATTACGGATGTGCTTGAATTTCCTTTGTACGTAGCTAATATTCCTACCAAATTTGATAGACTCGGAGTATATAATGCAGAAGATGGTTCCAATTTTGGAGATGATATAGAGCGGTGGTTGTGTTTTCAGCAGGCCGTTTTGGTGTGGATCAGAGATATGGAATTTAAGCCTCAGATTTTGCACTGTCATGATCATGCGACTGGTTTGGTTCCTTTTTTCATTAAATATTCGCCGGATTACAAAATGCTGGATCATATTCCAACTGTTTTTACGATCCACAATGGTGAATACCATGGCAATTATGGTTGGGATAAAGTACATCTACTTCCTTTCTTTGATGCCGGCGCCAGAGGGTTTTTAGATTGGGGAAATACGATTAATCCTTTGGCCAGCGCCATAAGGACTTCCTGGCATATTACAACGGTATCTCCTACGTACCTTGAAGAGTTACGGACTTCCTCCAATGGTTTGGAGGGGCTTATCAGTGGTGAGTGGAGAAAAGAGACAGGCATACTGAATGGTATCGATACAGCTGTTTGGGATCCTTCGATTGATCCCTATATCTATAAAAGATTCGACGGAGATGTGGAAGCGTTCAAGTTGGAAAATAAACATAAATTAAGGGAGCGTTTTCATTTTGATCCGAGTTTACCAATCATAACTTTTATTGGTAGGTTGCGTAGAGAAAAGGGGGCAGACCTGCTGCCCGGGCTAATTACTCAGGTGCTAAATAGTGGGTTGGAGGTGGCCTTTTTGGTTCTTGGCACTGGTGATAAAGCACTGCATGGTGATTTGATGCACATCAGATATCACTACAGCGATCGTTTTGATGTAGCACTGGAATATAATGAAGGCCTGGCCCATCAATTATATGCCGGTTCTGATTTTCTAATCATGCCCTCCCGTGTTGAGCCTTGTGGCCTTAATCAAATGTACGCTATGAGATATGGTACGATACCCGTTGTCCGTACGGTTGGTGGCTTAAAGGATACTGTTATTGACCTATTTGAGCAAGGGGCCAGCGGAAGAGGCCTCCGCTTTAATCAATTTACCGTGGCAGACGCCCATCACGCTGTATGGCGAGCTTACGAACTATTCAATAATAAGCCTTATTTACAGACTATCAGGGAGCGGATTATGCAGCAGGATTTTTCGTGGGAAAAATCCACCAGCGAGTATGTAGATATTTACAATCGATTACTTTCATTTTCCTAAATAAATGCAAGCGCTAATTACTTTAAATTATGGATATCAATCATAACACTATCTCCCTGATTCTGGGAGGAGGCGTAGGCTCTCGCCTTTACCCATTGACCAGCCAGCGTTCAAAACCTGCTGTGCCTATCGGCGGGAAATATCGGCTAATCGATATTCCCATTTCCAACTGCCTGAACTCCGGCTTGAAAAGGATGTTTGTCCTTACCCAATTCAACTCAGCCTCCCTGAACTCTCACATTAAAAACGCTTATCACTTTGACCTCTTTACCAAAGGCTTTATTGATATTTTGGCAGCCGAACAGACTCATAGCTCTGATCAGTGGTTTCAGGGAACTGCTGATGCCGTACGTCAATCAATGCATCACCTCAAAAACCATAGCTACGAAGATGTATTGATCCTGTCTGGTGATCAGTTATATCAAATGGATTATAAGGAATTACTTGACTTTCACAATGAGAAAGGGGCAGAACTGACGATCGCTACCATCCCAGTAGTTGCTAATGATGCGCCAGCCTTTGGGATCATGAAAGTGAATGAAGACAGTATGATTGAAAGCTTTATTGAAAAGCCCAAAAGAGAGCTTCTAAAAGACTGGGTATCTCCGGTAGCAGAACAGTATGAAGCGCAAAATAAATTATACCTGGCCTCCATGGGGATTTATGTCTTTACTCGTGATTTTCTGGATAAGTTATTCAATGATTTACCCGATGCCAACGACTTCGGTAAGCAGTTCATCCCAGCGGCCATTGAAGGTGGATTCAAAGTAGCCAGCTATCCTTTCGGAAACTACTGGACAGATATAGGAACTATCAAGTCATTTTTCGAAGCAAATATCTCTTTAGCTGACCCCATTCCTTCTTTTAATCTATTTGATGCAGATCGGCCTATTTTTACCAATGCTCGTTTGCTAGCGCCAACAAAAGTATTTGGTACCTGGTATAATCAGTCGATCATTGCAGAAGGCGGGATCATACACGCCAAGAAGATCGAGCGCTCCATAATTGGTATCAGGTCTAGGATTGGTAATAATACCGAAATCACTAACTCTATTGTTATGGGAAATGATTACTACGAAACTATCGATGAGATAGAGAGAAGTACAGAAGCACCAATGGGCATCGGGAAGAATTGTTTTATTGAGCGAGCTATAGTTGATAAAGATGTGAGGATAGGAAATAATGTAGTTATCAGGGGCGCTTCTCACCTGGAAGACACGGAAGAGAAGACTCACTGTATAAGAGACGGAATCATAGTGATCAAGAAAAAAGCTTTTATTCCGGACCATACCCATATTGGGGCATAATTGCAGGTAGATAAGAATAAACCGGGGGTTTTCACTACCCTGAAATGGCCTAGCAAGGTTCCATCTCTAAGGTAGTGAAAATACGCTGATATAGCTTTGTAAGCTCTTGCTACTCTTCGCTTTTTACCTTACAAATCACTGGTAAGATAGAATCATACCAGCCTACTCCTGCTATACTCTTAGCTTTATTCAAATCCTGGCAAGCTTCCGGGTATTTGTTGGAGTCCAGGTAAGCCTGCCCTCTCATAAGAAGGAAGTTTCCATTTTCTGGGAACATCGCCACCGCTTCAGTGAGCTTATTAATACCTTCTTCTTTCTTGCCTTCATTGTATAAGGCCGACCCCTCATTGGCAAGGTCCACTGCGGTATTGTACTTTTCTGTGATTGTTTTACACTGAGCAGCTTCCGGAACAAAGGTCAGCGAGACATCAAATGTAGAAGGGACCTGACGTCCTTTATAAACAGCTGATGTCCAATTGCCAAATGTGCCCGTGACAACATCAGAAACCGAAGCGATAAAATCAAACCCAAGGTTATTGAAATCTGTAAGTTCCAGTACTTTAGCAGTCTGATCGGGGCTGACTAATACACGTACATCAAAAGCACCTATCATACAGCTATCATTACCGGATTCAGGGTATTTAAGATTTTCTTCTATGTAAGCCATAAGTTGCTCATTGCCGCCTTCATATTTCAATGGTGTGTCTACTCTGGTGTAAACACTGTCGCCATCCACAATCACAAACGGTGGCGCTTCCTTAAGCTTAAATTTGATGGGCAGGGTCATGCGGCTACGTATATCCTTGCCTTCCAGTTTTCCGGGAATCCATCGGACTCCCGCCTGATTAAAAGCAGCCAAAACATTGAGAACGGCTTGCCCGCATCCACCACCAATATCTCTAAGTATTTCAAAGTTCGAGATGGTGCTATCTGTATTGACAACAAAAGAAACGACAACCTGGCCTTCGTTACCATTCTGCCGGGCTTCCAATGGATATCTGACATTGTTATAGATAGTAGACAAGAGAGCCTGCTGCGCGCATTGCTTTTTAACCTCCAAAGTGGTATCCAGCCTTTCACAAACTGGAAAGCGCGGTGGTTCTTGCGCAAAATCATAAATCGTTGTATCGCTATCCTGTGCAGTTGTCCACTGAGCTAAAAGCATCAAACTGATCCATAAATATTTTCTCATAAGCAGTTTTCAAAATTGAAATTAATAATAAGTTGATAGAAAAAAGCTGGTATAGTGTATCTACATTTTACTAGCTACAGCCCCTATTTGTCGCCAAACTCTGAATACATTAGCGTAGCAGATCTTACGTATATCTTCTTTTGAGTATCCTCTTTTAAGCAACTCGTAAATCAGGTTAGGATATTGTGAAACATCTTTGAGGCCCGTTGGCAGAGAGTCCCCAACGCCGTCAAAGTCAGAGCCTAAACCAACGTGATCAATGCCTGCTATTTTTACCACATTATCAATGTGATCAGCTACTCGCTGAACATCAGCATACATGGCTTCCCTATTTTTTTCTTTGAAGGCCTCAATAATAGGCTCAGCGGCCTCGTCATTGGCATTGAGCCCTTTTTCCTCCAACAACTTATCGAGTTCTCTTCTCTTTTCATTCCTAGTTTTTACTACCTCACCGTCCAAAAATGAAGTGCCAAAGTTGATCTGTATGACGCCACCATTTTTTGCCAATTCTTTTAGCATATCGTCGCTCATATTTCGCTCAAAGCCGGGGGTAAACTTCCGGCAAGAAGAATGTGAAGCAATAACAGGTGCCTTTGTCAATTCCATTACCTGATAGAAAGTATTATCAGAAACGTGTGAAATGTCAACCATGATGCCTACTTTATTCATTTCCATAACTACTTCCCGCCCAAAGGGACTAAGGCCCTGCCAGGTCCCGGTAGTATCATAGGAAGAGTCACAAATCTGATTGTCTTTGGAGTGGGTAAGCGTAACGTATCGAATACCCCTGTCGTGGAAGTATTTTACATTAGCCAGGTCATCGCCTATTGGCGCTCCATTCTCCATGCCCATAGGTAGAGAAATTAAACCCTGCTGAAATTGCGCTTCTACATCAGCCGGAGAAACAGCTAAAGCAAATTTATCAGGGTGTGCTTTGGCAATCCCCTGAACCATATCAATCAAAGAATCAGCAAATTCCCTGGCTCCACCTGCTTTTTGATAGCTGGCTGGAATGTAAATAGACATAAAAGGGGCATTGAGCCCTCCTTGCCTGGCTCTTTTGTAATCAAAATCGCCATCTTCAGTAGAAATGGGAATGCCTAAAAACTCTTTGGTAAAACGAAAATTCCTCACTTCCAGGCGGTAAGGTAAGTCCACATGCCCATCCGTAATTATATATTCCTGTGCTAACTGATCAGCTAATTTTCTCAATTGCTTATCAGAAGCCTGACTTAAGTCGGTGATTTTAGGAGTACAAGCCATAGCAGTAAGTGCCAGTAGGCTTATCAATAGAACATAGCGATTCATAATTTTGAAGTTTTAATTAACATTCAAAAATAGGAATTCAGTTGGAGCAGAAAAATTTTTCTTACCAAAACCAAATTATAGCTATGTTAAAAGTGCTTTCTGAAAAATACCAAAAAGGATAGCATCCGGGATTTTAAAATCAGCCAAAACCCCGGATTGAGGTTTATCTGAGATCGACAACATTGTAACCAGGATAATCTGACTCATTAAAGGTGAAATGACTGGCCAAAAAACCCGGATTCTTTTCTAACCCTTTTAGTTTGAAAGTATACCGGGTAGCATCCTTACCAAAAGCCACCAGCCGGATAATTTCGCGCTTGTTTTTGTCGACAGTCATTCTGATTTTGGAATACTCTGCATATTCATCGAGTGGCTTGAATTCAATTTGTTGTACCATGCGGTTGCCTTCTTTCATTTCGTTAGTCAGGTAGTAGGCAAAGTCATCGCTTTCATAGAAATTGAAAATAGAGTTGGGCGTAATCAAGCCCTCTTCTGCTTCTTCTTCCGGTACATTATTGATTTGCACTTCTTTGTTCTGCCCCAGAATAATCCAAAGCGTTGTCCCATCGGAAATGAAGGTTTGTTTACCCACTTCAAAACGGTATTTATCGCCCGAACGAGAGATAGTGCCTTGTTGTACTTCCTGGGCCTGCTCCGGAATGTTTATTTCCAGTGTAAAGCTGGCCTGCATACTGCCATACGACTCATACTTTGACTTTAATTGCTTTAGGATAGCTGTAGCTTCAGGATCAGAATCGGAGGCTTTAGTAAAATCCTGCGCGGTTATTGAAAGACTGAATAGGCTAAAAAGCCCAAATAGCAATATTGATTTTTTCATTATGTGCTGTAATTTTTTGATTATTTTTTTGGAAAAGAATATTAATCTATTCTTCTTATTTTTGTTCAACTCTAAAACGTCTATGATCATTTTTGTATTGGAAACTTATGGATAATATGAAATTTTTAAGAAATATCAGCCTAATCCCTAACGCTAATCGCTTAGGTCAGAAAAAACAAAGCGTTTAGTAGCAGAACACCTGGAACCGGATGTTGTTATTTTAAAAAAACTTCAGGGTACCATTGGAAAAGAAAACAATAGAAACGTTGCAGCCTCACATGGATCAATATGGATTCGAATGGCTGTCTCCTCACTCTCAGTTCAGAAAAATTACGGATTACGGTTTTCAGAGTCTGGTGCTCTCTTTCAGCCATTACAGTGGCTTTAGTATTGTGGAAGCACACTACGGCATTCGATATAATGAAGTGGAAAACCTGATTTACGGGTATGCCAATGTAACTCCTCACTTTCGCTACGATAGTTTTTCTCTAATTATCTCTTCTGCTCAGCTGACCGCACAGCGATTTGATCGTATAGAACTCAGAGATAAAGCTGACGCTGTAATAGCAGGGCAGCAAATATTGACTATTTTTAAAGAGCAGGGGCTTCTCTTTTTTAGTCAATACAGTAACTTGGAAGAAATGGAAAGGCTGTTCAACCAAAATGCTCCTGAATTTCATTCATTTTTCACCCACCTAGCCAACAGAGCTATGCGGGGCCTTGCACTGGCTTATCTTTGTAAAAAGGCCAACATAGAGGAACTATACGAGGCTTATCTGACTAAACTAAAGGAACGATATACGCCCCAGCCCACAATAGATTACTTCCGGCAATTCAAGGCTGCATTGGTTACGCTGCGGGATGATTTACACTGAGTGGCCGAAACAATTGCACGCTAGTCAAGTTATAGAAGAAACATTTCACTATGACAATTGAAGAACAAACTGTCGTTACTATTTCTTACGAGTTAAGAGATCATAATGCAGGAGGAGAGTTATTGGAAAGGATGGATGTTTTCTGGCCGTTCAAATTTCTTTTTGGTGCCGGAAAATTGCTGCCCGCATTCGAAGAAAAACTGAGGGGCTTGACCGAAGAAGATACTTTTGAATTTGTGTTGACTCCAAAGGAAGCCTACGGGCCCGTAGAGCCGGGTAATATTATAGAAGTAGAAAGAGAGATTTTTAAGGTAGACGGACAGGAGCTGCCCAACATGATGGTGGAAGGCAATTACGTCAATCTGGTTGATGACCTCGGAGAAGCTCATCAAGGAAAAATTCTTTCTATCGGTGATACACATGTCAAAGTGGACTTTAATCACGCCATGGCTGGCAAAATACTGCACTTTAAGGGCGTAGTATTAAGCATCAGGAAAGCCAATATTGATGAGTTGGTCCGCAATCATCATATAGAAGAAGATGGCATTCAGCGCCCTGATTTTAAGGAAGGATCCAATGAGGACGATCTAGTGTGGTAGTTTTAATCGATAACCGTAATTATTAAGATGACGACGACAACGAATGTACCTATAAAAGCAAGAGTTGACCAATTGCTTGCAGCTCTTTGCAGTGGCTTATACGAGAGAGAAAAATCCATGCGCCTGGCCCTTTTGGCCACAGTAGCTGGAGAAAGTATTTTTTTGCTGGGTCCTCCGGGAGTAGGAAAAAGCCTTATCGCTCGTCGACTGAAGTACGCGTTCAGAGATGGTACTTCTTTTGAATACCTGATGAGTAAATTTAGTACGCCGGACGAGATATTCGGTCCGGTTTCGATAAAAAAGCTGAAAGAAGAAGATAAATACGAACGGCTAACAGATAGCTACCTTCCCGGCGCTAATATTGTATTTTTGGATGAGATATGGAAAGCCGGGCCCGCTATTCAAAATGCACTACTGACCATTTTGAATGAAAAAGTCTACAGAAATGGAGATCAGGAAGTGCCAGTAAAAATAAGAGGGATTATTACTGCTTCCAACGAATTACCGCCTACCAATCAAAGCCTGGACCCGATCTGGGATCGTTTTTTGATACGCCTACAGATCGATAATATAAGGAAATTCAAGAACTTTGTTTTGATGATTGTAGATACCGAAAACGTATACAACGATAATATTCCGGAAGATTTGAAGCTTCGCGAGAGTGAGCTGAATGAATGGTCAACGCTTATTGATCAGGTGGAAGTCCCCGCGGAGGTGGTCAATACCGTTCAGCTAGTGAAGATAAAGATTGATGAATTCAATAATCGTCCGAATAATGCGGATAAGCAAATTCGTATTTATGATCGCCGATGGAAAAAGATAGTGCACTTGCTTCGTACTTCTGCCTTCTTAAATGGCCGTAAGTCGGTAAACTTGATGGATTGCTTCCTGATGGTTGATTGTTTGTGGAATAAGCCTGTACAGTTGGATTTCATCAAAGAGATTGTTAGTGAATCTATTCGCAAGCATGGTTACTCTATGGTGGTCAACCTTAACATGCTTAAGAGAGAGATTTCAGACTTTGACAAGGATGTTAATGAAGAGATACAGGTCAAATATTCAGATACAGAAGAACATTTAAAGCCGATCAATGAAGATTATTATCGGCTGATTAAGGATGATGATAAATTTGAGGGGACTTTGGTGACAATTAAGCAGTTTCAGAACCTAAGAATTGATGATCCACAGGTTACTAATTTTTATGATGAAGAGGGAAAGCTGGTCAATCGGCTCAAGGCGCAGAAGAGCGTCAAGCAAAATACCATTGAGGTGATTTTCAACTCGGTGACGCACACTTTCCCGATGAAGACTCATAAGATTGAGAAGTCAAAGATTATTTATAAAAAGCCTCATTCTGTGGTAGAAAAGCACTGGGAAGAAAAATTCCGCAAGTTGACTGACTACATTGATCAGCAGGAGAAGCACATCAGTAGCAACTCACCGGAACAGCTTCAGAATCTGGAACAAAATCTTTTTGTAAATCCAGAGTTGAGCGAAATTGTTAAGGCAAATATGGGAGAGGTAAAAGAAGCATTAAGCCAGCTAAAATTAAGGTTGGAAAAAGTGCAGTATGCCTACGGAAGTCTATAATTGTCTATAATTGAAAAATGGGGAAATAATAGCCCGCGTTGATTTTTAGTAACAATGGAAGCGTAAAGCTTAAGCCAGGAAGACAGATATCAGATGCAACAAAAAGAGATTCAGCAACAGATAGAAGAAGAATGTAATCGGTTCATAGAGTTCGGGGAGCTACTAGATAGGCAGACCCGCAAGTATCTTGTACAGTATCTGCGCAACAAGTTTGAGCCTGATAACTTCGAAGTACCGGAACTAAGTGATCAGTACTATCAGTATTTTAAAAAAGCGCTGGATGATCTATTTGAAATTGAGGGTTTGCTAAAAATTTCCCAAAACAATCAAAAAATAACCCGACAAATCATCCTGGATACCCTTTACTGGATGCGAAAATCTTTTCATAAAGCGAGTGTAAAAAATCCATACGAAGATGAGCAGATGCGATTGGAGGGTTGGACGGTAACGCCTTTGCATGTTTTTGAAAATCGCTGGCATTTCCTGATCAACTTTTTAAAACAGACTTACACCAAAGATCAACTGAATACTGACTTTTATCGGGCCCGGTTTGAAGAGATTTTGAATAAGGGAAAAATTGCTGAATTAGGCGAAGCGGATAAGTCCCGACTGGAGCTTCTGCTCACCGACCTTATTGCTCAGTGGGATGCATTGCTCAATGCTAAGCTCCTTGAGTATCAATTACAAAAACTAGAAGAGGAAAAAGAGGCATTTACGGAAGTAGTAGAAGCGAAAGTCAATGAATATCTGGAATTGACGGATTTGGTACAGCCATTTACGGAGTACATGGGCAGCTACTGGGATATGTCAAGATCACTATGGCAGGACACTTCTTTTGATGTCTTGAAAGAATATAATGATTTACTGCAGGATGAAGCATCCATCAGAGAACTGGCTGATTTGCTGGGGCAACTGCGGGAGGCTGAGATCGAAATGGAAGAAGAGACATATGAGAATACGATTATCCGGCAGGAATGGGTAACTGATGAGCATTCTAAAGCCGAAATAGTAGGGGTACATGAGAGTAGTGACCTCAGCCATTTGATCAGTTCTGAAGCGGCTTTATTGAGTGATGAAGATACCGAGACACTGTTTTTGAAAAAATTCGCTGACAAGAACCTGCTTACTTTTAGATACGAAGACAGGAAGCTGCAAAAGAGTGAAGATAAATTTACGGAAGTGGCTCAGCGGGTCAGAATGAAGGAGAAAGGGCCCTTTATTATCTGTATTGACACCAGCGAATCAATGGTGGGTACTCCCGAGCATACTGCCAAAGTGCTTACTCTGGGAGTGCTTAAGATGGCCATCAAAGAAAATAGACGGGCTTACCTGATTAACTTTTCCATCGGAATAAAAACCCTTGATCTGTTCAATGTCGCCAATTCTATTGATGAGGTTGCCAAATTCTTGAGAATGTCTTTTCATGGTGGTACGGATATTTCTCTTCCGATCTACGAAGCGCTTCGGCAACTAAAAACTAATAATTACGAAGATGCCGATGTATTGGTCGTTTCTGATTTCATTATGTACAAAGTGGATAAAGAGGTACTAAATCAGGTACGATATTTCCAACAAAATAAGGGTACTCAATTTCACAGTCTTACTATCTCCAATGATCCTAACGTCAAAATACTGGAGTATTTTGATACCAATTGGGTGTACGACCCTCAAAAAAAGGGCGTCATAAAAGAACTTTCCAGAGGCTTAAAGACGATAGGGGAGCGATACTAAAGCTCAATAGCCCACTTAAACAAATCCGATTATCCAAAAGTACCTGCGAAATGGAGTAGCACATAGGTAATATTTCTGGTAAATACAGATGAAAGGTATAAGTAAGTGGAGATATGCTAATTTAAGTTATGTAATAATTTTCTATAATATAAAAGTTCTGCTTTGCATGTAATTACATAAGAACTGATTAAAAGATCGTCGGGTGAACTTTTAGCATTAAAAAAACCCGAATTGAGACAATTCGGGTTCAAATAGATTACTTATATCTGAAGGGCAACTGTATGTCCGTAATATATATACACTTTTTGCTATATGCAACTCTGTGATTAAGAAATCCACTTTTATTACATATTTGTGAACGAACTTACTGAATGAGGAAACGGTATTTTTTTCTGAGGAAACGGTAGTATATGGCTTTGTTATAAAGTGTAACTAAAATGAGAATAAATGAGATAGAGCTTAAAAAGGAGAGAAGAACATCCCTTCATAAAACCATGAAGGGATGTTATGTTAGTTATAAAAAAATTTATTTTTTATCAGATGCTGAGAGTACTGACCCTAAATATTCGTTATTCATAATAGCGATATTTTCAACCGAAATACCTTTAGGACATTCTGCTTCGCAGGCACCGATATTGGAGCAGTAACCAAACCCTTCGTTATCCATCTGTGCCACCATTTTCTGCACTCTTCTCTTATTTTCTATCTTTCCTTGAGGTACAGTAGCTAGGTGTGATACTTTGGCACTGACGAACAACATAGCCGATGCATTAGGACACGCTGCTACGCAGGCACCACAACCGATACAGGCAGCAGCTTCAAAAGCTCTCCCTGCAGTATCTTTTTCGATTGGAATAGCATTACCATCCTGCGCTTGACCGGTATTAACTGAGATATATCCTCCTGCCTGAATGATACGGTCGAAAGAGGAGCGATCCACTACCAAGTCTTTAATAACCGGAAAAGCTTTGGCACGGTATGGTTCAATAGTGATTTCGTCACCATCGTTAAAGAAGCGCATGTGCAATTGGCAAGTTGTAGTGCCAGCGTTGGGCCCATGCGGGCGACCATTAATTACCAGACTACAGGTACCACAAATACCTTCCCTACAATCGTGCTCAAAAGATATTGGCTCTTCTTTATTGGCGATGATCTGTTCGTTAAGTACGTCCAACATTTCCAGAAAGGACATGTGTTCAGATACCTTATCTAACTGGTAAGTAACAAACTGTCCTTTTTTATATTGGCCACCTTCCCGCCATACTTTCAATGTTAGTTTCATTAGTCTTAGTTTTTATGCTTGAACCGACTGATGTTCGTTGGCCGGAACGTTTTTAATTTTATTTCAAATGCGATGTACAGTGTTAATTCAGCTGAGATTGGATTAATTCAGCACCTATTAAAGCTAATATTAACTTCTCCCAACACTAAATCACTAATCGCTATCTAATTACTTGTATGATCTTGTCTTCAGCTCAACATTTTCAAATACCAATTCTTCTTTGTGAAGTACTGGATCTTCGTCGTTGCTTCTGTATTCCCAGGCAGATACATAGGCGTAGTTCTCATCATCTCTTAGTGCCTCTCCTTCTTCTGTCTGGTATTCTTCGCGGAAGTGACCGCCACAAGATTCATTTCTGTCAAGGGCATCTACCATCATAAGTTCACCTAACTCCATGAAGTCGACTACACGCAATGCTTTTTCCAGCTCTGGGTTATAATCATTCGCATCACCCGGAACGAACACATCTTTGTAGAATTCTTCGCGCAATTCTTTAATCATCTGTCTTGCTGATCTCAAGCCCTCGGCACTTCTAGACATACCGCAGTAGTCCCACATTATCTTACCCAAACGGCGGTGGAAACTCTCTACGGACTGGTTACCTTTTATTTTCATTAGTCTTTCGATGCGTTCCTGTACATCTCTTTCAGCTTTTTGAAAAGCAGGTAAATCCGGATCGATCTTTGGTGTTCTAATTTCACCGGACAGGAATTGACCAATGGTGTAAGGTAATACGAAATATCCATCGGCAAGACCTTGCATTAGAGCCGATGCTCCCAGACGATTGGCACCGTGATCAGAGAAGTTAGCCTCACCGATAGCAAAGAGTCCGGGAATATTAGTTTCAAGGTTATAATCTACCCACACACCTCCCATGGTATAGTGAACCGCGGGGTATATTTTCATTGGCGTTTCGTATGGATTATCACCCGTAATTTTTTCGTACATTTCAAAGAGGTTACCGTATTTCTCGGAAACCACTTGTCTACCCAAATCGACGATTTGCTCCTCAGTAGGATTGGCAATATTCAATGTAGAAGCTCTGGAGGCTCCGTATCGCTCAATGGCAGAAGTAAAATCAAGGAATACAGCCAAGCCTGTAGGCGCCACTCCCAGCCCTTCGTCACAGGCTACTTTGGCGGCTCTTGAGGCTACATCACGCGGTACCAGGTTACCAAAGGCTGGATAGCGTCTTTCGAGGTAGTAATCGCGATTTTCTTCTGAAATATCATTAGCTGCTTTTCTACCTTCGCGAATAGCCTGCGCATCATCCTGTTTTTTGGGTACCCAAACTCTACCATCGTTACGCAATGACTCCGACATTAATGTCAGTTTTGACTGATAATCCCCGGATACTGGAATACAAGTAGGGTGTATTTGCGTGAAGCAAGGGTTGGCCATTAATGCACCACGGCGTACAACTCTCCAAGAAGCGGAAGCATTGGATTTCATGGCGTTTGTAGATAGATAAAATACATTACCATAACCACCGGACGCAATAACAACAGCGTGTGCAGCGTATCTTTCTATCTTTCCGGTAAGTAGATTTCTTGCAATAATACCACGCGCCTTACCATCAACCACTACTAAGTCTAGCATTTCGTGGCGGTTGTACATTTCTACGCTACCCAAGGAAATCTGGCGGGACAAGGCCTGATAAGCACCTAGTAGCAATTGCTGCCCCGTCTGACCTCTGGCATAAAAGGTACGACTTACCTGTACACCCCCGAATGAACGGTTGGCTAACAAACCACCGTATTCGCGAGCGAAAGGAACACCCTGCGCTACAGCCTGATCAATAATATTGCGACTCACCTCTGCCAAACGGTGAACGTTGGCCTCTCTTGAGCGGTAGTCTCCACCCTTAATCGTATCGTAGAATAATCGATAAACACTATCACCATCGTTTTGGTAATTCTTGGCTGCATTAATACCGCCCTGTGCAGCAATACTGTGCGCACGACGAGGACTGTCATGGAAAGTAAATACCTTCACATTGTAGCCCAGCTCTCCAAGCGTAGCTGCTGCCGAAGCACCTGCCAAACCCGTTCCCACAACGATAATATCTAATCTTCTTTTATTGTTAGGGGCTACGAGATTCATAGTGGAACGATATTGCGTCCACTTATCATTCAATGACCCCGCCGGAACTTTCGCATCGAGTTGAACACTCATAATCTGATAATTTTTTTATTTATGTTAAATCAAGCTGCGATAACATTTTAGAAGCCTCAAAACAGAATTCTAAACCTGTTTTATGGATCAATACGTCCTTGGCTTTTTATAAAACTATTATCTATCGCAACCTGGACAATATTCAAATTAACCCTGTCCTGGAATAACAGTAAATGAAATAGGTAAGTGCAGTTCGAAATACACCATTATTGGAATTATCGCAAATAATAGCGGTATGGCAATAGCGTAAACATAGCCAATACCCTGAATAATGCTAGTGTATTTTCCCTGGCGCCACCCCAATGTCTGAAATGCACTTTGAAAGCCATGAAGCAAGTGCCCGGCAAGTCCAGCTTGCGCAGCCACATAAAAAATTACAATCAAGGGCTGCTGAAATGCATCCACAATAATAGTATAAGGTTCCTTACCTTCCAGTTCTGTAAACTTGTAGTAATACCAAAATTGTGACATGTGTACGACAATAAAAATCAGGATAATCGTACCCAGTAAAGCCATATTTCTACTCGCCCAACTCGTATTTGGAACTGATTTCTTGGCATATTTGATATTGCCACGTGCTCTCCTGTTTTTCAACCAGATTGCAATACCCTTTACGGCGTGAAGGACGATCGTAGCATAGAGTGCAAGAGCAACTATCTTGATCAGTAAGTTGCTTTCCATAATCTCAGCGTACTCTATAAAGCTCTTACCTCCATCCGGAACCAGTAACTGCAAGTTACCAGCAAGATGAACAACTAAAAACAGACTGAGAAACAGACCGGTAAGACTCATCAGAATCTTGTTCCCTATCGATGAAGTCAAAAAATTAGTGAACCAGCTCATTTTTCTTATTTTACGGTTAACGTTTTGTTTATCTTGCGTTTGTTTTGTCAGATTTGATTTTGAAAATCTAAACCAGGACAATTACAAATCTACTCTATAAAGGGCATTCCCCCAATACTATGTTTGGTCATCCATTATTAGGGTGTCTATTTAGAATCAGTATAAATAACTTTAGGCCGGTCTAATGTGTTGCAGTTTAAAACTTATGGATACTAATGTATATTTTTGGATAATTTTCTTGGAGTAATATTCATAATGATTTCAGGCATACATTTTAACTCAGTATCTTACAGTATCAGGATAAAAAAACGTCAAGCAATTTGTATAGAATAGTTTTATGAGGAAAAAAAATGATTTTGAGCGCTTTATTGAACTCTTTCCGGAAGTGGAGCTCCCTGTAACTATCAGCGACAACTCTCACCTGGTTTTTAGCAAAAAAAACAAACCATTTCACCCGCTGATTATCCAGGAATTCATTGAGCCCATAGAGCCGGAAGTATCTGATAACACTACAGAGTTTATTCCCGGGTTTCGCATAGCTGGCCTGAAGGATCACCATGCAGTTGTATACTGGCGAGCCGATGTCATGAAATATCAGTACGTGTTAGTAACTTTCAATCAGTTTGGTGAAATGCTAGACAAAAGGACCATCGCAGGCACTTTTTCTGATGGATTTCAGTTAGTACAATCAGTTGCTACCATTTCTGAAAAAAAAATTATATACATTGCTTCAGGGCAATCAGCTATTGATGAAGCAAAATATGAGGCTGCCAGTTCTGCTGTTCACAGGATGCAATTAAATGATGACGGCCATATTGAGGTGTTGGATCAGGAGTAATTTTATCTTCAGGAATTCCATTGTGACAAACCTTTTGATTATTTTACCCATGCTTACTATACAGGCTTGCATCGCAGGTTACAATTAGGTTGATACTGGTTTCTACCAGTCTTGTGTGTAGCTTTTTCTTTTGGTTGAATATCTGCCGGTATTTCTCAAAAAAGAGCGGAAGTTCGCAGGTCCTGCATTAAAAAAAATGTACGGTCAACAAGTCTAATAGTTGCCCGGCAAAAAAGTAGCATATCGTTGGAAGCTACAAGGCTTATTTTGCACAGTCGCTGAGGTAAGACAATGGGATGGTTGCCGATGCCATCGCAGAGTATAAAGCCTATCAAACGAAACTTTTATGAAAAAAAAGAAAGAAAAAACAGTAAAAGGTAAAAAGTTGACAGCTAAGCAGTTGCAGATAGAAATAACCAAACTTTTTCGAAGACATCCTCGAAAACGCTTGAACCCAAAACAAGTAGTCAGAAAACTAAAGGTGGATAACAATCAGGACGCTGTACTTCATGCACTCAATGAGTTGTCGCAGCAAAAAATACTTATAGAAGTTGAAGACTACAAATTCAAGTTGCGATTGCAGGCAAAGGGGCCGGTAGAAAAATCTATTCATTTGGGTAAGGTCGATATGACCAGAACCGGCGCTGCCTATGTAGTGGTGGATGATATGGAGGAAGATGTTTTTGTTTCCCAAAAAAATATGAATACCGCTCTTAACAGAGATCGAGTGAAGATAAATGTTTGGGTACCTCCCGGGCGCAGAAGGCCAGAAGGCGAAGTCATAGAGGTTGTAGAGAGAGCTACCGAATTATTTATCGGTAATCTGAGCATTTATAAGCGCTACGCTATTATCACTACTGACGGTAAAGCGCTTCCTATGGATGTTCTGGTCGATCTGGAAGATATCATGACTGCGGAAGACGGTGATAAGGTTGTTTTTAGGATAAAGGAATGGACTCAGGACAGGGAAAAAACGCCAATAGGAGAGGTGACTACTGTGTTGGGAAGGCCGGGTTCTAACAATATAGAAATGCAAGCCATTTTAATCAATAATGGGTTCAATCTACAATTTCCGGAAGACGTTATTAAGGAATCAGAGCAGCTTCCCGGCCGAATCACTGCCGAAGAAATTGCCAGAAGAAGAGATGTAAGAGAGGTACTAACTTTTACTATTGACCCTGAAACGGCTAAGGATTTTGATGACGCGCTTTCTTTTCGCTATCTAGAAGATGGTCATCTAGAAGTAGGTGTTCACATCGCTGATGTAACCCATTTTGTACAAGCAGGTACAAAGCTGGATAATGAAGCTTTTGATCGTTCCACTTCTGTGTACCTGGTAGACCGGGTACTGCCTATGCTTCCGGAGCGGCTTTCCAATGACTTATGCTCTTTGCGTCCACACGAAGATCGTTTGGCTTTTTCTGCCATATTTACTTTTGATAAAGAGGATAAGGTCGTAGAAAGATGGTTTGGTAAAACGGTGATACATTCTGACCGGCGCTTTACCTACGGTGAGGCACAGGCCATTTTGGAGTCTGGAGAGGGGATGTTTTCTTCCGAGCTAAAAAAACTGAACCAGTTAGCCAAAAAACTGAGGGCTCGCCGCTTCAAGGAAGGAGCTATTGATTTCGATTCTGAGGAAGTGCGTTTTATTCTGGATGATAAAGGTGTTCCGGTGGACGTATACGTCAAAGAGCGCAAGGATTCCAATATGCTAATTGAGGACTTTATGCTGTTGGCCAACCGAGAAGTAGCTACTTTCATCGCTAGAAAAGGCAAGGATAAAGAAATTCCGTTTGTATACCGCGTACACGATGAGCCTAATCCTGATAAAGTACTGGAATTTGCCAAGTTTGCCAAAGAGATGGGTTTTCAGCTTAACATAAAGGATGCCAAAGAGATTGGCCGTTCTTACAACCGCCTGGTAAAAGCGGCAATGGAAAATGCCAACCTGAAGGTTCTGGAACCCATAGCTATCAGAACAATGGCCAAAGCGGAATACAGCAGTGACAATATCGGGCACTATGGTCTGGGCTTTGATTATTACTCCCATTTTACTTCGCCTATTCGTAGATATTCAGATGTTTTAGCGCATCGCATTCTGGAACAAAACCTGAACAATCAGGTCATTCGGATCAATAAAGAACGCCTAGAAGAGCAGTGCAAACACATTTCGCTGCAAGAACGAAGAGCAACCGATGCGGAGCGCGAATCTATCAAATACAAACAGGTAGAGTTTATGCAAAAGCATGTGGGAGAGGTGTTTAAAGGCTTTATTTCTGGAATCCTCGACCGGGGAATCTTTGTAGAGCTCCACAAAAACAAATGTGAAGGTATGGCCCCGTTTGATTTGATGCCAGAGCCTTTTGAAATGCTTCAAGGTAAACTAAGCTTTAGAGGATTGTACTCTGGTAAGGTTTATAAAATGGGAGATGAGGTTACCGTCCAGATTATCTCTACCAATCTGGCTGCCCGTCAAATCGAAATGAAAATGCTGATACCTGATAAGGATTGGTAAAAAAAGGGACGTTTTTTATTAACGATGATCCTAAAACGTCCCCCTCCTGTCAAAACGAAGGAAATAATTGGTGTTCGTCATCTCCTTTGATAGAGAGATACGGCAGGTAAAATATTCGTTGCCTGAACGATGAACTATTTTTATTTCTTTTTTAAAAATGTTTACAACAGCTTTCTCAATCCTATTAAAAGGTTATAGTTGGAAGATTGCTGTTGTATCGGGAAGGATGGCTGATTGAAAGAATCAGGTCGAATGATCAATTGTGGCTCTATCAATACGGATAGGCCCGGAGCAAATTCATATTGCAGTCCCAGGCTGGCATGCCAACTGATACCAATGTGATCTTGAAAGACCTGATCGGCTTCTCCGCTATTCATATCGATCGCCCTGAACTTTTCGTTGATGTAGCGGCCGCTTCTATTAAAAGCAATATTCAACCCTACACCACCACTCACAGATACTGTCCAGCGCTGAAAGCGATGTTCATACCCGAGCAAGACCGGGAGATTGATCAGCTCGTATCGGTTAGTAGTGGTCCATTCCTGTCCATTGGCGATATAAAAAGTGTCCGTTCTGATTAATCCTCCATTAGCATCAAAGATCTGGTCAACCATTGCATTGCGATCCCGAAATTCAAAGGAAGCTTTTATCTCTGTATATTCGATGCCAGAGCGCAAGGATATACCTGACCGATGGAGAGCTCCGATGCGTAGGCTCGCTGTGAGGGCTACTTGTTGGTCAAAGGCTTGCTCATAGAATCTCATCAACTCCTCATACTCATTGCTAATGGCTGATAAGGTTGATTGAGAAGATGAAAGCCCTGCACCGGCTTCCAAAAAGAACCGAAGGCCAGGCCCTTTTCTTAAGGCGACGATCGGATCTATTTCGTAGGCATGATCATCTAATGTTAAGGAAGTATTTTTTGAATCTAAAAATGCCGTAGTTCGCTCGGCTAAATTTGTTGCCGCCTCGTTGCTATCCGAAGAGGCAGAGCTAACAAGACTGTCTAATGGCAGCTTGTTAGTCTTTTCTTTGTTCATAAAGTCTTCAGCCTGAAAATGCATTGATGTAGCATCTACCTTGCCTGCATCATTCGCTATAGTAGGAACAGTGCTTATTCCGTTGGGCGCCCGGTAGCTTTGATTTTGAGGGACTTTACTTTGTTTGGTCAGCTCTGACCTATTCGTACCCTTGCTGGCTGTTTGTCTGGTTTTATTTCTGGAAGTAGCAGGTTTGGATTGCGCTGCATTTATGGCATCAGCAAGAGAGCTGTCCATGTTTTTTTGATCAGATAAAGAAGTGATAGATGCAGATTTAGTCTCAGGAGTTTTTCTGACAGCTGTACGGTCATCCAACTCAATAGGAAAGAATTGGATATCGGGCTTTTCTGCGGAACGGAAGAAAAATAAGCAAGCCAGTAAAAAAAGTAAAAGCACTCCACTTACTAGTATCCAGGTTTTATTTTTTAACCACCAAACCACTTTAGGCCGTTGTTGTATGGCAGCAACAGCATCCCACAAATGCATAGGAGGGGCTAGCTCGTAATCTGCGAGCTTATTTTTAAATAGATCGTCAATTGGATGTGGCCCGTTCATGCAACAATTTTTTGTATTTGTTCAATTAATTGCTGAAGCATCTTCCTCGCTTTAACCAATTGAGAGCGAGAAGTACTTTCCTGAATACCTAATAATTCTGCAATTTCTTTATGACTATAGCCCTCAATAGCAAAGAGGTTGAACACGATGCGATAGCCATCGGGAAGACGAGACACCAATTTAAGTAGTTCTTCTTCGTTGATAGAAGCTAGTATAGTAGGATCTTTTATCTGCTCTATCGTTGATTCCAAGCCGATTTGTTCGTTTTGGAAGCTTTTTTTGCCATAAGCTTTTAGGGCAGTATTGATAACAATTCTTCTTATCCACCCTTCAAGCGACCCAGAAAATTTAAATTTATCTAGGTTTTGGTACACCTTGATGAAAGCATCTTGAAGTAAATCTTCAGCTTCCATCCTGTGACGGGCATAACGCATACAGACAGCAAGCATTTTACCGGAATAGCGTCTGAAGAGCTCTTCCTGGGACTTTCTGTCTGCGCGTAAACAGCCTTTTACAAGCTTTTTCTCCGTCACAATGTAAATTTAGTTCAAATTATTGAATAATGAAATTGTCCAACTCATAAAAAGAGCTCTTTAAGGTAAAAAATTATACTTGATCTATTAACGTTTTGTTAAGTTTGTAGCGTATCAATAGCTTTTGGGAAGTTTTTCGCAAGTTATCAAAGTAGCTATATTGTATAGATATGAAAGAAGACCAAAACGCTTATCGCATTGTTCAAAAAATGCTGGAAAATGATCGCTTCAGTCAATGGATGGGTATTCAACTGCTTCACTTGGAAAGTGGGCAGTGCACCATTCGAATGAATGTACGGGAGGAAATGCTAAATGGTTTTAGTATTCTTCACGGGGGGATTACTTATGCTTTTGCTGATAGCGCCTTTGCTTTTGCTTCCAATTCTATGGGGAAAAAGGCCGTTTCCCTACAAACCTCAATCAATCATACTGTCGCCGTTTTTCCACAAGACACATTGACCGCTACTGCAGTTTGTGAGCATGGCAGTAGGCGTACAGGAATCTTTAAGGTAGAGGTACACAATCAAGATGAAAAATTAGTTGCACTCTTCACCGGTACCGTTTACATAAAGGAGGAGGAATGGTCAGTTTGAAAAGGCTAGATCATATCCGATAATTCTTCCAAGGTTTTAAAAATGATATCTGGCTTTGTTCCTAATTGTTCAATATGCCCATCAAAGCGATTAACCCAGCCTACTTTCAGGCCAAAATTTTTGGCGTCAGGTACCTGCAATGTGTGGCGCTTTTTCCCTAAATAAATCTTTCAACTGAATGTCAATGGAAGAAATATCCAGTAAGGTACCATAAGCATCGAATACATTAACTTTAGCTTCCATATGTGCTGCATTCTTTTTGTCTGTTTGATTCGCTTTGTGGTATTGAAACAACTCAATATTGATTCTAATTTTTACTAAACATTGTCCAGCCAGCTGAAAAAGCTCACCAGCCCGCTGGTAGTGTGGGGGTGTCCAAAAAATCCCTGATTTAGCTTTCTACGGGTCTCTTCTAAGCTCAAAAGCATAATTTCTACATCTTCGGCCTCATCAAGTTCCAGGTCATGAGTTTTTTGGGCATCAGTAGCTACCCAATGATAAATATAGCTACTCATAAAAACGGGGTTAGAAGCAATACGCCCAATCGGGTGCCAGTAAGGAGCGGTGTATCCGGTTTCTTCCCGCAACTCTCTGCGGGCCGCCTGCCCCGAATCTTCTCCTTGGTCGATCATGCCTCCCGGCAATTCAATGGTGAAGTCCTTAATGCCAAACCTGAATTGCCGCACAAAGATTATCTCATCATCTTCTGTCAGTGCGACAATATTTGCAGAGCTGGGAGCATCCAGGATGATCATCTTCTGCGTGATAGCATTTCTGGGATTCTGCATATAGTCAAAACGCGCTTTGAACAATTTGAGATCCATGATCTCTTCTGATTGCAGCACTTGCCATTGACGTTTTTTAGAGGACATTCATTTCACTTTTGTTGGAGTGGCAATATATAAAAAAATGATTTCTATTTGATTATGTTGAACCCGCTCCGCTAATGGTATTTTTTGGTTTTCAGAATAGTACCCAAAAAAATCTAGCTTTTTTACCGCTTGTCCGGTAAAAGCTACCATTCTCGGAAAAAAGGAATCTCTACTTGGTTTTAAGCCCTAAATTTGAGTCAAATTCAAAACAAAAACACATAAAATACACAATAATGAATAAGAAAAATAAAAATACTTATGGCACGATCATTGTACTTGCTATATCAGTTCTGTTATCTATCCTTTTTGATCCTGTTGAGAAACAAAAAAAGGAAGACAAACCAGCAAAAGAGCGTACTGAAAAAGTGGACAATAAAGACAAAGAATCCCATGTCTATTCGCCAACTGCATTCTACCATATTAAATCATAAGGCTTTTTTTCATCAGCAGTATTAAATCATAAGGCTTCTTTTCATCAGCAGTCTGTGAAAGTGACTTTCAGAATGGGCTGCGTCAAAAAGATATATTTCATCAAAAAATTGCTACTGCAGAGGGAGATACACAGGGCGGTAAAAGTTTTGAACATGCTATGAGAAAACATCCTCTGAGGTATCAGAGAGCAAATACGGGCCTGAGGCCTACAAAAAAATAAATGGTGAAAGATGGTTTTTTTTACGCCGGGTCCGATCCCCGGCTTTTTTTTGCTTTATCTCATAGTCAGAGTACAGAGAAGATCAGTATGGTCTTTACTTTCTTCTCTCTACTCTCTAATTAAGCTACTAGTCATCAATAATGGCGTCATCGATAATTTCGTCGCCATCGCCATCGCGATCTTCAAAGCCGGGAACTTTACCTTCCGACTTTTTCTTTTTGTAATCAGGATCTTTGCCAATGCGTGGCTTGTTACCTTTGTTGTGGTAGTCGCCGTCGGCATAACGCTCCGCCTGCTCAAAGAAGCTATCGGTACCATCGAGCAGGCTACTTTTCTTGGCATCTTCTACAGAATCCTTAAATTGGCGATCTGGATCATCGGCTTTTTCATCGATCTTATCAGCCATTTTCTTAGCTTTCTCAAACATGCTTTCTGTATCTTCGCCGCGCTTTTCTTCCCGCTCCCGTTCCTTGCGAGCCGCTTCATCAGCTTTGTCCATCCATTTTTCGGTATAGTCCTTAGCTTTTTCGTAAGCTTTACTGCCTACGTCATAGAGCTTATCGCCGGCCTTTTCGGAAGCATCAAGTACCTTCTTGCCAACTCGCTCGGCCATTTCGCCACTTTTTTCAGCCAAATCTTCTCCGATTTCAGCCCATTTGCTCTTGCCTTTGGAGCCATCTGATTTTTTGGAATCCCCTTTGATATCATCTCCAAAGGGGACTTGATCATCTTGATCATCTTCGGGCGCTTCTTTTTTCTTTTGACGATTCTGAGTGCTATCCTGATTATCAGATTTGCGCTTGTCGTCGTCATCATTCCAGATATCTTCGAAGAAGTCCTCTGCCCGATCTTCTGCTTTCTCAAATGCTTCTTCTGCCTGGTCAAAGAATTTTTCTCCTCGCTCTTTAGCTTTCCCATAAAAATCATCTGCCTTACCTTTGGCTTTTCTTAAGTATTCACCAGACTTTTCCACAAAGTCTTCACTTGCTTCTTTACCTCTTTCGGCTGCTTTACGAGCGGCATTCTTCGTTACTGCTCTAGCTCCGAAAAGTGCTTTTTTGAGTTCGTTCAAAAATCCCATATTCGTTTATCGTTTTTTTTTTGACGGTAATGCTTACCAGTGAGTTATAATTCATGGTATTTCCGTCTGACTACTTAATAAATATAAAATAAGAACTATTTTCGCAACTGCAAAAAAAATGGGACAAATGAAATATTCTACACTAGGAAATACAGACTTAAAGGTAAGTAAGATTTGCCTAGGTACGATGACTTGGGGCGAGCAAAATACTGAAGCAGAAGGCCATGAGCAAATGGATTTTGCACTCGATCGAGATATCAATTTCTTTGATACAGCTGAATTGTACGCCATTCCTTCTACCGCTGAAAATAATGGAGAAACAGAGCGTATTATTGGCCGCTGGTTTGCTAGTAGGCAAAACCGCGATAAGGTAATTCTGGCTACTAAAGTGACAGGTCCCTCAGCAATCAAGTATATCAGAGCAAAACTGGACTTTTCTAAACAACAGATCAACCTGGCACTGGAAGGAAGCTTAAAACGGCTACAAACGGATTATGTCGACTTGTATCAGTTGCACTGGCCGGAGCGCAATGTTAATTTTTTTGGTAAAAGAGGCTATAAATTTGACCCTAACGAGCAGTGGAAAGATAATTTTTTGGATATCCTACAGACTGTGCAAGAGCTGATTGATGCTGGTAAAATACGTTATTTTGGTATTTCCAATGAAACGCCATGGGGAATGATGCACTTTATCAGGTTGGCTGAAAAGCATAATCTACCCCGACCGGTAAGCATACAAAATCCTTACAGCCTGCTCAACCGAACTTTTGAAATTGGCCTTGCTGAATGTGCTATACGCGAAAAATGTGGTTTGTTAGCTTACTCGCCTATGGCTTTTGGGTTACTTTCAGGGAAATATCATCAAAAGACAGACGAGCCGGGGGCACGACTGAATAAATACAAGCGCATGTCTCGTTACAATAAGGCAACAGCTCACGAAGCAACGGCCCAATACCTGAAAATCGCGGAGCAGCATGGATTATCACTGGCTACACTGGCATTGGCTTTTATCAACCAACAGCATTTTCTGACTGCTAATATTATTGGAGCTACGACCATGAAGCAGCTAAAAGAAAATGTAGATAGTATCAATGTGGAGCTCAGTCCTGAAATCCTGAAAGAAATTGAAAAAGTACATGAATCTATTCCTAACCCGGCACCATAATCTTAGTAAAGTTCTATGCAGGTAAAATTGCTACAACAAGCTTTTCAACGTTACCAACAGTTTTTAGGCACTCCTCAGGCGGAACAAAACCTTTACATCTGGGAATCACAGCAGATCTTCCAGCAAAACTGGGACCTAGAAGCCAGCAGTCTTCCTGAAATGTATGGCCACTCGCTACAAAACAGCCAAACCAGGCGCTTGTGGAAACGAGAAACCTATGAACCCAAACGCATGATGCTGCTCTTCTGGGAAATAGCTCCTGATTTTGTACGCAATATGTTTCAGGACCTTTTCAACGAAGAAAAGGCTATTGATGGCCGGGTAAGTCGCTTTGTCTTTTATTGTGATCAACTCCTGCAGGAGTACCGGGACAAGAAGCCGCATTCTATAGAAAATAACCATTATCACGATGATGGCTATCAAATGATTTCTATGTACCTGGCGTTTCGGTATCCCGATAATTATACACTTTACCGGTTGCCTCTTTTCCAGCGGTTTCTGGAAAAAATGGGGGTATCTAATATTCCTCAGACTAATGATTTTGAGCGTTTTGTTAAAGTGAGCAGGACCGTTTATAAGTTGATGGAAAAAGAGGAAAGCTTTTTAGCCGCACATCAAAAGCGCTTGGAAGCGCCAAAGTATTATCCGGAAAAAAGTCTGTTGGTAGTATTCGATTTTATGGACTTTGTGGCAGCGGATTTCTAAGGTAAAACCAGTAAAAGATAATACCTTTAGGCAAAATAATACTCCAAACCAATTGATTAATTGCATATCATGAACCTGAGAATGCTCATTGTGCTCTTTTTACCAATGGCCATAACGCTAAGCGGTCAGCCATTTGATCATAACGTATTTCCTGAATTGAGTGGTCCGATGCTTTTTAAGCAACTGCAAAAAGAATATCGCCCTCGGAATGTACTGGATTATGGGCAAGCCAGGGACACCCTGTTTTTTAGTATTGACAGCTTTAATGATACGCTGGAATGCGTTTATACCGGCTACCAAGCGTTTCTTCCTCCCTCCAAAGACCCTACTAAAGCCGCTTACAAGCAAAAGATCAACACGGAACATACTTATCCTCAAAATAAAGGTGCCCGAAAAGGCAATGCCAAATCGGATATGCATCATCTGTATGCCGTTCGGGTGAATGTGAATAGTACGCGCGGTAACCTACCCTTCAAAGCTATCAGCGATGATCAGGCCAAACGCTGGTATATCGGAGAGGAAACTCTGCTGGACCCTCCGGCCTCCAATAGCGGAGCTTACAGCAAATGGGATGGCAATTTTTTTGAACCCCGGGATGTACACAAAGGCAACCTGGCTCGTTCTATTTTTTATTTCTACACCATCTATCAAGAGCAGGCGCTCGAAGAAGACGAGACCTTTTTTTCGCTTATGCTACCAGATCTCTGCAAGTGGCACGAACTCGATCCGGTAGATGCGAATGAATGGGAAAGGAACCAAAAAATTGCTTTTTACCAGGATAACAAACTCAATCCCTTTATTTTGGATGAAGATCTACCTTCCAGAACCTACTGCAAAACCAATCGCAATAAGCTGGTCGGACCTCCCCAACGAGATGTTTTCCCCAAACCTTATTTCTTTGAAATTAATCAGGATAGTAAAAATCTGAATGTCCAGTATTTCTTGCAAAATGCCTATGCTATGGACCTGGGAATTTATTCGGCCAATGGCCTTAAATTAAAAGCATTGGTCAATAACCAACAAAAGCCAGGCTATTATTCTGTTAGCACTCTAGCGACAGATGATGCTGGCTTTATTTATATTATTCTCAAAAACGAAAAAAGTACTGTTTTTGAAAAAATTGATTTGAGGGAGTTGGGTAAAAGAAAATAAAAAAATATAATATTAAAAAATCTCTATTTGATGAAACGCTACTCATTACTATTGTTCTTCTTGTTAATAGTGCTATACTCATCGGCGCAACAATCCCTATTACAATCGGGGCCAATGGTGGGGTACTCACAGATGAAAGAAGTCTTGCTTTGGGTGCAAACCACCGAACCGGCAACCGTTCATTTTGAATATTGGGAAAAAGGAAAAGAAGATCAAAAAAATAAAACAGCACAAAAGCTAACTACCAAGGCGGAGGCTTTTACTGCCAAACTGCTTGCTGATCAGTTGGAGCCCGGTATGGCTTATGAGTACGATGTGTTTATAAATGACCAACTTTTAAGCTTTACTTATCCCACTGAATTTCACACTCAAGCCCTATGGCAATGGCGGACAGACCCACCGAATTTCAAACTGGCGATCGGCAGTTGTGCCTATGTTAATGAAACTAGGTATGACCGTCCGGGGAAGCCCTACGGAGGCAACTACGAAATTTTTGAAGCCATCCACGGGAAGCGCCCCGACGCTATGATCTGGATGGGAGATAATACGTATCTGAGAGAGGTAGACTGGTTTTCAGAAACGGGTATTATGCATCGGTACACGCACACGCGTTCGTTACCAGAGATGCAGCCGTTACTGGCTTCTACGCATCATTATGCCATTTGGGATGATCATGATTTCGGGCCTAATGACTCTGACCGCTCCTTCATTCACAAGGATTTGACCACAAAAGCATTTGAATTATTTTGGGGAAATCCATCCTTTGGCCTTCCTCATCATCCCGGAATAACGACGTTTTTTCAATTTTCGGATATGGAATTTTTCCTTATCGATAATCGCTATTTTCGCAAGCCCAACCGCAGGAGTACTGGCGAGAATATTTTGCTGGGGGAAGCGCAGATTCAATGGTTGATTGATGGCCTTGCCAATAGCCGCGCCCCCTTCAAATTTGTGGTAGTGGGAGGACAGTTTTTAAACACTTATGAGGGATATGAAAATTTTATCAATGTCTCAAAAGAAGAGCGAGCCTATATTCTTAGCATGATTGAGCAGGAAGGCATTAAAAATGTCATTTTCCTCACTGGTGATAGGCACCACTCAGAGCTGAGTGCTTTCAAAAACGGTGTAGGCAACATGATTTATGACATCACTGTATCACCACTAACAGCAGGCGCTGCCAGAAATCCTGAAAAAGACAATAAGCTCAGGGTAGAAAATACACTGGTGACGCAGCGCAATTTTGGCATTCTCGAATTTTCTGGACCCAGAGATGCCCGAAAAATGACGGTTACTATTTTTGATGTAAGTGGGGAAGAATTATGGAGTAAAGTGATCGAATCACAAAGTGAATAGATCCTATTAGTCGTTCTCACCACTACTGATACGGTAGCTGTAGATGTTGAAGAGCCACGAATAGATCCTATTAGTCGTTCTCACCACTCCAGATGCAGCCATGCGCTCAACCTATACCGGGGGGATGACTGTTCTTACTGTAAATAAAAATGATGATCATGATAAACAGTAATATCATCTTCTTACTATTCTGTTGTGTATTAGCATGCTATGCCTGCGAAAATCCGACTGAATCTATCGGGCAATCCAATGGTGTGACTAACACTGAAGAAGATACCACCAATGAAATTGATGTTAGGGCTGCGGCGATTGTAGGAAAAGCCATTGAAGTACACGGTGGCAAGGCCTTTGAAAATTGTAGAATACAGTTTGATTTCAGGTCTAAACACTATGTGGCTTTCCGCCAGGGGGGCGACTTCCAATACGAGCGTATTTATGAAGAATCGGGCAGCATGATACGTGATGTTTTAAAAAACGATGGGTTTGAGCGCTTTATAGATGGAGAATCTGTCAAGTTGGATGCCAAAACGCGCAAAGTCTATTCAAATTCCGTTAATTCTGTTATCTATTTCGCTTTAATACCCTATTTTTTGAAGAACCCGGCTGTCAATTATGAGCACATCGGTATGGCCAACTTGGAAGATAAATCTTACCACAAAATAAAAGTTACTTTTGAAAAAGAAGGTGGCGGAAAGGACTATCAGGATGAATTTGTATACTGGATTGAAAAAGAGCAATATACAGTTGACTATCTGGCCTACAATTATCAGACAGATGGTGGGGGAGCCCGCTTCCGTGATGCTTATAATATCAGGACAATTAACGGAATACGCTTTGCCGACTATATTAATTACAAACCTGAGCCTCAAAGTATGGAGGTAGCAAGCTTTGATCAGCTCTTCGGGGAAGGAAAAATGAAAGAACTCTCCCGAATAGACCTAGAGAATGTAGAGGTGGAGATTTTAGGCTTTCCTAAAGAAAAAACTTCCAAGGCCGTACCCGTAGAGCAATAAGTAACGCTTACCTTTACATCTCATGGATTTAAAAGGTATGAAGATTCTGATTATTCGCTTTTCGTCAATAGGAGATATTATTTTGACAACTCCCGTTGTCCGTTGTCTGAAAAAACAATTGGGCGCAGAAGTCCACTTTCTGACCAAAAAACGTTTCGGCATGGTGGTAGAGGCTAATCCCTACCTTGATAAGGTGCATGCCTTCGATAAAAAACTGGAGGAAGTCATTCCGGCACTCAAAAAAGAAAGTTTTGACTGGATTATAGACCTTCACAAAAACCTGCGTTCATTGCGGGTTAAGCGAAGCCTTGGAATTAAAAGTAAATCATTTGATAAAATAAATTGGGAAAAGTGGTTGATAGTAAACTTTAAAATCAACCGCTTACCCAACCTTCATATCGTTGATCGCAATCTTAAGACGGTAGAACATCTGGGAGTCGTGAACGACGGAGAAGGGCTTGATTACTTCATCCCTCCAAAAGATGAAGTAAACCTTGCAGATATTATCGGTACTTCTTTTGATACTCGTTTGGTGATAGCCTTTGTAATAGGAGCCGCTCATGCGACCAAGCGCCTGCCAGAGCATAAAGTCATCGAAATTTGTCGGAGGATAAAAGAGCCAATCATTATTTTAGGAGGGCCAGATGAACAAGACAAAGGAGCGCATATCGCCAGGGCATCCGGTGCACATGTATTTAATGCCTGTGGAAAATTGAATCTAAATCAGTCGGCATCCGTAGTTAAGCAAGCAGGCCGGGTGATCAGTCACGATACCGGTCTAATGCATATGGCGGCAGCTTTTAACAAAAAAATCGTATCTATCTGGGGAAATACAGTTCCGGAATTTGGCATGTATCCGTACTTCAGTTCGGGCTCCGGCAAAAATACATCCATACAGGTGGAGGGGCTAAGATGTCGGCCCTGTTCAAAAATAGGTTTTAAAAAATGTCCAAAAGGTCATTTTAAATGTATGAATGATATTGATGTGAATGCTGTAGCCAATGCACTTACAAATTAAATTTTCTCTTCCATAATCCCCAAATGACTGCTATTTAACAAGTAATCCATCAGAAGGGGATAAAAAATTTTTGGAAAAAAGCTATATTTCGGCAATTACTCACTTAAGGGATAAATAAGTTCGCGAATGAAAAGACTTCAACCAGTATTATTTTCCTGCCTGATGATGTTGACCTTGACTGGACTTAAGGGGCAGGATATACACTTTACTATGTTCAATATGTCTCCGCTTACCTTAAATCCCGCTTTAGCAGGAGCCTATTACGGAACAGCACGCGTTGGCGGGGTTTACAGAGATCAATGGGCCAGTTTCCTGAGTAATCAATTTACTACTCCCGTTTTCTATATCGATGCCCCCATCGTTAGAGGCTTCAGAGAGCAAGACTGGGTTGGTATTGGTATTGTTACTATTAATGACCAGGCCGGAACCGGTAACCTAAGAAATCAGGGGTCTTTACTTACCGCTGCCTACCATCTGGGGCTTGACAGAAAGCGCAAAAATGTGCTTACCCTCGGGGTACAGGTTGGAGCCATGTCCCGGCGTATAGACAAAGAAAATCTGCTTTTTGCCGATAGCTATAATGCATTGGGCGAGCCAGTAGAAGTCAGCCAGGATGACAGCCGCATTGTCGATGATCAATCCGCACTTGATATCAATGGAGGTTTGCTCTTTCGTTCGAAAATTGATGAAGAAACAAATTTCGAAGCCGGACTGGCAGTCGCTCATATTTCTAATCCGGAGTATAGTTTGTTTTCTGGCGGTGGTGTTGGTCCTGGTAATCGTGATGAAGGCAATCGTCCTTTGCGATTGACCATTCATAGTCGCTTAAAAAAACAGCTGGATGAAAAGTGGAGCATAACTCCATCTTTGATTGCTCAAACAACTACCGGTACTTTTGAAATAGCCGCACAAGGATGGGCTGGCTACACAATCAAGGAAGATATCGAGTTATTGGGAGGTTTGGCTTATCGCTTTGGTGATGCTGCGGCCCTAATGGTAGGAACGCAATACAAAGATTTGAGGGTTGGTATTTCTTATGACTTCAACTTGTCATCACTGAGCACCGCTTCTAATAATCTCGGAGGCTTTGAGTTGGCAGCGTCTTACATAATAAAACTATACAAGGATCCAAACGTAAGCAGAGCTGTAATTTGTCCTGAGTTTTAACGGACTCGCCTGAAGGCCAATGTTGTAGCTTACACGAGTTGATAATTTAGACAAATCTGTTGTCTTTTAGAATAAGGATTGTATTAATTTAAAAAAAGTGACGCGATGAAGCGTATAGCCCTAATTTTTATACTGAGTATTTTTACAACTTATTGTCTTGAGGCACAGCCATTGCGCCAGGCCTCCTATGAGACTATGCTGAAAACAGCTGATGAACAGTTCGAAAAGAAAGATTATTACCGTGCTTTGGAATGGTATGAAAAGGCTTACGATGAGAGTAGTGATAATGATCTGATTCCCAAAATTGCTCGATTACACTACTTGCTTCGTGATTACAATCGTGCGGAACGCTATTTTGCCCGGGTCTTGAGAAGGGATAAGGAAAATAAATATGCAGATTTCCGCTTTGATTATGCTCGCTGTTTAAAAATGAATGAAGAATACGAAGATGCTATCCTAGAGTTTCAGCAATTTATCGATGAGACAACTAATGCTGAGCTTAGAGAACTGGCAAAGATTGAGTTGCAAGGAGCTCGCATGGCCCTTGATTTACCTCCGGTAGAGACAGATTTTGAAATAGAAAATGCCGGTAGAGATATCAATTCTAAAACTTCCGAGTATTCGGCAGTGCTCGACCCTACTGGCGAGATGATGTATTTTGCCGGTTTTAATACAGATGATATCATTGAGATGAATGGTGAAGATTCTACTGGGAGTTTTGCCAAAATATACACTTCTACTATGGGCGAAAAAGGCTGGGGCGAGCCGCAAGCCCTAAGTGATGTCATCAACCGGCCTGGGTTTCATAGTTCTGGTGTGGCCCTTTCCAGAAATGGAGGAACGCTTTTCTTTACTCGCGCTCAGCTCGAGGGCAATACAGTAAAGGAAAGTAAGCTCTATTACAGTATCGGCGGGAGTGGACGCTGGGAAGGAGCGCAGGAAGTAAAAGGCATCAATGGAGATTATATAGTAAAACATCCCGCCGTAGGCGAATTATTTGGCTCTCAGGTTTTATTCTTTTCTTGTAATAAAGATGGGGGGGATGGAGGTTTTGATATTTACTATGCTACCAAAATCAATGAGGGAGAGTACGGTGAGCCTGTAAACTTGGGTAAAGCGATCAATACACCCGGAGATGAAGTCACTCCTTTTTATCAGGATGGAACACTTTATTTTAGTTCTAACGGCCTTCCGGGAATTGGCGGGCTTGATATTTTCTACAGTACCTGGGATGGTGTGAAGTGGAGTGAAGCAGAAAATATGGGCAAAGGGTATAATTCTTCAGTAGATGATAAGTTCTTTGCAGTGGATCAAACCGGCTACAAGGGGATACTCCTTTCTAATAGAGAGGGCGGAAGCTCTGTTCAAAGCAAAACCTGCTGTGATGATATTTACACACTCGTCATTCCCAAGATTACTGCCAATTTGGTAGTCGGAATATTCAATGAAGACAGAAAACCGCTGATGGGAGCTACCGTTGATCTTATTGACACCGGCAGCGGAGAGATTAACACGCAGACATCTGAAAAGGGAAATCGCTTTGATTATCCGCTCGAAATGGAGCTGCCTTATTTGGTGCGTGCGTCAAAAACAGGATATACTGTTGATTCAGTAGCCTTCAATACTTTTGAATTAAACGAATCCAAAACGTTTGAATATCGCCTGTATTTAAGCAAAGAAGCACCGGTGGCGCCACCAGTAACGAGTACAACGGAAGAG
Source organism: uncultured Saprospiraceae bacterium (assembly GCA_964628385.1). GTDB lineage: Bacteria > Bacteroidota > Bacteroidia > Chitinophagales > Saprospiraceae > JANQPA01. Next base: position 57,420 of record CAZVOD010000005.1, read on the forward strand.
GTGGAAGACCCCGAGCCTCTAATTGATACAGTAACGATAGAGCAAGCTATTGTTTTGGAAAATATCCTTTACGATTTCAATAAAGCTAATATCAAAGAACAAGCCGAGCAAGACCTGGAAATAGTACTAGGTCTGATGAATGAATATCCGGATATGGTAGTGGAGCTCAGCTCTCATACGGATTACAGGGGTAATGATGCATTCAATAAGGATTTGTCACAGCGTCGTGCTGAGTCTGCTCGTCGTTGGCTGGCAGAACGAGGTATTAACCCCAACAGGATTCAGGCCAGAGGCTATGGTGAACAAAAGCCACAAACCGTACGTAGAAAGGTCGCCAAAAATTACAGTTTTTTTGCTGAAGGTGATGTTTTGACTCCAGCGTATATCGATGCCCTAGATTCGGAAGAGAAGAAAGAACAGGCGCATGCCATTAACAGGCGTACGGAATTTAAGATTATCGAAGGCCCTGAAAAGATTGCTTTCAAGCGTATTATCAGAAGAGAACCACCTGAAGGTGTAGAGATTAGTAAGTTGTCGGCTTTATATGGTAAAAAAATGTTTTCCGGCGTACCCATCCTGATTGTAGATGACAGAACGATCAACCTGGGAACTGTCAAAAAAGGGGAAAAACGCGCACATACCTATAAGATTACTAATAAAGGGGATACCAAGGCTGTCATTTCTACCATCTCTCATTGTGATTGTACAACTGTAGAGAGGGATTTTGATGAGATCAAACCCGGCGAAACAGTGGAGTTGAGAATTATCTTCGATAGTTCAGACAAAGATGAAGCTGAGGTGATAGATGTGGATATATTTTTGGAAAATGAAATTCCGGGCTACGAAGACCCATTTATTGAACGGCTGAGGTACCGTTTCGATATCAAAAAATAACAGGCCGCTATTTTAATAGCTTCCAAAATTAAGTCTGGTCCAATACATTCTGCTAAATCAAAGCGAAAGGAGTCTAACAGGGCTTCTTTCGCTTTTTGATACCCATGCAATAAGCCAAAAAAATATGAGTTGGATTGAAATATTGAGTGTCACTACTGGCATCCTTTACGTTGCTCTGGCCGCCAAAGAAAATATTTGGTGCTGGCTATTTGGTATTATAAGCTCCTTGTTGAGTATTTACTTGTTCTTTTTATCCAAATTATACGCTGAATCGATGCTATATTTTTATTACGTAATAGCTGGAATTTATGGTTGGATAGTCTGGAGCAACTCTTATAAAAAGGGCAAAACCTTAAAAATAAGCATTTGGCCCTGGATCAATCACCTTCTGGTAGTACCTCTGGGGGTAGCCTTATCTTTTTTGCTGGCCTGGTTTTTACAAAACTATACGGATGCAGAACTTCCCTTGATAGACGCTCATACCACTATTTTTAGCTTTATAGCTACTTACATGACCGCCAGAAAAATTCTTAGCAACTGGATATATTGGATTATTATTGACTTTGTCTCTATTGGATTGTATGCTAATAGAGAGCTCTACCTGTACAGTGGCCTGATGGTCATTTATACGGGGATGGCTTTTTATGCTTTTTTCGAATGGAATGCAATGAGAAAAAGTTTAACTGAATAAATAAAAAATATTTAATTTTACTTTTTTGAAAAAATACAAAACAAAGTGCTTTTTTATTAGTAAAAATGTAATAAAGTGTGCTTTTTTTTGCGCTCGAAGCAATATTTGAAGCCTTGATGGGCAGTATTTTTAGTGAACTTTATTTGTTTAGAACAAGTCTAAATAGATGATTGCCCCCCGTCTTATCATTTTGCGGGCAAGTAATTCAATGAAAAGGTTTATATATTTGCAGGGAATTTTGATAGGTGTCGATTAGGAAAAAGTAAAAAATAATAGAGGATCGATATGGACCTCATCAGAAAATCACAAGCAAGAAACATGAAGTTTAAAATCACCAAAGCACTTCTAGTACCGGGTCTAATGCTACTATCTAATGAGCTGATGGCCCAGTCTTCAGGGTTTGGAATGAATATTTTCATCTACATCATTCTAGCCGTTGCTGTCCTTTTGTTTTTCGGTTTAATTGTGCAGGTTTCTGATAGTATGCTGGCTATTGAGGCGCGCCAGATAGGTGCTGATAGAAAAGGTGCCAATTTTGGCATTTTTCCAAGAATGAGTGAAATCTTTGCCAAGAGGTTACCGGAATACATATCGGAAGGCGAGCAAGTAACGCAGCTATCCAGAGGGCATGATATCCTGCTGGAAGGTGTGGCTGAAAAAAAGATCAAACATGTAGAAGTAAGCACTTTTGCTATCCAGCCGCCTAACTTTATCGGTATCTCTCCCATTCCTAAAATGGTGCCTGATGTGGGTTCCGAAGTAAAGGCTGGTGATGTACTTTTTTATGATAAGAAAAGGCCAGAGATAAAATACGTTTCTCCTGTAAGTGGAGAGATAATCGCCGTAAATAGGGGAGAGAAGCGCGCTATCACAGAAGTTGTAATACTAGCGGATAAGAAGCAGAAGTTTAAGGAATATGAGAAATTTGATGTTGATAATAACAGCAGAGAAGCGCTCGTAGCTTACTTGTTGGAAAGTGGTGCATGGCCTTTGATACGTCAGCGTCCTTTCAACGTAGTGGCTGATCCCTCAAAAACGCCAAGAGATATTTTTATCAGTACTTTTGATACTGCTCCCATAGCTCCTGATTTGAATTTTGTTGTAGAAGGTAGAGGAAAAGACTTTCAAAAGGGTTTGGATGTACTAGCTAAGCTAACAGATGGTCAGGTTTATCTGGGCATGAATGCTTCAGAAGAGGAAGCACCTTCAGAAGTCTTTACTAATGCTACCGGTGTTGTTAAACACTGGTTCATGGGTAAACACCCGGCAGGAAATGTAGGGGTTCAGATTCACCATATCAATCCAATTGCCAGTGGTGACACTGTTTGGACGCTTGGTGTACAAGAAGTTCTTACATTAGGGGCGTTGTTCAACGAGCAGAAATACAGAGCAGAGCGAGTTATTGCCGTGGCGGGAGCTGAGCTAAAAGAGCCAGCTTATGTAAAAACTTATCAAGGCGCAAAAATTGCTGATCTGGTAAAGGGAAATTTGATCCGCGAACTTGAAAAAGTAAGATTAATCTCTGGTGGTGTACTATCAGGTGAAAAGAAGAGTAATGAGCAGTTTCTTAATTTTTATGACAGTAAAGTAACGGCCATCGAAGAAGGAAATTACTTCGAAATGTTTGGCTGGCTGATTCCCATCAAAGCCCGTCCAAGTATTTCCAGGACGTTTCCCAATTTCCTTTTTCCTGATTTGACATTTAAAGGAGACACTAATACGCACGGTGAAGAGCGTGCATTTGTAGTAACTGGTGAATACGAAAAAGTATTACCAATGGATGTCTATGTCATGCAGCTTATGAAATCTATTATGATCAATGATTTCGAAAAAATGGAAGGTCTGGGTATTTATGAGCTGGTAGAAGAAGACGTTGCTTTATGTGAATTTGTATGTATCTCCAAGCAGCCACTACAGGCACTGCTAAGGCAGGGATTAGATGTGATGCGCGAACAGAGTTAGGGGTGTATATTGTTAATTAGATAGCCAAACAGATAGAAAAACAAGCTTTCAACAATAGTGTTATGAAAAATAAGATTTTAAATATTTTCCATAAGAATGAGCCTAAAAAAGGAACATTGCTACATACGGCATATGATGCCTTTTTTACATTTTTCTTCACGCCAAATAAGACCACAAAAGGAGGAGTTCATATCCGTGATGGCATGGATTTGAAGAGAACCATGGTATATGTGGTATTAGCACTACAATTGTGTTACGTTTTCGGTACTTTCAACATTGGCCACCAGCACTTCGTAGCCCTGGGGCAGTACACGGGACTTTTTGAAGGTTTTCACCTAAAAATAATTTACGGTCTGATCCAGCTGATCCCTATTTTTATAGTGGCTCACGTAGTAGGTTTGGGTATCGAATTTTATTATGCCTGGAAAAAAGGACACTCCGTAGAGGAAGGATTTCTCGTATCAGGTGCTTTGATTCCACTTATTATGCCACCAGATATTCCGTTATGGATTTTGGCTGTAGCTGTTGCATTTGCCGTAATTATCGGTAAAGAAGCTTTTGGTGGTACGGGAATGAATATTTTCAATATTGCATTACTTTCCAGAGTATTCATCTTCTTTGCTTACCCTACGACAATCGCAGGTGATGAAGTATGGGTATCTGGATTGACAAAAGCAGAAGCAGGAGCTGCCGTACAGTACGGTTGGATTCATCTGAATATGTTTAATCCACTATTTGAATCGTTGGGATGGTCAGGCTTCAATGCCGCCTCTACAGTAGCTGACGGTTACACCGGTGCCACACCATTATCGCTGGCTTTCCAAGGAGGCTGGGAAAATGTGACAAATACATATACCACTTCTCAAATGCTCTGGGGTACCATTCCCGGTTCTATTGGTGAAACATCCAAGCCATTTGTGCTCTTTGGTGCTGTATTTTTATTGATTACTGGCATAGGAAGCTGGAGAATTATGTTCTCTATGCTGTTAGGAGCTATAACCATGACACTATTGCTTAATGCTTGGGGCGCTACAGAATTTATGCGTGTTCCATGGTATTATCAGTTTTATATGGGTAGCTTCTTCTTTGCTATGGCTTTCATGGCAACAGATCCAGTAACAGCTGCCTCTACTAATCTGGGAAAATGGTTTTATGGTTTTCTCATCGGTTTTGTAGGGATGATCGTACGAGTTATGAACCCTGCTTATCCGGAAGGTTGGATGTTAGCCATTCTATTTATGAATGTATTTGCACCATTAATTGACCATTATGTCTTGCAAGTAAACATCAATAGAAGAACTAAACGAGCAAAAGCCAGAGTAGCTGCTTAATTGTTTTATCAAACAAAATGAATTTTTTCAGCAAACAAAAAATCAAATTATGAGTGGTACCAATTATATAATTGTTTTCGTACTTGTGCTCACTGTCACTGTGGCTGTCCTACTGACTGGTTTACGTGAGGTGACTAAAGCAGGTGCGGAAAGAAATGAAGCTATTTTTAACAAACGCGCCATTTTGCTTGCTGTTGAAAATCACCTGGGGGGCCAAACAGTGAGTGAGCTTTCAGATGACGATGTGGCCAGGGTTTTTGATGAGCAAGTAAAGCAGGTTACCTTCAACATGAATGGCGAAGTAGTGGAAGATGTAAAAGCAGAAAATGTTGATTTGGCTAAAGAAAAGAAAAAGCCGGTAGAAGAACGCCTGCTTCCATTGTATGTGTTTAATAAAAAAGAAACTAAAAATAAATTTTACATTCTCTGTGTAAGAGGTAACGGATTATGGGATGAAATCTGGGGTAATATCGCTCTGGAAGATGATTTGACTACAATAGCAGGAGCAGCCTTTGACCACAAAGGGGAAACGCCTGGTCTGGGTGCAGAAATTAAAGATAATCCTTCCTTTAGAAAGCAATTCGAGGATAAGAAAATATACGATGACAACGGTGAGTTTGTATCGGTTACCGTAAGAAAAGGGGGAGGTCGTAACGAACATGAGGTAGATGGTATTTCCGGCGCAACCGTCACTGCAGATGGTGTAACAAAGATGTTGAAAAAAGGTATCAGCTACTATGAGCCTGTTCTTGATAAGATCAAGGGGGGCGAAAAGCTCACTGGATACCTGGTACAATAAAAAAATTGACTCAACTTTAAAAAGATATAACAATGGCCGAAGTAGTAAAAGATTCCAATTTAGAGAAACAGCCAAAAGCACCAGAGAAAACGACAACTCAGGTAAAAGAAAAAGAGGCGATGTTTTCTTTTGGTAAGAAAGAACGCAGGTTATTGTCTGATCCATTACTGGATAATAATCCTATTACGGTTCAGGTATTGGGTGTTTGTTCAGCGCTTGCGGTTACTTCGCTGGTTTATCCTTCAGTAGTAATGGCTATTGCGGTAGTATTCGTAACGGCTTTCGCCAGTTTATTTACTTCCCTACTGCGTACGTATATCCCCAAGCAGGTAAGAATGATCGTTCAACTGGTTATCATTGCTTCGCTGGTAACTGTAGTAGAGCTGACTCTAAAATATTTGAACTTCCCCGTATATAAGCAGCTATCTGTTTATATCGGTTTGATCATCACTAACTGTATCGTAATGGGACGCCTGGAAGCTTTCTCTATGGCCAACAAGCCCTGGAGATCATTCCTGGACGGTATTGGAAATGGACTGGGATACGGTGCTATCCTCATCATGGTTGGTGTGGTTAGAGAAATCTTTGGTAAAGGTACCTTGTTTGCCGGAGCCGGACCAATAGAAATGAAAATTATAGGTCCAACAGCTGAGTACATGATCAATACTGAGACAAGTGCATTGTTTGGCTGGTATGTCAATAATAACCTTATGGTACTACCAGCAGCAGCTATGTTCATCATAGGAATCTTTATCTGGATTCAGCGTAGCTACAACGAAAAGCTGGTAGATATTTCATAAATTATTGAACATACTCAACTCAAAATAAAATGAGCGAATTTTTTAATATATTCATGAAAGCCGCTTTTGTAGAGAACCTTGTCCTAGCTTATTTCCTGGGAATGTGTTCTTACCTCGCGGTGTCAAAGTCTGTAAATACTGCATTTGGTCTGGGTCTGGCCGTTATTTTTGTATTGGGTATCACTATGCCTATTAACTGGTTGATCTCAGAGTATCTGTTAAGTGAGAATGGTATCTTTGGAACAGATCTGACTTTCCTCAGATTTATCCTGTTTATCGCTATCATCGCCTCCATGGTGCAGCTAGTAGAGATGGTCGTAGAAAAATATTCTCCATCACTCTATAACTCCCTGGGTATATTCTTACCTCTGATTACAGTAAACTGTGCCATCCTTGGTGGCTCTTTGTTTATGGTGTCAAGAGAATATACCATGTCGCAGGCAGTAGCCTTCGGTTTGGGAGGTGGTTTCGGATGGTTCCTGGCTATCATTGCTATAGCAGCGATCCGGGAGAAAATCCGCTATTCCAATGTGCCACCCGCGTTGAGGGGGTTAGGTATGGCGTTTATTCTTACTGGATTGATGGGTATTGCATTTATGAGCTTGATGGGTATTGATCCTTCCGCTTTTGCAGCCGAATAAGTTTGACGTTTTAACATTAACTATATAATACAAGAAACAATGATATTATTAGCAATAGAAATAACAACGATTCTCTACGCTGCAGTAGTCTTTAGTGCTGTAATATTGGCGGTATCGTTCATGCTGATCTATGCCAATAAACAACTGGTACCACAGGGTGAAGTGAAAATCGTCGTTAATGGCGATGAAGAGAATCCAATGCTTGTAAAACCAGGAACATCTTTACTTTCTGCACTCTCTGATAAGAGTGTATTCCTACCCTCTGCCTGTGGTGGTGGTGGTACCTGCGCTATGTGTGAATGTCACGTAGACGAAGGTGGTGGAGATGTACTGCCAACAGAAATGAACCACCTGACACGCCGTGAAGTGGCTGAGAAAAAGCGTCTGGCATGCCAGGTAAAAGTTCGCCAGGATATGCGTATTCGTGTTCCTGAGGAAGTATTTGGTATCAAGAAGTGGGAGTGTGAAGTGGTTTCCAATTATAACGTAGCTACCTTTATCAAAGAATTTGTAGTAAGATTACCTGAAGGTGAAGAGTTAGATTTTGAATCAGGTGGATATATACAAATTGATGTACCAAAGGTAGAAGTGGATTTCAAAAACTTTGATATCGCACCTCGCCCCGAAGATCCTGCCGGACCAGAAAAGTTCAAAAAGGATTGGGATAATTTCAAGATGTGGGAGCTGAAAATGAAAAACAATGAAGAGCAGTTCCGTGCCTACTCTATGGCCAACCACCCTGCAGAAGGAAACATCGTTATGTTGAATATCCGTATTGCTACGCCACCGTGGGATAGAAAAGCCAACACATGGATGCCTGTAAATCCGGGAGTATGTTCTTCATACGTATTTAACCAAAAGCCAGGTGATAAGGTTACTGTATCGGGTCCTTACGGAGAATTCTTCATTAAACCAACCAAAAAGGAAATGGTATACATCGGTGGAGGTGCCGGAATGGCGCCACTGCGGTCTCATGTATTCCACTTGTTCCACACATTAGGAACAGACAGAAAGGTTTCTTACTGGTATGGAGGTCGTTCAAAGCAGGAGCTATTCTACACAAAAGATTTTAGAGAGATAGAGGAGCAGTTTCCAAACTTCAAATACCACATTGCCCTTTCTGATAAGAAAATGGCCAAAGAAGTGGATAATTGGAAGATAAAAGATGGAATTGATGATGAAGAAGGCGATGGCTATTTGGGATTCATCCACCAGGTGCTTTATGATAATTATCTAAAAGACCACCCAGAGCCGGAAGAGGTAGAATACTACTTGTGCGGACCACCACTTATGTTGGCTGCAGCACTGAAAATGTTAGATGATTTAGGAGTACCGGAAGAGAATATCGCATTCGATGATTTCGGTAGCTAATTCATGAAAAATATAAAACCTTAGACTTATTTCGTAAGAGTAGTAGGAGGAAAAGAGCTCAATTTAACCAATTATAACATCTGCGAAACAAGTCTTTTAAAAGCGATTCCTTTTTATTCAGGGATCGCTTTTTCTGTATAAACCTGTTGTCATCCATGAAAGCTATCGTCTGTATTTTATCCTTTTTTCCTCTATCGTACACTTCAGTTATCTTTTCCCAAACCAATATCGACACGCTGGATCATTTGCTACTGGCATTTGATAATAAGCTGGAATTATCCCTTCCCAATGGAGAAATCATTAAATATGATCTGGCCCTGGCTGCCAACCGAAAGACCTATTGGCTAGACCTAAGCAAGAATGAGCAAAATTGGGGCAAAACCTATGCTTTTCGTACCAGAGCCGATACGGTGGCTATTTCCACGACAACCGAAAAGGCATTCCTGTTAACTGCCACTAATGGCATTGATAGTTTGTATGTCGGATTGAATTTTTATGATGAAATCCCCCAATTTAGCAGCACCTACCGGCGGAGAAAAAATAATAAAGCAACGGTTGAATTGCCCATAGCCTACGAATTGATAAATATCGCCCTGGAGTTGAGCCAGCCTCCATCGCAGCCCATCCAAGAATATTCTTTATATCGCCGCCAGATGCAGCAGCAGTTGGAAAGTTTCAGAAACCATCCGCTTATAATATTTTTGAAGCAAGAGCTGGAAGTAGATAAGGCCAGTAAGTCGCGCTATCTGGCCTACAGAGATTATGCTATAGCTTTAGAATACAAGGATGGCACACTATTCAACAGTACAATATATCCAAAGCCATTCAGGGTGAATCCCTGGTACGGCAAAGCCCTCAGCCTGTTACAACAATTTGGGAAATCCACTGCTGTTCAACAGTTTATAACTTCTGAAAAAGGGTATTATGAAAAACTGAAGCGAGAGCAGGAACAGTTTACTGGACTGACAGTTGCCAATACCTGGCTGAAAAAATATTTTAAAGATTCTGTTAATCATGTGAAAGTCGTTTTCTCACCATTAACGAAAGAGCTGATCAGTAGCAAGAAATTCCAGTATGAGGGCTTTACCGAACTCGTTTTGTTTATGGATAGCCCGGAGCAGGTAATACAAACCCAAAATAGCAACGAATTGAGAAGAGCTATTCGCACCGGCAAAGCCCTGCTGGAACTCAGCAGAGCTTACTTACAGCCACTTACTCAAAAATATAGAGAAGATATCCGGCAGTCCATGTCAGAATTGAAAGAATGGAAGAGGGGTGTACAGCCTCTAGGATTGGCAACTGGAATTTTTGAGGAATATCTGGCATTAGCCCTGCTGCAGCAGTATGTCAGAGATACTTATCAACCAGATCAGCGGGAAGCCATTCTTTTTGAGCTGATGGGCAAAACAAACCCTGAGCTTTATTTACCTAAATTCAGCATATTTTCAGAAGAGCTTGCCCGTTTACTCCAAATGTCAGAAGACGAAAGTCCTATACCTGCTATTTATCCTCTGTTAATTGATTGGGCAGCCCGGCAATAAAATTGCTGTTTGCTTTTATCAGAGCTGACGTTTTAGTAATTCCAGGAATTCTGCTTCCGTTTGTAGAGTATTCAAATCTAGCTGTTGTAATTTGCCGGTTTTGCTTAAGAAATAAAGAATGGGAAGTTGAGCAGTTGTAGAGAAATAGTTCTTTAACCTGCTTCCTGAGCGCTTTAGGTTGTCGTAGGCCGTGGTGAAATGAGTGCCATTGAGCTTGTACTGCCTGATTAAATTTTCGGTTGGCCGGTAGATACCCAGCATGGATAGTTCATGAAATAGATAAACCTGCCGTATACCCATGCTGTCCAGCTCATCGTGCAGTAGACTTAATTTGAGTAGCAATACCGGGCTGTAGGAATCTGCAAGGCTCCAACTGCAGATTAATGCCGGCCTTTGATCAATATGGCGGATGATATTCTTAAAAGAATCAATTTTTTGGGAAGCCACCTCGTAATCGTCTTCGCCGAAAGGTTTTTGCCGAAGCTCATCCAAAGGTTGCATGATTTCTTTTAAGCGCGGTAAATAGCTACTTTGCCCAAACTCCTGTTTGTAATATTGGTATACCTGGTCGATCCAATCAATTTCTTGTCCATATCGAGGCCAGGAATTGAGCAGACGAAGCAGGGCATTTTCCAGGACGAGCCCAGAAAGCTCTTGTTTGTAAAGGGTAAAATAATATTCAATGGTTCTATAAAAAATAGAAATCCTATCACCATCAGGTTGCTCTGAGCTTAGGCCCAGAAAAGCCCAGCCAAAATACTCCCGGATATACTGAGGATAATTGTATAAAAAGGTTTGATAAGCGGGGCAGGGGAGTGCCGACGGGTTATTGATAAAATCAGAAGTGAGGAATACTTCCATCTCATTTAGAAACGCCGCTTTTTCTGCTCCGCTATAGTCTCTAACCAGCGCTAGCAATTGATTGCCAAAATAATAATCAATCTGTCTTTGGAGTAACGCTTCAGCAGAAGAAGACAGCTGGTAGTCGTTTAGTTTGGCCAGCTCCTGATCTCTTACTTGTAATACCATCAAAATACCGTCTGTCGCCGTATATTGACGTTCTGGTATCTGCCACTTGTTTAATGGATTAACCAGCGAATTGAGATAGGCTTCGTTTGCTGGACTTTGACTTACCTCTAGTGTATTTCTGGGATCAAGAGCCTTCAGATAGACGGAATAGTGAGCCTGGGGCTTGATAAACAAGCCTAATGAATAATGATCAAGCTCCAGTTCTGCAAAAACAATCTGTCGACTCTCGACTTCTATAAAAAAAGTATCATTAGAAAGGTAATGGCTTTCGCTGAATTCAGCTTTGAAATATAAATAATCGGGAAAACTCAGCACTGCTTTTTTCCCAACATAACCATCAAGGTGAACCTGAATAGAAGTCTGAGCCTCAACCCTGGCGTGCAGACTTAAAAGAAGCGAGAATAGAATGACTGTCTTTTTCAAATTATTGAGTTTTTCCTTTCAGCAATTTTAGTATACGTTTGAGGGTCTTCCTGGCGGCTTTTTTATCTGCCCGCCCTGCATTTTCTGTCAAACTTAATTCCATATAGCCATGCCGGGCGCCTTCAAAAAGCTCATAAGAATAAGTTTTATCATTTTGATTCATCAGCCGCTCCGTATCCGGCATACTAAAATTAATAGCTCTATCGTGTTCAGCGTAAAAAGCATAAACTGGGCAGGAAACTTTTTTATAAACACCAATCAATTTAGGAGGTTGACCATATACCACTATAGAAGCCTTCAGCGTATCTGCGCTGGCCAGTCGAAAAGCCTGATGCCCCCCCCAGCCTATGCCAATAGCAGTAATACTCCCATTGGAACCAGGCAACTGCCTGATAGTATTCGTCAATAGCAGTAAATGGCTTAGCACCGTATCCCGATCCAGAAAAGATAGTGACGAAAGGCTTCTCATATTAAGCTTTTGATACGACGAAGCACCCTGATTAGAATGAGTAGGTAAAAAATCAGGTAATACCACGAGGTAGCCCTTTCTGGCCAATTTGTCGGCTATGTATTTTTCATTCAGGTCCACACCACTTCCATCGTGCAGAAGCAAAACGGTTTCAGCCGGGACAGTATCCCTGGGATAAACAACCAAATAAGCCAGACTGGAATCCGTGGTAGTCATCGTATACCATTCTTTTAGCTGACGAGATTTCTGAAGTTTCTTTTCGTATTTATGCTGGCCAAATAACAGTACCGGAAAAGTAGCAAGAGTACAGATGATTAAGAGCAATTTCATAATGTTGAGCTTTACTAGACTTGTTTCGCAGGTATTAAAATAGGTTCAAATTGGTTCTTTTTTTCCCACACTGTACCTTTTATCAGTCGCTTAGCGCTGCTAGGCTCCCTCAAAAAGCCTTCGTGTGGGAAAAAAATAATTCAATTTTACCACTATTCTACCCCCGCGAAACAAGTCTACTGATTAAGTCGTTCCCACATTCGTTGTTCCCTTTGTAAAGTTAGCTCAAATTTGGGAGGAGGAACAATTGAAATATCAATAGATTGCTCAAAAACAGGGTGCTGAAGTACCAGTTGGGTAGCGCATAAAAAAAGCCCTTTTCCCCTTTTTATCATGCCTTTCTGTCCGTACTGCTTGTCTCCCAGAATAGGAAAGCCCAGTCCGGACATGTGTATGCGAAGCTGATGGGTGCGGCCGGTAACTGGCTGAAGCTCTATTAAGGTAATGAATTTGTTTCGGATGGAGCGTGCATTTTTTAATGGGAAAAAAAGTGTACGCGCCGGTTTATCTTCTATCTTTTTTTCAATAATACCTTTTTGTTCAAGGCGTCCAATTACCAATGCCTGGTATTTCTTTTGAATAGTTTTCTCTTCAAATTGTCGGTGCAGATCTCTTTGTGCTTTAGCAGTCTTGGCAATGACCAGTAAGCCACAGGTAGGAGCATCGAGGCGATGTACAGGCCTGGGAAGGCGTAGGCCATCTATCTGTTCAGAGGCGGTAAGGTTATTGAGCAAGGCATTTTGAATGGTCCAGAATTGATTGCCACTCACTGGTATGCCACCGGGCTTGTTGATAACAGCCAAAAACTCATCTTCATAAACTGCCTTCAGGTCAAGGTCTAACACTTTGCCGGAAGGCAAGTCCACTTCCACAAAGCATAGCTTTTCGCCACCGTATAGCCAGGTGCCAGTTTGGCCTACCTGGCCATCCACCAAAATCGCTCCCTTTTTGATAGCCTTTTTAATGCCTTTTCTGGAAGGGATAATGGCCTGAAAAGCTACCGTTGCGTAATCACTTAGCCTGCTTGGCTTTATACCCTCCGGAACGCTGTGCTCTTTTAAGATATTCATCCAGCTAATATGCGGAAAAAACAACAGGCGAAAAAGGAAAGTCCTCATTCGCCCGTAAGATAAATCTCTTAAAATTTTTAATTTATAGGGGTAAATTCAATTTATCGGCCAAAAACTTGTGGTAAATCCATAGGAGTAATACGGAACCGAGAATTGCTATAATTATTCTTCCAATGATGTTGTAGCCAAAAAGCCCTGTAATACCCAGTACACTTGTTAGGGTAAAGCCGAGCCAGGAGCCTATAATACCAATAATAATAGAGGAAATCCATCCTCCTTTTTCATCTTGAGGAGTCAGGTATTTGGCTACTGCTCCTGCAACAAAACCGATAATGAGCCATGCAATCATAGTGCTAAGTTTTTTGGTTTGAAAATTATATATCTTTCAATGTAAGAAAATTTAGAACAGAAGGCTAAAAAGTAGAGGCTAAAAAAGACTAGGAAGGTCTGTTACAATGACCAGAGTGTACAATTGACGGATGCAGGCCGGAATGGTTGAACTTCGTAATTACACCTCGAACGCAAAGTTGTGAAATTTTGTGGCTCGTCAGAAAATGGGTTTTGTGGAGATAAAAAAATCTATATAAAGAAGTTTTTTTAAATATCAATTTTTTTTATCTTGATATAGGAGCTAGAAGTTGTTTTGAAAATATATGATAAGAGAAAGCCCCAAGAGGTTGTATATGAGTAAAAAAGTAAATGGGCTGATAATTTTGCAACTTGGTAGACTATCTACACTATGTATCTAAAAACAGGCCGCGTTCTTTTCACTACTCGGGTCATACATGTTTTCCCCCTTTTATTGTAAGACTTATGGCAAAACTAATTATCTGCAATCTCCAGGTTTAGAAGTGGAATATTCAACACGCTACCAGTAATTCCCTTAGCCCACTTTTCACAGTGGAGTGGCTGCATAGCTAGTTAATCTCAATTTGAAGATCGATTAAGGAAGTATAAAGAAGTAGACCACCTATTTCGGGGCTTTTGTCTATACGAAAGCAAAATCGCAATTGAATTTAACACAATAAATCATCTTAAACCAGAAAATCATGAATTTCCAATTTTTACTCAAGCATTTTCTAAGTACAGCCCTGCTCATTTTTTTATTCCACACCTTGAAAGCACAGTCGGTAGAGCCGCTGATAAGCATTCAGGGGACCTTAAAAGATAACACCGGTGCATCTGTGGAAAATGGTGACTATAAAGTAACGTTCAAATTATACGATTCCGAAACCGGAGGAGAAGCACTCTGGACTGAGGTTATTGAAGATCTTCCTGTTATTGGTGGGATATACAGCCATAATCTCGGCTCTGTAACAGCGTTTGATGATTTTTCTATTTTCGGTCAAAACTTGTATTTAGGAGTTACGGTAGGTGTGGCCAGGAATTAGTACCCCGTACCGCCTTAACCTACGCACCCTATGCGTTGTCAGTTCGCGCTGCACAAGAAGCTTTAAAAATAGCAGCGAATCGTCCTTAGTAGCTTTACCCGAATTTGGACTTCCACCCTCAAGTACGCTGGAGCTATGGTTTAATTCTGCGGGTCCTGACGGCAATCAAACGGTTATTGAAAAGTTCTTTTTCAATACCGAAACGGAAGAAAATGAAAGTTTTGAACTTATACTTAGGCCGGATGGGGCGGATAATGAGATTGTTTTTTACTTAGCAGGAGAAGAGACTAGTCTGGGGAATCTAGGTATGAGATACCAGCATCTGGCTTTTACCATTGATAGTATTAATCAACAGATCCAGGCTTACAAAAATGGCGAACCCCTGAATGTGAGCATAAATCTTCCCGCGGGTGTAAGCTGGAAGGAGTTCGAGTTTCCGGGGTGGACACTGGGGGCAGGCAGAACATTGGCCTTAGACCCAGATAACCAGACAAGAAATCATTTTGGTGGGTTAATTGCAGAATTGGCTGTGTATAGTAATATTTTAGAGCAAGATCAAATAGAAAAGCATTTCAATGAGGCACGTGATCCACAAGAAGAGGGGTTGTATGTGTATTTCAACTTTAATGAAGGTAGCGGCAATCGCCTGAATAATTCAGGCTCAGAGCCACTTGGAAGAGGAGAAGCTATTAATACAGAGTGGTCTAACTTTGCACCTAATCAAATGACCACCCCACATGAGTTTGTGCCGGCACAACGCCAGGTGACGCTCAACCCCAGTGTTACCTCTGTTGATCAGGTGGACTTTTCAGATATTTCTACCATACCGATTTCAGGTTTTGTGAGATATGCTGGTACAGATTGTTTTGCACCTAATGTAGAAATACTGGTTAATGGAGAGACCTATACGCCAGCTATTTTCACTGATTCTACCGGACGATTCAGCATGGACTTTGATCCTGGGGCCACGGTTGTATTATCACCCAGGTTTGAAGATCATCGGTTTTTACCGGCTTCTTTAGAGTTCGTGAATTTGGCTAATCCTATAAATGGTGTTTTATTCAGTGACCAAACTAAGCGCACTATTTCCGGGCAGGTGGCCGGAGGCTTATGTCGCAAGTCAATCATAGACGAAGCGGCAGAAGGAGTGGCCAAAGTGAAAATCAGCTCTCCTGATAGATGTTATGAAAGGGAAATCACACTTACTAGTTACGATGGCTTTTACAAATTTGAGAATGTTCCACCGTTGGAACAAATTACGGTAGCGATTACAGAGCATTCTGATCCTGATATTGCTGCCTTTTTTCAGACCGAGGGAGGAGCAACCGTTAATCTTTCAAAGAAAGATACGGTCATTGATTTTATTTATTTTGCAGAACCGCAGGTGGCTATAAAAGATTTGGAAACGGTATCAGCGAGCTGTGACCTTATTGTTTTAGAACAAGGGGCAACGGAAAAAATAACTTTAGAGCTTTTCGAAGAATATGTACCAATACCCGATATAGACGATGGGATTTGTAAATTAGATACTGGCTCTTTCAGGATTATTAATGGTTTTGCAGATGAAGCTATTGATACTATATTGAGTGGAGAGCAGCTGGAATATGCTTTCAAAGTTGGTACTCCTAATCCTTCACCACCCTATTTAAAAACACTTCAAGTTATTGGTACTTCTCTTGCGGGGCAAGAAGGTAGTGCTTCAGAACAGGCTATCATTACAGGTATTTTAAATAAAACACCAACTTTTACTACACAGTTACCTGAGACTCCATGGTTGGTTCTTCGAGATCCACCAGGCGACGCCAGCTACACCTATTGGGAGGCAAATAATAGTGTTTGTAAGTTAACCAAATTTTCTTTTGAGGGTTCCGCAGGCCTGGGCGGCGGCTTTGATACAGATGTAGGGCCAGATGTAACAATAATAGCAGCTCCCCTGGGCGTTGGTATAGAGACGCCAACCGAATCTGATGCTGGCCTGGAAGGCTCTTTAATGGTGAGTACTAAAGTAGTAGCAGAAAATACCATAGAAACTTGTATGACAACTACCGAAAAGATTTCCACCAGCTCAAATGATAAATTTGTGGGAAAGGATGGTAATGTTTATGTCGGTGCTGGTATTAATATTCAGGTCGGGTTGGCAGATAAGGTATCTTTTGATTTTGACAGCTGCCGGGCTATTGTTAACGAGACTACAATGGTAGAGCCACTCACCCCTACTACCTTGAAGGAGAGTTTAAAGAACAAGCCGGAAGCGGAGCAGTCGAGCTGCCATTTACCGAAAACTTATCATTAAGAGGTATTGTGGAGACCAACGGAGAGCTGAATGAAGAAATTCCGGTTAAGAGTGGATGGAATTGGATTTCTTTTAATTTGGACTTTGCAAACCCTAATTTAAATGAGATACCTCTAGAAGGAATAAATCAGAATGACCTACTTAGATCTCAAAATAGTTTCGCTACTTATAGAGGGTCAAGATGGTTAGGAAACCTCAGGGTTCTTGATGTTAAGGAAATGTATTTATTTAAATCCAATCAGGTCGATACCCTGAATATCAGAGGTCGCTTTTTGGATCCGAGCACCCCGGTCAGTTTATCTGAAGGATGGAATTGGATTGGTTATTTACCTAACTTTTCATTACCCGTTGAAGAGGCCTTGCAGTCTCTCCGTCCTGGCGATCAGGATATCCTTAAAAGTCAAACGGGTTTTGCAATCTACGAGGGAGATATCGGAAGGTGGATCGGAAGTTTGAAGGTGATGAAGCCCTTGAATGGTTATCAACTATATACCAGTCAGGATACTCCATTGGACCTGATATATCCAGACCATCCGCTCGGACTGCCTAAATTAGGTGGTTCAGATACAACTGAAACATCTGGATATTGGACGGTCAATCCTGGCGAGTACGAATTTAGTATGACCATGATAGCTATGATTGCTTTGGATGGAGAAAATATTACTAACGAAAATATGGAGCTGGGAGCCTTTCTGGGGGAGGAAGTTAGAGGAAGTGCCAGAGCAATACCGATTCCTGAATTAGATAGCTATTTGTTCTTTTTGACTTGCTATTCTAATACATTAGGCGAGTGGATTGACTTTAAACTGTACGATTCCAAAACAGAAGAAGTCATTAAACTGCAGGAACAACAGTTTTTTGCCAGTAACCTGCACAGCGGAGACATAGATAATCCGGTTCCATTTTCTTTTATAACTACCAGTACTGAAGAGCGTGGCTTGGAAAGCGATCTGAACTTCAAGGTTAACCCGAATCCATTCCGGGATGTAACAATGTTTCAGTTCAGCTTACCGTATGCTCAGGCATTTACTATCAGTATAATGGACTTAAATGGAAGAGAAATTGATCGTATCAAAAGCCGCGGCCAGAGTGGGCTGAATACCATGACCTGGAATTCAGGTCAATGGCGGAAATCGTTTGGATGCAGGGATTTATTTCGTTCGTCTACAAACAGATGTCGGAAGCTTAATCAAAAAGGTTGTAATAGCTAAATAAGCAAGTCTATTACCCATACGCTGAAAAGGTGTCTCTAATACGACTAGAGGCACCTTTTCTTTATAAGACAAGTCTATTTTTATCACAGCTGCCTATTCCAGGCCGAGATACAACTGATCTTTTCCCATAAAACAACCAATGTAGATATCCAAAAAGCCATCAGCATTCAAATCGGCGGTATGTAAGCTGATCCCTATCCTGAATTTCATGGCGGGAAGTAGGGTGCTTGTCTGATCTGTAAATTTACCCTGGCCATCATTGATGTAGAGAGAGTAGTTCTTGCCTTCCGGACCACTACCAACAGTCAGGATATCTGCAAAACCGTCTCTGTTGTAATCCACTATATTGGCATCCAGAGTAGGAAAAGGATTGGCAGGAAGGGCCGTAGCTGTAATATCCCTGAAAAACCCCTTGCCATCATTGACTAGCAGCCGATCTTGTGGGTCTACACCTGGACGCCAAGATACATTGCAATAAAAAAGGTCAGGGTAGCCGTCGTCATTGATATCCCCTACTGCGACTTTTCGAGTCTCTACCGCTGTACCAAAATTGGGGAGCCTATCGTTGGCTGCCAAAAAGCGATTGGAATCAAAAATATAAATATTATTTCCCCCTCGTTCTATCCCTTCTACCAGATCCAGATCACCGTCCAGGTCAATATCTATCAGCTTAAGATCCTGAGTCGCATCGTCGTTGTCAGGGAAATAACTACTGGTAGCTTCAGAGAAATACTTGTTTTTTTGATTGATAAAAACCTGATTTTGCCCATTGTTACCAATAATTACGTCCGGATAATCATCACCGTTAAGGTCGGTTACTGCCAGAGCATTAGCAACAGAAGCTGGAAACCTGTATGTTGACAATTCAAAGGTCGCATTCCCCCTGTTAAAAAATAGCTCGTGCCCCGGACTGTCTTCCGAAACAAAGAGAACATCAAGGAAGCCATCCTGGTCAAAATCAGCAATGGCAATGTCTTCACTATCCTGGCCGGAAAATTGCTTATAGCCCACGCCATTAAAGCGATTATAATTGTTAGCAGAATATGCTAAGTTGCCCAGATTCGATATGTAGAGGTTTCGTACAAACTCTGATGCGAGAATCAGGTCCAGATCCCCATCGCCATCCATATCGGCTGATTCCACATCCATAGTATTGTTCGCAGTGGAATCTTCAGCCTGAAAAGCAGTGCGTTCAAAAAGGACGGATTGTGCTTGAAGATACAGCAAACTGTTCAGTAAAAATAGGGTAATGGCTGTGCCAAAAATTCTCATTAATCCATTGGTTTAGAGTAGTGAAATAGCTTTTATTGTAATTCAAGACAACTAGCTGGCGGTACTGCTGGGTGCGCAATAGGTCTACTTTATCTTCTCTTATCAGATAAATAATGACTGGGCGTCTTACCAAAAGCTCGTTTGAAACTCCTTAAAAAATGAAAGCTATACAAGTAGGCGGCTCTAGCTATATCATCCAGTTTAATAGGCCGTGTGTAATTATCGTGGATAAAAGCTTTAGCCCTGTATAGTCGCCTGAGTAGCTCCAATTGTGTGCTGCGCCGGGTGGCCTGTAATTGGCGGATTGCCTTACGGATTTATATCTTCTGCTGAGCAACCGTCAAAGCTAATTTACTGTAAAAAGCCTCATTATTGAATTGATTAAGCTGTCCCTGACCAGCGATAGCAGTAAGTAGATTGTGGTTGACCAGCAGGTATTCTCCGGCATTTACAACGAACTCTCTATTTTCGATCTCATAGTTTTCAGTTCCTTCCACTACGTATTTTAGTGAAAACCCCGAATGGGAGACTGTACTGGAAAAGTCGTTGAGCCTGGAATGAACCATTTTGTTGATCGGGTTTTCCTTGTCTTTTAACACACTAAATCCTCTCATGCCGTTTCAATAATTTTGAGTGAAAATAGTAAGCTATTCTTCTTCTGTGGTTTTTTTTCGATAAGTTTTTTTAAAAATCAGATGATTAGAACTGAATGGTACGCTGTCTGTTATCTTTTTGAAATTTATAATATCTACTACCATGAATAAATTCGAAGCCTTAACACAGGTTATCAAAGAGCGTCGTTCTGTATTCCCGCCCATGTTTTCAGATGTATCGGTCAGGGATGATCAAGTGATGGAATTGTTGGAAAATGCCAATTGGGCGCCCAACCACAGAAAAACAGAGCCGTGGCGGTTTCAGGTATTTACCGGAGAAGCTCTGACGCGTTTGGGGCAGTATATGGCCGACTTTTACCGGACGCATACACCAGCCGAAAAATTTGTCCAAAAGAAGTATGATAAAATGTTAAGAAATCCGACCCTGGCCAGTCATATAATTGCTATATGCATGAAAAAAGCGCCGGATGGTATTGTACCGGAATGGGAAGAATTAGCGGCTGTTTCTGCTGCAGTTCAAAACTTGTGGTTAAGCTGTTCTGCTATGGGGCTGGGCGGCTACTGGAGTACCCCAAGGGCAGCCGTTGAAGGACGCGAATTCTTTAATCTGGATGAAAACGAAAAATGCTACGGCCTTTTCTACCTGGGTAAGCCCAGACCGGAGCTGGAATTGCAGGGAATGAGGGGAGATATTAAGGAAAAAGTAGTATGGTACAAGCAGTAAATACGGTAATCGATTTTTGTTTTGCAGGTATCTAATATCCATTTACCGCACTATTCTATACCTGCAAAACAAAGCCGCTATGCTGCCCCCTTCGAAACAAGTCTATTCTTCAGTAAAGATCTTCAGTGTAACTTTCCTGTTTTCAGCTTTTCTCTTGTTATTGCTGATTGGGCCCCGGCCCTCGCGCTCTACGATCTCTGTGGGAATTCCTTTTTCGGCAAACAAATAAAAGGCAATATTTTTAGCGCGTTCTTCAGACAGCTTGTAGTTATAGTCTTCTTTGCCAACATCATCAGCAAATCCGAATACTTCAATACGAAGGATTTTCTTTTTAGCGTGTTCGGCAAAAAAATCATCCAGCTTTTCAGCCTCGGTGGGTGTTAACTCTGCTTTATCAAAGGCAAAGAATATTTCGTGGGTATAATTTTTGCGCAATTTGATCTTTGGGGCCGGCTCTTCTCTTTTCTTTCTGGGCTCGGGAATGCCTCTGGCTTGCTGTACTGGCGGATTGTAGTTGAGCGGAACCAGGTCAATATCCATGGGGTAAAAGTTGCGGTTATCCCATTGTGGTATACCGCTGATCTGTTGGAAAGTTTTATAGTTAGGAGCTTCTACAAGGATATTGATGGTATCACCGGAAGAGATACAAACAAAAAAGCGCCCTTCCGCGGTTGTTTTGATGCCCTCGCGTCCTTCAATGTATACCGTTGTGGGTATGGGAGAGCCATCTACAGCGTCTCTGACGTAACCTTCCACAAATGTCATAGCATCAGAATGTAGCTCCTGGTCCAATTCAAACTTATAGATGTCCATACCTCCAAAACCATCCGGCCGGTCGGAGGCAAAATATCCAGTACTGCCATCGGCTGAGATAAAAAAGCCAAACTCCCAGTAGGCGGTATTAATGGGAGGACCGAGGTTTACAGGGGTGCCCCACTCATCATTTTCATCCTGAAAGCTTACAAAAATATCCTGTTTCCCCATACCGAGGTGGCCAGTAGAGGAGAAGTAGAGGGTTTTACCGTCATTACTGATAAAGGGAGCTTCTTCATCTTCTGGAGTATTGATTCTGGGGCCCAGGTTGATGGGGTCCAGCCAGTGGCCATCGGCATCTTTGGTACTTTTCCAGATATCAATGCCACCAAGACCGCCCGGGCGATCGCTGGCGAAGTACAGCGTTGAGCCATCGCAACTGACGGAGGCCTGTGATTCCCATTTGCCAGAATTGGCATAGCCCATGATAGGCTTTACATTACTGGCATCAGTGCCGTCCATTGTAGCTTCCCAGATATCACAATAGCCATACACCTGTTCGCGTTGGCAGGCAGTGAAATACATCATCTTACCATCTCTGACCAGCGTACTCATCCCCTCGGGAGAACGAGAGTTGAAAGAACCCCCCAGGGGAGAGCTGTTGCGCCATTTATTGCTTTCATATTTGCTAAACATCAAATCATCATCGTCCTTTTTATTATCTCGCCGGGTATAAAAAAGAATAGCCTGATCATTCGATAAATAGGGGAATACCTCATCTTTATTGGAATTAATAGCAGTGCCTAGGTTGACAATGTTTTTTACCTCCCGGAATTTGCTAGAATCTTGTGAAATATAACAGGCCCTTATACTACCATCTACTTTTTCTGCAAATTCCTGCTCCAGGTCTTTTTCTCTTTCCGCATTAAGGCCAAATTCAGTCATTTTCCCTTCTTCATTCACTTTATATTCACTTTCTGTACTGATCGTAAAGGCAACAGAAGTGGTATCCTGTAGGGCTTTATATTTCTCAAAGTAATACAAAGCCCGGTCTACATTACCAATCTTATAGTGAATTTCTCCTAGCTCGTAGTAAAGTGGGCGGGAATACATAGAATCCATGGCCATTACCTCTTCGTAGTATTCTGCTGCCGCATTGTAATCGTTGATCATTTCGCTGGCCAGCCCCATACCCCGGTATGCCGCCGTCAAATTGGGGTTTTCCCTGATGGCTTTTTTGAAAAGCCTGATCGCCTTTTTAGGGTTGTTTTTTAAAATTTCTTTTTCAGCATCCCTGTAGTACGAAACAGCCAGGGGATCCTGCGCCTGCAGCATGAGAGGCAGACTGAATAAAAGGACTAAGAATAAATGTATAGCTTTCTGGTTCATGGCTTTTACAGATTTGTGAGTATGGGATAATATGAACGAGATAAAGTTGTTTTCTAACTCTTCAAAATTAATTTTTTACTTATTAAAAAAAAAACAGTCCGCTCAATTATGTTCAATCTACTCCGAATTCTTATCATTTCGTTAAAAAGGCGTTAATTGTTAGCCTCCTGCAAGCCTAACTTGCTAAACTTTTTGGATGTTTTGTAGTTGAACTTGTAGTTTTAACATATCACTTGAATTAGGCTTATTTAAATTATTTGTTATGAAGAATTTAAACTTTCGTTTGAGTTTCCTTTTGTTCGGCGCATTTTTATTTGCTATAGTTACTTCGGCTCAAGAATTGAACTTACCCGCTAAAAGCCCAGGTGCAAGCGTATCTTACACGATTGGGTACACCGAGGTTACTATTAATTATTCCTCTCCTGGTGTAAGAGGACGTGACGTCTTTGGTGGTTTATTACCCTACGATGAAGTGTGGAGAGCAGGAGCTAACGCTGCTACCACTATCGAGTTTAGCACAGATGTAAAAGTAGGTAAAGAGGGTAAAGAACTAGCTGCCGGTAAGTACGCTCTTTTTGTTATTCCAAAAGAGAATGATGATTGGGTGGTTATCTTCAACACTGACACTGAGCAGTCCGGCACTGGCAACTATTCAGAAGATAAAGATGCTGCCAGAGTGGAAGTTAAAGCTCGAAGATCAAGAGGAGAACGTTTGAAATATGACATTGAAGATCAGGGAATCGACAGAGGTTACTTCACTATGAAGTGGGCCGATACCAGATTGGTCGTTTTCATCAGAACAGATGCACTTCAGGAAATGGTGGATGATGTAAACCAAGCAGTAGAAGCAGCAGAAACTGACGAGGCAAAAGCCAGCATCCTTACCGGAGCGGCAGATGTATTGATCGACCTTGATAACCAGCGCGATAAAACGGCCATGAGCCTGGTGGAGCGTGCTATGGAATTAGGGGAGTCTCCAAGGTTATACTGGGTGAAGGCCAAGATTCACGCTGTTGCCAAGGAAAAGCAAATGGCTATGGATGCTGCCAAGAAAGCTATGGAATTGGGCGAAGCAGATCCCGATGATAACTGGTATCAATTTTACAAAGGATCTATCCAGAAAGGTATGGAAAGATATAAGAACATCAAGTAAGAATTGCCAGACCTGTTTCGTGGGTAATGCTTAGGACTTAAGCCTGCTAATCCCACGAAACAAGTCTTTTTATTTCCATTTGAAAGATTGGTCATCACTAGCTCGCATAGTGGCCAAAATACCATTTAAGTGGTCGTATTCATGCTGGAGCAGTTCTGCCATATCATCATCCAGCCAACGCTCCTGATCCTGCCAGTACAGGTCTTTCCACTGAATTTTACAACGTTTGTGTCTTTTTACTTTTACCAATAAGTGCGGAAAACTCATACAATCGTCCCATATCTCAAGCTGCTCATCGCTGTAATCTGAAAGTGTAGGGTTGATAAAAGCGGTAGTATTATTATCGACATGCATAACGATGAGCCGTTTCATAATGCCCAGTTGAGGGGCAGCAATGGCGCGACCCAATCCATAGGTAGCCCTGAATTCCTGAATAACAGCAGCCATCTGAGGTACGATTTCCCTGATTTTGGGTAACTCTTCTTGCTCCACAGGCGTACTAATTTCGTATAATCTAGGGTCTCCGAGTAATAAAATAGTATTGATATTCATAATCCGATAGATCTGCTAAAAAAGTAGTATATTTCAAAATTAACATTTATCGAATTATTTCCACTCGGAATGATCTTAAAATAACCTTTAACCATCAAAATTCTAAGCTCATGGCAGTCTTACATGCTTTTGGTTCTACCCTGGTTGATCACAAAGAGATTATTGAAAAAAAAGCAATCGGTGACCTCGACCGTTTTATTGCAGCGCTAGAAAAGGGAGAAGAAGGTAGTATCTCGTTTAGAGGCGGCAATGTTACCTCAAGAGAAGTCTTAGCGGAAGCCCCTGTCAATCACACGCCAATTGGCTTGGGCCAGCCCATCAGTGTTGAGATTTTATGTATTTACACGGGCAATGCGCCGTCCAAGCTGTTTTCCAAGCCTGACTTGATGGTCAGTTCCGCTGTTAAATCCAGTGTGACCCACGAAGTGGCTCCCCGGGCGATCAATCAGTTGATTCCCAATATCAAGGATCGTACCATTCACCTGCCTTCCGCGCTCAGCGAAGGGTCTCCTATTGTGTATTATTCTCCGGCACTGGACGCTTCCACTACCCTTTGTAGCTTTGAAATGGTAGCTAATTCTTTTAATCAGGATATTACAGCCAGCATTTCCGGGCTGATGAAATCAGCAGCTGGATTTCCCGTTTTTGCACCGGCAGGTAGCCTGCTCATTGGTGGGTCCGTGATCTCTCAACTTGTAGGAAATATAGGGAAAAAAGTCTTCGAAACTAAGCCATTCCTCCGGGGTGATCTGGACATACGCCTGGATACCGCCGGGATGATACCCACCCGGGCCAAGCAGTATGTTATTGTCAACGATTCTGATCTTGGTGAAATTGATAGGCTAAGATTACACTACTTTACTCACGATGCTACCGGCGCCAGCAAAGTGATGCTCGTCGATAAACAAACTGGTGAGGAATATCGCGGCGATGCTCCTTACCTGATCATTAATATTGATGGGAAAAAACGTACAGATTTGCAGTCTTTTACGCCCAGGCTGGCTTCGGCTGCCATGATTGAACGCTTCTACGGCGACGATAGCTCCGGCGACTCTATGCATCTCATCGATCAGGCCATGACGCTTTACAACGATTTTGCCTATTTCAATAAAGCTGAAGAGCTGAAAAAGAAAATTCACGATATGAATAAAGAGTCTGAAGAATTCAGAAAATCAAACCTGTTACTCGGTGCCTACATTGAAAATATCAATAACGATATCTTTAAGGGGCACTTTGGGAGATGAGAAGTGAGAGGTAGTAAGTAGGTACGTTGCTACGTTCCTACTTCTCTGGTTTTGTACTTTGACAAAGTACCCAATTACAATCAGCTCATAACCTTTTTAAAGGCTTGGGTAAAGGCCTTCACTTCCTCCATGGTTCCGGTGCTGATGCGGCACAAGTCCATAAGGGGTGGGAATGGGCGACCAATTTTTACGCCATGCTCAGCCACAGCTGCATTAAGCTCAACGATATCGCGGCTAGTATGGAAAAAGACAAAGTTGGTATGTGAAGAGTAGTATTTGAGCCCCATCTCCTCAAAGGTTTGGTACAAATGAGCCTGTAATGAAATCGTAGTAAGCTTCATCAGAAAAAACAACGGCTCTTTCGGAAACCGTATCACAAAAGTCCTTCAGCTTGTCGGCAAGAAGTAGCGTCCCCGTCGGATTGTTGGGGCTGTTTGAGCTGTTCTGCCGCGTTTTTGCTAATTGCTAGTATTGAGATTCCCTATTTTCGTCCATTATAAACAGAACCTTGGAGGAAATCAGGGAGCTCCTGACAATGAGGAAGGTAGGAGCCCCCATTTTTAAGCGTCTTTTATTTTGCTTTCGTGCTGATGCCCAGCGCGGCGTACAGCGGACAGAAATTGATTAATGGTGTTACCAAGAAAATTCCTGCAGCAGTCAATGCCACGACTCCCAGCGTCCCAGATACTACTCCGGTAAAAAATAAAACAGCTAGGGCGACAGCCAACACCAAACGAACGGCTTTATCCGCAAATCCTAAGTTCTTTTTCATATTATTATGGTTTAATAATGAAAAAATAATAACTCTTCGATTTGAAGTTGCTCATTTCTCCCCAGGCTGTGTTAAAAAGCCTCGCTGATGCCCTGCATCGCCTACGTTTTTTGCCTTACCTGGTGTTAAATGCCCTACCTTCATTCTCGAAACCTTATTATTTCTTCATTACTTATTGTTAAAATATTTATTACAAAGATAAATTAAGGAATAGCAGCAAGCAGTGACGGTGGTCACCACTTCAAAAAAATCCAGCCCTGTCGTTCCTGTTTTACTTTGCCTTCCTGTTCCAGCTTTTTGATGGCTCTACTGATGACTTCCCGGGCGGAGCCGAGGTCAGCTGCTATCTCTTTATGGCTGATCTTTAGCTGAAGGCTATTTTGGAGCTCACTTTTTTCTCTTAAATAATTCAAAACCCGTTGATCAATTTTTTGGAATAGCACCTGTTGTATACTATTCAAAAGATCATTGTAGCGCTGAGAGAACTGCTGGAAAAAAAGCTGCTGAAAAGCAGGATATTTATTCAAATATTGCTTAACCAAGGGAGCCGGAATAAGCAAAACTTCTGAGAGTGACTCGGTGTAGGCAAAGATCCTGCTGGGACTATTTTCCAATATAGCGGTTAAAGACATGATGCAGCTTTCCTTGGTCTGTATGTAGTACAAAAGCAGCTCTTTCTCTTCAAAATGACTGACTACTTTGATAGCACCTTTCAATACTAATGGTACAGCTTTAATGTACTGCCCTTCACGCATTATTTCCTGGCCTGAATCAAGGGACATCATAGTGCCGTTATCTTCCATGGACCGCACTAGCTCCAGCGGGAGAAATCGTAAAGTATGCATGGTTTATAAATTTTTGGGGATATTACGATTCTTTTTTTAATGTGGTGAGGTTACTTTCCTGAAAATTTTGATGCTCCCTGTTTTCTACTGACTGATTGGGCTTCTCATTACGCTGCCTGGGGTACAGGCCAAGGTATTCCGAAAAGAAAGAGGCAATTAAGCACAGGATGAATAGAGTAAAAGACCACTTCATTTTTCTGCAAAATACGAGGGATTTTTCTAAATGCCATGAAAGTGGAATGATGTTGGAGCGTTTTTTTGTTTTTTGACAAAATCACTTCCAACTCCTTTATTCTGCATATCCTAATACATTATTCTCCAAGATACTTATACACCGCCTTCCGCCATCTGGGTTCAGCAATCTTTTGTAATAGCATCTAAGGCCACATCGTATTTCTTGTTTTGCAGTCCGTGGGGCAGCCCTGGCATATCGCTAGCATGATAATTATAGGTAAGGTCTAGTTCTTCGGCTATAGCTTCTCATATTTCTACCATCAAGCCGCCAAAGCTGCTGTCCGGATAGCGAATTTCAAAGGGAGGGGTATCATAAACGGCAACTTCCAGGACTTTTTTCTGATAATCTCTAATGGCTTCAGCACTTTGTCCTTTTCTTTTGCCTGATTACCAAGCCCCAGAAGGGTGGGTATAAAGATAATTAAGAAAAAATGGCTGTAGTAGTTCATGGTTGTATAAGTAAATGACCTTGAGTTATAAGACTACTTTTTGTAAGTCTTAAATTTAAAAATTTCCTCCGTTCACATCTGCTGATTTGAGACGGATCTGATAATTTCACAAAAAAATAATAGAGCAATGCTTAACAATAGACACTGAAATGGCATTGTACATAAGCAATCTGAGACGTGTTATAGAATGTGTGATGATTATTGAGCTGACCCGTTAAGGGGCATAATATGGGTAGAAAACTCCCAGATTTTGAAGTTTTTTGATGAAGTTGTTTAAAAATGTCGTTTCATGTTTGCGGACAAAACATTGTGCACCAACTACTTCAGCTTTTTTTCTTTCCGTAGCTTTGGCTACGCAAAGAAAAAAGCGCTTCGCCTTGCTGCACAAGCCTTTGCCTTCAACTATAAACCCACATGCTTAAACAACTTCGATAAAAGCAATCGTAATTTTAAATATCATCCTAGAAATGGTTAAAGGAAAAGTACTTGTAGAGTTTGCTAATGGAGAAATAGAGGGATTGGCCAACGTTGCTGTGTCTAATGGCGAGCAGGTCGTCGTTACGGATTCAGATGGCTGTTATGAGCTTCCTGATACGGGAGATGCTGTTATTTTTATTTCCAAACCCAGTGATTATGAGCTTTTGGTCGATGAGTACATGCAACCACAGTATTACTATATTCATTCTCCAAAGGGTTCTCCCCGTGATATAGGGTTGAAATATGCGGGTATACAGCCTACTGGGCCACTGCCGGCGGAGGTCAATTTTCGAGTGAAGCCCGGCCGGAAAGCTGAGGCCGTATTTTCTGCTGTCATTATGGGAGATATTCAGCCTAAAGAGGAAGAGCATATTGCCTTTTTCAGGGATATGGTAGCTCGGGATTTGGCGCATCAGGAGGTTGACTTTATGCTGCTGCTCGGTGACCTGACATGGGATGACCTGGCCCTGTATCCTTTGCTTAAAGATACTCTTAAGGCAATTGATTTACCGTACTTTCCAGTATTTGGTAACCACGATATGAATTTAAAAGCCCCTGAGAAAAAATATACTACCGAAACTTTCAAACGGTATTTTGGCCCTCCCTACTATTCTTTTAATTATGGGAAAAACCATTTTGTTGTTTTGGATGATGTAGGGTATACGGGCTGGAATGACGAATTGGATAAAAAAGGGGAAACACTAGGCTGGATAGATGATAAACAGCTAAAGTGGCTGGAACAGGACCTGGCACTGGTGCCGGATGAATATCAGGTAATTATTGCTTCTCATATTCCAATTTTTACCGCTGCTTCGCCGGATAACCCCTACCGGAATGTTCAAAACCGGGAGGCGCTTTTCAATATCTTGAAAGATAGAAAAAAGTTATTCGCTGTCTCTGCTCATACTCACTGCATTGAACATGTCGATCTTCGAGATGTCGGCTGGCAGGAAGAGCAAGAATTCCATCAGCTGATTGCCGGAGCTGCCTGCGGTGCCTGGTGGAAAGGGCCGCTCGAATTGGATGGCTTACCGGCGCGGCTGGCGATGGATGGAGCACCTAATGGTTTTTTCAAATTTGATTTTAGGCAGACGGATTTTGATTATCATTTTATTCCAGCTTCTGACTCTATTCATAATCAGGTAGGAATACGACTTGTCTCCCGAGATATTGCCCAGGATGAGATTCCCGAAGAGATTATTGTAAATATTTACGCTGCTTCTCCCAAAGCAGCGGTCACTTATACAATCAATGACGGTGAGCCTATACTAATGGAAAGGTTTACAGGGCAGGACCCTTACGTTATTGCATTTGTGGATAATCATCGAGCATCGTACACGGAGTGGATGCAAGCCCGCGTTACCACACACCTTTGGAAGGCGCCCTGGCCTAAGCTGATCGATCCCGGTGTCTACAAGCTGATGATTAAAGCAGTAGAGCCCAATGGGCGGGCTATCGTCAATAAACAGGCCTTTCGAATCCTGCCGGATATTTCCGGTGCTGCTCCCGACAAGTTGCAAGCGCTTAAAAAAATGATCAGAGCGCTAGAAGACTAATCTTGCTCGCCGGAATTGCTAAAAGCGCTAAAGTGTTTGCAGACAAACCTTCGTCATTAGCTGCTGCTATGTAAGGTCACAGGAATAACAACTTATTCCAATGCAACACTGTTTCATTTGTAAATTAACTTTACTTTGCGGGCGGCATTTTATATATTTGCGTTATTGCAACACTGTTGCATTTATGGGTATTCAAAAAATAAATTATGAGAAGTAAAGTTTGGATTTTATTGACTGCAATTACGTCCTTGATGATAGCCTGTGCATCCGGCGGAGATAAAGAAAAAGAAGCAGTACTGAAAGAAGCTGCGGATATCCATATGGAGGCACTAGAGATCGAAAAATCGTTCAAGCCTATTTTTAGCGGGATAGTACAAAGACGCAACGGACTTTCTGTACAAGGGAAAGATTTGACTCCTGAAGAAAAGCGCTTTATTGATATGGTAAATGGAGTGGAAAAGAGCTATAAATACTGGGAAGAAAATCACATGGAAGTACCTGGCTTTGAACACGCTCATGACCACGATCACGATCATGACCATGATCACGACCACAGCCACGATCACGGAGGAGGTATGGATTTGTTACCGGAAGATATTTTGAGTATACAAAAAGAATTCAGAGACAGCATTAAGGCGATTAAGAAGCGTGCAGAACTTATGGCGCAGTAGTAAATTTCCCCAAAAAATAAAGTTCATGACAAAAGAGCGTAAATATTTCATGCGAGAACGATTCATCAATCTTACCAATAAGGACTTTCTTGGATTTATGGCTTCTATGATCTGTGCTGTTCACTGTGCTGTAGTTCCTGTTCTTTTAACGCTGGGTACGCTGGGCAGCTTGGCCTGGTTAGAGCACCCTTTAGTAGAGATGACATTCATCCTGATCAGCTTAGTTTTAGCGGCATGGTCATTAGTGACAGGCTATTTCCGGCACCATGGAAACCTGACTGCCCTGGCTGTTGTGCTGGTGGGATTTATGCTGATTATTGCCAGCCGTTTTGTAGAAGGAAGTGGCGAGGTATTACTTACTGTTTTTGGAGGCCTGACAATTGCTGCGGCCCATTTGATCAACTGGAATTTACTCAAAACCTGTAAATCCTGTCAAATGGCTACCTCCTGAGAATATTAAAAAAAAGTTATAATCATATTCCATTTGGCATCTTAAAATTCCATTAACTACCTTCCATAATTATAGTGCGTTATTTTCAGAAAAATAGATGGTACTAAACAACGGAAGAAAGATAGGATGGAAGAGTGCCTCGGCGATCGTTATCGCCAATATGGTAGGTACGGGAGTATTCACAAGCCTTGGTTTTCAGCTAACCGACCTACAGAATACCTGGAGTATATTACTACTTTGGATTCTTGGAGGTCTTGTAGCGCTAATGGGGGCCTTGAGTTATTCCGAATTAGGAACGCATCTCAAGCGCTCGGGTGGAGAATATCATTTTGTATCTCAGACTATCAATTCTTTCGCCGGCTATTTATCCGGTTGGGTCTCACTGACCGTTGGCTTTGCAGCTCCAATAGCGCTGGCTGCGATGGGGGTCGGGGCTTACCTCAGTGACCTCATTCCCGTATCAGGCCAGATTATGGCTATAAGTATCGTACTTCTCCTTTCATTCGTACATTCCATTTCCATAAAACAAAGTAGTCGATTTCAGGACACTTTTACACTCATCAAAGTATTGTTAATGATTGGGCTTATTGTGCTGGGTTTCAGTATGCCAAATGGAAGCAATGCCCTGGATATGGGCAATGGTTGGATTGATGATATTCAAAAGCCTGCATTTGCGGTGTGTTTAGTGTACGTGACTTATGCCTATAGCGGTTGGAGCGCTGCAGCCTATATTGTCGAGGAAATTAAGGCACCGAAGAAAAATCTACCTATCGCTCTGGTTGGCGGAACATCGTTGGTGGTACTACTTTATGTGGCACTGCAATTTGCATTTCTGAATCAGGCGCCACTATGGGCATTAAAAGGAAAACTGGAAATTGGTCAGGTGGTTGCACAGCATATGTTTGGTGGGATCGGTGCCCAGTCTATCAGCATATTGATCGCTTTGTTTTTAATATCAAGCGTAAGTGCTATGATCTGGGTAGGCCCGAGAGTGACACGGGCAATGGCTGATGACTATCCACTGTGGCAATTTTTGGGAAAAGACAATACTAACGGGATTCCCGTCAGAGCTATATTATTTCAGGCTACCATAAGTATTGGCTTGATACTGAGCGGCTCTTTTGAGCAGGTGTTGTTGTACAGTGGTTTTTTACTACAACTTTGCTCCATGCTGGCTGTCATTGGTGTTTTTGTTTTGAGGAGAAATAAGGTCAGCAATGGCTATAAATCCCCCTTCTATCCATGGCCACAAATCATCTATCTGGCCGTCAGCACCTGGATAGTGGTTTTCATGGTAGTGGATAAGCCACAGGAAAGCCTTTGGGGGCTGCTGAACCTGGGGATCGGCGCCTTTACATTTTTTATGGGAAAAAATCGAAAAAAAATACCCACTACTTCCACTTTGCTTCATCAAAAGGATGAGAAAAATGGTTCTTCTAATAAGCCCATTAATAGAATGGCAAAAGCCAATAAAAAAGAGCTATCAGATCATTATTGGAGAAAATAAATTAGGCCAATTGTTCCCATGGTCCGGTAATAGCCAGGGTCTCTCCACTTTCCTGAATATTGACAAACATGGTTTTTCCGGATGGAGAAAACACCAGGCCTGCAAATTCAGAGCTGGAACTTCTATTAATGGCAAAATTATAAATTTCTCCATTTTTATTGATTCCTCTAATATGGTTCAGGTCTCCGTTGTCTTCGCAAAGCACTACATCGCCCCATGGGGCTATTGTGAGGTTATCACAGCAATGGAGAATAGTCTTATCGGGGGATTCGGCAAATAGTTCCAGTACTCCTGGCTTTTGGGCTTCTTCGGGTTGTCCTTCTGCCTCCGAGGGTGCATACCGAAAAACCTGACCATA
Organism: uncultured Saprospiraceae bacterium; assembly: GCA_964628385.1. Taxonomy (GTDB): domain Bacteria; phylum Bacteroidota; class Bacteroidia; order Chitinophagales; family Saprospiraceae; genus JANQPA01. The sequence continues at coordinate 90,690 of CAZVOD010000005.1, forward strand.
CTTAGCCGGTCCGCCATTTGTACAGGCAAAGAATAATTCTCCCTCACCAAACCACATACCTTCACCTCGGGCAAACCGGGCAGCACCTTTCTCAAAACCTTCATAACGTAGTGTATCTTCGAGGGATAGGACGTCGTCTACATCCAGCCATTCTATCTGCAAAGGTTGATTAAGCGCTATTGCTGACTCCTCCCAGTTTCTGGTATCCAGAGAAGGTTGTCCCTTTATGGCCATGACCTGCAAGTGCCCCCCTTCGTGTAGCTTTCCAGCTACCTCCGGAATAAAGCGATAGATCAAACCATCGTGACGATCTTCGGTTTGGTAGACAATACCAGAACTGGGGTCTACACACACGGCTTCATGGTTAAAACGACCCATTGCCTTAATGGGTCTGGGCTGTACGATACCCTCCGCCTGAGCTGGAATTTCAAATACATAACCATGCTCTATTTCCACATGATTACCTTCGGGTTTAGTGACGTCTTCTTCGCAGGTAAGCCAGCTATTCCACGGTGTAACCCCACCGGCGCAGTTGCGATAAGTCCCGGCAAGACTCATATACTGGCGCTCTACTTTTCCGGTTTCTTCGTTGTATATAAAAGTAGTAGTGCCGCCCAGGCCTGGTTTTTCCCCTTTTCCGGCATCGTACAATAATTGGCTATCAATCTGGTCAAATAACTCATTTTTCAGGCCAAAAGGACTGTTTTCTAGCGGTTCCGGACCATTTTCGTGGTTTCTAACCACAATCACCTTACCATCCGGACCTGCAAAAGTGCCCATTCCATCAGCGCGCCCGGGGACAAAAAAGCCGTCGTCCATTTTTTCACCCATCCTGGAAATAATCCGGTACTCGAATCCTTCTGGTAAATCCAGGTAATTTTTTGGGTCTTTCTTAAGCTCTATTTGAGTGGCTATTTTCTTGCCCTCCATGTTAGCGCTACATCTGGAAAGTAGAATAAACCCCAAACTAATAAGGGAAGTCTGCTTAATGAATTGCCTTCTACTATTGAGAGAAGGAAAAGTAGGATTGTTCTTCATCGTTGGTTTTCTTTTTTTGTTTAAATGATTCATTTAGAGCTTCGATAGAAGTCTATTTATTTCTACCGGCTTGTTAAGATAAATTCATCTACTACTTCTAACCCTTCCGTAGTATAGGCCCTGCCCCTGATCGTTTTCCCATCTACTTCCAATTTGAGGAAAGCCCAATCGTGTACCGCTTTTGCTACCAGACCGGGATATTTACAATTTTCAGGATCAGGACTGAACGGCTTGGGGTCGGTACCTACACCCCTTAATTTTCCACCACTGCCAATGGTAATGCTGGTGAAGCTGTTAATACTGTCCGGGTATACGACCGGAGTACCTGCTCCATCCATAGGGTTGAGGCGTTCATAAGTATGAGCGTGGCCATTCAAAACGAGGTCAACGCCATTTTCTGCAAAAATAGGGTACAAACTGACTACGCCCTCGTAGGCTTCTTTGTAGGTACAAGAAATACCATTGTGGTGTAAAAAGACTACCTGCCAGTCCGCGCTTAAAGCGTCCTCCGATTGTAAGTCGTCTTTAAACCAAGCCACTTGATTGTCGTAATCATACAACTCTCCGTTCTTGGTATCCAAGGCTATGAAGTGGATATTGCCAAAATTAAAGCTGTAATAATGCTCATTGTGTGGCAATCGCCATTCTTTGATATAGTTCTCTTCCGGTTCATGCCAGTCGTGATTACCCAGCACCGGAAACACCGGAACATAAGGGAAAACCTCTGTAAAGTGCATAAATAAGTTGGTATCGTATAGTTCACTTTCGCCATTCGGATAGATAATATCTCCCAACAATAATCCCAGATCAAATTCTTCTTTCATTTGAGCCAGGGCCTTTCCTAGCTGATCAGGCGTTCCATCTTCTTCCACGGGCTCTCCTATGTCTCCCACTGCAAAGAAAGTGAAGCTGGTATCTGTCGCTACCCTGGGAGATTTGAAGGAATAAAACGCTTCTCCCAACTTTGAGGCATCTGTAAATATTTGATAGGCATAGCTGCTGTTGGGGGCTAATCCATTGATAACAACCTCGTTTTCTATTACGCCGGTATTCGTCTTTCGGGTCACGCCAGCTACCGTGATCCAGTCTCCGGTATTTTGATTTTTGTATTTAACTTCGCAGGCACTACCGATGTTGGTTCGCCACAAAATGCTGATGCTATCAGCGATGGCTGATTGAAGATAAGGCGCTCTTTCCAGATTTAAATCTAGTGGAGTGGTACAACGGAAAATACCCCCTAGTGATACAACCAGGAAGAGTAATATATACCCGGATTGGAATTTCATGTCTTTTGTTATTGAGTTACTAGTTTTAAAAAGCAAATTGCTGATTTTTTAGGAAAATCCGGACTTTATCGGGTTAAGGGTTTGTGAATTTTGAAGCTATCGTTTTCCTACTCCTTCTTTTACCGTTTAAATGTTAAATTTTACCGATTAAGTTTTTCAGCCTGAAAAGCTTTGCTTTTATTTTTTGATTCATTTAAATTAAAAATGTTCTAAGAAAATCTTCTGTAGAAATTAGACTTGTTCTGCTGTGGCTAAGTCCTGGAGCTTATAGATGCTAACATAGCGTCAGTAGGGCAGGGGGCTGGTTACAGTTTAGAGTAGAGCAATATCCATTTTTAACTAAATAATTTTTATGATGAAACGGTTAACTATCAGTTATTTACTTATTGGTTTTATGGCTTTTAGCTGTTCAAGAGAAACATTTGAAAGACAGTCACTTACCGAAAGCCCGGAATTCCTTGAATTGGTAAGGGTTTACAATGAATTACATGATCCATCTATTTATCTGGGCATTGCCTCTGATAGCGAGCACACTTTCAACGCTGAGTTGGATAAGGAACGAGCAACCAGTGAATTGATTGCTCAGAGTGAAGATTATAAGCAAGAACTATACGGTATGAGTAGTGCAGGATTATCCGCGTACCAGGCAGATTCTGTGAAGACGGCTTTAAAGGAAAAAGTTTTTGATCAAAACATTTTAAGCTATCAAAAGTATCTCCTGGAAAAATACAAGCCAATCAACGACAGATTAACAGTAATTAAGCAGTTGGTAAAGCAAATACAGCGGAATTATCCCAAGTTACAGGGGGAAGAATTAATGAGACTGCTCAAAGCTAGATTGAAAAAGCAGGAAGTTAATTAGTTTTAGTCATCTAAGTTTTTTTGTAAACAAAACATCAATCATAAGTATTCCTCATAACCTCTTTTAGCAGTTTTAGCCCTCTGCGAGATGCAGTCAATTTATTGCCACAACTCAGAATAACTATTTTTTCAGGATAATCAATCTGGCTGATATACTGGACATTTACCAAGAGTCCCCTTTTGACCATTGAAAAACCATGATCGGCCAGTACCTGACCAAAACGCTTCAATGGTATAATGACTTTAATTGGACTTTCCTGCTCCAAATGTAGGACTGTTATTCCTTTCTGATATATCAGGAATTTCAAGTCCTTTAAGGGCAATTTGTAGCACCTCCCGGGAATAGAAATCAGAATAAACTGGTTTTTAATCTGAAGCATCGTTCTATTTTTATTATGGGTATGGGGTTACCAAAAGCAAATTTCATACACGCTCTCATAGAGTGTGCCTGTTGAATGCACTCTGACTATTATATTATTAGAGTTTTACAATATTCATAAAGTTTCAACAGGTGAAAGCAATAATATCAACAGATGATATCGAATTTAGCCATAAAAAATGAAAGAAACAAACTTGTGTTTCTTTAAAAATCAAGCGGTATGATTGAAAACAGGAGAATGATCTGAGGCGTGTGTATAAAACAGTCAGGCATTTCTTGCAAACTTAATAGCATCCGCGCTCCAGCTGTCTGCTGATTTCAGGGCAGGGATGACTTCTTCTGGTTCTTTGACGAAGGTCCACATGTTAAGATGTTGCTCGGACATGAACTTTTCGCTAACGCATTTTTCCAGCATCTCTTTGAGCGGCTGGTAATAATTATTGGTATTTAGAATAATAATAGGCTTGGTAAATTGCCCCAGGCGCTTCAGGGTGATAGCTTCCAGCAATTCTTCCAAAGTGCCGCATCCACCGGGTAGTGCCAGTAGGCCGTCAATCCCTTCCAAAAACCTGGCTTTACGCTCGTGCATAGTCTGGGTAAATTCAAAATCTGTAACCCCGCGATGGGCCCATTCTACTTCATTCATAAATTGAGGCATGATGCCTTTTATCTTTCCTCCTTCTTCGAGTACGACATCTGCGAGCTTACCCATCAAGCCAGTAGCTCCGCCACCGTATACAACTTCGACCTGGTGCTTTACGAAAGCTTTAGCTACTTTCTCTGTGGCTTCAAAATAAGCTTTATCAATTCGGGCACTGGAGGCGCAGTATACACATATTTTCATGATGATATTTTCTGGAAAGGTATAAAAAAATCCTCGTACACCATATGTGGACGAGGATAGTGAAGCAGGTTAAGTCATTATTTTGCTGGCTTCAATACTTGATCTGTTATCCCAAATACTTTTTCCACGCTGTCTCCATCACAAGGTTGGAAACCATAGGAAGTATCCGGCGCAATGACCTGCCAGTAAATGGTGCTGTTTGCAGGTAAAGGATAGTTGACAAAGCTTTCTCCTTTTCCACCCGCCTTGCCGTAGCGGTATCCTCCACTGATAGCCCGGCCAAAAATACTGTAAAACCAAAAAGCATCTTTGTCTTTCAGGTTGTCTGGTAGATCTATCTGGTAAGTACCCGGGTCAGAATATTGAGAAGGAATAGTAAATGAATCTACATATTCCATTCCATTTTGTGTGATGGTATGAAAATTAGTCTTTAGTGAATTTCCATATTTATCTTTTGCTGTGGCCATCACCTGACCAATCGTAGCGCCATACCCTGCGTACTGTAAGTAATGGGCGTATGGATTGTTAACGGCAGGGTTCTCCGGAATTCCATTGTAATAGATAAAGATGGCGTGTTGAGTCGCTACATCATTAGTTTCCAAATTTACATTGGTAGCTACTGCATGCCCTCTTTCCAGGTGCATAACATTTTGTAGCATACGGATGGATCGCCGATAGGAATCAAGGCTTCTCACCACTCCGTAGCCGTTTGTAGCGTTGTTACTCAAATTGGCAACAACTCTTCTCAATACACTGCGCTGTGCTTTTGAAAGGCCATTGGCATCTTCTGAGGCACTGATGGGATCTACCAAAAAGTGCTTGAGGGCATCATCGTCTTTCAGCAACTTGCCGATGTAATCATCTAACTTAGACATAATGATTAATTATTTAGGTGAATGAAATAGAAATCTGTTTGTTTTTGGCCAAACAAATTGTGGGCAAACCAATACATTTGATTAGCTGAATGAGATATGATTAGTATGTTTAGATTGCTTATTGACTGTCTAGGCAGTAGCGCCAGTGACACTTTTTACTTCTCCTTCCAACACAGAACGTAATAGCCTTTCCCATTCTGCGCCAATACCTCGCCAGTTGAATTGTTCTTGCTGTAAATGCTTATATGTGGTCAGCGCCTTCTCCCATCGATAACCCTCATCCTGATATAAGACCTCCATAGCTGCCTGAGCACCCGCAGGGTCAATAACATACATCTGATGTGGACTGTAACGGACCCTCGTCGTTTCATGAGCTTCTATCCAGGTGGGTACTTCGCCCCATATTTCGGGAAAGGCAGTATGTCTGGGTAAGATTTGAGGTGCCCCTGTTGCACCATGCTCACAGCTAACAAGGCCCCAGCCTTCCCCCATGCAAGTATTAATGCCTATGTCGCAGGCATTATATACAAGATTCAGTGTAGCATCATTTACAAAATCGCTTTGTTTACCTATGACGCTGTTTAAAACCCGCCCCGCAAGGCTATACTCAGCAATTTTACGCTGTATATTCAACGCATCCATGCCTGATAGGTAGGTATTGTGTAAGTAGAGTTTGACGTTCGTTGGCTTGTCTTTAGCAAAACCAGCAAAAGCCTTTAAGGTAATATCCAATCGCTTATTGGGTTGTGTCCGGTTTCCATTGAAGACAATAAATGTATTTTCTGGGTCTTTAAGGCCAGGAAATACTTTTTTACGAGCCATTATTTGTCCCTTTTTCAATTGCTCCACATTTTTCGCTCCTTCAATAGGGAAAAAGCGATCCGTTTCTACACCGTGAGGGATTCTTTCAAACCTTACCGGCTTGTGAAGTAAACTGGGGGATTTCTTCAGTAGCTCCTGAACTTGCTCATGTGCAAAGTGAGTATACCAGACACAACAGTCCAGGTCTTTGAGCGTAGAAATCAATTTTCTGCCCTTCAGAATAAGTCCATCCAACGCTACATAAGCTATAGTCTTGACTGGCTTGCTTTTGTATCGCAAGGCCTGAAGAAAATACCTTATAAACTGAATATCATAAACTATAAAGTAAACTTTCGGTTGGAGGTCATGCAGCAGTTGACCAATTTGTTTGATACTATATGGATCACTACTCTCCGCGTATTCCGGATAAATGTGAATCCCTTTGTCATTAACAAAATAACTGCCTTGATAACCAATGCCTACATGGTGGATTTCAAAGTGGGGAAGCATTGCTTCGACTAGATGGGAAACGACTCTGCTGAAGCCCGTTCCCTCAGAGTAATCGCCCACTAACAGCAGGCGATCTTTGAGTTCTTTCATTTTCAATAGTTAGGGGGGACTGTATTGAAAAAGCCCCATATGGTTAAAGGTGTCATCTGATCTTTTTTTAAAAATATGAAAAGTATTTTAACAATACTCAAATTTTGAATTTTATTTTAATCTCTATTTGTGTAAATTCATATTATCCCAAATATCTATTTGATGTTTTCTTTTTTTGCCAAAAAAGTAATAATAAATCCAAATGAAGTCCCTTTTTATCGTCTCTTTACCTCGTTCTTTGTCTTCTTTTATTTACCAAACTACTAAAACGTTACTCCAATTGAGAGAACCCTCGTGGACCAGCGATGGAGAAATTTTAAATCCGGACCGATTTATTTTAAATCCGCGGGCTGCCGTTACGGATCAATCTTATTATTATACCAAGAAAAGCGAAGAGGGGAGATATTCCGCTGCGCTGGATTTTCTGGATCATGTCGTACAGCCACAGCATTTTATTTACAAAGATGTTGTACAGCCATTCATTGTGGAAGAGTGGCTAAGGAGAGGTGGGGTGAATGTGCTCAAGATAAAAAGACCAATCGCTGATGTAGTTTTTTCTATGAGAAATAGAAAATGGTGGTATCCGGCAAATGGAATCCCGAATGGAGATATGTTAGCAGGTTTGATAAAAGGATTACTGGATGCGGAAAAAACAATAGATACCGTAGAAGGGAAGGAAGTTTACTTTGACCGTTTCATAGAAGATGAGCAATATATTGAGGAGATTCTGGGGGGGATTTATCCGGGAGTAAAGCTGCGCCCTTTTAAATATTTAGACGGGCCTTTTACGGAGTTACGGGAAAAATATTTAGAACGAAGGCAAAAAACGGAATATAGGATAATCCAAAAGAAAATCTCATCCATTGCATCTATGTTGTAAGATGCGATTTTGAATGCGGTTGTGTAGAAACAAGCCTAATGCTTAGCACCATTACCCTGAACGCCGGAGTGAGAAGGGGAAATAACTGGAGTAACCTAACCAAAGTATCAGGTAGAATCAAAAAGCTGAAACATAATATGGGGAGAACATTGTTAGGCAGGATAAAGTTAAGAAGCTGCCAGAGGGAACAGTAACCCGATAGTTACTCTACCCTCTGCCAATCAGGCTTTTACTAGTTGATAGGCTCAAACGCTTCTATATTGTAAGCGCGCTTTCTGCCTCTTTCATCTTCCTTGATTTCAAACTCCACAATATCCTTCTCAAAAAGCTTGTCATAACCAGAGTCTCTTACATCAGTGATGTGTACGAAGATATCTTTATTACCTTCCTTTGGCTTGATAAAGCCATATCCTTTGGATTCGCTGAACCATTTTACGATTCCTTCTAGCATAATTAAGTTAAAATTTAAGTAAAAAAAATAAGCATGATGGAAACTGCCCATCAAAATTAAAAAATTGGTAATAGAAAGAGCGGAAGCCTTAGTCCGTAATAAAATTCAAGATACATTTGAAAAGAGTATCCCGGAAAGAAATTAAAAGCAAAGAATGCATGGAAAAAAAGGCTAATACAAACTTAACAAAGCAAAGCTTGTCTCCATTATTCACATTATCAACTAATATATAACTGAAGAATTTATGCTTTTGTTTTACACTGGAACTAATTTATTTTTAATTTTATACTACCTAAGTTCTTTTATGATCAAACGATATCCATTACCCCCTATAACCTTTGCTGCAGCTTCCACTCCGCCAAACATAGCACCCATAATACCAGGCCCCATAGCGTCCTGACCGGAAAGGTACAGTTTTTTGAAAGGTGTATTGGTAGATAGCCACTTCATTTTCATTCTTTTTGTAGTGTAGGGGACGCCATACCCGGAGCCTTTTTTCCGACCTACAAATTGCTCAATAGTCAGGGGAGAAGACGTATCGTAAGTATGGATCATTCTTTTAATGCCAGGGTATCTTTTTTCCATATTTTCAAGTATGCTCCTCGCTATCTTATCTTTAAGGGCATAATAATCAGCATCTCTTTTTTGCCACTTTTGATCTTTCCATTTTTCAGAAATGCTATAATCCAGTAATGTTAAAACTTTCAGTTCAATCAGCCTAATAGTCGAAAGTGAGCATTGGCTACTTCAAGTTATTACAAAACGGAAGAATCGATACTGATTAAGGTCAACTGGCCTGTTGATGTTTTGCTTGCGGGGATGCAAAGAGGTGGCCGAGTCTAATATTCCTTTCCGGCTCCTTTGGCCTTGAGCCTGCTAAGACTTTGGGGAGATACACCCAGGAAAGTGGCTATGTGATACTGTGGAATTTGCTGAAAAAGCTACTGTGCACGATTCAACAGTTTTTGATAGCGTTCTTCCAAAGGCGTTGCCTGAAATTGTTTCAGACGTTCAGTGGCATTTAAATAAGCCCGTTCGGCCATCAAACGCCCCAGACTCTCGTACTTCGGATAATGTTCATAGAGCTCCAGGATAGATTGTTTGGAAAACTCCACATAACTGATATCCGTGAGGGCTTCAAAAAAGAAGGAACTGCCCTGATCTGTTAGAAAGCTTTGGAAGTCCGTAGCAAAATCCTACAATTCTGCTTGCGTATGAGGAGCTTGACAGGGTATTGTTTTATCATTTGAGCTCTACCTTATTAAGGAAATCAATCACCTTCGCCTCCGGCATTTCGCAGGGTTTTAACAATTCGTTGTTGCTAGTAATATAATAGTTCAAACTGATAAAGTCATTACCTTTCAACTCTTTTGCAAAAATCTTAAATGACTTTCCTCCGTTAAACGTCTGCTTGGAAATACTGTACCTGGCTCCTTTATACCAGCCCTCTGAATATCCCTCGGGAATCCTGTTGATGATCGATAAAAGCATAATCGGGATTAATTTTCAATACGGCTGTATAGGAGGCAGCTTCCGGATTGTCTTTTTTTGCATTAAAAACTGGGTAAGCCTTCTTGTAATACTTCATTGCCTGTGGTGGCTTACCTTGCTTTAAATGGATAAAACCCAGCTCAAAGCCTATTTTTCCCTCACCAAAATCGTTATCGGCCAGCCGGTATGGTACCAAAGATTGATCATAATAAATACTTGCAGAATCATACTGGGCAGCAAAAAAGGAACGCTCAGTCCTCTATAAACTGCGTATTTTACAGTCGCTAAGCGCATTTTTAGCCCAGAAGGGAACTATGGCCCTTCTGAGCTTAAAAAGCTTTCGTGTGGAAAAGAATAGTGTAATTTTATCGCTATTCTACTCCCTTAAAGCAAGTCTAACGCATAATCACTTGGCTCGACTTTGTCCTTTCTTAGATACGCTGTAGCGCACCGCTGAACCGGCCGGTCACTGATTGGTTGGTATCGGTAGTGAGGTCAAATTCAATTCTAACGACATTACCGGTATTGATGGTCACTGTACCGCCAGTGATTTCAAAGCCATTGCCAGTACCTGCTGCAATATTCACATTAAAAGCAGCTGTACCGTCGACTAGTGTAAAGACGTTGCGCTGGCCAGAGAAGTTATAAGTACCAGAAACCAGACCGTCAGGAGAATTAGTATTCAAATCTAGGTAAATAAAGCTTCCACTTCCCACAAAAGTAACGTTATTGGGATCGAAAGTAATTCCGGATGATGTCAGCGTAACATCAAAATCCCAGCTTTCCTGGCCGCCAACTGTCCCGTTTGAACCAAATTCTTCCAGGAAGCCCTGATTCAGCTCATAGCTCACGCCATTAATGGTAAATTGACTGGCTCCAAAAGAGTCGTCATCATCATCGTTACAAGAGAAAGTTAAAGTGAGTAAACACATCAAACCTAGAATTAATCTGAAGTTAAAGGATTTCATAGTTAATGATTTTTTAGAGTTATTAAAATATTCGTTCTCACAGCAAAAGTGTTGCTGCGATAAAATTTAAGGTATACGACAACAAATGAAAGGTTGGTGCTTTCTAATTAGGATTGAAAAAGGTTGAATAGCTCTGGCTGCAAATATAAAGTTCTCTTTCTATTTAGAAAAATGGCCATTTGGATTTCTTTTTGATGTTTGAATAAAAATAGGAAAAAAGGGTGTGCCCGGGTTCCTTGTCCTGAGTATATCAATAGTTTGATTTTGGGCGAGCAACACCAGCCCTATACAGCATTCTAATAACCATATTTTCTACAGGAATATACCGCTGTTACAGGACCTCATGGAGCAATACATTGGGAAAATGCTCCAGGCAACCCAGGTAGAATCTTTTGGGGGTATTGAGTTTTTATGCAACGAAATGTGAGAATTACGGTTTTACTAGCCAGGAAAATGATAACTATGATTTACAAGACTTTGATTTTACTAGCATTTCTTACTATGGGATTAAAATTTGATTTTGGACAAGATAAAGACGGCGACGATTGGTATGTCATTAATGATGGAGTCATGGGAGGACTATCTAAAGGAGCAATTACCCGGAAAGAGAACAGTTTCGTATTTGCCGGAACAGTATCTTTGGCAAATAATGGCGGCTTTACTTCCTACAGGACCCCCTTCCAACCTTTTGACTTATCAGCTTATGATACCCTATCAATAAAGCTACGCAGTACGGGGATACAAATGGCTATTGTTATGGAGACAGAGAAGCCATATTATAAGCCTAATTATAAGTATGCTTTACCCAAAACCGAAGGGGAGTGGACGGTGATAGATATCCCGTTAAAAGAACTGGGAGCATATCGTCTTGGAAATCCACTTGGTTATCAGCTAGATAAAGAAAAACAAGCTGAAATTATTCGCATCGGCCTAATTACCAATGAGAAACGGGCGGATAAATTTGAGATAGAGCTCGATTATCTGGTATTCAGGTAAAGCAGCCCGGGCAGCGCCACCTATTTCCTAAGAGACTTTATCCTTGCTATTATTGGTAGTTGTTTTAGCGTTGCTGTTGCTTGTCAGAATTTTATTCAAAAACTTTAGTGTGATCAGGTAAGTGGGTTTGACCCCTACAACTCCCAGGCTTCCGGAGGCTAGCGTGCTTCCGCTCACTAGTGGATTATCAGATGCGTAGTAGGCATATCGCAAGGCAATATTTTCATCTACGCTACGGCGAATTTTGGAGGCGGCCTGTATGGCTTTTTGATAGTGTGCCCCTTCCATTTCTAAACCTATGGCCTTCCAAGAAGATTCCAGGAAATAACGCAAGATATCTCTATTTTGGAGAGAAGTCCCCATCACGGTAATCATAGAGCCTTCATAAACACTCAGGCCGTTGCCTTCAAAGTCTTTAGCCGTCATTTCATTCTGGAAGGGATAATTATCGGCGGTCCCTTCAAAAATATGGGCATTAGGCACCATGATATCTCCTTTGGTACCGCAGAGAATTCCGGCTTTACCCATAATAGAGATAGACTTTATATTTAGAGGAATAGCTTGCTGGCCCGCTTTAAAGGGCTTAAGTAGCTCATCCATCGTCTCGTAGGCCTGCTCACCGAAGGCATAATCCATTACAAGAATGATAGGTTGATTTTTTTTGATAAATTTATCATCCCACTGAATTTCAGGAGATAAGGCATTGAGATCTATTTGCGCAGTATCGATAATCTGTACGGGAATATTGGTGCTATTGGTATCATCGATTTGGGTCATTCCGTGGTTACTGGCATACTTTTGTATTTTATTTCTTAGCCTTTGATGTTGCTTCATGGAAAGCTGTGTAGCCATGTCTTCAATATCGTCAAAGGCAATATCTTCCTTAATGGCAGCGGCACCATACAGGCTGTTCATTACGCTATGCAGGTTGGCACTGATAATATGTATTGGGCGATCGAGAAGATTATCATTTCTCAGTTGGGTCTTTATGTTATTAGCCCAGCTTTCGCCGTAGTAATGATGGCCCATTTTTTCTCTTAATGAAGAAGAAAAACTGATTTCTCTATCCGGTCCGGCTTTGTGCTCATCAGTAGCCAGTTGGCATAGCCAGTAGGTGATATGGAAAATACTGTTTACCATGGGGTCTTTACCAAAGCGAGAGCAGGCTTTCACCGTTTCCTCATAAGTTCGCCCCAGTAGGGTAGTCAGGTAAGTATAGGCTACTTCTATGTTGAATTCTTCGCCCTTGTCTTCTTTTTCTACAATTTCTTTTAGCATCTGCCATTCTCGTCGTTTATTACCCTTATTATCTTCGCTGTTTCTGCGAATTTTTTCTGACTCTACATACATAAAGGTTAGGTGGGTAAGAATATCATAAACATCACTCCTGCCTCTGGTCATTTCGATAAACATCTGTTCCTTATCTATGCGGTAGCATTTACGCCTGCGCCTGGAGGGAATGATAGGTTCGAAGTGACTATCTTCATATCCTTCTTTGGAGATCAGCTTGATAAAGCGACATTCTTCGATGCCATAGGGCAGACGCTGAAAAATATAAAATAGGCCATTGAGCTCTACCCGTTCCGGATCATTAATGCTCCCATAGATTTCTGGGTTGAGAAGTCGCAAAGCATTGATCATAGCTTCGCCAGAAATACCTAAAGGTTTGTAGGAACCCCTGTTAAACAGGTGTCGCATAGAAATATACAGGCGCTGAATGGCAGATCTTGATATCTGTGCCCTGGAACGTGAACTGCTTGATAAAGCCATAATCAGGATTGATCTTATTGTGTAGTTAGCTTAGAATAATATAAACCAGCCAGCTACTAAAATAGGCTAAAGCACTCATAAAGAAAAATTGAATAACCGGCCATTTCCAGCTCAGTGTCTCTTTTTTTACCACCGCGAGTGTGCTCATGCACTGCATAGCAAAAGCATAAAAAATAAGTAAAGACATGGATGTGGCTACTGTGTATATGGGCTGTCCCGTTTTGGGATTAACCTCGGCAGCCATCTTTTGCTTTATACTGGTGTCGTTATCAGCACTACCGATACTGTAAATGGTCGCCATTGTTCCGACGAATACTTCCCGGGCTGCAAAAGAAGTAACCAAAGCTATGCCTATTTTCCAGTCAAAGCCAAGTGGTTCAATGGCGGGCTCTATAAATTTACCGATGTAGCCAACATAAGAGACCTCTAGCCGTCTGGAAGCAATCAGGTTATTAGTGGCTTGTTCGTCAAGGTTTTGGATGCGAGCGGTTTGTCGGGCCTGAGCTTCTGCTTTTACCATCTCATTACCGGGTCCAAAATAGGCTAGTACCCAGAGGATTACCGAAATGAATAAAATTACCTGACCCGCTTCAACTACAAAAGATTTTACTTTTTCCCAAACGGTAGTCCAAACGTTTCGGAAAACCGGCCAGCGATATTCAGGGAGCTCCAGCATCAGAAAACTGCGTTCGTCATTTTTTAAAATAAGCTTAAAGACCAAAGCAGAAATCAAGGCTGCTAATATGCCAAGGATATAAAGCCCCATAAATGCGATCGCCTGCAGGTTGAAAACACCCCACACTGTTTGTGCCGGTACGACAAAGCCTATCAAAACCGCATAAACGGGAATACGGGCTGAGCAGCTTATCAATGGGGTGACCATAATTGTAACCAGTCGTTCTTTCCAGTTGCTTATAGTACGAGTACTCATAATAGCCGGAATAGCACACGCTCCACCGGAAATTAGAGCAACAATACTCTTGCCATTCATGCCAAAAAACTGCATGAGCTGGTCAAAAAGGAAGGCAGCTCTGGCCATATATCCAATTTCTTCCAGAATGGAAATAAGAAAAAAGAGTATAGCGATCTGTGGGATAAAAACAAGAATACCTCCCAGTCCGGCCAGTAAACCATCCGTAATGAGATCACTGACCCAGCCGGCAGGTAATATATTTCTGACGCCATCGCCGAGCCATCCGAATATCCCTTCGATAGCATCCATCGGATAAGTAGCCCAGCTAAAAATAGCCTGAAAAACCAATAGCATTAATCCGAAAAAGATAACAGGCCCCAAGTAGGAGTTGGTCAGGATATTGTCGGCAATACTGGTTAGTCGTTCTTCTTTTTGTTCTTTTTTCTTTATAGCCTGCAGGATCGTAGGTGTGAAGTTATTAAAGCGTTTCATGGTTTCTTCCACCTGATTGCGCAGAGAGTTGAACGCTGATGACTCCGTCAACTCAGCGATTTTACTTTTTTCTTCTTCACTCAAATACGGAAGCCATGCCCCATGGTGCGCTATCAACAAGGCCTGGTAATCGTTGAAGGTCATATCGGGGAAAAGTTCTCTGACCTGTTCTACTAATTTTTTCTCTTCACTGGTGGGAGAGTAGAAAGAAAATCCCAATGATGGTGCTGTCTTTTGTTGTATAAGCTGATCTACCACAATAGGCAGCTCATTCATATTTTTTCCGGTACGGCTACTTACTGCTACTACCGGGATATCGTAAGTTTTAGATAGCTTATCGGTGTTGATTTCCATTCCTTCGCGCTCCGCAATATCCAGCATGTTGAGCACCAAAATTGCAGGAATGCCCAGATCTTTGATCTGTGAGAGTAACAAAAAATGTTTTTCCAGCTTAGTGACGTCAGCGATATACACGATGGCATCCGGAAAATTATCATCCAGTGGATTGGTGAGCGTCTGAACTACAATTTTCTCATCCGTAGAGTTGGGATATAAGCTATAGGTACCGGGAAGGTCAAGAATGTCAACAGACCGCTCCGAGGAAGTATGGAGTTGGCCTACTTTTTTCTCAACTGTCACGCCGGGGAAGTTCCCTATTCGTTGCTTTAAGCCAGTCAGGCCATTGAAAATAGATGATTTGCCACAGTTAGGATTTCCAACTAATGCTACTGTAAACGTCTTAACTAATTGCTGCACAACGGCTTTTTTATGATCTCAAAAGAATCCCAAGGGCCTCTGTCTTTCTTAAGGCCAAAATCAGATTATCTGCTTTAACATAGCAAGCACCTCCCAACGGAGCTACTCTTACAAATTCTATCTTTGTTCCGGGCAATATACCCATTGACATAAGCTTTTGGGCTAAAAAGTCATCTTTGAACCCTCTGACAACTCCTTTAACTCCCCTCTTGACAAGAGTAACAGGCTGTTCTTGTTTTTTTGTTGTAGCTACCACTTATTCTTATTTTGACTTAATCTATATTGCAGTGTATTAAAATACATGATTGGAAAAAAATATCAGCTTTATTCCATTAGGGAGAATGCCTGTAGTTTAGCTAACATGCCTTTTTTTGGGGATACGTCATGTAGAAATCTATCACGTTGCGTATCTAAGGGCACTACAGTCTTTTGCTTCTTATTGTTTTTACCCACATTCGACCCTTGAGGGATCATCTCAAATCATACATTTTTCGGCACCGCCTTCTGTATTCAAGTAAATAACATAAAACTAGGAGGTTTTACTCACGATAAATGCGATAAATATCACTAATGACAAAAAATACCTAGACATTGGAGAGAGAAGTACCTAACATTAGGTACTGATAAAGAGGAGGACAGTGTTTAAAACACAAAAAGTCAAGCATTACCTTGACCTGAGTATACTTAAATACCTATATTTAAGTTTTAGTTTACTAATGCATATCGATTTAGCCATGGCTCTGCCTTTCGACAGAGCACATGGTTTTTTTCTTTACAACAGAATTGTAGTGGGGGTGAATTCACTTCACAAACACTACAACTTATGCTACTGCTGCAGTTTTGTTTTCAGCTGTCTTAGAGATAGCCAAAGTGTAGATTACAAGACCGAAACCAATCTTGTTTACAGCATCACCGATGTTGTAGATGATGTCCATTGAGCTAGCTGGGATAATACCTGCTAACCAACCTGTATCCATAGCCATGTAACCGATTGGATAGATAGCCCATCCTACCAACACGAAATAAGCTAATGCGTTGAAAGCCTTTTGTAGTGTTGGATCGTTAGAGTTAGCTGACATTTTCTTAGCACTACCTAACCATACCTCATAAAGGATACCTACATAACCAAGAGTTGAAATGAAACCCCACAGAGGAGACTGATCTCTGAAGATTGTCTCACCAAGGTAACCAGCTACTAGCATCAATACAGAGTAACCGATCATTTTCCACAACAAACCTTGCTTAGCACCGAATGCTTTCAAGATCAAGTAGAATTCAACACACATCAACGGTACTGTAAGAATCCAGTCGATGTAACGGAATGAAGTTGGAGAAGTCTGGTTAGTTGCCCAAAAGTCTCTCATGTAATAGTAGTGTACAGCAGCAATGAAAGTGATCAAGCCAGATACTAGCATTGAATCTTTCCACTTTCCTTCCACTCTTGTAACTTGGAAGAAAAAGAATACTGTTGCAGCGGCCATAGCCATAGAACCAATGAAGAATGTGAAACCTACGTAATCTCCTTCCTGTAGGTTCGCAAGAAATAGATCTAAATTTACTAATGCATTCATTTTTATAAATTTTGTTAAGTAAGTGTTAAAATATAGTTTACCATGCCTATTGCCTAACAAAGACGATTTTAAATAGTTTAGTGATCATGAGACAAAATATTTCTTTATATAATAATCACCTGACTATTCTAATCTGCTCACACACTCGCGGTTATGTCCTTATAAAGTTGATCAATAAGAATCATATGTGGAAGTGTGACAATGGAAATAAATACGAATAACAGTCCAACTTCAAATGCACCAAGATATTCATATTGCAACCAATACATACCTACCAAGCCGACTAATGCCAGCATAGTAAATGGTAGTGTGTCCTTGATGTATTCAACTACTCCGTACACCTGTTTTCTGGATTGAAAAAACTTGATTTGATCCATAACAGAACCTAAAGAATGCCAAAAAACAAAATAGATAGCAAATCCCATGAGTACGGGAGTAAAGAAAAACACCAGGCTCAGCACTAGCAAGCTGATTATCTCGTCTTTAAGTTGCTTGACGTTAATCTTTTCTTGCCAGTGCAGAGCCAATGTCATCAAGGTGTTGACCGCAAGTAAGCCGCCCACGATTCCATAACGCATTTCTGGCGCTATAGAAACTGGATCCTTTCTTACAATATCTTTGATAATGGGCGCTGAACTGTCGTAATGGAGTATGACGGGAGCTGCAATAACATAGGCGCCCCAAAGCAAATAACAGATATTTGCTTTGAAATTAGATGCAAACTGAACATGATTCCAATTGGACTGTCCAAAATGGTAAGCAGAAATGAGTAGAAAAATTGCAAATGATAGAATCGGTAAGAACCACCATAAGGCAGCGTATACTCCAATCAATAGAAGATAATAAATATAAAAGTATATCATACGACGCGTTCCCAAGAAAGGACGCGCTAAATTTCTGAAGATTAGGTGATCTGTAGCACCGTGCGGAATACCAACCAATAAAATCAAAACCCCGGCTATGAGTACTTCCAGGTTGATAAATAACCCTGGGTACATATATCCTACAATCACTGCCAGAACAGCAATGAATTGTATGCTTTTGAATAAAATTGGATATTTCGTAGCCATTGTTCGCTTTATGTTTCTATAAGTTGGTTTCTATGTTCTTTTTATTTGGGCAGATTCTTTAAGTAACAACGTTTTGGAAAATTTGTTGAAAACTTTTGTCTCCCAAACCGCATTCAAAAACGGTTTAAATGGTAACGATGCAAATATTTTCCCCTCCTGGAATATTGTAGTCCGTTCATCAAGGAAAGTAAGTATTCTTTGCAATCTGTTACTAAAAAACAACCGACTGAAAATCTTGTGCGCAATTTTTCCGTCATTTTGAAGAATATGTAACAGTAAAGTGTCATAAAAACGAAAGCGCTTACGCAACGGAGATTCCACAGCAGGGGGTACTCCTGTCTCCAATCGCCCCACTATTTTAGTCACCTGTTCTTGTATGCGTAAAAAAGCATAACCAGTTGTAGGTTTTACCGCTCCTCCACGGGTTCCGATAGGAATGATACCAGCTCCTTTTGGAGTCGGTAATGGATGATCTGACATGGGAATAACTCCAAATTCAGTGTCTTCCAAAGTATATTCTGATATTTGAAGCTTATCTTTTATGTATGCTTGTATTGCTTCATCGTATTCTTGCTGAGGTAATATCTCGCCGGAGAAAATCGTGTACTCCACCAGCGCGCTATGCTTAGAATAGGGAAGCACATAAAAGAACCGGGCACTATTTTTTTGAGGTATACCAAAATCCATTAAAGTCATTTGACCTTCGTCAAAAATAGGTTGTTCCGTACAAATTTTATATCCCTTGAAATGCTGATACAAAAAATGGTGATTTGGATTATCACCCTTCAACATTTCGTGAGTAAAGATTGAGTCAAAAACATATGTCGCCTTCCACGCTTTTCCATCTGCATAAACAACCGGCCCTTGCTCATCTTCACTTATGGAAGATACGTCAGCTTTTAACCAATCAATATTCGGAAAAGTAGCAATATGATCCTTTATGAATGTATAAAAATCAATACTGTGAATGGTCTTGTAAGCACTATTAGTAAGCTCCTGTACTCTGGTGTGATTGCCGTTTTTGAAAGCAACATGTCTCCATTCTTTACTGATAATAGAGTCGAATGGCGTGCTCTTGTCGGTCCAAAAACACCAAGTGCGATCATTTGTATTCTTACTGTCTCTGTCAATTACAAGAATCGAAGAGTCAGATAAAATTGGGCTGTTGCTAATTTGGTACAATAAAGACATACCAGCGCAACCTCCACCAGCGATGATGTAATCGTATTTTTTCACTTTTAGCTTACTAATACACTATAAAATTTTGTCAACCGTTATGACAAGCGGTATGACGTTTTGTTCAGCAAATCTATATAATTTTGTAGAAAAAGTTAAACACTCTCAAAAAAATGAAGCTGAGATTTAAGTTTTTTGACAATTCTCCTCCTTTTTTTTAAAAGCTTAATAAAAAACCGAGTGGTTCAGCACCTCGAATGACTTGCCGTATTTGGCTGGAATATCCTATTTTTTAAAAGGTACTTTTTATTTGTTTTACGAAAAAAGCGTGTTTACTGTTCGGGGCATTCGGAAGCGCTGACCATACTGCTTTTGTAGTTTTTTGCACTTACTTTTAAAATCTTCTGGCTCGTGGTTGGCAATATATTGTAAAACGCCCCCGCGAAAGGCCGGGAAGCCCCATCCGTGAATGCTACCCAAATTGGCCCCTTCAACGGATTGTATGACGCCCTCCTGAAGACACCAGACTGCTTCCAGTGCCTGAACCACCAGCATACGTTCTTTAATGTCTTTGTAATTCTTGTTAGTATTTTGAGTGGAGAAATATGCTGTTAGTTCACTCCAAAGCCGCGTCTTTTCATTTTTGTCGTATTCATAAAAACCAGCCTTGCGTTTCTTTCCCGTTCTACCAAATTCTTCAATCATCTGCTGAAGAATGTTTACAGCAGGGTGCTGCACGTATTTGGGGCCGTAGTGTTCGCCCGCCTGATTTTCATAATTTAATACCAAATTGAGTCCCAGTAGATCAGCCAGCTCCAGGGGTCCTACAGGCATTCCCGCCTGTTTTCCCAGGTTTTCTATCAAGGCAGGAACATATCCCTCCTGAAGCATGGTGATACCTTCGAGAATATAAGTATTCTGAACTCTTGCCGCATAAAACCCCCAATTATCCTTAACAATGATGGGCGTCTTATCTATGGCCTTGACAAAATCAAATGCTCTGGAAATAGTCTCTTCTGAAGTTTTTTTTCCCAAAACAATCTCTACCATAGGTACATCTTCAGCCGGATGGAAAAAATGTAAGCCAATATAGCCCTCAGGCCGGGAGGAAGCTTCCGCTAGCTGGCTTATCGGAATAGAAACTGTATTAGTGGCGAAGATAGAATACTCATCCATGTATTTTTCTGCCTCCTTGGTTACTTTCTGCTTGACCATGCGGTTTTCAAAAACGGCTTCAATGATTATATCGCAGTTCTCAAAGTCGCTGGAGTTTTCAGTGGTCTTTAGGCGGCCAAGCATCTGTTCAAAATCTGTTTGGTGTAGATATCCCTGCTGCATTTTCGTTTTTAGCTTGTCTTTGATCACGGATTTACCACGATCAGCAATGAGCTTCGAAACATCTTTCAGGACTACTTCCATGCCTCGTTCCAGGCAGGCAATACCAATACCGGTACCCATCATTCCAGCTCCAATTATACCTACCGTTCGGGGCCGAAACTTTCCAAATCCGTTAGGACGGGTTTTGCCTTGTTGTATGGAATTGTGATCAAACCACAGGGCTTTGATCATATTTTTACAGCTCTTACTCTGGGCCAGCCGGGTGTAGTGTCGGCTCTCTATTCGGCAGGCGGTATCGAAATCCACTTTTGAGCCTTCAGACAAGACTTCCAGAATCACCTGCTGAGCATTGCTATTGCCTTTATGCTGGCTATTTAGTTGGGCCGTGAAATTTCTGATTTTACGAGCCACCGACAAATCTTTGGCGGTACCACCGGGGATAGCACATTCTTCCCTATCCCAGGGGCGTCTGCCTTCCGGTGTACTCAACAACCAATCTTTTGCTTTTTGCATCATCTCCTTTTCATCATTGGCAAGATCGTCAACCAGCCCCGCTGTTCGTGCTTCTTTAGGCGCATAGGCATAGCCATTGGAAAGTACAGGGAAAGCTTGTTCAATACCTAAAAGCCACATCAGCCGGATGATACTACCACCTCCGGGGATTATTCCTAAATTGACATCTGGAAGCCCAACTTTCAGCCGGGGTTGGTCAAGTATAATCCTTCTATGGCAGGCAAGTGCCACCTCAAATCCCGCTCCTAAAGCATTGCCATTAATAGCTGCTACTACAGGTACTCCGGGACTCTCTAGGTCCCTTAAAAATTTTTTCATCCCCTCACAAAAAGTGAAAATCTCCTGAGCATTATTGGTATTGTAGAGATACTCCCAATCTCCGCCAGCAAGAAAGGATGTCTTGCCAGATGTCAATATAACACCGCGCAGGGCAGCTCTTTTCTTTTCTTTTTGAAGGTGTTCGATTACCGGAACAAAAGCTTCAAAAACCTGATGATTAATAACATTGCTTTGGCGCTCACTCATATCAAGGGTGAGGGTTACAATATGGTCTGTATCTTTTTGGTATTTTATCATGATCACTACTTTGAGGAAAAGAATGAAAAGCGGTAAAATATTACACTCGCTCGATAATGGTGGCCACTCCCATTCCACCACCGGCACATAGGGTAACCAGCCCGGTATTGAGGTCGCGTCGTTCCAGTTCGTCCAGTAGGGTGCCCAATAACATGGTGCCGGTGGCCCCCAAAGGATGCCCCAAAGCAATAGCACCGCCATTAATATTTATCCGGTCTAAGGGCAGATCCATCTCTTGCTGAAACTTAAGTACAACAGCAGCAAAAGCTTCGTTACACTCCCACAGGTCAATATCATCTGCCTTCATCCCGGCCCGCTCCAGCGCTTTCCTGGCAGCCGGAGCCGGGCCCGTAAGCATCAGCGTAGGATCTACACTAATGGTAGCAGCAGAAAGAATCCTGGCTCGCGCAGAGCAGCCAGTAATGGCTGCTGCTTCTTCGGTGCCAATCAGCATCAATGCTGCCCCATCCACAATGCCCGAGGAGTTACCAGCGGTATGAACATGGTTGACCTGCTCCAGATGTGGAAATTTTTGAATTGCCATATCATCAAAACCTAATTGACCAATTCCGTCAAAAGCACTGGGTAACTTGCTTAATGCCTCCATAGAAGTGTTAGGGCGTATACACTCGTCTTGCCAAAGTACCGGCAAGCCATTTTTATCGTGGATAGGAACTATAGATCGGTCAAAATACTTCCCCTGCTGAGCCTGCAATGCCAACATATGTGAACGAAAAGCATACTCATCAACCACTGTCCTGTCAAAGCCTTCCATAGTGGCAATGACATCGGCAGCAACCCCCTGTGGTAGATATTTTATCTTGCTTATCACTGATGGATCGTACAATAAAGAGCCTCCATCACTTCCGATAGGCACTCTGCTCATACTTTCTACTCCTCCGGCAATCACCAGTTCTTCCCAGCCGGAGCGAACTTTCATTGCTGCCAGATTGATAGCTTCCAGGCCAGAAGTACAAAAGCGATTGAGTTGTAGACCACTCACAGTATCTGCCCATCCAGCGTGTAAAAGGGCACTTTTGGCGATATTGTAGCCCTGCTCATCCACCGGGCTTACACACCCGATCAGGGCATCATCAACTTTTTGTGTAGGAAGATCTAATCGCTTGCGCAAATACTCCAGCAGGTACGATAATAAATCAATTGGTTTGACTTCGTACAGCGAACCCCTGGCATTACCCCGACCACGAGGCGTACGAACGGATTCATAGATGTATGCGTTTTTCATTTATCGTTTCCGGCTTTTCGTTTTTTATTGTAAGCAATGCTATATGAGCTAATATTCTGCTGTCCTAGAAAATAAGAGCAGCAATCTCAAATATTCTACCCACCATTCTTGTTTGTAAAACATCATCAGAGTTGTTCCATAGGGTAGGGTCGCGGTAGCGCATGAGTTGGCAAACCACTCATCTTAACATGTTTTAACACCTTCGAAACAAGTCTATTATATAAAGTTTAAAGGCGTAGCATGCTGATACAAATTTATAATTTATATTGTGAAGTTGTTTAAAAAATGTCGTTTCATGTTTGCAGACAAAACATTGTGCAGCAAATACTTCAGCTT